>CAYJMC010000038.1:0-19435 GCA_964371335.1 uncultured Anaerolineaceae bacterium
CAGGGCAAACCGGAGTCTGGGTCCAGCCCGATGTGGCTTCTCGTTGTTTGCATTGCCCCCCCGAACTCAAACAGGCCCCCAGCAAGATTGCTTCCATAGGGGTCAAGGTGGATTCCCGAGGCATCTCTCGCCACGGCTTCGCTCTCAATGTGGCCCCCGACATGAGCTATTGGAAAGGCATCATCGCCTGCGGCCTGGAGAACCAGAACCAGATCAGCTTGGAATACCTGCTGGACCCCGCGCCTGGCATGCAACGTGTAATCGATAAAGTGGTGGATGCGTTTGGCGTCATTTTCGGCTTCGAGATGCAAGTGGCTGAGGAAGGGCTGCAAATCTAGGGGCGCATTTTCGATGCGCCCCGTATTGCGAGCGAGCTACTTTGCCAGTGAAGCAATCTGCTCTGGTTTGGCCAGCAATCCCGTTGCGCAGCCGCACTTAAATATGTAGACTCACCCCTGCTAGGGAGAAACTGTTGTGTTCACTCTCACCATGAAAGAAGGACCCACTCCGGGCCAACGTACCGATTTGGAAGGGCGAAGCCTGTTGTTGGGTCGCGATCCGGCCTGTAATTTAGTCATCAACGATGTCGAAGTCTCCCGCCGACACGCGCGGCTGATCGCGCAGAGCGGCGGTTACGCCGTCGAGGATCTGGGTTCGACCAATGGAACCTTCATCAATGAGCAGCGCATCAAAGGTGTCGTACCTCTGCAGCCCGGCGCCAGCATCCGCTTGGGCGACCGGGTTTCATTTATTTATGAAGCCGTGCCAGCCGATGAAGCCGGCACCCTCGGAGTTCCGGCGCCATTATTGAAGCCCAGTACATCACCGTCGAGGACGCCAACCCCTGCTCCTGCACCTCTGCCGCCCGCCAAAGCAGCCATTCCTGAGCCGCTACCAGTTGCACCGGAACCGGCGGCGCCTCCTGCACGACGGCGCCCGCGCCGCGGCGGTATTCGCCTTCCGCTGTTTACCCAACGTTGGATGCTGATCGGCGCGGTGTTATTGATCCTGGGGGCCTGCGCGGCCATATTCTTCTTCTGGTACGTGGACGCCAACTATCTCTGGTGCGACGTTTTTGGCGGCCTGATCTCGGCGTGTCGATAGAAGCAGCCTTGCGAAGGTTGGATTTAAGGAGGCATAATTTTCAAGTCCAACCTTCGCAAGGCTTATTTCGAACAGTCTAAACAAGCGTTACGGGGGTTCTCGAAAATGGTTACAATCCTCTACTAATTATTTCTGTCAACTGTAAACTGTCAACTGTTTTACTGGAGGCTTGAATGGGCCATTTGTTTATCCCAGGTCCGGTAGACGTAAACGAAGAAATAGCCAAAGCGCAAACGCAGCCCATGCTGCCGCATCGCAGCGCGCAGTTCGAAGAAATCTTCCGGCGTTCGGCAGAGAACGCGCAAAAAATATTCATGACGCAATATCGCGTCTTCATCAGTGCTTCCTCCGGCACCGGTTTCCACGAAGCGGCCGTGCGAAATTTCGCCAACCAGCGGCTGCTTTGTTGCGTGAACGGCGCTTTTGCCGCCCGCTGGCAGCAGGTTTCCGAAACCAATGGGAAAGAGACCGACGTCGTTCAAGCCGATTGGAAACAACCCATCACCCCGGAACTGGTTGCCGCGGCGGTGAAGAAACAAAAGTACGAAGCCGTCCTGATCGTTCACAACGAAACCTCGACCGGGTTGGTGAATCCTGTAAAAGAAATAGCCGCGGTAATCCACGACATCAGCCCCGACACTTTGATCTGCGTGGACGCGGTTTCCTCGCTGGCGGGTGACCGCATTGAGATGGATGCCTGGGGGCTCGATATGGTGCTCACTTCGGCGCAGAAAGCACTGGCCTTACCACCGGGCATCGCCCTGGCCGCGGTCAATGACCGCGCCATGCAGAAAGCCGAAGCGGTACAAAATCGCGGCTGGTACTTTGATCTCGTCCGCCTGGAAAAACACCGCCTCAAAGACTCAACGCCGGCCACTCCAGCCATCGGCCTGGTCTATGCGCTGGACATGCAATTGCAGCGCATCCTCAAGGAAGGCCTCGAGGCGCGCTTTGCGCGCCACGCCGCCATGGCGGAACTGGCGCAGAAGTGGGCTTTGGGCCGCGGCCTGGACCTCTACGCCCCGGAAGGCTATCGCTCGAAGACGGTCACCACCATCGACAACACTATGGGCATCGATGTGGGCAAGCTCAACGCGTTCCTTGGCGAGCGCGGCATGCGCATCGCCAACGGATATGGCCCGCTTAAAGGAAAAACCTTCCGCATCGGCCATATGGGCGAGCTGGGCCTCAGCGATGTCGAAGAATTGCTCAGTGCAATGGACGAATATTTGGATTCGATAAAGAGCTAAAGCAAAAAGAGCGCCCAGAGGCGCTCTTTGTTGTCTAAAGTATTGTTCCTTATCTTGGCCGCTTTACTGAAGCTGACGGCCGTCCATTATCGGGTATCACCGCGTAGAGCAACATGCTTACCAAGCTGACCACGATCGCGCCCAGGAATAGTGCCCAAAAATCGTCCACGGGGCGCGTGACGTCGAACCACGAGCCAACTCGAAGAGTTAACCAAAAAAGCGCGGTATTGACGATCAGGCTGAAAAGGCCCAGAGTGAGGATGTAGAACGGGCAGGTGACTAATTTGACAATAGGGCGAATAAAGACATTGATCAAGCCAAAGATCAACCCCAGGATCACGTAGGTGACCCAGTTTTCGTTGACCACCGATCCCTGCAGTCCCGGCACAATATAAATGGCGGCGTACAACGCCACCGCGTTCACCGCCAGCCGAACGATCCACATGCTTTCCATACCATCCTCCGAGGGTGATTGAACCCTATTTGTCCAGCGGTGCGAAGTTCTCGATGCGATGCTTCACGGCGTAGGCCGCGGCCTCAGAACGGGTGGCGAGGCCCAGCTTGCTGAGGATGGAACTTACGTAGTTACGCACCGTTTTCTCGCTCAGGAAGACCTCCTGGGCGATTTCTTTATTTCGCTTCCCCTGGGCGACCAGGGCCAATACTTTCAGCTCCTGCTCGGTGAGCGGCGTAAAGGCTTCCGTTTCCGCCTTGCGCGTGCTCTCACGCATGCGCTTGAAAACCTGCTGTGTGACTGCGGGGTCCAACAGGGATTCTCCCCGGCCGATGCGTTCCAGCGCGTTGATCAGTTCCCCACTATCGATCTGCTTCAGCACGTATCCCGATGCCCCTGCCGAGATCGCGTCGAACAGGAGTTCGTCATCGGCGAAGGTGGTTAGCATGATGACTTTTGTGTCCTTGTGCTTGCTGGTGATTTCCCGCGTGGCGTCGATGCCGCTTTTGCCCGGCAGGCGTATATCCATAACCACCACATCGGGCTTGTATTCAGCGGCCAGGCGAATAGCGTCGTCGGCGTTGCCGGCTTCGGCCACTACTTCGAATTTGGGATAATGCGAGAGGAGCGATTTCAACCCCAGGCGCACAACCTCGTGATCGTCAACGAGCAGTATTTTGAGCATGATTTGGCGCTAGGCTCCGCATGTATAATTTTCTCTATGCAAAATTATAGCATGGGGGTTCCCGCCCCATGAGCAACCGCCAATTGAAGTGGGTTGCGGTCTTGCTCCCGCTTCTTTTCATGGTGGGGGTTCTCTTCGCGCACGACAACCTGGTACCGCCAGACCGCACCCTGGAAGGTGATCTGTATTCCTACTTAGCCGTAGCCCTGGGAGCCATTATCTTTTCCATCATCTTCTTTGGCTACATCGAACGCCGCGAAGAAGAGGTCCGCCAGAGTGTGCTTCAAGTCGAAGCCTTGCACGAGGCTGCCCTGGCTCTCACCACGGAATTGGATCTGCAAAACGTGCTGCAAAAAGTGGTGGACCTCAGCCGCTCGCTGCTGCACGCCAAGTACGGCGCCTTGGGTGTGGCCGACGCGGAAACCAGCCGCATTAAGCAATTCATCACCTCGGGGGTTACGGAGGAGGAACGCACACGCATTGGTCCTCCCCCGCAGGGTCACGGCCTCCTGGGTGTGCTGCTCAGCCCCGGGGGGCAGACATTGATTGTGAATGACATTGAAAAAGACCCGCGCTCGGCCGGTTTCCCCCCAAACCACCCGCCGATGAAATCCCTGCTGGGTGTTCCCATTAAATCCAAGGGAGAGATATTCGGCAACCTCTATGTTGCTGACCGTTATGTTGCCGGGCCTTCCGGCGATGAAGAATTGTTGAATTTCGACAAGACTGATTGTCTGCTCCTGGAGAAATTTGCCACTCAAGCCGCGATTGCTATTGAAAACGCGCAACTTTACCGAAAGACCCAGGAGCTGGCTGTGTTGCAGGAGCGCGAGCGATTTGGCATGGCATTGCACGATGGCATTATGCAACTGGTCTACGCCACAGGGTTGTCGTTACAAGAAGCTCAACATCAAATTGAAAAGAATCCAAATGAAGCGCAACATCGCGTCAACCGGTCCATCAATGATTTGAGCCAGGTCCTGCGCGATTTGCGCAACTACATTCTGGGTCTGCGCACAGGCCGTTACCAGGGGCAGAACCTGGCCAGCAGCCTGGCGCAAATGGCGCGTGAGTTGCACGCCAACACCTTGTTGAACGTGCATTACACCCCTCCTCCAAAAGTTACGGTGCTTGGCCTGAGCGAAGCCCAGACCGATGAGCTCGTCTACATTGTCCAGGAGGCGCTGAACAATATTCGCAAGCATGCGTATGCGCAAAATGTAGATCTATCGTTGAAGCGGGAGGGTAATCACGTTGTCCTTACGATTGATGATGATGGGGTGGGATTCGATATGAGGAATGCGGCCGACAAGGGCGGCAATGGCCTGCGCAATATGGGCGAACGCGCCCTAAAGCTGGAGGCGGGAATCCGCGTCTGGTCCCAAAAAGGGAAAGGGACGCACATTCAATTGAGCGTCCCCTTGCGAGCCGAAAGAGAAGCCAGCCTTAGGGCTTAATCGTTTACCAGCAGGCCTCGCGGACGAAATTCTTCAACTCGTCGCGATGTGCGGGGTGAGCAATGCTGATCAGTTCGCAGGCGCGTTCCCGCACGCTCTTGCCGTGCAGCGAAGCCACACCAAATTCCGTCACCACATAATGTGCGTCGCCGCGTGAAGTCACAACGCCCGCACCTTCCCTGAGTCGCGGAACGATGCGGGAGATTCCGCCTTTGGCCGTCGAGGGCAGGGCGATGATGGCCTTGCCGCCCTTGGAATGAGCCGCGCCGCGGATGAAGTCCACTTGTCCGCCGATCCCGCTATAGAACGATCCGCCGATCATATCTGCACATACTTGCCCGGTGAGATCGACTTCGATTGCCGAGTTGATCGCGGTCATTTTATGATTGAGGGAAATTGTGAATGGGTCATTGACATAGTCTGTCGGATGCAGTTCGATCATGGCGTTGTCGTTCACGAATCGGTAGAGCCTTTGGGAACCAAAAAGGAATCCCGCCACGATCTTCCCCGGGTGCAGGGTCTTGGCCAGGTTGGTGATCACGCCTTTTTCCACAAGCTCCATCACGCCGTCAGAAAACAGTTCGCTGTGGATACCCAGGTCGCGTTTCCCGTCCAGTTTACTGAGCACCGCGTTTGGCAATGCGCCGATGCCGAGCTGCAGGGTGGCTTCGTCGGGAACCATTTCTGCCACCAGTTCGCCAATGACGTCCTGTTCTTTGCTGATCTCCTTGGAGCCGGTTTCCGGCAGCAAGTAATCAGCTTCCACTACGTAATCGATATTGCTGAGGTGAATGAATGAATCACCAAGCACGCGAGGCATATTGGGATTCACTTCGGCAATGATCATTTTGGCTGATTCGGCCGCGGGTTTGGTCACACCCACCTCGACGCCGTAGGAGCAGAAACCGTGGGCATCTGGTGGGGAGACTTGGACCATGGCAACGTCTACGGGCAGGGCACCCGTTTTAAACAACCAGGGAGCTTCAGAAAGGAAGATGGGGACATAATCCGCCCGGCCTTCGTTGACGGCTTTGCGCGCATTGGGCCCAATGAATAAAGCGCGGTGGCGGAAGCTCTTGGATTTGGATGCATCCAGGTACTCGCCTCCGGCAAAGGTGAGAACGTGGACGACCTCCACGTTTTCCAGCTCGTCGGATCGAGCGGCCATGGCGCGCTCCAACACCTGGGGGATCCCAGCGCCGCCCCCCAGGTACACGCGCGAGTTAGAGCGGATGTTTTGGACAGCCTCTTCGGCCGTAACCAGCTTGTCGGCGTACAAAGTGTCGAGGTTCGCGATAGCTTCCACTAGTCAAATTATGCCGCGTGGCCGCTATTTCCTGCATGGGCGCATGACCCCCCCTGACCGTGTCTTTTGTCATTTGTTTCAATATTCACAATGTCCCGAAAAGACGTGAAGCGATATGGACAAGTGTACCTATTTACATATCCGTATACGGCGTAGAGTCCTGACAAGAATTTGGCTTATCGCCTGAATTACGAAAAAAAGGAGATTCAATGGCAACCCCACTTCAAAATGGACATGTCATCCAAGACCCGCCCTTTATCCGCACTCTCTTTAGCAACCCGCGAACTGCGGTCCTGTGGGTGCTGCTACGCGTGTGGCTCGGCTATCAGTGGATCGACGCCTCGCTGCACAAAATTGGCAACCCGGCCTGGGTACAGACCGGCGACGCCCTGAAGGGTTTTTGGACCGGCGCGGTGCAAGTCCCCGCGGAGGGCCGCCCACCAATTTCCTTTGACTGGTACCGATCTTTCATTCAATTCCTATTGGACGCGCAGGCCTACACTTGGTTCGCCAAGGTGGTGGCTTATGGCGAAATGCTGGTTGGCATTGCTCTTATCCTGGGCGCCTTCACCGGTATCGCGGCCTTCTTCGGCGCGTTGATGAATTGGAACTTCATGATGGCCGGCTCGGCCAGCAGCAACCCCTTGCTGTTCATGGTCGCCCTCGGCATCGTAATGGCTTGGAAGGTTGCTGGCTACATCGGCCTGGATTACTTCCTTCTGCCTTGGATCGGCACACCGTGGGGACGCAAAGCTAAAGAAGGCGAGGCGGTTCCGCTCCCTCAAACCAGGAAGGTCTAAGAGATCTCTCTTTCTCCAAACAAACCGGGCTTGCTCAGCAAGCCCGGTTTGTTTTCTGACTGTTCACCCCATGAGTTGTCGATGGTCGACCATGATGCAGCGATCCATGACAACATCCAAACCGGCTTTTTCGGCGCGCTGGGCCGCTTCCTCGTTGATAACGCCCAATTGCATCCAGATTGCTTTCGCGCCGACGGCAATTGACTCTTCCACGATGTCGGGCAAATATTCTGAGCGCCGAAACACGTCCACGATATCGATGGATTCCGGCACTGCGCCAAGGCTTGGATAACAAGGTAGTCCATCTATTTCCTTCACAGTTGGGTTGACTGGATACACCTTATAACCGGCCTGGCGCAGATATTGAGCGATGCGATAGCTCGTGCGATGCGGTTTATCGGAATGGCCGACGACTGCAATGACTTTTGCGCGCGCCAACAGATCATGCAGATCGTTACGATTATTAATGGTCATTGTTTTTTCCAGGGGTAATCCATCCAAATCAAGGTGCGCGTGGCTTGGAAACCAGAACGCGCCAAAGTCTCCTGTGCCCTGCCGGCAGGGTAGTTCAAAGCCAATGTGCGGCCGGGTGGCAACACCGCATGGGCGTGG
The DNA here is from genome assembly GCA_964371335.1 of uncultured Anaerolineaceae bacterium. GTDB lineage: Bacteria > Chloroflexota > Anaerolineae > Anaerolineales > UBA11579 > JAMCZK01. The sequence continues at coordinate 7,669 of CAYJMC010000038.1, forward strand.
CGCGCAAGCACCGGAATTGCCTTTTCCTCGTTTTTGGTTTCAGCGGCCAGCCACAGGCGGTCCGCTTCCAACGAAGAAGATTGCCAGCTTAGGACGCCCAGCAATCCCCGTTTCCCCGCAGCGCACCACTGTAGCACGCGTCGTTCGTTGAACAAACGCTGCAGCCCGCCTTTCAAGCCAGGTTGCAGCAAACTGAAATCCAAAGGTAATTGCCAGCGGACCTCAGCGGGGTAATTATTTAACAGCCAGTTTTTTTGCATCGCCCAATCAGAGGGTCGGCGATGACGCAAGGTCAAACGCTCTCCATCAACCACAGTCAAATCGCGTTGCGGCTGAGTCCGCCAGCTTGTGCGCCGCAATTGTTCACGGAAGCCCATATGGCGATAAAGGGCGACGGCCGCGGTATTGTTTTCGTCCACCTGCAGCCAGGTTTCTTTTTGACCTCGGCGCTCGATGTCATCCAAAGCCGCTTGGGTCAAAACCCGGGCGATGCCCCTTTTCCTGTAATCGGGATGCACAGCTACATTGGCAATCAAATACAATCGCTCCCCGGCGCGCCGGTGGGGGATCAGACTTAGATTGCCCACCACGCGATCGCCTTCCTGCCAGACGAAACCTCCCATGGGCAAATCGATTCGGTTTCCGCCCGCGGAAGCCAGGTCCAGCAGCGGGCCGCTGCGCGCCGCCTGGCGCATTTGCCGGATGTAGAGGCGGCCGTCTGCATCCAGGCTTTCGGCAAAACAAAGCTCTACGAGATCGGCGACCGCCAACAAGTCTCGGCGGATGTCGAAGGGACGCAGGCTGCTTGGCAGCGGCTGAGAGAGAGACAATGCCTGAGCGCTCATTTGGGTAGGCGATCAATTATAGTGTGCTGCATCCGGCGGCTGTGCAACCGCGGTTGCACAGCCCTGTAATGGCAAGGTTATAATTCTCGCCGCTATGAAATCCCGCGCGCCAATTGTTTTTGCAGGAGCGTTTCTGGTCTCTCTTGCTCTGATTTGGGCCGCTATCCTGCCCGTTCAGGCTTCCAATTCCGCCTTGCAAACCGAACCCACTCCCACACCCGGTGCCGACGGACGCATCCTTTACACCGTTGTGGCGAACGACACCCAAATTGGCATCTCTGAAAAGTTTGGAATTGACCTAAACACCCTGCGACAGCTCAACAACTGGACGGCAGACACCCCGTTGATTGAAGGCCAGGTCATTCTGCTTGGAATTGTCGGCCAAGGGGAAGCTACAGCCACTCCTGCACCAACTTCCGAGGTGGTTGCCACCGTCACGGAACCAGCGCCAGGTACGGGCATGATTTGCGTGCTGCTCTTCGATGACGTCAACGGCGACGCCCTGCGCCAGGAAACCGAGTTCGGCATCGCCGGCGGGGCCGCCAGCGTCAGTGAACGCACCGGCCTGGCTTCGCGCACCGGTTCCACCCTCGCCGAGGTGGATGCAGACGGTGCGCCTGTTCCGGTGTGCTTTGAGGAACTTCCGCTCGGCGAGTACACGGTCAGCGTAGCCGCACCCCAGGGCTACAACGCCACTACTGCGCAGAGTGCTACCATCCAACTGAACCCCGGGGATGCCACCACGCTGAACTTCGGCGCGCAGGCCGGCTCGTCTTCCGGGCTCGCCCTGTCCGCGGAAGAAGGCGGTCGTTCGCCGTTGATGGGTCTGCTCGGAGTTATTTTGCTGCTGAGCGGTGCGGGTTTGGGCTTCTATACCTGGCAGTTGTCGCGCCGCCGTCGTTAACCTTTTTCTCCATAAATTTTCAATAACTCTTCCTTAAATTTCGCCGCCGACCAATGCGCGGCGCGCGCTTGGGCGCTTTCTTCCAGTTTTTCGCGCGCCTTTTCATCCACGACGACAGTGATCATGGCTGCACCGAGGCCGCGTAAATCATCTGGTGGAACCAAATAAGCCGCCGAGCCGACAATTGATTCTGTGATTGCTTCGTGACAACCCACAACGGCTTTACCGCATGCCAACGCGTGGCGGAGATCGTTTCCCCAGGGCGGCGGGGTTCCCAGATGTACCAACGCCGTGCAGGCCCGATAGATGTTTGGCAAGTCTTGAGCCTGGATAACGCTGAATACACGCACGCTGTCTTGCACGTGAAATTGTGGCAGACGTGCGAGTAGAAAATCTCGGGTCGATCCGCCTACACCAACGAATACCAGCGGATACAGCTCGCCGATGGAAGCCGCTGCCCAGGTCCAGCTTTCCAAAATCTGCAGGATCGAGTTTTCGTCAATTGTTCCTTGGACCAACAGGAATTCCTCTGGCAGATCCGGATTGGAGAGCCGATCGGCATTGCTAACTGCAATCTCCGGATGAACAATTGGCGGCAGTGATCCCATCTCGCCGGGTAGATTTGCTTTGGGTAGATCATCCGGCCATAGGATCGTGGCCCGCGCCAGGCCGCCGCGGCCCAGCGCTTCACCCAACCTGCCGCGTCCCTTCCCCTCTGTTTCTGCCGGACTGACCAGGGTGGGTGTTTTGCCAAGCAATGAGGCGGCCAAGCCGGTGGTGTGAATTATGTTCGCCTGTTGTTGTTCTGCAAGCCGCGGCACGATGCGCTGCTCCCAGGCGGCTCGGTCGTGTGTGTGATGGTAGATTGGTTCTATTCCTGCTCCCAAACTGGCCGAGCCTGGCTCCGTGGGCAACGCCAGAATGGCCTGGACCTCATCGGGGTTCAACGCCAGCAAAGTACGTAGGTGCCAGGCCGCCGCGCTCAACGGATCGTGAACCAGCGGCCAGCCATCAAAGAGAACTCGTATAGACACGCCGACATAATAACCAATAACGAATAACTATTGCTAATTTCCAATTACTAATTACCCAATTACTGGGTGCCAATCTCCAATCTCCAATCACCAGTCTTTGCCTAGCTCGTTAGCATATAATCACCACCAATGGCCAAGCGAACTAAAAAACTACCGCACAAGCGATCTTTCAAACCAGCTAACCAGGGAACTAAGCAACTAGTTCCCGATTTTCAATCCATCATTACCGCCCTCCAGCAATTCTGGTCCGATTGGGGCTGTGTGATCTGGCAGCCCTACAACGAAAAAGTCGGCGCAGGCACCATGAATCCCGCCACCTTTCTGCGCGTGCTGGGTCCAGAACCTTGGAATGTCGCTTACGTCGAACCCTCCATTCGCCCTGATGATGGGCGCTACGGGGAGAACCCGAACCGTATGCAGCAGCATTACCAGTATCAGGTCATCCTCAAGCCCGACCCCGGCAATCCTCAGGAAATCTATTTGCAGTCGCTGGCCGCCATCGGCGTCGACCTCCCCAAGCACGACATCCGCTTCGTGGAAGACAACTGGGCTTCCCCGGCGCTAGGCGCCTGGGGCCTGGGCTGGGAGGTCTGGCTCGACGGCCTGGAGATCACCCAATTCACCTATTTCCAGCAAGCGGGCGGTATTGCGCTGGACCCGGTTTCCGTGGAGCTCACCTATGGCCTGGATCGCATTGCCATGGCGCTGCAAGGTGTGCAATTCGTGGGCGATCTGCGCTGGAGTACACCAAAAAAAGGTGTTCAGCGTTCCTGGGGAGACCTGAACCTGCAAGGTGAACAGGAACACAGCAAATATTATTTCGAGGTGGCCGATACAACCCGTTTGCGACAAATGATTGAGCTTTACGAGGCGGAGGCCAAGTCGGCGCTGGAGGCCGGGCTGCTGCTGCCTGCATACGATTACGTTCTGAAGACTTCGCATGGCTTCAACGCACTGGATGCCCGCGGCGCCATTGGGGTCACCGAGCGCCAGGCTTATTTCCGCCGCATGCGCGCCCTCTCTGGCCAAGTGGCCGAAGCTTATGTGGCCGACCGCCAGCGCCAGGAATACCCCTGGCTGCCTGAGGGAGGCCAATCCGCCTCCGTAGGGGCGGGTCTAAGACCCGCCCGCCAGAAAGCCGCAAGGCTTTCTGGCTCCACCAAATCCGCGGATTTCTTATTGGAAATCGGTACCGAAGAGCTGCCGCCCAGCGACCTGGAATCTGCCATAGAGCAACTGCACCCGGCATTTGCCAAATTGCTCGAAGACGAGCATCTCGACCACGAGGAGCTCAAGGTTATGGGTACACCCCGCCGCCTGGTCGTTCACGTAACCAAGTTGGCGCCCAAACAAGCTGACCGCGTGCAGGTGGTCAAGGGCCCACCCGCCGCCCGCTCCTTCGGCGCGGACGGCACCCCGACCCCCGCCGCCGAGGGTTTTGCCCGCGGCCAGGGCATCGCCGTTTCCGCACTTAAAGTGGAAGAGATCGAGGGCGGCAAATACGTCGTCGCCCGCACGCAACAGAAAGGCCGCACCGCCGCCGAGGCGCTGGCCGCCGCGCTTCCCGGCCTGCTTGGCTCCCTGCGCTTCGAACAATCCATGCGCTGGAACGACAGCGGTGTGGCTTTCTCCCGCCCCGTGCGCTGGCTGCTGGCGCTGCACGGCGAATACGTCGTTCCTTTTGAGTTCGCCGGCTTGCAAAGCGGTGTCGCCAGCCGCGGTCTGCGGCTGAGCGGGAACGAAACCTTCAAAGTCGAATCACCAAAAGATTATTTCGCACAGCTAAAGAAACAAGGCATCCTGTTGGACAAATCTGCGCGTCTTGCAACCATTCAGAAACAGGTGCAGGTCTTGGCATCCGGGGCGGGTGGTAGCGTCCCTAAAGACGATGAGTTGCTCAACGAAGTGACGCATCTTGTCGAATCCCCGACCGCGCTGCTCGGCGAATTTGAAGCCAGCTATCTCGATTTACCGCGGGAAGTGCTCATCGCGGTGATGAAGAAGCACCAGCGCTATTTCCCCGTCGAGAAGAATGGCAAACTGCTCAACAAATTCATCGTAGTCGGCAACGGCAGCTTCGATGCCAAAGCGGTGACCGCCGGCAACGGCGACGTGATCCGGGCGCGCTTCGCCGACGCCGCCTACTTCGTGCACCGCGACCGCGAAACCCAACTTGTCGACAAAGTCGACAAGTTGCGGTACCTCACTTTCCAAAAGGATCTCGGTTCGATGTGGGATAAGACTCAAAGGATTATCGCTTTAACCAAAGAACTAAGTGACAAATTGAATTTGAGTTCAGAAGAAGGCAATGTTGCTCAACGCGCCGCCCATCTCTCCAAGGCCGACCTCGTCACCAAGATGGTTGTCGAGATGACCGCGCTGCAGGGCGTGATGGGCAAATACTACGCCCTCGATTCCGGCGAGCCGCCTGCAGTCGCGGAGGCCATCCTCGAGCATTACTTGCCGCGCTTCGCCGGCGACGAGGTGCCGAAGGGCAAACCTGGCCTCGCCGTTGGCCTCGCCGACCGCCTCGACAGCCTGAGCGGCCTGTTTGCCATGGGGCTCGAGCCCACAGGAGCCAAGGACCCGTTCGCCCAGCGCCGCGCCGCCATCGGTCTCGTGCAGAGCTTGCTGGCTTGGGATCTCGACTTCGATTTGCGCGATGGCATCGCTCTGGCGGCTGCATTGCAGCCCGTTGTTGTCAGTGACGAGTCCAAGACCAAGACGCTGGACTTCATTACCCAGCGTCTCCGCGCCTTTTTGCTCGAAGCTGATCACCGTCATGACGTTGTGGACGCGGTGATCGCATCCCAGGGTCACAATCCGGCCGCAGTGCAGCGCGCCGTGATCGCCTTGGGCAGGCAAGTGAAAGCGAAAGACTGGCAGCAGACCCTGGATGCATTCGGTCGCTGCGTGCGCATCACCCGCGATTTGAAAGAAACTTATTCAGTTGACGAATCCGCCATCGTCGAAGACGCCGAGCGCGAATTGCAGAATGCGGTGGTTGCCGCGGAAGCGACCAAACGGGTTCCCGGTTCCATTGACGATTTTCTCAACGTCTTCGCTCCTATGATCCCCGCCATCAACCACTTCTTCGATAAAGTGCTGGTGATGGCCGAGGATGAGAAATTAAAAAGAAATCGCCTCGGCTTGCTGCAACGCGTCGTGAAATTGGCTAATGGCGTGGCCGACTTTTCGAAGTTAGAAGGTTTTTAGTGATTGCCAGGTAGAGTGAAGCAAATAGATAAGATCCCAACCCTTGGCATAAAGAAATGCCTGATTTGAAACGAACACAAAAGCGCATCCTTTGCGCTTTTGTGTTTTTCCTCACTTTGTCATTCCGAGCTGGTTAAAAAATCCACATTTGCAGCAAATTCAGGATCAGCGAGGAATCCCTGGTGCGTTTTCTTCCATATAGATATGTTCTGGAATTCAAATCTCGGACCTACCTGGAGTTCGCGAAGCATCTTCTAAATTATTTTTTGTTGTTGCCTCTCACCCTTTTTAAAAATCTCGGACTATTCAGCGCCCGCTCCAACAAATAAGTCAAATACGCGTTCATCAGCGTCTCTAGTTCCAGTTGCACGCCAGCGCCCGGCTTCACCTTGCGCGCCTCCTCATAACTGCTACGCTGCAAATGGCGCAACACTTTCAGCGCCGCCAGTGAGATAAGGCGCGCTCCCGGATCGCCGCGCCCGCAGTCCGGACACAGCACCCCGCCTAGCTCGAAGGAAAAGTATTGGCCTTCGGGCTTGATCTCTTTGCGGCAATTCAGACAAGTCAGCAATTCCGGGCGAAAGCCAACTTGGTCCAGTAACCTCACTTCATAGTAACGCACCGCCAGTTGCAATTCTTCCCCGGCGGAAAGTCTCTGCAATGTGTCGCGCAGCAGCCGGTACAAAGCCGCGTTTTCGTCGTGGTCGCCGCTGAAGCGATCCAACAGCTCGACCACGTACGACGCGTATCCCAGCGCCTCCAAGTTTTCAGTCAACTCCGAATGGGTCTCCACCGCTTCGGCCTGGCTCACCACCGCCAGCTCGCGCCCTTTACCTAGCAGCAGGCGCACCCGGCTGAACGGCTCCAGGTGCCCGCCTTTACGGGATCCGGGCTTGCGGGCGCCCTTGGCCAGGGCGCGCAGCTTGCCCTGCTCCCGGCTGTAGAGCGTCAGCAGGCGATCGGCTTCTCCGAAATCGCTGTGTTTGAGCACGATGGCTTCAACCCGTTGGCTGCGCTGTTCGCGGGGCATGGGTGGAAGTATAGCTTGGTAAACCCTCTGATTAACCGATTAATGGATTAACTGATTGATCGATTAATCAGTTAATCAACTAATCCAGGCCTTGACTCCCGCCAAAATCCATATTATTCTAGTACTAGAATAATATGACAAACGCCGAATTAGCCATCCTTGGCCTGGTAACCGAGGCGCCTCGACACGGCTACGAGATCGAACGGCTCATTGAAGAAAGGGGCATGCGCGACTGGACCATTGTCGGCTTTTCCTCGATCTACTACATCCTCAGCAAACTGGAGCAACGCGGCCTGATTAGCAGCCACCAGGAGCCGGCCGCCGGACGTGGGCCCTCTCGCAAGGTCTACACCATCCAGCCTGAGGGCCGGGATGCCTGGCATCAGGCCACCCTGGAAGCCCTTTCCCGCCCCGGCCATCCCGATTCTTCCTTTCTTCTTGGCCTCGCCGGGCTGCCGGGCGTCCGTCCCCAGGAAGCCGCGGCTGCCCTTCGCCAATACCGCCGCAACCTCATCCAGAACCGCGACTATGTGCAACAAACCTGGCAGCAGCGCGGCGAGGACCTTCCCGTCTTCCTTGAAGGTATGTTCGAGTACAGCTACAACCTCCTTCAGACCGAGCTCGAATGGCTCGATCGCTACATCCCGCGCATCGAAAGTCAAATTGAATAAACAATGCGAGCCCGCCGCGTAGTAACCCCCTGTTGAAAGACGAGGGATGGCAGTCCCAACGATGGAATGAAAGGAAATCCATGAAAAAGCTTGACCTTAAAAAACAGTACAAAGACCTCTACACCCCCAGCGCCAAAAGAGTCGAGGTAGTCAAAGTGCCGCGCTTCAACTTCATCATGGTGGATGGCACCATTCCCGCTAATACCCCAGTTGCCGAAGCGCCAGATTATTTGGGCGCGCTGGAAACTTTGTACGGCTTGTCCTACACGATCAAGTTCGCCTGCAAGCTGCGCAAGAAGAACCCCGTGGATTTCCCGGTCATGCCGCTGGAGGGCTTGTGGTGGACCAAGGACAGCCATCTGAAATTCACCGTCAGCCATAAAGACGATTGGTTTTTCACCGCCCTGATCATGCAGCCGGAAACGGTTACAAAAGGGGTGTTCGAGGAAGCGCGCGACCAATTACGCGCCAGGAAAAATCCTGCGATGTTGGACCAAGCACGCTTCGAACCTTACGAAGAAGGACTTTCCATGCAGATCATGCACATCGGGCCGTATTCCGCGGAACCGGCCACGATTGAAAAGATGGTGGCCTTCGCCGCCGAGAACGGTTACCGCACCCAAGGCAAGCATCATGAGATTTATCTCGGCGACCCGCGCCGCGCAAGGCCGGAGAAATTGAAGACGGTGCTCCGTCATCCGATTGGAAAAACGTAGGGGCGAGGCACGCCTCGCCCCCCATTTGTCATTCTGAGCCAGCAAAGACGGGCGAGATCTGCCTCGCGCCCGCAAATAATTAACGTCGAGTGGCTTGTGGTTGATGGATTAAGTCTAACAGTATCCAATCCTTGACATTTGAATGCAAGTTAACATTTTGTGTCCGATTGCATTCTTTAATATGAATCGCACATTTTCGACGAGGTGGGATTCCTAACTAAAAGATGTTTCGACTCCTTAAGCCTCGAAAAAGTCGAAACATCTTTTGGCCGACATTGTCAAACTGTATCGAGGGCGGTGTGTATGTGTGTGAATATTATTATTACAAGTTTGCCGGAATCCATTTTTGATACAGCGCCAGGTTCCCGGTTTTGCCATCTGACAGGAACTCGTCTTCGACCTGGAAGCCGGCTTCCGCTGCCAGCGCCGCCAATTCTTCAGAATCAAAGTGATGGATATATCGCAGGCCCCTGCCGCCACTGCGCCAATCCAAAAGGTAATCGTCCTGGTCAACCTGGTCGTCAGACAAGCCGATCTCGCTCCACGGCTGGATCCTTGCCTGCAGGCGCGGGCTGTTCAAGAATTGCCAGTTCGAGAGAACTAATTGGCCAGCGGGCGCCATCACGCGACTCACCTGTCTTAGGAAGATTAGCCGTAGTTCCCGACTTGGTAAGTGGTGGAGGACGGCGAAGGCAAAAATGAAATCAAAGCGCAAATTTGGGAGTGGAGGTTGGAGATTCCAATCGGCGAATGTCAGATCTGCCTGGATAAAGGTGAACTGTAAACCTTCAACCTGCAAACTTGCAACCTTGATCAGTTCGTCGCTGAAATCTACACCGACATACTGTCCCTTGTGCCCGCGGCGAGCCAGTTCGCGAGCAACTCCTCCGTTTCCGCACCCTAGATCGAGGATATTGGCTGAGTCTGGGACGTCCTTCAGAACGCGCAAAACGCCCGGCTGCAGCTGGGCGCGGGTGGCCGAAAATGGCTCGGCGAGATTTTGATAGAATTCCTTGTTCAGGGCGATGAGTCGCTGCGCGACGGCGGCGTCCATGCCTCGATAATAATGCCTTGCGAAGGTTGATGTAAGCCCGACCAGCAGAACTGCAACCCTTCGCAAGGTTGAAAAAATGACATGACTCTGCTAAAGAATCCCGAATCCCGCATTTTGGCCTGGGAAACCGCTAAAAAAGCGACTCCCGAGAGGATGGCGCGCGCCCGCGCCGCGCTGGACGAAATTCGAGATGGGGAACCAGTATTTGACGCCATTAGCCACCACCCATTGGAGAACGGCGGCTTCGTCGGCAAACAAATGCTGGTGGCCGCTTACCGCGAAATGGTCGACAGCGGTGCCTGGATGGAGGATACAGCCCTCCTGGCTCGCATCCGTCTCAAGCCCATGCGCACGCTCTCCGGCGTCAGCGTGGTCACCGTGCTCACCAAGCCCTACCCATGCCCCGGCAAGTGTGTCTTCTGTCCCACGGACGTGCGCATGCCCAAGAGCTACCTGCCGGACGAGCCCGGCGCTATGCGCGCCTTGCAGCACGAATTCGATCCGTATGCCCAGGTTCGCAGCCGCCTGGACACGCTGAAAGCCCTCGGCCATCCGACAGACAAGATCGAGATGCTCGTCCTGGGCGGCACCTGGTCCTCGTATAAACGCGATTATCAGGAAGAATTTATCAAGCGCATGTTCGATGCGATCAACGAGGTCGAATTACAGTCTTTGCCTGAAGCGCAACGCTATAACCAAACTGCCGCGCATCGTTCCGTAGGCCTGGCCATCGAAACAAGGCCCGACCATGTCAACCTAGAGGAAATCGCCTGGCTGCGCTACCTGGGTGTCACCAAAGTGCAGTTGGGCGCGCAGAGTTTCGACGAAGATATCCTGGAACTCAATAAGCGCGGCCACTCAGCCGCGGAAACGCGCCGAGCCACGGACTTGCTGCGCGCTGCAGGCTTCAAGATCGTCTTGCACTGGATGCCCAACCTCTTGGGCGCCACGCCGGAAAGCGACCGTGCCGATTTCGCCAAATTATGGGATGGCTATTGCCCTGATGAACTCAAGATCTATCCCACACAATTGCTGGAAAACGCCGAGTTGTATTTGCATTGGCAGCGCGGTGAATACCGTCCTTATGCAACTGAAGAGTTGGTCGAGCTCTTGGCCGATCTCAAAGCCACCATCCCCGAATATTGTCGCGTGAACCGCGTCATCCGCGATATCCCCTCGACCAACGTCGTCGATGGAAACAAGCGCACCAGCCTGCGCATGGATGTACACGAAGTCATGAAGGCGCGCGGACGGCGCTGCCGCTGTGTTCGCTGCCGCGAAGTCAAAGGAGGCAAAGTAGATGTGGAGCAACTGGAACTGAAGGATTTCTCCTACATCACCGATTACGCTGCAGAGCATTTCATTTCTTTTGTCACTTCAGAAGACAAATTGGTCGGCTTTCTGCGCTTGTCCTTGCCTTGTGGTAACTCGCCCGACACCGGATTGGAAGACCTGACAGGCGCCGCCCTGGTCCGCGAAGTCCATGTCTACGGCCAATCGCTGGAAATGGGTGAGGAGCAAAGCGGAGCCGCACAGCACATTGGTCTCGGCACGCGGTTGCTACAATACGCCGAAGACCTGGCCCGCGGCGAAGATTATCTGCGCATGGCTGTCATCGCCGCCGTCGGCACCCGCGGCTACTACGCCGGGCGCGGCTATTCCTTGGGGGATACATACATGCTCAAGGATCTGGACTAACGTCCCATTGCGAGCGAGCGGAGCGAGCGTGGCAATCCCCAACCTGTTTAGCCCGTAACAATGGATTTCTATTCTCGACTTGTCTACTCGCGCAAGGGTTTACTTGGCCGCCTTGCTTACCTGCTCCTTAAAATGCTAGGCTCTGAAATCCCGCGCTCAGTAAAGATCGGTACAGGTTTCGTATTAGTCCACGGGGGTTTTGGCGTGGTCATTCATCCCAATACAATTGTCGGCAACAATGTAAAGATCTACCCCGGTGTCACCATTGGCCGCGCCGATATCCACTTGCCGATCGAGCAGTCGAAATTCGAATCGATCGAGATAGGCGATGAAGTCATCTTGTCGCCGGGATCCAAGGTGCTCTGCAAGGAAGGTGTGCTGAGAGTGGGCCGCGGCACCGTGCTGGGAGCGAATGCGGTGCTTCTGGAATCTACTGGTGAAGGGGAAATCTGGGCCGGATTACCAGCAAAGAAAATGGGGATGCGCGAAGGTTGGCGGGCCGTTTCTTGACAGGCATTGTGCGCGCTTGTACAATGTCACCCCCGCCGAGGTAGCTCAGTTGGTAGAGCACGCGACTGAAAATCGCGGTGTCGCCAGTT
>CAYJMC010000039.1:0-19102 GCA_964371335.1 uncultured Anaerolineaceae bacterium
ATTCTAAGGTAAGAGCAGGGGCTTGTCAAAGGACATGCGTCAGGGACGGATGACAGGTCAAGTACAATCGCCCGATGCACTTCCTCTTCCTCTTCATGGATGGCATTGGTTTCGGGGACGACAATCCCGAAACCAACCCTTTCGCCGCCGCCAAAATGCCTAATCTCATTAAGTTGCTAGGCGGCCAACGCCTGGTAAAGGGCGCTTGCGACGGCAAAAGAAGCCGTCGCGCTGGAGATGCTTTGCGTGGCAGGAGGCGGCCACGCGTTCGGCTGAAGCCGAGTAACACAACGCCCATGCTGGAAACGGAACGCGCCACCCTGCTGGAGCTGGACGCCTCGCTCGGGGTCACGGGGCTGCCGCAATCGGCCACCGGGCAAGCGGCGTTGCTGACGGGGAAGAACGCTCCGCAACTGATCGGCGAGCATTACGGACCCAAGCCTAATAAAGCCGTCATGGAAATTGTCCGCGAGGATAATCTATTCATGCAGTTAGTCCGGCGCGGATACAAGACCTGCTTGCTGAATGCTTATCCTCAGAACTACTTCGACTCCATCGCCAGCGGTCACCGGCTGTATTCCGCCATCCCACTAGCGGTGACCAGCGCGGGGATCACATTGAAGACAGCAGATGACCTGAAGGCAGGCGAAGCGTTCTCAGTGGATTTCACCGGCCATGGTTGGCGTGAGCAATTGGGTTATAAGGATTCGCCGCTGATGGAGGCGCCCGCTGCAGGCCGCAGGCTGGCCGCGGTGGCGGCGAAGTATGACCTGGCCTTCTTCGATTTCTGGGTCAGCGATTTCGTGGGCCATCACCAGGACATGTCGGGCAGCGTTCGCCTGCTGGAAAATTTCGACGCAGTGCTTGGCGGCTTGCTGGAGGCATGGGAGGAGGAAAAGGGATTGATCCTGATCACTTCGGATCACGGCAATATGGAGGACCTGGAAACCAGGCACCACACGCTCAACCCGGTGCCGGCCCTGGTGATCGGGGCAAAAAATCTACGTATGGAATTCTGCAAAGACCTGAAGGATCTCGTCGGTGTGACGCCGTCCATCTTGCAGTTTTATCCAACAATCAGTTAATGTCTTTACTCAAACGAACTGCTGCAGTCACTGGCGCTTTCAGTTACACGGGCTCTTACATCGCCCGCGCCCTGCTCGACCGCGGCTGGGAAGTAATCACGCTGACGCGCAATCCGGATCGCCCGCATCCTTTGCATGAGCGCATTAAGGCTTTCCCATTGGATTTTTCGCGACCAGAACAGTTACAGGCGAACCTGCGCGGGGCGCACACATTGGTGAACACCTATTGGGTGCGTTTCAATTATCCGGGATCAACTTTACAACGGGCTGTTGAGAACAGCCGGGCGCTGGTCGCGGCGGCCGAGCGCGCCCGAGTGCGCCGGATCATTCACGTTAGCGTCAGCAATCCGGATATCAATTCATCATTGCCCTACTATCGCAGCAAGGCCGAAGTGGAAGACATCATCAAGGCCTCAAAACTATCCTATGCGATTTTGCAGCCCACTTTGATTTTCGGCAAAGAAGAAGTGCTGGTGCATAACATCGCCTGGCTGTTGCGCCATTTCCCGGTCTTTGCGATCGCCGGCGATGGCCGTTATCGAGTGCAACCTATCTTTGTCGAGGACCTCGCAGACATGGCGGCCAAGGTAGCGGGGACCACGCGCAACGAGATCCTGCCCGCCGCCGGACCCGAGGTCTACACATACGCGGAATTGATTGACTTCCTCAAACAACTTGTCGGCAGCCGCGCACTGGTATTGCGTCTGCCGCCCGCGCTCACGCTGTTGGCGGCGAAATTTGTCGGTTTGCTGCTGCGCGACATCACGCTGACCCGCGAAGAGCTGCAAGGCTTGATGGAAGAGCGCCTCTATGTCGGGGCGCCCGTCTTAGCGCCGACGCACTTCAGCCACTGGGCAAAAAAGAATCGCACCAACCTCGGCCTTTTCTATCGCAATGAGCTCAAACGGCACCACAAACAAGTCAAGACTGCTTCGTTTTAATTTCCGGCCGTCAAACGGTTGGACATTCCATTTTTAGGATTTCTGCTATAAAGGGGGAAAGTGAGGGATAAATGAAAGGGAGCGCCAGGATTTCGGTGAAATATGTCAAACTGCATCGACCCCTGTACAGGGCTATTAGATTATCAATCTTGACACCCTTTCAGGCTTGTCAACGTGCAACTTGTCAATATGCATCGGGCAGTCCCCGGAAAGTTGCACATAGCAGGTCATTGTCGCCCTGCCCTTGACAAGCCTGCATACTCCGCATCTACTATCCAAAATGGCCAATCCGGATGTGTACATTCCCGGCAGCGCTCCTCAGCAAACTCCGCTGGATCGCTATCTGCCGCCTCTGCCTGTTGGCGTCGTTGCCGCGTGGCTAGACGCCAACGTCCCCAAAGGCGCCTGGGTGCTGGACCCATTTGGCGCCTCACCACGGGTAGCCACCGAGGCGGCTCGCGCGGGGTACCGGGTTGCGGTGGCCGCCAACAATCCGATCGCCCGCTTCCTGCTCGAGATTCGCGCCCTGGCGCCCAGCGCCGACGACTTCCGGGCCGCCCTGGCGGAACTAGCCGCCGCCCGCCGCGGCGACGAAAGGCTGGAGACCGCCATATTGGAACTGTATCAAACCACCTGCCCCAAATGCGGTGCGCAAACTCCGGCGGAAGCTTTTATCTGGGAACGCGAAGCAGCCGCGCCCCATGCCAAAATTGTCAGCTGCCCAGCCTGCAACGAAAGCGGGGAATATCCCGCCGATGAACAAGACCGGGAACGCGCCGCGGCCTATCCGCGCGGCGGCCCTCAGCTTTCCCGCGCCCTGGAGCGCATTGCCCCAAAAGGCGACCCTGACCGCGAACATGCCGAAGAAGCCCTGGAAGCCTATTTGCCCCGCGCCGTATACGCGCTCTTCACCATTATCAACCGCGTGGATGGCATGACCCTGGATGAAAACCAGCGGCGTTTGGTATCTGCCCTAGTGCTCTCGGCCTGCGACCGCGCCACCAGCCTGTGGGCTCACCCCAGTGGCCGTCTGCGCCCGAAGCAACTCAGCGCGCCTGTGCAATTCCGAGAATACAACATCTGGCATGAGATGGAAGGCTCGATCGACCTCTGGGCTCAGAATGCGGAACCGCTTCCCCTCTTTCCTTGGCCCGAGTCCCCGCCAGAAAGAGGGGGCATTAGCTTGTTCGAAGGCCGCTTCCGCGATATGGCCGATGATCTCACCAAAATCAATACTCTCGCGGTGGTGACGGCTTTTCCGCGCCCCAACCAGGCTTTCTGGACCCTGTGCGCGTTGTGGGCGGGCTGGCTGTGGGGACGCGAAGCCATAGGGCCGTTCGCATTGGTGCTGCGCCGCAAACGCTACGATTGGGGCTGGCACGCGGAAGCCTTGCATGCCGGCCTGGCTCCGCTTTCCGAGCAACTCGGCGCTGACACGCCACTGTTTGGCATCGTGGGCGAAAGTGAACCGGGTTTCAATACCGCGGTGATCACCGCCACCAATCTCTCAGACTTCCGGCTGGAGGGAATGGCGTTGAGAAGAGAAGCAGACCAATTGCAGCTCTTGTGGCGCAAAGGCGTGCCTGCTGCTACGGCTTCGCCGGCCGAACCTACGGAAACAGTTCGTCGCGCAGCCGTGAAGCTGCTGGCCGCTCGCGGGGAACCCACTCATTTCCAGCACCTGCAACTTGCCGGACTAAGCGAACTCAGCAAACGCGCCCAATTAGGCAGCGCACTGGCAGACGCAAGCGAACTGCAAACAGAGACGCGCGGGACCTTCGAAGTCGGCCTCACTTTTCGCGGCAGTTTCACGCGTTTCGGCGCCAGCGAGCAATCGCTGGAAACCGGGTTGTGGTGGCTGCTGGATCCCGCCGCGGCGCGTTCCCCCCTCACCGACCGCGTGGAGATCGCGGTGGTTCGTTATTTATTACGGCGGCCTGGGCACAGCCTCAGCGAAATCGACAAGATGCTTTGCGGAATTTTCCAAGGGTTGCTCACTCCACCCCTCACGCTCACAGAGGCTATTTTGAATTCGTACGGTGAGCAAAAAGAAAGGCTCTGGTCCATAGCGCCAGGCGATCAGCCCAAGTCTCGCAGAAAAGATCTGAGAGAAATGCGCGCCACGCTCGATAAATTGGGTACACGATTAGGACATCAGGTCTCCGGAGACAGCCCTGTCGAATGGCGCGACGGCGAAGGGCGGGTAGTGCTGGCTTTCTACCCGATCGCCTCAGCTCTGCTGGGAGACGTTCTCTTGAAATCTAAAGCTCCCCCGGAGAAGAGTTTAGTATTGCTTCCCGGCCGCCGCGCCGCATTGGTGCTCGACAAAATCGAGCGGGATCCCCGATTCAAGCAGGCGACAGAAGATGGTTGGCGCTTTATGAAGTTCCGCCACATGCGCCGTCTAGCGGAAAACCTCTCGCTGACCGCCGAGAGTCTTTCTGAGCTGTTGGAATTAGATCCGCTAACCTTGGAACAGGCGCAGGCGCCGCTCCTATAGACAGGTTTAAGGTTGAAGATTTAAAGTTGCTTATAGAACCGGCTAAAGCCTCGTCTCCAAATGCCGGAGTCGAGGCTTTAGCCGGTTTCCTTCTCGCCTTCAGTTCGCGGGCGAAATCTCCGCCACGGCGCCGGCCGCGTTGACGCTCAGCGTCCAGGTGGAGCCAATAACGCAACGCAGGAACTTATCCAGGGAGGACGTATGATAAGTGTAAGTTTTCCCATTCGAATCAAAAATACAAACGTAGTCAGCGGTCTGCTCACCCAGGCGCTGATTGCTTGCAAGGGCAGGCTGAGGCCAAACCGCATTCAGATCAAACCCTTCGAGCTGCGCGGTAGATACCGGCGCCCAGGCGTTGACCGTGTAAGAGCAATAATCGTCATAGACGCGGTATTCGCAATCCTGCACCGCCTCGGCATAGCCACCACCTGTGTCGACAGTGTAAGGCGTCCCGCAAACTTCGTCGTAGCGTCCGGTTGCCGGCGGCTCACTCTGTGAAGACCGCACCCGCTCCGAGCAGGCCACCTGAGACGCGCCGGATGGAACTTCATCCTGCCAAGCCTGCAACTGCACCGGACCAAACGATTCGACCTCCACGGAGCGCTGCCAATTTACGCTGCTTACCACGCCGGTGATTTCCTGTGTGCGAATAAAAAGGAGGTAGATGGCCGCGCACAAGATCAGCAGAATGGCGCCGCCGACAAGCAGCGTGTTCCGATTAAGGGGTTGAGTGACCGTTGAGGCCTTCTCAATTTTCGCGGGGGCTCCATGCGAAAGTGGAGCACTACAGTTGCCGCATTTGAGACGATTGCCGGCATTCATCGTGCCGCAATTGGAACATTTGACAGGTTGGACAGCGCCTTCGGAAAAAGCGCCGACGACTTTCCCAGCCGCCCGGCGGCTACCGGCAGTCAAGTCGGCACCGCATTGCGAACATTTCGTGGCACTGGCCGGGTTGCGCGTGCCACAAAACCCGCAATGAATATCGGCACCGGCCTTGGCACGTTTGATTTTTTCGGCATCGGTAAGCAATTGCTGTTTGCTGCTTTGATGGAATTCGATGTTCTTGGGCTGGGGAGAGCCGCAGGATGTGCAGTAGGCGTGCGAGCCCAAATTTTCGCTTCGACAGCTTGGACAAGTCCAATAAAGCTCAATGTAGCCTAAGACTTTTCGAGCCATGCATTTCCTCCGCTAAGGCGTGGGGCTGGGGGTATCGCTCGGAATCGGTGTATCGGATGGCGGTGCGATAGTCTCGGTCGGGGTATCACTAGGAAGTGGGGTATCGCTAGGCAGCGGAGTATCCGTGGGCAGGGGTGTGTTGGTCGGCAGGGGCGTATACGTTGGCGTCGCGGTGGGCTTAGGGGTGTTGGTTGGAACCGGCGTTGGCGCCGGCAGTTTGTTATTGATGACGATTTCAATTTCTGCGAACCCGCCGTGGATATTGTTCATGGTCAATCGCAATGAAATGGGGCCGCGGGGCAGGTCTTCCATGTCCAACTCGTAGACAGCGGCTGCGTTGGGGACTGGGTCATCCTTGCGGGTCAAGGTCTCCCAATCTCGTTTGCGGGGGTTATCGCCAGCAGCCCATTCGAGTTCGTAGTCCTCGAACGTGTCCCCCGTGGCATCGGCGCGGATAACCAGGTCGACACGACGGGAACTCAATTGCGCACCGTCATTGGGCGAAACAAATTCCAATATGGGGTGCGAGTCATCGGCGCGGCAGGCGCGGGTCGGGGAAAAGAAGATGGGGTCCTCAAAGCCGTGATCTTCCGCCCAGTCTCGGCCGGCATCTGTCTGGGTGATCCACTTCACCGCCCAGACATCGTCTACATTAAGGCCAAACTCTTCGTCAGTGAAATCATCACAATCCGGGGAGGCCTCAAGACCTGTCCAGGTGTCGATGAGCAAGTCCTGCCACAAATCCTCGTCAGCGTCGAGTGGTGGCTGGTCGGCGGCGAAAATTTCCCGGCGCTGCTCGTTGCAATATTGCGACGGCTCTGCCCCGGAAATCGAGCAAATGACTTTCTCCACAATGCCTGCCGGCTGTACGAAGGGCGAGGGGCTGCCGCCCTTCAAATAATTGATGCCTTCCTGCATGAACTCGGCCCAGATGGGTGCCGCGCCAGTAACTCCGCTGGTGCCTTGCATTTCCGTGTTATCGGGATTGCCCACCCAAACACCCACCGCCAGATCCGGTGTGAAGCCAAGAGTCCAGTTGTCGCGAAAATCGTCCGTCGTACCTGTTTTGGCTGCAACGGTGAAAGGCAAGTTGAGTATTGAATTGGCGCCGAACATCGGGCTGCGCGCCTGGTTATCAGAAAGGATCGAACTAATGAGAAAGGCGTGCTCGGGTCGGATGACTTGCTCGGTGGAAGGCGTCGGCGCCTCGAAAACCACATTGCCCTGATAGTCCACAATCTTTGTAATGGCAACGGGGGTCACGCGGCGGCCCTGATTGGCGAAGATGGCATAGGCGTTGGTGAGGTCCAACAATTTCACTTCACCTCCGCCCAGAGTAAGCGCCAAGCCATATTGATCACCGTTAAAATCGGTGATGCCCATGCGGTGTGCGAAGGCCACCAAGCCCTCGGTCTCCGACGTATCTGGGTTATCGTAAATGCCCACGAAGTTCAGGGTCTTGACAGCGGGCACGTTGAAAGAATTTGCCAGCGCAGTCCGCACGGTCACCGGCCCGTGGAATTTATTATCATAGTTCTTGGGGATATATGGCGGGCGCGGATCATCCGGATTGCCCGAAGGTGGAAATTCGGATTCCACATCCCAAATCAACGTCGAGGGGGTCCAACCTTTTTCGAATGCCGCCGCGTAAGTCAGCGGTTTGATGGATGAACCCGGCTGCCGCGGGGAGACCGCCATATTGATTTGCCCATCGATGGCTTCGTTATAGAAATCAGCCGAGCCCACCATGGCGAGAATGTAACCATCCGATGGACGGATGGCCACCAGGGCGCCGCTGCCCACATGTTTATCGGCCAGCCCGGCCACATGTGTGCTGAGAGTCTCCTGGGCCATGTCTTGCATCTCTGGGTCCAGGGTGGTGTAAACAGTGAAGCCGGAACGATAAATGGTCTGGGCATCGAATTTTTCTTCGAGCAGTGAACGGATGTAATGCACCCAGTGCGGATAGCGAATCTGTACATCGGGCGAGTTGAACGAATAGTCGAGTGTCTCCAGGCCCGCTGCGGCCGCCTCTTCGATGGACACGCATACGCGTTGGATGTTATTGCTGACGTAGATGCAGCCCTCTTCCGCGCTGAGCTTGACCATCAGGTTGAGCACAGCCTGCTGGCGTCCGAGCGCCGAATCGCGGTTGGTGTAAACGTCGTACACCGAGGGCGCCTGCGGCAAGCCGGCGAGGAAGGAAGCCTGAGATAAAGTTAGTTGGCTAGCGGTCGTGCCGAAATAGGTTTCCGCGGCTGCCTCGACGCCGTAAGCCAGGTTACCGAAATAGATTTCGTTCAAGTACAGTTCAAGGATTTCATCTTTGGAATAGCGACGTGTTATTTCGGATGCAAGGATGGCTTCGCGCACTTTGCGCAGATAAGTTTGCTCGCTGGCCTCCTCAGGCGTGAACAATAGGGTCCGGGCGAGTTGCTGAGTGATGGTAGAAGCGCCGGAGACCACCTCACCGCTCGAATAATTCTGAGTGAAGGCGCGGAAAATAGCGCCGATGTTGAAACCCGGATGGCTGTAGAAGTCTTCATCTTCAGTAGCCAACGTGGCAGCCAACATGTAGGGAGAAATATTCTTGAGCGGCGTATAGGTGCGACGCCCTGCATTGGGATCCAGGATTTCGTAAAGCAGGTTGCCATCCGCGTCCAAAATGCGGGTAGTCTCGAATTGGGAGGCGCGTGCACGCAAGTCATCCACGTTGGGCAAGGTGGAGGCTATCGCCGCATATTCATAAAGAATGAATGCGAAGCCCAACACCGCCAACAGGATCAAGGCAAAGCCGCCGTAAATCAGCAACCGCGGCAGGCAACCCATACGGCTAATTCGCTCGCGAATAGCGGCCAGGCGACTGCGGAGATCGCCACCTTTCACCTTATTCGGGCTGGTTGGCTTGGGTCTGCGGCCACGACCTGTGCTGGCATAAGCCGCACCGCTTACTTGCGTTGCCTCCGGGTCAGTTTCGGTCACGCGGCGGGGAAGCGGCATCCCCGAGGGGTCCATTGAAGGGGGGGCGCCAGCCGGCGTGTGTCCCAGAGGCGGCGGCGCTGGAGTCCAGTCGCCGGCATCGGCGCCGGGCAGGACGGTGGCCGCCTCGTCGGGCGGCTGGCTGACTCGCATCGCGCGGCTAGGCTGGGTATCGCCGATAGCTGACTTCTCTTCAGGAGTCTCCTCGGAAGACGAAGCCAGACGCTTGAAGCGATCGCTGGCGCCTTCTCCTGAATTGCGTTTACTTCGCGGGGAACGACCTAATCCCTCGGTCATGTGACAGGGATTGCTTCCCTCACGCCTCGCCTTCGGCGCCGCTCAGGGCAGGCTCTGGCCTTCGGCCGGACTCGCAATGCCAGACAGCCACTTTGTTGCCTTTCTGTCATTTTGGGCGGCCGGCGATTAGCGCCGTCCAGGTGCCTTTCATCAAAGTTTCCCCTTTTTGGTTTTTGACATCCAGAAGGATGACAATGGAACCACCAGCGATACGAGGGATGGCTTTAGTTTCCTTGACCTCGGATTCCACGTGAATAGTGTCGCCGATATAAATTGGCTTGATAAATTTCCACTCGTTCACTTCACGAAATGCCATTATGGTGCCTTCCATGAAACCGGTCTGCACCACCAACCCTGAAGCGATGGAAAGGCCGAGAAGGCCGTGTGCAACCCGCGCGCCGAAAGGCGTATTCTTGCTGAATTCAGCGTCGATATGAATTTGGTTGAAATCCCCGGAGAGCCCAGCGAAAGTGACGACATCGGATTCGGTGATGGTGCGCGCAGCCGTAATGATGCGCTGGCCGAGCTGGAATTCCTCAAAATACATCCCGCGCTGGGCGGGTGGCATTGGACTCATCAAAACTCCTCCGACAGAATCAACCCCAAGGTCATTCTGCTGGCGCGATTCTAGCATAAGGGGCAGGTGAATGATTTGCTACAATCCAACTATTAACGAGGCAACAAACATCTTGGTTCCCCTCAAAAGAGCAACCACTTTTCTTTTAATGATTCTCGTCAGCGGATGCAATTATCCGAGTACACCGCCGCCGCCAACCGTTGATATGGTCGCCACCGCAGTGGCCGGCACACTGGCGGCCGAAGGCCTGCCAACCGAGGTAACGGCCGTCCCTACGCCGCAAGATCTATTGCCACGCACCGTTTATTTCCTCAGCCGGACCAGCGGTTCGGAGCAGATCTGGAGGTTGGAGAGGGATGGGGTGGCTCAAACACAAGTAACCGATGAGTCCACTCAGGTGAGCAGCTACGACGTTTCGCGTGTCGATGGCAGCGTGGCCTATGTGAGCAGCAACCAGCTCTACCTGGTCAATGCAGATGGCAGCAACCGCCGCCTGCTAGTGGACAATGCTGCCGCAGATCCGGAGGCCGCACACTATTTTTATCGCCAACGAATCAGTGACCCGCTCTTCTCTGCTGATGGGCGTTATCTGGCCTATGCCTTCGATGGTGTTTGGATTCTGGACTTGTCCACCAATCAGGCTGTTCATTTAGTGACCAATCAATTAGAAGAAACAGAGAACGGAGCTATTTCCCCAGAAGCATTCTATGCGCCGCTGGCCTGGGCGCCGAACAGCGGGCAATTGCTGCTCTCTGTCGGCGGATTGGAGAGCAGCACGCTGGCTTTCCTTGATCCGGGCGCCGACCCAGTTATCGAAGTTGAAAGCAGCGGTGGAATAGTTTGCTGTCATGTGGCGTGGGCACCGGATAGCAAAACTGTCCTGGTGGGCAGTCCTTATATAGGGCTTATTAAGCCGGGTTTGTGGCGCTACGATGCGGCCACAGGCGAACGAATCGAATTACTAGGCCTGAACGATGAGGGGCTTTTCCAATATGCAGGCTGGCCACTGCAGTTGGCCGACGGCAGTCTGCGCTATTTCTATACCAGCTCAACTGAGATTCCCGCGGGTGATTTGCCTCTATTCATGATGCGCAGCGACGGTGATGGGGTCACCAATCGCCTCGAACTGCGTCCCGACTCGTTCAGCAATATCGGCGAAGTTCTTTGGGCTGAAGACGGGGCGTTTGGACTCATCCTGCAGCTCAACCCTTCGGGCGGCACCAGCGGTTCGGTTGTGCTTGCGCTCAGCGATGGGCGGCAGTTGCAGATACTATTAACGGATGCGCGCGGATTAAGGTGGGGGCCATAAAAAGAATGTTGGCGAATTAGTGATTATAGGTTCGGGATTAGAGGTTAGCGAACAGTAATTAGTAGCTAGTAATTAGTAAAAAGCTATCCCCCACTTCCCGCTTGTGATTCCTATTTCGCAATATCCAACTTCCTATATCCCCGATTGAAATAGACCAACGGTGGCTCTTCGTTTTCCGAGAGTTGGCCGCAGACTAACACCTCACCAATGAACACGGTGTGCGTACCGGCATCGTGGCTGGCTGTTACACGGCAATCGAAGAAAGCCAACCCTTGCGTCAGAATTGGGTTGCCGGATTCCAGGCTGAAGGTTTCCAGGCCTTCAAAGCGATCGCTATGTTCACTTTCGCGTCCGGCGAATCTATTTGACAACGCCCGCTGGCCTGCAGACAGAATGGTTACCGAAAAGGTTTTCGCCTTCTCCACCAATTGATATGTGCGAGTTATTTTCTCCAGCGACACGGAAACGAGCGGTGGATCCAGGGACAGTGAGGTGAAGGAATTAACCGTCATCCCGTGGGCAATACCGCCATGGCGAGCAGCCACGATGGTGACTCCTGTTGTCCAAAACCGCAAGGCTTCACGGAGCGTTTTAGAGTCAGGGTGTGCAATCACCTTCGTCGGCCGACTGCTAACCATAATAGAGGCGATTGTAACTCAGGGTCAATGCTGATTTAGAAGCTGAGCTCACCAGTTAATTTGGAATCGCCTCTTTCGCAGCACAGCTCGCACGATCGGTTCTTTCAGATGACCCGTAGTTGCAAAGGCTGTGCCAACGACCAAGGGCCTATTGGATTCGTGTTCCAATTAAGGTACCATGGCCGGACCTATGCAGTCGAGTGAAATGCAATCGCCGGGTGAAGCGACCTCGCCGGAAATCCCCTCGCCTGAAGTTCCGCGCGCCCGCCGAGCCAGCATGAACGTGCTGGGGCAGCTCACCATGGTGTTCAGTGTGGGTGCGCTCCTGGCAACGCTGTTCACGGCCTGGACTCCGCTTGGCTTGATGCCTACCAACCTGGCCGCACATATGGCCGAATGGTTGCGCGGGGATTCAAGTGAGCCAGGGTCCACCTTCCCCACGCCCACTCCGCGGCCACGGCCGCGTATCGGGATCATCGCCGGCCACAGCGGCTTCGAGGACCCCGGCACCGTCTGCCCTGACGGGCTCACTGAGGCGACCATCAATCTGGATGTGGCCACCCGCGTCAAGGAAAAGCTCACAGCGGCAGGCTTCGACGTGGATTTGCTCGAAGAGTTCGACGACCGCCTGGACGGCTATCAGGCCCTGGCGCTGGTGTCGATTCATTCCGATACCTGCCAATTCATCGATGACAATGCCACCGGTTTCAAGGTAGCGGCTTCCTCGGCGACAGACAGTCCCGAAAAGGCCGGCCGGTTGGCTGCCTGTTTGAGCAGTCGATACAGGGAAATCACGGGATTACGTTTTCACCCGGGCAGCGTCAGCGCCCACATGACGAGCTATCACGCTTTCGAGGAAATCTCTCCTGGCACAACCGCCGCGATTATGGAAGTCGGCTTCATGAATTTGGATCGGCTCATCCTGACGCAGCAGCCGGATTTACTTGCAGAGGGCGTAAGCCAGGGAATCCTTTGTTATATCTACAATGAAGACGCTTCCACGCCGGAGGGCAACTGATGGCGGAAGCGCATTGGCGGTTTTTGTGCGTGCAGGCCAAGCGGGCGTTGGCGACCGGGAGGAAAAATGACGCGCGGCGAATGGCTCACCAGGCCGCGCAGTTAGCCCCCAAACAAGAAGAACCTTGGTTGCTGCTGGCTGCCATTGCGAACCCCCAGGCTAGCCTAGCCTACCTCAAACAAGCACTGGAAATAAATCCGAACAGCCCGCGCGCCAAGAAGGGTTTGAAGT
Source organism: uncultured Anaerolineaceae bacterium (assembly GCA_964371335.1). GTDB lineage: Bacteria > Chloroflexota > Anaerolineae > Anaerolineales > UBA11579 > JAMCZK01. The sequence goes on from CAYJMC010000039.1 coordinate 12,755, forward strand.
GGGCCGAAGAACGCTTGAGTCAGAAAACAAGCCACGCGGTTGAGGAAGAAAACACCGCGGTTCTGGCGCTGCCCCGTTTTGGCAATGCGTTGTTGTTCGGGTTATTGGCACTCACTACAGCCTTCGCGCTATTTGCCCTGTTGCGTCCGCCTGAGATAGATGAGGGATTGAGGTTGATGGGTGCAGCGGCTGGGCATGAATTGGACGCGTTGCTTGCCACTGATTCCCCGACACCCTCGGCGACTTCCACTCCAAGCCCAACCCCAACGCCGACGTTCACACCAACTAACACGCCAACGATCACGCCAACCGAAACGTTCACTCCTACGCCGTCTCCCACCACGGGAACTAATCCCGAAGCTATCGCAAAATTCAAAGTCGAAATGCCCAGCGACCTGGAAAAAGGGGAGCGATGGATTGACATCAACCTCACCAATCAAACACTGGCGGTTTACGATGGCGCTGATCTGGTGGACAGCTTCATTGTCTCAACCGGCCGGGGAGGCTCGCCAACGGTAACGGGAGAATTCAAGATCTGGGTCAAGGTACCAATGCAGGATATGTCGGGACCAGGTTATTACATCCAAGACGTACCCTGGGTGATGTATTTTTATAAGAGCTATGGCATCCATGGCACGTGGTGGCACAACAATTTCGGCACCCCGATGAGCGCCGGCTGTGTAAACATGACCATCGCCGATGCCGAATGGATGTACAGCTGGGCCAGCGTGGGCACGACTGTTAAGGTGCATTATTAGTAGGTCGGTTAGGCAAACAACTGCAGAATTTTATAATTCGTTAACTCCTCAAACATCTGGTTTCATGTAAGATAACTCCCATGGCTCGGCAGGCATTATTCAGCGGACTCGTCGTGGACGAAATGGACCAGCCCGTAACATCCACCCAGGTGGGCGAGGAAGCCTTTTACGTCGTGGACGATGAAGGTTTCAAACGGCATGTCCCCGCGGAGCAGGTCGATCGCCAGGTATTGGCGGAGATGGGAAAAATGCTAGAAGGCCACGAAGAAGAACTGAGCGAACAGGCCGCTAAAATGATGGGACAAGACGATATTTTCACTCGTGCCGCAATCGAAAAGCAACTCGAGAACTTAGACGATCAGTTCGACCAGGTAATCAAAAGCGGCTTGCCAGAAGCAAGCCGCGCCTATTTAGGTATGAGTGGTTTCAAGGTACGCATCAACGTTCACGGCGACCTGCTTGAAATCCGACAGCCTGGCCGCATCGCACCCGAGGACGAGTAAAACTTAGTCCAGCTTAATTAGGAAGCGGTAAGCAAGCCAGGTGGCAAGCAATGCGGCTAGGACAGGGCCAGCCACAAATCCGATTTGTATAAGGGTATTGATTAAGGGGTTAGCAGGTGGATAAATCTGAAATGTTTGGCCGGCATAATTGACGGCTGCCACAGTGCCGTACCCTCCCGCCCATACTATGCCTCCGATTACTATGGCGCCTAATAACGAGATAATAACATCCGTTGGCGGGGGACCATAATGTTCGCCCTCATTTGTGTGTTCAGCCATGACTCCTCCCGGAACAATCGGCGCAATTATAGCAGTGACCGGGGAATCCTCAATACTTGGTATAATCAAATGTTTGGTTTTAGACAATTACGCTAAGGAAGAGTAATGACGAAACGAACTTATCAGCCGAAAATCCGCCGCCGTTTGCGCGTGCATGGATTCCGAAAACGCATGGCAACGGCCACCGGCCGCGATGTGCTCAAGCGCCGCCGCCTTAAAGGGCGACATAACTTGACCGTGAGCGCTAACAATCACGTCAAAAAGGTGAACTGGAAGGCCTAATCACCGGTCAGCCGGCGGGGACGTTCGCGTCTAGGTGAAGCGTGAGAATCGCCTTACCAGGTCAGCCGATGTCAAACGGGTGCGGCGACACGGAAAAACGACTGCGCACCCGTTTCTACTGCTAGTGGCACTCCCCAATGAGCAGAAAGGTTTGCGAGTGGCTGCAGCCGCCGGCCGAGTGGTCGGTGGAGCGGTACAGCGCAACCGGGCCAAGCGAGTGCTGCGGGCTGCCGTTCAGCCGTTGATCGGCGCGATCAAACCAAACATGGACATCCTCTTATTAGCACGACCTGGCATTCGGCCTGCGAACAGCACTCAGGTGCGGGAAGCGCTGAGTGATTTGCTAATCAGGGCCAATTTGCTAAAATGAATGCGGAACTCTCTCATACTCATCAGGAAATCCAAGAGCACAAAGACCCACCGCTCAAAGATTTGCCGCTGACCCTTGGCAACTTGCCGCGTTACGCGCTCTTGCTGCCTATCCGCTTGTACCAATACACTTTTTCCAATACCCTACCGGCAGATACCTGCCGCTTTTATCCCACCTGCTCCCATTACGCGTACCAGGCCATTTACAAATACGGCGCGCTCAAAGGTGGCTGGATGGGTTTCACGCGAATTTTGCGCTGCAACCCGTTCAACAAAGGCGGCTACGACCCGGTCCCATAATCACGAAATGGACAAATACTGAACATGACGATCAAACGGTTTACCAAAATTCTCCCCGTCCTTTTAATTGCGCTGCTGCTCACAGCTTGCGGCAGCGGCGTGGGGGCGATCTCCTGGCCGGGCATCACTGTCGACGAAGAAAGCGGAACGGCTTACGTTGCCTTCAACCAGGCCGTATACGCGCTGCAAGTTGAAAACGGCGTCCAACGCTGGGTTTTCCCGGCCGAGAGGCAGGCAAACTTCACAACCTTTGCTCCGCCTCAATTGACCGAAGACGGTCAATTGCTGATTGCCGGCTATGACCAAACCCTGTACAGCCTGAACCCAGCTAATGGGAATTCCAACTGGACCTTCGCAGGCGCAACCAATCGTTATATCGGCAGCCCCTTGATGGCAGTAGGAGCCATCTTTGCGCCGAATTCGGATAATCGCCTTTACGCGCTGAATTCCAACGGAGAACTTCAATGGACTTTTGGCGCCAAGCAGCCGTTGTGGAGCCAGCCAATCCTGACTGGCGATGTGCTGGTTTTGCCTTCCATGGATCACAACGTCTATGGCGTGGACGCCGCCAGCGGCGAAGAAATATGGACCCTGAATGCCGGGGGAGCAATGGTTAGCAGCTCGACTCTCGGCGAAGACGGGATGGTATATGTAGGCACGTTGAATCAGCAGGTGCTTGCCATTGAGAGCGCCAGCGGGCGAGCAGCCTGGAGCTATGACACCCCTGGCTGGGTTTGGGGCGCGCCGACCTTCTTCGATGGTCAGCTCTTCTTCGGGGATTTGGAGGGAACTGTCGTCGCGCTCGATGCAACCACCGGGCGGGAACTATGGAGCGTGGACACGGAAGGTGCCATCACCGGAGGTCCGCTTGTTTTCAATGACCACGTTTATGTAGTAAATGAGAGCGGCCAAGTGATCTCGCTTACACTGGATGGAACCATCCAGTGGACAAAGAATATCGAGGCTAAGCTCTATGGTTCTCCGGTTGCCGCTGGAAACCTCATCCTTGTCGGTGTAGGCACAACCGACGCGCTGGTAGCTGCACTCGATGAAAACGGCGACACGGTATGGACCTTTGTCCCTGCCAGTCAATAAATTAAGGATAGATAACCATGCTTGAATTTATCATCGTCCCATTTACCAATGTTTTAGTTTTCATATACAGCATACTTGGGCACAACTTCGGATTGGCCATCATCGTTTTTACACTGCTCGTACGTCTGGTGACCTATCCATTCAACGCGTCGCAGATGAAAAGCGCCAAGGCCATGCAAGAATTGCAGAGCAACTCAAAATGGAAGCAAATCCAGGAAAAATACAAGGGGAAGGAAAACCGCGAGAAACTAGCCCAGGAACAAATGAAGTTATATCAGGAACTGGGCATTAACCCCTTCGGCGCATGCTTGCCGACATTGATTCAACTCCCGCTGATTATCGCCATGTACTGGGCGGTCACACGGGCGCTGGCAGCCACTCCGCTGCAACTGCTTGGCTTTGCGCGCGGCCTGTCGCTGCCCAATGCAGCTGACCTGATTCCTCTGAACAGCCATTTCCTGTGGATGGATCTGGGGCAACCGGAACGCCTTTACCTGGATTTCCTGCCCTTTGGCATTCCGGTGTTGGCTATCATCGTGCTAGTCACCTCCTATATCCAAACTAAGATGATGACGCCGGCAAATCCTGGCGACCAGGGCGCCCAGATGAGCCGGGCAATGAACCTTTATATGCCCATTTTGATGGCATATATATCCTACATATACTCGGCCGGGTTGGCTTTATACTTCGTAACCACAAATGTCCTGAGTATCGCCCAATATTACATCACCCGGAGGCCGAAGGCAGCTGCGAAAGCTGTCGTACCGGCGAAATCAAAATAAATCAAAAAAGGAACTCCTATGGAACACCGCGCCACCCTTGAAATTATCGCCCCGTCCGTGGACGAAGCCATTGAGAAAGGCTTGGGCGAATTGGGGCTGGAAGAATCCCAGGTCGACGTTGAAGTGCTCGATGAGGGGGGCGGCGGATTGTTTGGTATAGGCGGCCGTCAGGCGCGTGTGCGGCTTACGATGAAGGGCGCGGCTCAAGAAGCCGGGCAGCCGGCAGCCAGGCGCGAGGTAGTAAGCCTGTCTGCTGATGAAGCTGAGAACCTGGTGTCGATTACTAAGGCAACAGTGACAGAACTGCTGGAGCATATGGACATACCCGCTAGCGTGGAAGCCCAACTGGGAGAACCGGATGACCAGGAGACAGCGGCTCCCGTGTTGGTAGATATAAAAGGTGGGGATTTGAGCATTCTGATTGGTCGACACGCCGAAACCTTAAACGCCTTGCAACTCATTACACGGTTGATCGTAGGCAAAGAGGTGGGCCATGCCGCCCATATCGTCATCGATGTCGAGGGTTACCGCAAGCGGCGCGAAGAAGGCTTGCGAGAATTGGCCCGCAAGATTGCAAAGCAGGCCGTGAGCACCGGCCGACGCCAGGCACTGGAGCCGATGAGCCCCGCGGAACGGCGCATCATCCACATGGAATTGCGCGATAGCTCTGAGGTCACCACCGAAAGCACAGGCGAGGAGCCCAAGCGCAAAGTGACTATTGTTCCGCGGCAATAACTCAGATAAGGAGGAGCAAATTCCTTACAGAAGGCTCTCGTGAAGAAAACATCCGCAACAATTGAACGTTGGATTAGTAATCGTTTTCCAAACCTCTACCTAAACCTCATCCAACAGCCGCGCAACTATTTCAGATTCCGAACTGAACGCAACCTTTGTAAAGGGAACCAGCTTTCCCAAAGCAGCCATCCCAGCATCATCTTTTTCACCACGCAAAAGTGCGCGTCGCGCTACGTCGATTCGATAATCCATCGTTTAGTGACGACTGCTGGCATGGTGCACGCGGACTATGACGCCTACGTCACCATGGTGAAAATGCCAGTCGAGGTGCGGCCCTTCTCGAGCGAAGCAAACATGAGACAGGCTTTTCAGCCGCAGGGATATTATTACGGTCCAATTGGTACCTACCGCGGGATCCCGGACCTGGATCAATATAGAGTCGTTTTGCAATTACGCGACCCGCGAGACATGCTTACTTCGCTGTATTTTTCAACAGTCTTCAGCCACGCTATCATCAACCCCAAAATGATTCGCAGGCGCAAGGAGGCGTTGGGCATGGATATCGACCGCTATGTGCTTCATACCGCGAAAGATTACCTGAAAATCTTTGGGCAGTATGGAAATCTTCTTTTGGGAAGGAAATCGGTATTGTTTTTACGCTACGAGGAAATGGTATCGGACTTCCCAAATTGGCTGGATCGCCTGAGCGTTCACGTTAACTTGGGTGTGAAGAAACACACACTGGAACTGATAAAGAAAACAGCTGATTTCTCGATCACCAAAGAAGATAAGTTTTCGCATCGCAGGCAAATTAGGCCCGGCGACTACCTGCGAAAACTGCGCCCCGAAACGATTAGGCAACTCAACGAGCGCCTCGAGCCTATTTTAAATCTTTTGGGCTACACAAGCTAGAGTATTCATGGCGCACATTGGGGAATAAACCGCGCCAAATTCGCACAACCCTTATGGCGAATAACATGTTGTCGCATAAAAACCAACATACCCTTAGGGGAGGTATTTCTAAGCGGGAAATCTGGACCTGCACCTTAATGATCGAATATCAGATTTCTTTTCTCTTATCTCCAAGGTTCCAAACCAGGCGAAGGCGGGTGCCCCTTCCTGGCGAAGAATTGATAGCGAGGCTGGCCCCAATCATGGCTGCCCGTTCGCTCATCCCAGCCAGCCCAAAATGACGATTCTTCAACAAGTCCCCCAGTCCAGCGTCTTCCAGCTTGAATCCGGACC
>CAYJMC010000040.1:0-8400 GCA_964371335.1 uncultured Anaerolineaceae bacterium
AGCGCAGCCCGGTTTCCATGCGGGCGATCACCATGCGTTGGATTTCGCTGGTGCCTTCGTAGATCTCGGTGATCTTGGCGTCGCGGAAATAACGCTCGATGGGCAGCTCTTTGCTGTACCCCAACCCTCCGTGGATCTGTACGGCCTGGTGGGCGCAAAACATGGCTGTTTCTGAGGCAAACAACTTGGCCATGGACGCTTCCAAGGTAAAGCGCTCGCCGCTTTCCTTGCTGCGCTGCTTGGCCTGCGCCGCGTTATAGATCAGGGCGCGGGAGGCCTCGATGCGCGTCTTCATATCCGCGATCTTGAAGCCGATCCCCTGGAACTCGCCGATCTTGTGCCCAAAGGCTTCGCGCTCTTGCGCGTATTTGACGCTGGCTTCGTAAGCCGCCTCGGCGATGCCCAGTGCTTGGGCCGCAATGCCTATGCGCCCGGCATCCAACACCGTCATGGCGATCTTGAAACCTTCGCCTTCTTTGCCCAGTCGCGTGCCTACCGGCGCCTTGTAGTTGTCAAACACGATCTCGCTGGTGGCAGAAGCCCGGATGCCCAGCTTGGGCTCAGACCTGCCGCGGGAAAATCCGGGTTTATCGGTTTCCACCAGGAAAGCGCTGATGCCTTTGTCGCCTTTTTCCGCGTCGGTCATGGTAAAGAGCAGGATGTAATCGGCAAACGGCGCGCTGCTCACCCACGATTTGCGCCCGTTGATTACGTAATGGTCGCCTTCCAACACCGCGCGGCTGCGCATGGTGGCCGCGTCCGAGCCGGACATCGGCTCGGTCAGCGAGTAGGCGCCGATCTTGGCGCCCGATGCTGCATCGCGTAAATATTTTTTCTTTTGTTCCTCGGTGCCGAATTTTAGGATCCCATAGCAGAACAAAGAGTTGTTCACCGACATCACTGTCCCGTGCGCCGCATCCGCCTTGCAGATTTCTTCGAGGGCCAACACGTATGCCAATGTGTCCATCCCCGCGCCGCCGTATTCTTCCGGCACTTCGATACCCATGAATCCCATCTTCCCCATCTTGCGGATGGTATCCAGCGGAAACTCGCCGCTCTCATCATGCTCGGCGGCGATAGGCAGGATCTCGTTTTGGGCAAATTCTCGGGCGGCGGTGCGCAGCATTTCATGTTCTTCGCTGAGCACGCTGGCGGGTTGGACTTCTTTGGTGACCATGGGATTGCATAACCTCCATTATCGGCGTGGAGATTGCTTCGTCGGCCTTCGGCCTCCTCGCAACTGCGGTAAGCCAAGCTTATCTTGCCTCCGTGCGAGATGCGGAGCGTTTCGGGATTATAGCACGCACACCTCTTCACTCCCGAATTGGAATCTTTTGATTTCAATCTGAATAAACATCCCAAAGCGCCGCATTTGCGCTTTAGGATGTTTTCCGTATGTTGTCATTCCGAGCGGGTTCCTAAATATGTATCCAATCAATGTCAAGACCAGCGAGGAAACCCTAATGCCTGGTCTTCCAAACTACCTCATGCTGCAAATTAAGTTAAAGACTATAAAATGTCCACCTTAATCGCGATGGTATACTGCCCTTCATGCCCGGCGAAATCACCAAAGAACTCTTCGACCATCTTGTTGAGTTGGCTGCTCTCGAGCTAAGCCCCGACGAAGCCAAATACCTGCATCAAGAGCTGAATAAGCAACTCAAAGTCATCGAAGAGCTGGCCGCAATCCCGGTAGATGAGTCCACGCCTGCTGCCAGCCACGGGGTCCCGTATGCTTCCGGTATCCGCCCGTCTCTCCGTGAAGATAAGATTTCGTCATCTGGGATTGCCGATGAAATTCTCGCTCAAACTCCCGAAACAGAAGCCAGCTTCATCGTAGTCCCCGAAATTCCCCATCAAACATTGGAATAAGAAACTTTGCCATGCTGAGCGAAGCGACGCATCCATCCGTGTCTTGTTTAACCCTGGCTTATTTCATGCAAGATTAGCCTTGCAAATCTAATTATGGAACTTTGTGATCTCTCTGCCCATCAACTTGCTGAACTAATTCGTAAAAAGGAAATTTCAGCTGAAGAAGCATTAACTTCCGCCTTTGCGCGCGTCCACGCCGTGGACGGCGACCCAGGCCGCCTGGATGGTTCCCGCGAAGACGGTGATCGCGTCCATGCCTTCATCACCCTCACCGCAGAACGTGCGCGCGCACAAGCCAAAGCTATCGACCAAAAGATCGCCAAAGGCGAGCACGCCGGCCCGTTAGCGGGCGTGCCCTTCACCGCCAAGGACATCTTCACCGTCAAAGGCGTTCTCGCCACCGCAGCCTCACGCATCCTTTCGAATTTCGTCGCTCCCTATACGGCCACGCCGATCGAGCGCCTTGAGCAAGCAGGCGCAGTACTGCTTGGCAAAGTCAACCTCGACGAGTTCACTTACGGTTCCTCGAATGAATCTTCCGCTTACCAGCCTGCGCCCCGCAATCCATGGGATACGTCCCGTGTCCCAGGCGGTTCTTCCGGTGGCAGCGCGGCCGCCGTCGCCGCGGGGGAGGGCGCTCTTTCACTGGGTACGGACACCTCTGGCTCGATCCGCCAGCCAGCCGCTTTCTGTGGCGTAGTGGGCCTCAAGCCTACCTACGGCCGCGTCTCGCGCTATGGCCTTATTGCCTTTGGCTCATCCCTCGATTGCCCTGGACCGCTGGCGCGCAATGTGGGCGATGCCGCCCTGATGATGAATGCTATAGCCGGCGTCGATCCCCGCGACGCCACCGCGGCCGCCGTGCCCGTTCCCGATTACAGCGCCAACCTTGAGGCGGGCGTCAAGGGTTTGCGCATTGGCCTTTCTCCTGACTACGACCAACTTACATTCTTCAACCACGATACCGGCGAGCTCGATGCACGCCCACTCCCGAAAGAAATCTCGGAGGCCGTTACTCGCGCCGCTGACCTGCTTTCCAACTTAGGCGCCGAAATTGTTGAAAAAGTTGCTATGCCGCATACCCGCTATGGCATTCCCACTTATTTTGTGATTTCCCGCGTCGAAGCCTCTTCCAACCTTCATCGCTACGATGGCGTCAAGTATGGCTACCGCACCCAGGAGAAGGTCGCCAATCTGCGCGAGCTTTACCGCAAGACCCGCGCCGAAGGTTTCGGCCCCCAACCCAAGTTGCGTATCCTGATGGGCATGTACGTCAGCGCCGCCCAATACGCTGAGCAATACTATCAGCGGGCTTTGCGCGTGCGCTCCCTGATTCGCAGCGATTTCGACCGCGCCTTTGATCCCAATGGTGAACACCGCCTGGACGCGATCCTAACCGCTACCACGCCGACCACCGCTTTCCCTATGGCTCAGCTCTATGGCGACTCCGTACTCATGCAGTACGCCGACCAACTCACGGTGACCGCCAACCACGCCGGCGTCCCGGCCATCTCTATTCCCGTTGGCCTCAGCAGCGAACGCCTGCCGATCGGCATCCAGTTCATCGGCCCCGACTTCTCCGAAGCCAAACTCTTCCAGATCAGCCGGGCCTTCGAGCGCGCCACCGAATCCGAACCTTGGCGAACTGAAAGGCCTTCGGTCTTGTTGGCCGTTTAGTTTTTCGTAGGGGCGCAGCATGCTGCGCCCTCTCTCCCGCTTGCGAGAGAGCATCCGAAGTGTAATGAAATGAAAAGTTCTATGTCCGCAAAATTCGACCAGATCCTCCGCCGTCTCAAATCCCTTCGTAACGAAAAGAATATCGCTGGCATGGCCCGCTTTGGTATCGCCACCGATAAGGCCTTTGGTGTCAAGCATCCGATATTGAAAGAGATTGCCAGGGAATATCGCAAAGACCACCAGTTGGCGCTGGAACTCTGGAAAAGTGGCTACCATGAGGCCCGTTTGCTGGCCACCATCATCGATGACCCCAAACAAGTCAGCGAGAGGCAGGCCGAAGCCTGGGTGAAAGTCATCAATTCATGGGACATTTGCGATGGCTTTACCGGCAGTTTGATCGCCCAAACGCCGTTTGCTCATAAGAAAGCCATCGAATGGGCTCATCGCCAACAGGAATTCGTGCGCCGCGCGGGCTTCGCCCTCATGGCTTGGCTCCCAGTGCACGACAAAAAAGCTCCCGATTCCAAATTCGATGAGTTCTTCCCTCTCATCGTTCAGTATTCGATCGATGAGCGCAACTTCGTCAAGAAGGCCGTCAACTGGGCGCTCCGCCAGCTTGGCAAGCGCAACTTGGCGCTCAATCGCAAAGCGATTGCCACCGCCCGCCAGATTGGCAAACTGGATTCCAAAGCCGCCCGGTGGATTGCGAGGGATGCCATCAAAGAATTAGAAAGCGATGGTGTTAAAAATAGGTTGCAAGAAAAGGCGGCGCGTGCCAGGTCAAAGTAAAACACCCTCCAAACTCAAAGAAATCCTTGCGCGCTTGCGCTCCCTGGCAGACCCAAAATTGCTGGAGAACGAAAAGCGCCTGGGTATCGAAGTCGAGAACGGCCTCGGTATTTCCATCTGGGATTTGCGCAAAATCGCCAAAGAGATTGGCCGCGATCAGGCGCTCGCCGAGCAATTGTGGAAAACCGGCATCCGTGAAGCTCGCTTGCTGGCCGGCTACATTGCTGACCCGGATTCCATCAGCGAAGCCACCATCGAGAGCTGGGCCAAGGATTTCAACTCCTGGGATATTGTGGATCAAGTCGCCGACGCTATTTGGCTTTCGCCCTATGCTGCCAAAAAAGCCTTCGAATGGAGCAAGCGCCCCGAGGAGTATGTCAAGCGAGCCGCCTTTGTGATCATGGCTGGCTTGGCTGCGGAAGTCAAAGGGGCGTCGAATTCCGATCTGGAAAAATTATTACCTGTCATTACGCGCGAATCTACCGACGATCGAAACTTCGTCAAAAAGGCGGTGAATTGGGCTCTGCGTAATATTGGAAAGCGGAATGCTGTTCTAAACCTTAAGGCTATCGCCGCTGCAAGGCAGATCGCAAAGTCGGATAATAAGACCGCACAATGGATAGCTAAAGATGCCCTGAAAGAATTGACCAGTGATAAAGTTCAGTTACGCTTGAAAGCTAAGAAAGCTTGATTTCTACCTTGGAGCCGAGGTAACTGCAATGATCAGGGCCTACATTTATCTTCTCATTGCGATCTTGAGTGAAGTGACTGCCAGCACCGCGCTGCGCGCCACCAAGGGCTTCACCGAACTCGTGCCCAGCGTCATCACCGTCGTAGGTTACGCCATATCTTTCTACGCGCTCAGCTACACCCTGACCGTGTTCAAGCTGGGCATTACCTACGCGATTTGGTCCGGTATCGGCATGATCCTGATCACTATCTTGGGTTGGTTAGTTTATGGGCAAAAGATTGACTGGCCGGGTCTGGTCGGCATCGGACTCATCATCGCCGGCGTGGCCATCATCCAGCTCTTTTCAGAGCAGGCCGCGTGATCACTTCCCATTTGTCATTCCGAACGGGAATCCCGATAACGCAGTCTTCCAAATAATCTAGTTCTGCAAATGAAGTCTTATGCACTCCAAATTAAAGCTTTCCTTATTGGAGACCCTTGTTGCCATCCTTTGTGTTGGCTTAATGATTTCACCGACATTGGTGAGTTGCCAAAGTGTTTCCAATAACCAATTGATTCTCATCCCCGCAGGGTCTTTCCTAATGGGCTCAAATTCGGGACGCGCCTCAAACCGGCCTCAACGCCAGGTCTACCTGGATGCTTATTACATTCAGACGACAGAAGTAACGCGCTCACAATACCTCGAATTCCTGGCCTCCACCGGTTATCAGGCGGCAGGTTGGCTGGAGCGTTCTGCAGCCGACGGCAACCTGCCCGCCACAGGTGTCCTCTGGAAGGATGCCGCGGCCTATTGTGAGTGGGCGCATTTACGCCTGCCTACCGAGGCCGAATGGGAGAAAGCCGCCCGTGGCGATGACGGGCGCACTTTCCCTTGGGGCACCGAGTGGACTGTTGCAAACACGAATGGCTTGGACAGCGGGCTGGGAGCCGTTCAGCCTGTCGGCAGCTTGCCGCAGGGCGCCAGCCCGTACGGCCTCCTCGACATGTCAGGCAACGCCGCCGAATGGGTTGCCGATACCTATGACGCGTCCTATTACACCTATGCTCCCGACGAAAATCCTCAGGGTCCGGATACCGTCTTGGATCACGTGTTGCGCGGCGGCTCCTATGCTTCTCCGCAGGAGCAGCTCAGTACTTTCTTCCGGAATTCTTCCCATTCGGTCCTGCCAAATCCGCGCGTGGGTTTTCGCTGCGCGGTTTCCGTAGAAGATTTGAATTAATCATGACCAAGCGAAAGTTGATGGATTATTTGCTCGCCAAGCCCGGATCGAAGCCGGGCTATCCCTTTGGTCCAGGGACCCTGGTATTCAAAGTGGGCGGCAAGATGTTTGCCCTGCTGGCTGAAGATTCCCGTCCATGGACAATCAATCTCAAGTGTCATCCCGATGAAGCCCTGGCCTTGCGCGCTGCCTATTCCGCTGTCGCTCCCGGCTATCACATGGACAAGCGCCACTGGAATACGCTGACCTTGGATGGCAGCCTGCCTGATTCTCTGGTCCGTGAACTCATCGACCAATCTTATAAGCTGGTGGTTGGGGGACTCTCGAACATTGAGAGAGAAAAGATTCAATGGAAAAAGTAATTATTCGAAGTCGTGCAACTCGCCGCCTTCCGTCAACTCCTGCACCTTCAACTCCGCCTTCTCCAAAAGCGCGGCGCAATGTTTGGCCAACGCCTGCCCGCGCTCGAACAACTGCAGCGCCTTATCCAAATTGGCGACATCGCCTTCAAGCTCGGCCACGATTTTTTCCAACTCCGCGAAGGCTTCCTCATACTTCAATTCATCGATATTTGTTTTCATAATCTCTCCTTTCATCTCTTATCCCTCATCCTTTATCCCTTTATTTATTACCTGCACGCCAAAGCGTCCATCGCTGACCCGCACGGTGAGCGCTTCTTGTTCCCGAACCTGGTCCCTGCTGCTGACCACGTCGCCACCCGCCTTGGACACTACCGCGTATCCCCGTTCCAGGACGCGCGCGGGGCTAAGCGCAATCAGCTTGGCTTGCATGCCATCCAGATTTGCCCTCAATAGGTTGGCCCCTTGCCGGAGTGCCCTTTCACCGCGCCCAATGGCATCATCGACTCGTTGCCGGTCTCGCAGGATTCTCGCCAGCGGGGAATGTCGCTCCAAGTTTTGAACGTTTGATTGCAATGCCCAGCGTTGCTGGCGTACCCTGTCATAAAAAGCGCGCGCCAGGTCTTGCACGATTTCAGCCAGAGTATTGGAGAGGTCTATTTTGTTGGGCGTAGACATTTCCGCCGCCGCCGTCGGCGTCGGGGCGCGCAGATCGGCGGCGAAGTCGGCGATGGTGAAATCCGTTTCATGGCCTATGCCGCAAACGACGGGCGCCCGCGAAGCGACGATGGCGCGCGCCACCTTCTCGCTATTGAATGCGGCCAAATCTTCAAGCGAGCCGCCTCCGCGAGCCAGAAGAATCAGATCCGGTTGCACGAATTGGTTTAGCCGCCGTAACGCAGCAACCAACTGGGAAGGCGCGTCGGGCCCTTGCACTGCAGCGGGTGCCACGACTACCTCGACAAGTGGGAAGCGCCGTGTGAAAGTGTTCAATATATCTCGCAGCGCCGCGCCAACCGGCGAAGTCACGATCCCGACACACCGCGGTAAGGCCGGCAATGGTCGCTTTCTCTCAGGAGCAAATAGCCCCTCGGCTTCCAGCTTCGCCTTCAGTCGCAGGAAATCCTGATACAGCGCCCCTTCGCCCGCAGCCCGGATTTCGTCCACATACAACTGGTATCGGCCCCCTGCCTCATAAACGCTTAGGCCGCCATGGACTTGAACCGATTCCCCATCCTGAGGCACGGTCAGCTGCAATTCGGCTACGCTGCGCCACATCACGCAAGGCAATTGCGCCGTGGTGTCCTTGAGCGTGAAATACCAGTGCCCGGACTTTGGCCGCGAGAAATTCGAGATTTCGCCATGTACCCAGACATTTTGCAATGGCCCCTCAGATTCAATCAACTCGCGGATATAACGCGAGATCTCGCTAACACTCCAGGGAGCATAGGCTTGCTCGAATAGGGGCAACTGTTCCATTTATCGGCTTTGACCTTTATGTCTGGAGAACGAGGAAATCATGCAACTTCTGCAATTCTACACGTCCTCGTTCTCCCCGTGGTCGGCGGTCACGGCATGGGGTTAAAGAAAAAACTTCAACCGCCGACCGCAGGATACTCGGCTGCTTTCAGCCTGTCAATTGTTCGGTCTTTCTTTTGAAACTTTAAGTCCAAGGAACCCAACTGGCATTTGTGTGTCTTCTCCCTTTGTTATTCCGAACGAGTTAAAAAGTCCGTACCCAACGTAAAACCAGGCTAGTGAGGAATCCCTATAATGTCGTCTTCCAAATACC
>CAYJMC010000040.1:8500-16271 GCA_964371335.1 uncultured Anaerolineaceae bacterium
CCCAACGTAAAACCAGGCTAGTGAGGAATCCCTATAATGTCGTCTTCCAAATACCCCAATTCTGCAAATCGCTTTTAAAGAAGTCGCGACGTAATTATCGATTTATAGCTAATTCCAGCTACTGGCCGCTTTCCCCCACCGTTGTTATCTGCGCCTTTTGGACCCCGGACATCGAAACCTCGGGACTTCAGGCGCTACTCTCCCGCTTGGCGGGAGAGGATATGGGGGTGAGGGGTGTTAAAATTGCGCTTGAGCGCAGCTATGCGACGCCTCTTTTCCCCCTGGCGAATGCCCTACATCGGACGTGATAAGGCAGCAGAGAAAGCCAAAGGCTGTGTTTTTTGCCTGGCTTTGCAGCAACAGGATGGTCCCGAGAATCTCGTCATCTATCGCGGCAAACTTGCCTTTGTAATCGTCAATCGCTTCCCTTACACCAGCGGCCACTTGATGGTCCTTCCGTTTCAGCATGCCGCAAAGATGGATGAAATCGACGCTACTACTCGGGCAGAGATGATGGAATTGATGAATGATTCCGTGAAAGTGCTGACCCGCGTATATAAACCCGGCGGCTTTAATCTCGGCGCTAACCTCGGCGAGGCTGCTGGTGCCGGTATCGAGGAGCATCTCCATCTTCACATCATGCCCCGCTGGGTGGGCGACACCAATTTCATCTCCACGGTAGGAGAAACCCGCGTGCTGCCGGAAACTCTAGAAGAAACCTGGCAGCGGGTCAGGGCAGCCTGGTAGCTAATTGTCAATGAAACATACTATATCTTCGCGCGTATGTCAGATCCTGGCCTGCCCTTATTGCCGGACGCCCCTGGAACAACGGGATAACGGTGCCTTTTGCAAGGCCTGCAAGGTGGTTTACCCATTTCTGGGTAATGGCCAACTTGATTTGCGTCTTCAAAAGATGAAAACCGAATCGATTGATTTCGCCTTGGGCGCTCCTCTGCTTCCCGTTGAAGGGTTTGCATTTCGGGAGTTACGGGAAAATCCTGACCCCGAGATCCAAATGGCCAGGCTTAATGTTCCCTGGCATCTCACGCGCACTTTGTTAAGCCATTTCCCCAAGGCCCGAAAACCTGAGTCGTTAATGTTGGACCTCGGCTGCGGGGATGGCGTTCACAAGGCCACGGCTGAAGTGTTTGGTTATGAATGGGTGGGGCTAGATTACAGCCTTCCTGAGGCTCCAATCCGCGGAGATGCACACGCCTTGCCGTTCAAAGACGGCAGTTTCGAATTCGTTTTGAGCGTCGCCGTTTTGGAGCATATCCAGTTCCCCTTTGTAATGACTGGGGAAGCTTACCGCGTTTTGCACCCTGGTGGCTTGTTTATCGGAACTGTTTCTTTCTTAGAACCCTTCCATAATGACAGCTACTACCACCATAGCCACCTGGCGACTTATAATAGCCTGCGCAACGCGGGTTTTCAGATTGAGCATATCAGCCCGTCGCGCGATTGGCCCGGGTTGCGTGCCATCTCGGAAATGGCGTTGTTTCGTATGATGCCCTCTTGGTTAGTGCGAGTAATCATTTGGCCGCTTCATGCCCTTCACCGTTTATGGTGGGCGCTTGGTTCCATCTTTACCCATTCGGAACGATCCAGTGATGCCTATCGCGTTCTTTCCACCAGCGGCGCGTTTACTTTCATCGCCCGCAAACCGACCACCTAAGGACTTGAATGGCAAACCAAAACTCTCATAATCAGCCGGTCATCCTCAGCGCAGTACGCACCCCTGTAGGCAAGTTTCTCAGTTCGCTTAGCAGCCTCACCGCCCCTCAATTGGGCGCCGTCGCCGTGAAAGCAGCCGTAGAACGTGCCGGCCTCGATGGCAAGGCCAAATTCGACGAAGTGATCATGGGAAACGTAGTGTCTGCTGGAGTGGGCCAAGCGCCTGCGCGCCAGGCGGGCATTTTCGCCGGCTTGGACCCTGCGGTCGGGGCCACGACGATCAACAAGGTCTGCGGCTCGGGATTGAAAGCAGTCATGCTTGCTTCGCAGGCGATTAAGGCTGAAGACGGTCACCTCTACGTAGCCGGCGGCATGGAGAGCATGAGCAAGGCCCCTTATCTGGTCGATGGCCGCATCGGTCTCCGCTATGGCAATCAGCAGCTCACCGATTCTTTGCAGCACGACGGTCTTTGGGATCCGTTTGAGCAATGGATCATGGGGGACGCCGCCGAATTCATCGCAGATGAGTATGAAGTTACTCGTTATGCGATGGACGAATATGCGCTCAACAGCCACAAGAAGGCTTTGGCCGCGATCGACTCGGGAAAATTCAAACAGGAAATTATCCCGGTCGAAGTCAAGGATAAAAAAGGCAAAGTTACCGTTATCGACACGGACGAATCCCCGCGTCGAGACACATCTCTCGAAATTCTCGCCAAGTTACCGCCGGCTTTCAAGCCGGATGGCAAGGTCACATCCGGCAATGCGCCTGGCCTTAACGATGGCGCCGCTGCAGTAGTAGTTTCCAGTCGAGCAAAGGCTCAGGAGCTTGGCAAAAAACCATTAGCCCGTGTGGTGGGCTACGCCCAAGCCGCAGTGGATCCAAAGCACCTTTTCATCGCGCCGGCGCGGGCTATTCCAATCTTGCTTGAGAAAGTGGGTTGGACTCTGAAGGATGTGGACCTGATCGAACTCAACGAGGCCTTTGCCGCCCAGGTATTGGCCGATGGTTATGCCATGGCTGACATGGGTTGGGACTGGAATAAGGTCAATGTGAACGGCGGCGCCATCGCCTTAGGCCATCCTCTCGGCGCCAGTGGCGCGCGTGTACTCACTACGCTCATCTACGCGCTGGAAGATCGCGGCCTGAAGCGCGGCATCGCTTCGCTGTGCCTTGGCGGCGCGGAAGCCGTTGCCATGGCCATCGAACTTGAGGACTAATGAAAAAAAGCGAGGCCATGCTTGCTGTTTCCGAACTGCAATGGCGTGCGACAAACAAAAGCGCCTATTTTGCGCTTTTGTTTGTCATTTCTCTTGTCATTCCGAACGGGTTTGAGGGTGTGGACCCAAGTAAGAGCAAGATCAGTGAGAGCCTGTCCCGAGCGAGCTGTCTACGACAGCGACGAGGGAAATCCCTATTGAGCGGTCTTCCTAATTACCTTGTTCTGCAACATAAGGCGAAAAACAAACCGTTGGGGGACCATTGTAATTATGTAACAGCCGGCGAGTTCGAGAATTAATATGGAGAAGACCGAGCGCAATGCTCTCCTCGAAAAATATCGCACAGCATTCGACGAATTTCTTGCCGCGCTGAAAGCCATCCCCAAAGAAGCCTGGCTTTTCAAGCCGGCGCCCAAGGAATGGAGCGTGCACCAGGTCATTGTGCACTTGGCCGATAGCGAAACCAATAGCTACCTTCGCGCCCGGCGCCTGGTGGCTGAACCGGGGGGGCTGCTCATGGGCTACGACCAGGATGTCTGGGCGGATAAATTGGACTACCACAACACCAGCATTGAGGATGCGCTCGAAACCACACGCCTGGTCCGCAAGCTGACCTACGATCTACTCAAACGCCTGCCTGATGAAGTATGGGCCAACACTGCCGTTCACCCGGAATATTCCGACCCTTATACCTTCGAAAAATGGTTGCGCATTTACGCGGATCATCCTCGGGTGCACGCTGGCCAAATCACCGAGAACTACCGCTTATGGAAGGAACAAAAAGGCGACTGATGGCAATCAAGCATATTTTCGTTGTTGGCGCCGGCACCATGGGCAATGGCATCGCCCAGACGGCTGCCGTTTCCGGTTACCAGGTGACCATGATGGATGTCGCCGAGGAATTCGTGAAGCGTGGCCTGGCCACAATTGCCAAGTCTGTGGACAAGCTGGTTGAGAAGGGTAAGCTGACTGCGGATCAGAAGAATGCCGCCTCGGCCGTTTCTGGCGCCACTGCGCTCGAGCGGGCCGCAGAGGCAGATTTGGTGATCGAGGCTGCCACTGAAAATCCTGAACTCAAATTCAAACTCTTTGCGGACTTGGATGGAATTGCCAAGCCGGACGTCATTCTGGCCTCGAACACTTCCTCAATCAGCATCACCAAGTTGGGTGCAGCTACCAGGCGACCCGCCAAGGTGATCGGCATGCACTTCTTCAACCCCGTACCGCTAATGTCTTTGCTCGAAGTGGTGCGCGGCAAAGACACCAGCGACGAAACGCTGGCAACGATTCTGGAAGTCGGCAGGCAAATGGGCAAGACGCCCGTTGTGGTGAAGGATTCCCCTGGCTTCATCTCCAATCGCGTTCTCATGCCTATGATCAACGAAGCCATCCTTGCCTTGGACGAAGGCGTCGCCGATGCCGAGGGCATAGACACCGTCATGAAACTGGGCATGGCGCACCCCATGGGTCCGCTCACCCTGGCCGACCTGATCGGCCTCGATGTGGTGCTCTACATCCTTGAAGTCTTGCATCGCGATTTTGGCGACGACAAATACAAGCCCGCCGACCTGCTGCGCCGCAAAGTCGAAGCTGGCGAACTGGGCCGGAAGTCCCGCAAAGGATTTTACGAATACAAATGATTTACAGTGTTAAGAAGGACAAATGCGCCTCTTTTGCGCATTTGTCCTTCTCTTTCTTTTGTCCTTCCGAGCGGGTTGAAAAGACCTTCACCCGCTAGCAGAATCAAGCTCAGCGAGGAATCCATAAAGCGCGTCCTTCCATATAGCCTTATTCTGCAATTCAAACATTTACAATATAAGAGTTACCCTTTTGATTCGAGTTTCTAAAATGCCCACCTACGAATCCGTTATCGGCCTTGAGACTCACATCCAGCCAAGGAAAGCCAAGGAAGGCTCTGCCTTCCGCAGTTGCGAGGAGCTGAGCGCAGCGAGGCGACGTGGCAATCCGCTTTCCGCAGTTGCGAGGAAGCCCGAAGGGCTGACGAAGCAATCCCCAACCTAAAATGCCCACCTACGAAGCCGTCATTGGTCTTGAGACCCATATCCAACTAAATACCGCCAGCAAGATCTTCTGTTCTTGCAAAGCGGATTCCTGGGATGACGCACCCAACACCAACATCTGCCCGGTTTGCACCGGGCTGCCGGGCGTGCTGCCCGTGCTCAATCAGGCCGCGGTAGACAAGGCCGCCTTGCTGGCCGCTGCTATGGGCGCTGAATTGCAGCCGGTCTCTTACTTCGATCGCAAGAATTATTTCTATCCTGATTTGCCCAAGGGTTACCAAATCTCCCAATATGATCAGCCCTTGGCCCGCGGCGGCCATCTCGATTTGCCTACCGGCAACGGACGCATGCGTCGCGTCAGCATTCACAAGCTACACCTGGAGGAAGACGCCGGCAAGACGGTAAATAAAGACGATGGCAGCCGCCTGATTGATTTCAACCGCTGCGGCGTCCCTTTGGTGGAAATGGTGACCGGTCCCGACCTGCGTTCGGCGGACGAGGCCGCCCAATACCTGATCCGTTTGCGCCAACTCCTGCGCTGGCTGGGCGTCTCCGAGGCCGACATGGAAAGAGGCCACCTGCGCGCCGATGCTAATGTCTCGATCCGCGAAGTGGGCAGCGATGCGCTGAACACCAAGACCGAGATCAAGAATGTGAATTCCATTGACTCGCTGCGCACCGCCATCTCAGCAGAGATCGAGCGTCAAACCCGCGTCGTGGAACGCGGCGAAAAGGTGGAACCCTGGACCCTGGGCTGGGACGAGAACTCTGGTTCCCTGCGCAAGATGCGCTCCAAGGAGACCGAGGCCGATTACCGCTACTTCCGCGAACCCGATTTACTTCCGATTCATCTTGATGAGGCTTGGCGAAGCAAAGTCATCGCCAGCTTGCCTGAGTTACCCCTCGCACGCCGCACTCGCTTCATCGAACAGTATGGATTGCCAGAATACGATGCGGACATTCTCAGCGGCGAACGCTCCCTCTCAGATTACTTCGAGGATGCCGTTTCTGCTTACGCCGGCGATCCCAAACGCGTGTCCAACTGGGTAATGAACGACGTCCTGGCTATGCTAAATGAAGCTGGTCTCACTGCGGGCGAACTCAAACTCACTCCGCAATATCTGGCCGATATCCTCAAATTGATGGATTCCGGCAAAGTGAATACGCCCACCGGAAAATCTCTGTTGCAGAAAGTTCAGACCGGCGGGAAATCGCCCGCCGAGTTCGTCGAGGCCGAAGGCCTCGCACAGGTCAGCGACGAAAGCGCCATTCGCAAGATGGCCGAAGAGATCATCGCCGCCAATCCCGACCAGGTCGCCGGTTTCCGCGCCGGCAAGGAAACCCTGATGGGTTGGTTCGTTGGGCAGCTCATGGCGCGCACCAAAGGCAAGGCCGACCCCAAGGCCGCCCAGCGTATCTTGTCAGAATTGCTCAAGAAGTAATTGAACACTCGTTTGTGAATACCTGTGTCAATCGACAAAGGAGACAAAAGCGCTTCTTTTGCGCTTTTGTCTCCTTTCTTTAAATTTGTCATCCCGAGCGGGTTAAAGAGTGAGTACCCAAAGCAGATTCAAGATCAGCGAGGGAACCATAGTACGCCTTATTCCGTATAACCATTTTCTGCAATTCAAGCTTAACATTGACAAATGACCACTGCAAATCAATCGGGTCCCCCCTTTACCGTCCTCCCCGCCAAACCCGAACACGCCTCGCAAATCCGCAATCTCATCCTTCGCTCCGGGATCAATCCCACTGGTTTGAACTGGGAGCGCTTCCTCGTTGCCCTGACCCCCCACGGCGATTTCATCGGCTGCGGGCAGATCAAGTCACACGCCGATGGCACCATGGAACTCGCCTCGATCGCAATTGACCCAACTTGGCGCGGCCTTGGTATTGCTCGCGCCATCATCGAGGCCTTGTTGGCCATCCATAAAGGTGAGCTTTATTTGATGTGCCAGTCCAATCTCGGTACTCTGTACGAGAAATTCGGTTTCTATGCCATCCCCGAATCTGATATGCCTACATATTTCCGGCGGGTGAGCAAGCTGGCCGGCATGCTTGCCAACCTGGCGAAAGCCGACGAGCGTTTGCTGGTCATGCGCCGTCCTTAGAATAATCCGTAACTAGCAGTAACAGCATCATCAGGAGACACACAAAAGCGCTTCTTTTGCGCTTTTGTGTGTCCATCCCAATTGTCATTCCGAGCAGGTTAGAAAGTTCGTACCCAAGGAAAGCCAAGACCAGCGAGGAATCCATATAATGAGGTATTCCAAATAACCACGTTCCACAATTCAGGTTTTAGCAATTAACTCTTACCGATTGCCAATATCCAATAACGAATATCGAATGACGTAGAATCTCCTCCATGTCCGCGCCCCTGATTCTTTACGACGGCTACTGCGTGCTCTGCAATCGCAGCGTACAATTCATGCAGGCCCGCCAGCGACCCGGCGCGCTGGAGTACGCCTCCCAGCAGTCTGAGCACGGTAGGGCCGCGCTCAAAGATTGCGGCCTGGACAAGCGCCGCCTCGACATGCTGGTCTTCGTTGAAAATGGCCGCTGCTACCTGCGTTCGACAGCGGCCCTGCGGGCGCTCCGCTACCTGCGCTTTCCCTGGCCTTTGCTGTACGCCTTCATTATCGTTCCACCTTTCTTACGGGACCCCGTTTACAATTTGATCGCCCACAACCGCTACCGTTGGTTTGGAAAAATCAGTTGACAGAAGACGGTTGACAGTCGACAGTAAAAACTAATCTCCAGTCTCCAATCTCTAATCACTAATAACAAATAACTAATAACGTTTTTTATTTGCCATTTACCAATTACCACTTACCAATTACTATTCCAAGTGGCCT
>CAYJMC010000040.1:16371-18897 GCA_964371335.1 uncultured Anaerolineaceae bacterium
TTTTTTATTTGCCATTTACCAATTACCACTTACCAATTACTATTCCAAGTGGCCTTTGCCATGAGTAGGTTCCTTTCCCTTCCTATCACCGTTCGCCTATTCATGCTGGCGCTGGTCCTGCGCCTCGTTCCAGTCCTCTTTGCCATCCATCTACCCATCGGCCTGGACGACATGTTCCAGTACGACATGCTGGCGCGCAGCATTGTTTCCGGCAACGGCTTTCGCTGGTACTCGCAGGAAGACGTTGAACTCGTGCAGCAATACATCGATCTGGATTTCATCGTCGAAGACTACGATCCGCGCGGTGTGCTGACCTCGTTCCGCGCCCCCGGCTACCCCGCGTTCCTCTCTGTCATCTACTCGCTCAGCGGACTCGAATGGCGCTTCTTCGCCGCCCGCCTGGTGCAGGCCGCGCTGGGCGCCACGCTGGCGCCGATGACTTACTTGCTGTCCCGTCGCCTGTTTCCCAAGCGCGACGATGTGGCCACTTTTGCAGGTATCGCACTGGCTGTCTATCCCTTGCTGGTTTTGTATCCGCTGGCGCTTGCCACGGAGACCCTGTTTATTCCCCTGGTCCTCGCCGGCACCCTGGCTCTCCTGCGCGCCGCGGAGACTCGCCGCGCCACGGACTTCTTGCTGGCGGGCGCCGTGTTCGGCGCGGCGACCCTGACGCGATCGGTGATTTTCGCGTTCGTCGCACTCGCTGTATTGTGGATCTGGTTCGCTGCAAAGCAGCGGCGGGGCACAGTCTATTTCGTATTGGCGGTCCTCGCCTTCGTACTGCCCTGGAGCATCCGCAACAGCCTATTGCATGACCGTATCACCTTCGTTGAAAATTCTTTTGGATACAACTTGCATATGGGCTTTCACCCGCAAGGAACTGGGACTTTCCAATATGGCATATCGCTAGAGTTGGTTCCCTATTTAGACGACGGACTGCGCAATGACCTGGGCATGCAACAGGGTTGGCGCTTCATCCGGGAGGATCCCGGCCGCGTGCCGCAACTCGCGCTCAATAAGCTGGGTTACTTCTTCGGCTTGGAGCGGCGGGCACTCACTTATTTTTATTCCAACAATTTCTTCGGCAATATTCCCACCGTTCCACTGATCGGTCTCTTCCTTTTGTTTACCCTCCCGTTTCCGTTTATAGCAACTTTGGCAGCGATCGCCATTCCATTTGTTCACCTTACCAAAGAACGCCTCTTGATCTATCTTCTCATCGCCGGTTATCTGCTCCCGCACCTGGTTCTGATCGCCGAGGAACGCTTCCACATGGCGCTGGTGCCGATGCTGGCGATCTTTGCCGGATATGCCTGGCATGGGCGCAAAGAAATCTGGGCCCAGGTTCGCGGGTTTCAGACAAAGGAGGCGCAAGCCGCCTTTGTCATTCCGACGGAGGGCGGAGCCCGACGAGGAATCCCTTTGCCAACAGGAAACCGGATCCAGCTTGCGGCTGCCATTGCCCTTGTCGCTCTGCTTTGGCTGAACTGGGGTGGGGAGCTGTGGCGCGACGCGGATAAACTGGCCCTCCTCTTCGGCCCGGACGGCAATCATGCAGGATTCTCATATTAAGATGATACGTCTTTGCGAGCCAGCAAAGCTGGCGAAGCAATCCCCAAGACCATTTGGATTGTCGGAGTTGCGTTGAATCTAATGCGCAAATTGTTCACCTTCGACCTCAAGTTCGACCGCGAGGTGGTGGCCATCACCATCCTGAGCACACTGCTGCTCATGGTGGATTATTACGAACGCATCACCCCCCTCAAAGTCGTTGACCGCGTAGCGCTGTACCTACTGATCCCTCTGGGTGTGATCTTGCTGGCCTTCCGCAAATCGCCGCGGGAGTACGGTTTCACTTTTGGCGACTGGCGCGCCGGATTTGCTTTTACGGCAATCATCATCGCCATCGCCGCGCCGATCCTGTGGTTCGTCGCCCGCTCGGACCCCGCCATGGTGCGCTACTACGCCGACCAGTGGAATATCGCAGCCCCGCTGCTGACATTCCTCGATTTGATCGGCTGGGAATTCTTCTTCCGCGGTTTCCTCCTGTTCGGCTACGCGCGGGTGTTCGGGGCCAACGCGCTCTGGCTGCAGGCGGTGCCGTTTGCCCTGGCGCACATCAGCAAGCCTGCGGTGGAAACGTACTCCACGATCTTTGGCGGCTTCCTGTTCGGGCTGGTGGCCTGGCGCTCGAAGTCCTTTGTGTATCCATTTTTGATCCACTGGTTCATCGCCACCTTCACGATCTTCGCCGCGGCCAGCGCGGCGGGATAGCCCCGTTTGTCATTTCGACGAGCAGCAAAGCTGCGAGGAGAAATCCCTTTGGATGCTGCATCCCAGAAAGAAGCAGGATGCTACATCCGGGATGCAAAGGGATTCCTTCCCTCGTCGCCGCAAGGCGGCTCGCTCGGGACAGGCTGCTGCGCTCGCAATGACGGGATGGTTTCGTAGGGGCGGGTCTAAGCTTGCCCTCGAGCGAAGCGAAGGGACCCGCCCAGGGCGCAGCATGCTGCGCCCGTACTGCTG
>CAYJMC010000041.1:0-4155 GCA_964371335.1 uncultured Anaerolineaceae bacterium
GAACACATCGCTGAAGCCAATGGCATGGATATCGACGAAGAACTCCAAGGGGGTCTGCAGTTACACATTCCTTAGAAACCCACCCTTGCGAAGGCTGGACTTGCAATCTCTTTTGCCTTGGGGAAAACCTTCGCAAGGTTATGAAACCTTACCAGCGTTCATCAGCGTTGACCGCGGTATTCTGATGACATCAAGACATCTGGACCCCGAAACTTCTTGACTTTCCCATGACAAACGAAATCCTCAGCAGCGAAACCGTCTTTCGCGGCCGCGCGTTTGAAATCCAGCAAGACGTGGTGCAGCGCCCCAACGGGCCTCAAACGTATGACACCGTGCACCACATCGGTGCTGTGGCCATGGTGCCCGTCGATTCCGATGGACGTATCCTCTTTGTGCGCCAATACCGCCACGCTGCGCGCCGCCGCTTGCTGGAACTGCCCGCCGGCACTTTAGAAGAAGGTGAACCAGTCGAAGAAACGGCTCAACGCGAAATGCGCGAAGAAGTAGGCATGGCGCCCGGCCGCCTTACTAAATTGGCCGAATTCTTCCTGGCGCCGGGCTATTCCACTGAACGTATGCACATCTACCTGGCCGAAGATTTGACCCCCGAGCACCTCCCTGGTGATGAAGACGAGGATCTCGAGGTTGAACGCATGACTCTAAATGAGGCTTTTGGCGCCATGCGTTCTGGAGAAATCGAAGATGCCAAGACCATGCTCGGACTCTTTCTATTTAGGGAGTATCTGGAAACCAGGAAATCGAACTAGGCTTGCGGTTCATACGAATATCCGCTATAATTGCCTTGATTTCCCCGGACCTTTTCGCACAATCTGATCCATTCACCCACTAACGTTTCAACGCGACCGAACCTGCCTGGGGTGCAGGCGACAACAGTACAACTTTTTCTATCCTATCGTTTCAACTAGAGAGAAATCCCATGGATGATATTCTGACACTTGAAAAAAATTCGTTGGCCGACTTGCGCAAGCAGGCCAAGGAACTTGGCGTTGACCGCGCCAATCGCCTGAAAAAGGAAGACCTGCTGGTGCACATTCGCCAGGCAGAAGCACAAAAGCAAGGCCGCGAAGTACGCGGTGGCATCCTGGAAATCATGAACGAAGGCGTGGGCTTCCTGCGTTCTGACCATTACCAGGGGGGCCCGGGCGACGTATACGTCTCACAGACGCAAGTACGCCGCTATGGATTGCGCAATGGCGACCTGATCATCGGCGAGGCGCGTCCTCCCCGTGAATCAGAAAAGCATTTCGGATTGGTAAAGGTTGAGACGGTCAACGGTCTCGATCCTGAAGCTGCCAAGAGCCGCCCCCGCTTCGAAAGCTTAACCCCAATCTTCCCGGAAGAGCGCTTTGACTTGGAGACCGACAAACGCGGTTTGGCCATGCGCATGATCAATCTGGTCGCGCCCGTGGGGCGCGGACAGCGCGGTCTTATCGTGTCACCGCCCAAATCGGGTAAGACCACCATCCTGAAAGAGATGGCCAATTCCATCTCCACCAAATATAAAGACGTTCACCTTATGGTGGCGCTGATCGGCGAGCGCCCCGAAGAAGTAACCGATATGGATCGCTCGGTGGATGCCGAGGTGATTTCGTCCACGTTCGACGAACCGGTCACGTCTCATGTGCGCGCCGCCGAGATGGTGATCGAGCGTGCCAAACGCCTGGTTGAAATTGGCCGCGACGTGGTTATCTTGATGGATTCACTCACTCGTCTGGCGCGCGCTTATAACCTGGTTGTCACGCCCTCCGGACGCACGCTCTCTGGCGGCATCGATCCTTCAGCTTTATACCCGCCGAAACGCTTCTTCGGCGCCGCCCGCAATATCGAAGAAGGTGGTTCGTTGACTATTATTGCCACCTGCCTTGTGGATACCGGCTCCCGCATGGACGATGTTGTCTATGAAGAGTTCAAAGGTACCGGCAATATGGAACTCCACCTTTCCCGCAAGTTGCAGGAGCGCCGTATTTTTCCCGCCATCGACGTGGAACGTTCGTCCACCCGCCGTGAAGAAATGCTGCTCGGCCCCGACATCACCCAGTATGTCTGGCTCTTGCGGCGCATGTACAGCACTATGATCGCCGAGCCACCGCATGGCGCCGGCATGGACATGAGCACCGCAATGGAAGCGCTGTTGCAACGGATGTCCAAGACGGACAGCAACCAGGAATTCCTTGAGAATCTGAAAGACGAGGCGTAAGCACTCAGCCTTGCGAAGGTTTTAATTTGTGGCGAAACCAATCACAACCTCGCAAGGTTAATCATGAACACAGAAATGAACAAGCAGGTCTGGCGTTTGGTTTCCGCCGGCCTGCTTTCTTTCTTGGCAGGCTGCTCCCCTGCACCCGAAGCCACAGCCACCGCGCTGCCTACTGCGCAAGTATTACAGGCGAGCTCGACTCCGACTATTGAATCTGCCGAGACGGCTCCTCCGAAATTAAGAACAGAGATAGAAATTTATACAGTTGTGGAAGGTGACACAATCAGCAGTATTGCTGCGACCTTTAACCTTCAGCCTGAAACTGTTCTCTGGGCTAATTATGATCTCCTGCTGGACGACCCGGATTTTCTATTAACTGGCATGCAGCTAACCATCTTGGCGGTTGATGGTGTCTACCATCAAGTTGGCGGCTCCGACACCGTGCAAAACCTCGCCGCCTTCTTCGCCGCCGACGCCCAAGCGATCATCGATTGGCCCGGAAATGAAATCGACGCGAGCAATCCGGTGATCTTCATCGGGAACTGGATAATGGTGCCGGGCGGCCAGCGTACTCTGCGCCGCCGCTTCATGCCTAATTTTCCCATTTATTCCATGGCGGTCGACCCGATTGAATACGGCGTCGGCGCCTGCCCCGAGAACATCAGCGTTGAAGTTATAGGAGATGGCGAGTACATCTGGCCGGTGGATGATGCCATTGTCCGCGGCGATGGCTACTGGTCCGCTCACCCCGGCATTGACATAGCCGTCGAGGCAGGGGTCAATGTGCGTGCCGCAGACGATGGCGTTGTTGTCTTTTCTGGCTGGTCTAATCTCGGCTATGGCTATACCATAATGCTTGACCATGGCAATGGGGACTTCACCCTCTATGGCGGTCTAAACTCAGTTGTCGCTAACTGCGGCAGCATTGTAGAGCAAGGTGATGCGATCGCCACCGGCGGAATGACCGGCCATCCCGCCGAGCCCTTCGTTCACTTCGAGCTCCGCCGCGGCGAAGAATTCCTCGATCCATTAGGGGTAATTTCCAATAGCGAATAACCATAAACTAAGTACCCAACTTGGCGCGTTCCTTGCACTCCAAGATGTGCCATGGGCGTTGTCATTCCTTCGATTCCGTACAAATCCCAGTACGACCCGGACGCCAATGAATTCCGTAATGACTGTGGGCCGGCCTGCCTTGCCATGGTGCTGAACGCATTCGGTTTCAACGCGTCCACCAATGTCGTGTACGCCAAAACTGGCGCCAAACCCAACAACTACGTCAGTGTGGCGCAGTTAATGCGCGTGGCACTGAGCTATGGCGTGCCCTTTGATTACTTTGGCCGCTGGACGCTGGCCCAACTTCTCGATGCCGTCCATAGGGGCAAAGGGATTATTACCTTGATTCATTATGGCGCCTTATCCCAAATCAATCCGGGCATTTCTACTCAAAATACCTTCGATGGCCCGCACTTTGTCGTAGTTGTGGGCGCCGATGACGAGCACATATTCGTCAATGACCCACTCTGGAAAGGATCGCGCCGGAGCCAGGGCTTTCGCAAGGCGTGGAAACATAGCCAATTTATGGAAGCCTGGAGCCGCAACCAAGAGGACGGCAATACGCCATGCTGCGGAATTCTGACAAAGCAGTCGCTGCCGACTGCTGCCTACGGCAGCGGCGCCTGGTCTCCCCTCCTCGATTTCACTCTGGATACTCGTACCCTCAGCAGGATCCGCTCTTGGGCTTACTTCAATAACGCGCCCCAACCGAATCTCAACAATCCAGCCACGGTCAACGCCTATCTGACGGTAATGGGTGGCTGGGGAACTCAGATGGCACAACACACCGTCGACGCCGATGACGACTTGGGCACTTTGGCGCTGCACTATTACGGTGATCCACTCAAGTGGAGAGTCATCCTTGAGTTCAATGGACTGAC
>CAYJMC010000041.1:4255-10129 GCA_964371335.1 uncultured Anaerolineaceae bacterium
TTGTTGCGAAGAGGCCAAAGGCCGACTAAGCAATCTCGCCTGCAAAACTAATATTTCAGATTGGAGATTGTATGTTCAAGAAAAGTTTGGTTATCTTTGTTTTAGCCGCAACAGCACTTATCTTAGCTGGTTGCAGCGGCACCACCACGGTGGTTCCCGGCTATGGCAGCGGTACTACCGCCGGTCTCTCAGTGAATGGCCGCGGCCAAGTGGTCCTGCCGCCTGATGTGGCTTATGTGACCATCGGCGTCCACACCGAGGCCACTGATGTATCCCAGGCGGTGCAAGATAACGCCGACCAGGTAGCCTCCGTGATGGCTGCGTTGGCCCAAGCGGGTGTCGCCCCCGAGGATATGCAGACCTCGAACTTTAGCGTCTACACCATGGACAATTACGACCCGATGACCGGGCTGGTCACGGGAAAGAAATACTCGGTTGACAATACAGTCAACGTAACTGCCCGCGATTTGACTGGCTTGGGTGGCTTGTTAGATAGCGCCATCAGCGCAGGAGCCAACTCAATTTGGGGCGTCACTTTCGACCTAGAGGACAAAGACGCTTCTCTGGCTGAGGCCCGCGACCTGGCGGTTCAGGATGCGACGGCAGAAGCCCAAGCTCTCGCCGGGGCCACTGGTGTGTCACTCGGCGAAATCATCAGCGTGAGTTATACAGACAGCGGCTATTATTACCCACCGTACTATGGAATGGGCGGCGGCGGCGGTGGTGCGGAGGCGGGTGCGGCAACTAGCATTGTGCCCGGCCGAATCACCGTCAGCGCTGAGGTCTTCATTACCTACGCGATTCAATAGCAGATAAGCCCACAATTGCAGTTGATAAAAAAGCATGCCGCCAATTGGCGGCATGCTTTTTTATAAATCTCTTTTTTGGCGGCGCTTCCTCTTGTCGCCAGCTCGCTTTTGTCCTGCGGTTAATGCAGGTTTACCAAGGCCTTCGAGCCTGATGATGTTGCGGCCGGTTTCCACAATCCCGCTAAGATCGTAAGGCATGGCCCCCGTGATTTTCACCGGGACGATTTCTCCGAGTGGAGGATTCCCTTCAACAAATACTAAGCCATCGATCTCCGGGGCATCTCGATAGCTGCGTCCAACTGCTATCGCTTTACCCGCGGTGGTTTCCCCGCATTCCTCGTATTGCCCTTGGCCTTCAATCAACACATCTAGGGTCTTTCCCACAAGCCCCTGATTTTTTTCCAAAGAGATATGTTGCTGTAACCGCATCAAGCGATCCTTGCGTTCATCTTTGACTTCTTGCGGTAAAGGATCGCCTAATGGTTCGCTGGTTGTCCCCCGTTCGAACGAAAAGGTAAACACGCCCAGGCGATCGAAGCGGATTTCTTCGACGAAGTCGAGCAGCGTTTGGAATTCCTCTTCCGTTTCACCCGGATAACCGACGATAAAAGTCGATCGCAGCGCGAGGCCGGGAAGCGCCGCACGCATCTTTTCCAGCGTGCGATATACCCAATCCATGTTGGCGGGGCGTTGCATTCGCCGCAGCATTGCCGGGTGAGCGTGCTGCAATGGCAGATCGAGATAGGGAATGAGTTGTTTATGTGCGGCCATAGTCTCGATTTGGCGGTCGGTAACAGATCCTGGAAAGTTGTACAAAATGCGGATCCAATCGACCCTGGGCACCTCGCGCACCAAGGCGCCAAGCAGCGTAGCCAAACCCTCATGCTGGCCAAGTTCGTGGCCCCAATCCGTGATGTCTTGCGCGATAAGGATAATCTCGCGCATGCCGGCATCTTGCAGTGCCCGCGCTTCCGTCAGGATGCTCTCCATGGGGCGGCTTACTAATGTGCCCTTGATCAGTGGAATGGCGCAGAACGCGCAAGGCCTTCTGCAGCCGTCCGCGATCTTCAGATAGGCACTGGTGCCCTGTTTGGCGACGCGCAATACCTCACCTTCATCGCGACCCACTGTGGTCGCCTGCTGCGGGAGATGATACAGAGGTTCCGGGTGACGGCGCTCACGCAGCTTCCCCACCAAGTCGAGGATATCCATCCAACGCCGAGTCCCGAGCAAACCATCTACTCCGGGCACTCGCTGGATCACCTCGGTTCCATACCGCTGGCTAAGACAACCTGCGGCGATCAGCCACTGGCCCGCGCGCTTTTTCTCAGCCAGTTCTTCTAATACCTGGTACGACTCGTCACGCGCAGGACCAATGAATCCGCAGGTGTTGACGATCAGCACCTCGGCCTGTTCAGGATCGGCGCTGGCTTGGTAGCCATCTTTAGCCAGCAACTGTGCCATTGATTCCGAGTCGACGGTGTTCTTAGCGCAGCCAAGGGAAACCAGGTGGAATCTTTTCGGACGAATCATTTGGCTGGTCATTCTAAGGGGCGCTGTCACCAGGGTCAACCGTTGTTTCCGGGCTTGAAGTAACGGTCGCACTGGGAGTAGCGCTGGGAGTCAGCGCGGCATCTGCGGTGGCGGTGAGGATGGCCGGGTCTATGGTCGGGGTGGGCGACAGCGTTGGCGTCGCTGCGCCTTCGCCGGAAAACACTACTTCGACCACTTGGCCGTATAGACCCAGAATGCCTAGGTCTTGTTCGTTCAAGAAGGCCCGCAAAGCGGACCCGTTGCCGGTAAGCAATACAATTTGATTTGTCGCAGTGAAAGAGTAACTCTCTCCGGGCAGAGTGCGCCCCTCGAAATCGACGCGCCCATCCACAGTTACGCGCATCCAGGTGCGCTGCGTTGCGATAAGGCGCACGGCGATATTTCCAAAGGCGCCTGCCTGAATTGTGGCTTCACCAAGCAATCCAGGCGTGGGGGTTTCCTCTCCGAGCAGGTTGACTGATTCGCCTGCTCCAGCTGCCGGTGTGCCAGTCGCAGCTGCGGGTGCATCGCTGTGCAGTAGCAAATTAATTAGCGGTGGCGCGGTGGGTTCGGGGGTTTGCCCCGCGGCCGCCACGGCCACTCGTCCGATGCTCCAAACTACAAACAGCAAGAGGAACAACCCTGCAATTCCACCGAACAAGATGTCCCGCGAGAGTAAGGGAGCTACCCATTCTGGCATGCGAAACACCAACTTTGAAGGTTCCCGTTTTGGTTTGGCAGGTTTTGCAGCTTGCCTGGCCTGGAAACGCTGCTGCACGGCTTCGGCGTAGCGCGCCAGCAGCCCTTCGCTCTCCAGCCCTAAAAATTCTGCATAAGAACTCAGCATCCCCCGCGCCTGTGATGGAGAAGGAAACTTATCGAAATCCCCATGCTCTAGCCGGTCCAAGTAATGAGCGGGTAAGTGGGTGCTGGATTCGATTTCTTCATAAGTGAGTTGCAGTTTCTCGCGTCGCTGTCGTAACTCCGCGCCGATGTTGGCAAAAACTGTCCCTGCTTGATCTCCAACCCGTTGGGTATTTTCGATAATCGGGGTTGGCGGTGTTTCAGGAGTTTCCTGGGTTGGCTTGAGCATATTGAATAAATCTTGAGCATCAAGCTCCAGATATTCTGCGTATGTGCGCAGAAAGCCACGCACCTGCGCGGGGGAGGGCAGGGCACCGAAGTCCCCTTCCTCTAATGAAAGTAAATAATGACTGCGGATGCGTGTTGCCTTGGCAGCTTCCGTTAGGTCAAGCCCTCGCTTCTCGCGGGCTTTCCTTAGTGTCTGTCCTGCGTCCCTGGAACCCATACTGGCGGAAATTGTATCGGAGAAAGAAACAAGGAAAGCTTGCTTTCCGCAGTTGCGAGGAGTGCGTTGCTTCGCAACGCCGACGAAGCAATCCCGAGCGAGGTACTCCCCACTCGAAAGCGATTTTTGTTTATGCTGTCGGAAGGTAATTTGCCTGAGAAGCTATTCTGGTTTCTGTTCTTGACTAGCCTCGGGTTCAGTTACTTTTGCCGCTTTCGCTTCTTCCGCTACCTTCGGTTGCTGGGTAGCCTCGGCTGCAGCGGCCAACTCCTCAGCAGCAACCATATAGTTCTCCGGTCTTTCGCCTTCGCGGTAGACGATGGCCTCGAATTGGGGAATGATGTCCACTGTCAAACGCACACCAACTTTGTGCATTCCGAGTAAACGTAGAGGTTGCCCGTGGATCTGTCGTTTGTCGATTTTTAGCCCGGTTTTTTCGCTGATTTGGTCGGCCAGCATCTGTGTGGTTATTGAGCCATAAAGCTTGCCCGTTTCCCCTGCTTTCGCTGGGAAAAGAAGTTGCAGCCCGACAAATTTCTCGGCCACGGCGCTCATCTCTGCGTTCAAGGCCGTGCGTTTTTTGTCCGCGTCGGCGGCGATACGCTCTGCCTGCTGCAGCGCGCCTTTGGTAGCGCGAGTGGCCAGACCTTGCGGGATTAGGTAATTCCGCCCGTACCCATCGGCAACCTTCTTTACCTGCCCGGCATGGCCTAGCTTATATACATCTTCCAAAAGTAATACTTGCATTGCCGTTCCTTCTACTTAAGAATAATGGGACTCAGACCTGTCCCGGGGCGGCAACATTGTACCAGATGAGTTCAACGCGTCAACGCGCGGGGCTAGCTATGGCTGCGGGGTAGCTGTTGACAAAAGCCCTTGTTGAATCCATCCGAATTCGTTGCGGTTTGGCATGTAGATATGCAACCAAAGCACGCCGCCCGCTTCTACTGCCGGTTCATCCAGCAGATGCACAATCGTCCCGTTTAGTAGCGTGGTGATCCCCGCCCCGGCAGGTTCCTCGCGCACGAAGACCCCGGTACCCTCGTCGGCGTCGATCACCGCAATGACTGGTGCCGGTGTTGTCGTCGGCGTCGACGATGGAGTCGGAGTTTTCGTTCGCGTCGGGCTGGCACTTGGACTTGGCGTGGACGTGCGGCTTGCAGTCGCCGTGAATGTTGGGTGAGGGGTGGGACTTGGCGTCAGAGTGGGCAGCCCGATCCGCGCTCCGAACACTGCGCCAGCTCCGGTAAAACCGATGAAGACCAAAATACCCGCCAGGAAGATGGCCGCGCCTAACGAATATCCAAATGGAGTGGGCGGCCGGAAACCGATGACTGCCAGTGTGACAGCCCCGCACAATATGGCCCACACCAAATAAATCGCAAAGACCACCAGCCCATCCGGCCAAAGATACGGTACTCCACTGCCTAACCCAAAGCCCGATGCACTCAGTGGAGCGAACAGGCCGATGATCAAAAGAAAACTCGGCACCTCAGAGCCTGTCCCGAGTGAGCCGCTAGGCGGCGACGAGGGATTTTGCCCTTCACGGATCAATGAAGCCGCAGTCAGTGTTCCGGCGAGTCCCAGCAGCACCAGTGCGGGCCACTGGAATTGCGCGTAAATGTGGGCTTGTGCAAGTTCGCTGGGGCCACCGTGCGCGCCTTGGCCAGCCAGCCAGCCGGTAGCAAACACCAGCAAGGCGCTAACCAGCAAGGCCACTGCGCTGCGCCCAAAGTGGCGCGCAGATCCGAGCGCAACTCCCAGCGCCGCGCCTACAGCCGGTGTCATTAATGGCGCGATAAAAGCGCCCAGCAAAATCAGAAACGGGGAATCCAACAGCAGCGCCAGCCCGATAACGGCGCCTGCAAGGAATGAATACAAGAAGAAATCAACATTAGGCGCGGCCCGTCGCACTACACTCTCCAGCGCCTGGCTGCGCTCGTCAACCGTCAGCGGCCCAAACAGGCTGCGCTCTGCATGCCGGCGGCGCGCTGCCGGAAGCTGGGGATCATCATCAGGTTGTGTTTGATTCGGGGAAAAGGTCATAAATGCTGGCTATAATTGCCTGTTTGCGCATTATTATACAGGACGGCCTCTTAAGATTTTTGACACAGGATGGATGAATATTCAATGAAGAAAAGCAAACAAAGATCATTTGTTTTAATTCTCTATCTTGCTTTTATTTTCGTTGGTTGCGCCCAGCCGACTCCAACAGCAACGCCA
>CAYJMC010000041.1:10229-17919 GCA_964371335.1 uncultured Anaerolineaceae bacterium
GCTCAATACCTTGCCAACGCCGGTGTTTTATTGATTGGCCAGGGAATTCCACCGGTGGAATTGGCCGGCTCATGGTTGGTCTCTGTAACCTCTGATCCAACCGAGGAACTGCGCAAGCTATTACCTTTAGCTCTTGATGGCCAACCTTTGCCTGCAGCCAATTCTCTTTCTTTGGCTAATTCGAATCCCAGCCTGTTGAGCGAACCGCGCCTGCTTAATGTACAGCGAATCATCGATGACCTGCTGGGAGGTTTTATCCAGACCCCCACCGATTAAAGGCCGAGAGACTTCTGACCTTAAAGTTTATAAGTTCTTGCTAAAGCCGCTTCGTTCATGTTAGAATCTAAGGACCCAAATACTGGGCGCAAGCCGCCCACGCACGCGTGCGAATGCGCCCCAATCCCAACCTTCTTAGGAGGAAGAGAATTATGAGCAAGAAACTGTATTCTTTGCTCGCCCTGCTGGTGACAGCCGCTTTCATTTTGGCTGCCTGCGGCCCTGCACCCGAGCCCACTGCGGCCCCGGAAGAGCCCACCGCGGAAGCACCTGCAGAGGAAGAGCCCACTGCCGAGCCGCCTGCTGAAGAGGCATTCCTGGCTTGCCAGGTAACAGACGTCGGCGGCATCGACGACAAGTCCTTCAACGCCACCGCGTGGAAGGGTGTTCAGGATGCCATGGCAGAACTGGGCATTGAGGGCCAGTACCTCGAGTCCCAGGAACAGGCTGACTACGAGACCAATATCAATGCCTTCATTGAACAGGGCTGCGATTTGATCATCACCGTCGGCTTCCTGCTTGGTGATGCTACGGCCGCCGCGGCCAACGCCTACCCCGACCAGAAATTCGGCATCATCGACTTTGCCTATGACCCGGCCATCCCCAATGTGACCGGCCATGTCTTCAACACCCAAGAGGCTGCCTTCCTGGCTGGATACATTGCAGCCGCTACCACCCAAACCGGCAAGGTGGGCACGTTCGGCGGTATCCAGATTCCACCCGTGACCGTGTTCATGGACGGTTTCTGGTATGGCGTTACGTATTACAACGAGCAGAACGGGACGGCTGTTGAGGTGCTTGGTTGGGATCCTGCTACCCAGACCGGTCTGTTCACTGGCAACTTCGAATCCACGGATGACGGCGCTGCCTTCGGCAACAACCTAATGGATGAAGGCGCTGACATCATCATGCCCGTGGCCGGCCCCGTTGGTCTCGGCACCGCAGCTGCTGCTCAGGAACGCGGCAATGTGTGGATCATCGGTGTGGACAGCGATTGGACGCAGACTGCGCCCGATTATGCTGACATCATCCTGACCTCTGTCTTGAAGAAGATGGATGCCACGGTGCTGCAGCAGATCACTCAGATGGTAAACGGCGAAGATCCTGGCACGCTGATCGTGGGTACCCTCGAGAGCGGCGGCGTCGGCATCGCTGGTGAATTCCCTGAATTGCAAACTGAGCTGGATGCGATCACCGCGGGCATCATCGCTGGTGAGATTCAGGTTTCTCCCTAAAGTTCAGTCTTCACCTGATTAACAATTGTGGCCCGGCATCGCCGGGCCACATTGTTTTCCAGCTGCGTGAATTTGCCATGGTAGAATGACGCATTGTCCTCAGATCGAGGTGAGATGGCGCCAGTCCTTGAACTTCGCGGAATCACCAAACGTTTTCCAGGAGTACTAGCCAACGATCACATAGATTTGAGCCTCGAAAAAGGGGAGATTCATGCATTGTTAGGGGAAAATGGCGCGGGGAAAACCACCTTGATGAACATCCTTTACGGGCTTTACCAGCCCGATGAAGGCGAGATTTTTGTCAATGGAAAGAAACTAGTTGTCCATTCGCCCACCGACGCCATAAGCGCCGGCATTGGCATGGTGCACCAACACTTCATGTTGATCCCGGTCTTTACCGTCACCGAAAATGTGATGCTCGGCGACGAAATGACCAAAGCCGCTGGCGTGCTCGATCGGGCTGCGGCCAGCCAACGCGTAAAAAAGATTTCGGAAGCGTACCAATTAGAGGTTCGCCCGGATGCCTATATCTCCGACCTGCCTGTTGGCGTTCAGCAGCGCGTGGAAATTATAAAGCTTCTTTATCGCGAAGCCGACATCTTGATTCTGGATGAACCCACGGCCGTACTTACGCCACAAGAGGCTGATGAACTCTTCAAGATCATGCGCTCCCTCACCGAGCAGGGGAAATCGATCATCTTTATTACCCATAAACTGCGCGAAGTGTTGCGTGCCGCAGACCGCATCACTGTGATTCGGGATGGCAAGGTAATGGGAACCACTACTCCGAAGAGGACCACAGAAAACAATTTGGCCTCGATGATGGTAGGTCGCGAGGTCTTGCTGCGCGTGGATAAGAAAGCAGCCAAACCTGGACCTGTCGTACTCGAGGTCAACGACTTAAAGGTGACCGATGACCGCAAGCACCTCACGGTTGAAGGTGTCAGTTTCGACGTTCATGCTGGCGAAGTGGTGGGCGTTGCCGGCGTGCAGGGGAATGGACAAACAGAGCTGGTCAAAGCGCTTACCGGTTTGCGACAATCATTTTCTGGCAAGATCCAATTGTTAGGCAAGGATATTACCCAGGCACACCCGCGCGAGATCACCGAATTGGGTGTGGCGCATATCCCCGAAGACAGGCAGAGGGATGGCTTGGTATTGAGTTTTCCTGTCGCCGACAATTTGGTGTTGAACAGCTATTATCACGAACCTTTCGCCAAAGGCGTCATATTGCAGGAAAAAAAGATTGTTTCCTCTGCAAACGAAGTCATTCGTGCGTTCGACGTTAGGACACCCAGCGCCATGACTACGGTTGGTTCCTTGTCGGGCGGCAACCAGCAAAAGGTGATTGTGGCTCGTGAGCTTTCCCGCCCGGTTAAGCTGGTGGTTGCTTCCCAACCTACCCGCGGCTTGGATGTGGGTTCCATCGAATATATCCACAAACAGTTAATAGCTCGCCGGGATCAGGGTGCGGCAGTACTTTTGGTCTCTTCCGAATTGGACGAGATCATGCAATTGTCAGATCGAATAGCAGTCATGTTCCGTGGCAAGATCGTAGATATTTTGGACGCCAAGAAAGTCACCAAACGTGATGTCGGCTTATTGATGGCTGGCGTGGTTAAATCGAAAAAGTCGGCTAACAAAAAAAGGCGCACGGCAAAGAGGAAGTAATTCACCATGGCAAAGACCACCCCCAAAGCATCCCCGGAGCGTCCCGGGCAGCGCAAGAACGCTTTTGCGATCTTCCTCGATGAGGTGTCGCGCGCTCCTGTCACCATTCCTCTCCTGGCCATCCTTAGCGGCTTGATTCTGGGCGGTCTCATCGTGGCCTTGACTACCGAAGATGTCTACGCAGCCTGGAGCCGCTCGCCGTTAGAAGCTATCCGGGTTGGCTGGGACGCCGCCTGGAGTTCCTATTCGGCTTTGTTTAACGGCGCCATTGGCAATCCTGCCCGTATTGTTAATGCCATCTCAAGTGGGGATTCCCTGGAAATACGAAGAGCCTTCAATCCGTTTTTTGAAAGTTTGACGAAATCGGTGCCGTATATTTTTGCCGGGTTAGCCGTTGCACTTGGCTTTCGCGCTGGACTGTTCAATATTGGTGCCGAAGGCCAGATATTTGCAGGAGCGATCTTTTCAGTTGTGGTTGGTTTTGCGGTGACTGGTTTGCCGCCCATCATACATATTCCCTTGGCACTGCTTGCCGGAGCGCTCGGAGGTGCGCTGTGGGGCTTTATCCCAGGCTTGCTTAAGGCAAAAACGGGTGGACATGAAGTCATCAATACTATTATGATGAATTACATCGCCTTCCGTCTCAGTGAATATCTGCTGCGTGGTCCCTTGCAACGTCCGGATACATTCAACCCGGTCAGCCCGTTCATTCAAGACAGCGCCAAATTGCCGCGTTTTTTTGGCGATCCGATTCGTTTCAATTTGGGCTTTTTCATCGCGCTGGGTGTCGCCTGGTTGGTCTATTGGCTGCTGTTCAAAACGAAATGGGGTTTCGATCTTCGTACGGTGGGCGCCAACCCGAGTGCGGCTCGTTACGCAGGCATGAATATCGTAGTTGTGACTATTGCCGCAATGAGCCTTTCCGGCGCTTTGGCCGGTCTTGCAGGAGCCAATGAAGTACTTGGCCTGAATTACAATCTAGCGCTCGCCTTCTCTTCAGGTTATGGTTTTGATAGCATCGCCTTAGCCTTACTGGGTAAGAGCCATCCCCTGGGTGTAGTGTTGGCCGCCTTGCTTTTCGGTTTTTTACGCAATGGGGCCCTGCAGATGCAAGTAGCCGCCGGGATTCCCATTGATATCATCTCGGTGATGCAGGCCATGATCCTGGCATTTATCGCGGCCCCCGCCATCATTCGCACCATTTATCGCTTGCGTGTCCCAACCGCCGTCGAAGAAGAAATCCGCGTCCGTGGTTGGGGAGGTTAATCATGGCAACCACAGCAACTACACTCCAACAAAAGACCGTCGAATACATTTCCCCCGCACGGCGCATAGGGATGGGTTTGGTCTTCCTCGCCTTGGCTGCTGTTATCTGGTTCTATTTCTCGGGTGATGTTGGCACTGGGGCTAGTACCACCTTCGTCTTAAACCCCGGCGGCACGGAGTTTGATATTCCGGACTGGGTCTTCAATAGTGCTAACGTGCTGAACATCCTGGCCGGTGTGTGTGCAGTGGCCGCTGGCTATCAACTTGCCCGCGGCTTTGGCAAACGTACGAATTTGGTGCTCGGCCTTATTTCGGGCGCCTTCATCTTCGGTTTCCTCGCCTGGGCTGCTTCGGATCAATCCCTCAATCTCGCAGGCTTGCTTAAATCTACCCTCCAACGCGCGGTGCCGATCACTCTGGGCGCGCTCTCCGGCGTCCTTTGCGAACGGGCCGGTGTCGTCAACATTGCTATCGAAGGAATGATGCTCATCGGAGCCATGGTGGGCGCTCTGGCAGGTAGTCTGGCTTCCGACGTCGGATTTTATTTGACGCCGGAATTTTATGTCTCGCTGGGCCTCTGGATCGGCCTGCTGGCCGCTGTTCTTGCCGGGGCCTTGTTGGCAGCTGTTCATGCAGTTTTGTCAATCAAATACAAGACGAACCAGATTGTTTCTGGTACGGTGATCAATATTTTTTCCATAGGCATTACTTCTTTTATTTCTTCCAAATTCCTGCAGCGTTATCAAGATTTGAATAACTCTGGCGTGTTCCCGAGTTGGGAGATCCCGGTTTTGTCGAAGATCCCTTTCATCGGACCCATATTTTTCGACCACAACATCTTTATGTACGGCATGTTTGCCTTACTCGTAATTCTGCATGTTGGCCTGTTTTACACTCGTTGGGGTCTGCGCGTCCGTTCCGTCGGGGAACATCCGAAAGCGGCTGACACCTTGGGCATCAACGTCTTTAAGACTCGCTATATGTCGGTGATTATGGGCGGTATGGTGGCTGGCTTTGCTGGCGGATATTTCACATTAGGTTCAGTGGGGCGTTTCGATGAGGTCATGACTGCCGGCCGCGGTTTTATCGGCTTGGCGGCCATGATCTTCGGTAACTGGCGCCCGTTTGGCGCCTTTGGCGCTGGTTTGCTGTTTGGATTTGCCGATATGCTGGCATCCAAACTGGCCATCCTGGGTGTGCAAATCCCCTCTGAATTCCTGCTCATGGCACCCTATATCGCCACCATGATTGTGCTGGCTGGCGTGGTAGGCCGCAGCCAGATGCCAGCTGCCGATGGCGAACCGTACGAAAAAGAATAAGCCTGGCTCAAGTCTCATTTGAAGTTAGAGTTGAATAACCAGCCTTAACCGTCAGGGAGACTAATCTGATATGCTTTGCCTTTGTTTGCTTGACCTTTGTCATGTTTATTAGGGTCAATTGTCCATTGGTAGAATATAACTATCTGCATATATTCATACAATATTCGCCTTCTGATTCGTCAGAAGCCAAAAAATCTAGAGGTGTTTTCATGAAGAGAAAAGCTCCAAGCTTTATTGCCCTGGCTGTTTTAGCCTTGGCTGCATTGGCGTGCATCGAGTCCACTGACGTGGCTAATTTGCAGGCCACCGTATCGGCTCTGGAAACGCAGGTAGGCCCGTCAGCTGCGGAAGTTGGAAATGCTCCTGAAGCGGCCAACGTCGACCTTGGTCCCGCCGATGTCGAATTCACGTTGAAGACCGGCGGCGATGGCCATAGCCTGCAGTTTTATGGTGTTGGCGGCGACATCGATGGCGTTGCCAATCCGACGTTGGTCGTCAATCCCGGCGACGTGGTGCAGATTACGCTGATCAATGGCCAAGCGGTCGAGCATGACCTGGTGATCGATGAATTTGGTGTGTCAACTGGTTCGGTGACTCAGCTTAACGAAGAACGTGTGATCACCTTCACCGCTGATCAGGAAGGAACCTTTGAGTATTACTGCAATGTCCCCGGCCATCGCGCCGCAGGCATGGTGGGTACACTGCAGGTGGGTGAACCGTCGGCTACCGCTGCCGGTACATCGGTCATCAAGGATCCTAGCGATCTCCCCGGCCCGGTTGGCGCCCGCGGACCCCAGTTGGTGCAAGTGGAGCTGGTTGGCCAGGAAATAGAAGGCCAGTTGGCCAATGGCGCCACTTATCCCTATTTCACTTTCAACGGCACGGTGCCTGGTCCTTTCATCCGCGCTCGTGTTGGTGACACCATTGAAATCACCATGAGCAATGAAATGGATAGTGCCTTCACTCATTCCGTGGATTTGCACGCAGTCAACGGCCCGGGAGGCGGCGCAGTGTACACGCAGGTGATGCCCGGTGAAACCAAAGTGGTTACTTTCAAAGCCTTGAATCCCGGCATTTATGTCTATCACTGCGCCACGCCCAGTGTGGCTCACCACATTGCCGGTGGTATGTACGGTTTGATCCTGATCGAACCCGAAGGTGGATTGGCTCCTGTCGATCGCGAGTTCTATGTGATGCAGGGTGAGATCTACACCACAGAAGATTTTGGCGCAAAGGGCCTGCTAAGCTTCAGCATGGAGAAGATGCTCGATGAAACGCCTGAATACGTGGTCTTCAATGGCGCGGCCGGCGCCTTGGCTGCAGAACCGAACCTGTTGACGGCGAACGTCGGTGAAACCGTGCGCATTTACTTTGGCGTCGGTGGCCCGAACTTTACTTCATCCTTTCACGTCATCGGAGAGATCTTTGATAAGGTATATCCGTTCGGCTCTATCACATCAGAGGCTTTGACGGATGTGCAGACCATCACCGTGGCTCCCGGCGGCGCGTGGATCGTTGAATTCACTTTGGACATGCCCGGAGATTACATCC
Organism: uncultured Anaerolineaceae bacterium; assembly: GCA_964371335.1. Taxonomy (GTDB): domain Bacteria; phylum Chloroflexota; class Anaerolineae; order Anaerolineales; family UBA11579; genus JAMCZK01. Next base: position 17,548 of record CAYJMC010000041.1, read on the forward strand.
TGGTAGATCATGCTCTCAGCCGTCTCGAACGCGGTGCGGTCGGCATCCTGCATGTCGAAGGCGAAGGCGACCCTGCCATCTTCCACGAAGGTAGAGCCACCGAATAGAACAATTTTTCAAAACGAATTCCTGGGGGAAATGAATGTTACTAACAAAATAAAGATTGAAAGTAGGGGGCGCACCGCGATGCGCAGAACTCAACACGTCAGGCACCACAGGAACAATGCCCTCGATAATGGCCTTATTCGGATACAGCTTCACTCGGTTGATTATTAAGTTGGCGATGCTCTCACGAGTGGCAAAGTCAGCTTTGCTCATAGCCCGTCTATAAACTGCCGAAAGGTCTACTAACTCAGTGTAACTGATTTCCCC
>CAYJMC010000041.1:17929-18389 GCA_964371335.1 uncultured Anaerolineaceae bacterium
TAATTCTTGGGTTTATTTATTTAAAAAAAAAAAAAAAATATTCATCGTGGGGGGCCCCCGGGGGGGCGCCCCCTACTACTCCGATCCGTCATTGCGAGGAGGGCGTTTAGCGCCACTTTTAACGGCGCTGCCCGACGTGGCAATCCCCAACATTTAACTTCACTTTGAAATATTTTTGATCAGCGTTCATCCGCGTTTCTCTTGTATCTCTCGACATTACGACTGTAGGAATTCGGGGATGTTCCTATTCTAAACTTGCGCCTTTATAATGCTTTGCACCAAAAGGATTAGCAGCATTCATCTCGTTTTCCATTGACGAGGCTGTAAGACTAAATAAGCATGATCGCTTTCAATTTGGATCGGGTGACGGTTTCCTACAACGCTCGGCCTGTATTCCAAAACTTATCCTGGGATATCCACAACGACCGTTGCGTGGGCTTGGTCGGTCCGAATGGCGCGG
>CAYJMC010000042.1:0-18248 GCA_964371335.1 uncultured Anaerolineaceae bacterium
TTCCGGGTTGGCGGGCAGACCGGTTATGTTTTGCGGGCCCCCGCGGGGGGCGGCCCCCCGATGATAGGGATGATATATCTATGGGCGAAGCCAAACGCCGGCGGCGGATCTATATCAACCAACGTGATATCGCTGCGCTCAAGTGGATTGGTGAACAGCAAGCGATACGCTTTGACCATCTCCAGCATTTGCTGGGCCGGATGTCACCGCGCACGCCGCAGGTGCCGGGCGTCATCTCCATCCACACGGTGCGCCAAGTGGTTGAACGTTGGGAGGCTGATGGTCTGGTGGTGGTGCGCAAGTATAGCTTTGGCGAACCGCACTGGGTTTGGTTAACTTCGCGCGGACTGCAACAGATGGATTTGCCCTACAGTTATCGGGAACCCAGCTTGAGTAAACGCAACCATTACCACGCGGTTAACGGCGTACGTTTGACTCTTGAAGCAAAATGGCAGGATGATTTTGAATGGATTAGTGAACGTGCGCTTGTACGCGAGCAGGGACAACAGGTAGCCCAAGGCGAGCAGGCGGCTGCCATCCATATTCCAGACGCCGAAGCACTTCTCTGTGATCACGATGAAGGCGATGAAGACGAGGAAGACGAGGAAGACGGTGGACAGGTGTACGTGCGCTATGCTGTAGAAGTCGAGTTAACGCAGAAGTCGCGCAAGCGGCTGGACAGCATCCTGGCTCAATTGAATGCCGATTCGAGGTACGAAAGTATTGCCTATTTCGTGGCGGAAAGCTGCTATGCGTCGGTAAAGCAGGCCCTAATCGACATCCAAAAAGGCGCTAGGAAGAAGAAGTTTTCACTCTATCGCCTGGCCGAGTATCTTCCCTAAAATGGACCAACACCCACACTTCTGGGGTCATCCTGCTGACCTGCTGCACGCTGTTCTGTCCGACATAGGGATTACTTACCCTGAATGAAGCGTCCGCTGTCCTGCAACGGCCGGATTGGCGATTGCCTACATACGTTGTTTGCGCCGGGATATTACCACAGTTGCATCGGCGCATTTTTCCTTGTGTTGTCTACCGACATTGCGTCGGGCGGCAGCTTGGAAGAGGCGCTTAATTGCCCATCCGTGGTGCCATTGGCTTTTATAAAGGTACGACAACGATTCCTTCATTTTACAGCCATAAGGTTTTCGCTCGCACGACAGAGTTGTCGCTGTAGGCGTTGTCATTCATCAGTTCTCCCGTTTCCCAAATGTTCGATTACCCATAGACACGCCAACTTCGTAGCGCCCAACTCGTTGAAAAAGTGGTTGCGCAATTCGCTGGTCTTGATGGCGCCCAGGTGGCGCGGGTTCATGCCGATGCTCTCGGCGAAGGCTTTCTGGGTGATGCCGTGAGCCTTGAGTTGGGCGAGGAGTTCATCCAGCGTCACGCCTGCCAGATAGACTTGCAGCTCCGCGCCCAGTGGGCTCCCGCCGCCGACCTGCTTGCGCTCCGGCGGGCGGACCTCCTGGAAGCTGACAGGATCGTCCAGAAAGGTCTGGGCCGGCGCCGCGCAGTGGTGGCAGTAGCCGCCCTGGCCGACATAACAACTACACGCGGCGGTCACTCCGTGCGCGGCCACTTCAATTGAGACAGTGTATTCGCCGTGATTCCCCGCCACTCTGGCGACGATCTTGGGGGTTTCTGCATATACCCCCGAAAAGGTATATTCCACCGCCTAAAGATGGATACCTCCTGTTACTGTACAATGCGCAGGAAGAGACCGTAACGGGAGCTGCTGGATAAAACGAGGTGAGCAGAAGCGGATTCCTGCCCCCGGTCAGCAACAGACGCATCATATCATCGTCGCCTACGACTGGACGGACCAAACTGTCACCTGGACGACCACCGACCCCAAAGATAGTGAAGCCTTCCTTGCCTTTTCGGAACGCCTGCTCTTGGATGCTTACCCTGACCAAACACTGATCCTGGTGCTCGACAATGCTTCCATTCATCATAGTGCCGCGACGCGAGCGGCGCTCGCACTCTTTGAGCATTGGGGCCAGTGTTTCTGGTTACCGCCTTACTGCTCGACGCTCAATCTCATCGAGCGTTTCTGGCTGCATCTCCAAGCGCAAGTCTGTGTCGACACACTCTTTCCCTGTCTCGCCAGCCTGGTGGCCGCCGCCGAACAGGAGCTTACAGCACAAAATGATCTCACCAACCCGGATCGTTTCTCGTTCTTAACTCTCCTACCCTAATTCACTTAACGAGTTTTCTTAACCGCAACTGGGCATGTTTCGGCCCTCGCGGAGCACCGCAACTCGAGTCAAGCAAGACGGTGGTTTTCGAGATGGTTGAGACAAACTCTAGAGAACTGGTGACTGATTACTGAGAGGTCATGGCACAACTGCACCCGCTGGACCATGCAGCAAGGCAATCGTGCAGGATGTGCCCTGACCCAGCGTGCTCCTGACGGAGAGCGTGCCGCCCTGACGAACGGAGTGGATGAGACTGGCCGCAGGGCACGGTCGGCCATTGCTCCGGCATGAACGGTTGGCACAACCGGCCGCGTTGGCCCTGCTTGAGAAGATCCGCCGCCAGACGCCAGCATGACCACCCCCTCTGCCGGCTCGGTGACAGAGGGGGTGGTCATCTTACGTCTCATTTCGAGAAACGCGTGCGCTATGAAGTCGCGTGCGCCTCCTTAGTCCGCCAGGGGACGCCGGACCCGCACATGGGAGACCGGCAGATCCTCGACCAGCGGATCGGCATCCTCAGCGCAATAGCCCAGGTGCAGATGCCGAATCCACCCCTCGGCGTAGGAGAAGCCGCCGGACATCTGCCCCACTTCACGGGCCATGCTCTCCATCTGATGCAGATACGAGTCGAGTCCTTGACTCACATCCAGCCACTCCTTCTGGCTGACATGCGCCGCGAGCATCGCCCGCTTGACCGGCAGCACCTGGGTAATATCCACGTAGAGATCAGCCGCCACGCGCCGCCGCCACGGGTCATGCAGCCCGTAGGGCAGGGCATGATAGAGCGTGACCGGCTCGTTTACCGCGGCGCGCGCGGGGAGGGTGGGAAAGTTGGGCATCCCCCGCGCAAAGGCGGCGGTCAGCGCCAACCGGCATGTGTTCATGTGGTCTTCCATGTACTCCTGGGTGGAGTGGGTCAGGATGATATGGGGGGCCACTTCACGGATGATCCCGGTAAGCTGCTGCAACGTCCTTTTCTCGTAGAAGATTTCCAAATCGTTGACTAGACTCTCATGATAGACGGCCCCAATCAGCCGGGTGGCGTTGAGGCTTTCTTGCCGGCGGATTCGGGCAATAGTCTCGGCATCCTGCGCAACGGTGCCACAGGAACCGTTGGCGAGTGTCATGTAGTGAAGCTCATAGCCCGCCTGCTGTAGGCAGAGCAAGGTGCCCGCCATCATAAACTCAATGTCGTCCGGATGGGCGACAATGGCAAAGACGCGTTTAGCCATGAGTCGCCTCAGTGCATATCCACAGAACAAGTACCGATCCCGCTGCGCAGATAGTTGAACTGCACATTCGGATGATCGGCCAGTAAGGACATGGGCACGGCGGTATCGGCTATGCGGCGGGAGATCATGAGAGCCGTCAGGCGCATGCCGAAGGGATTGTCATGGGTGCCGGCGTGCCAGATCGAAACCTTTTGTGCCTTCCAGGTTTCGACCGGCCCCACCGTGACCGCCTGGCACGGTACATTTTGCACGACGCCGCCGCCCGAAGTACGCGCATTTTGGATCAGGGTCATGGGATGGAGATCCACCACCCGCGTACTCAGCCGGCGATACTCCTCTGGAGGGGGTGGGGCAAGGTGATAGGGCGGGTGGCGGCGCGGGGGATCGTTGAAGGCCCAGTGCTTGACTTCCCCTTGCCCGCCCTGCATGACAGCGCAGCGGGCTTGGGACCAACTGGCGCAGTACTCTGCCGGATCGGCTGCCGGAAAATGGAGGTTCGCCGGGGGCATCGCCAATTCGGGGCGGATGCGGTTGAAGCAGAGTTCCAGATCGGTGCGGGCAAAGCTGAGGGGGTGGTCCAGGCCCACCTCCTTACCGTTCACTACCCACTCGTCCATGCCCCAGAAGTGGCAGGAACGAAGGGAGATATTCAACTCGTTGACGAGACACGCCACCAGAGGGAGTTGTTCGGTCGGGCCAATCGGGCCGCAGACGCCCACCGGGTCCGCCTCCGTCGCTTGCCGCCAGGCGGTCACATATTCGAGGGCTTCCGCCAAATAGAACTCTTGCACCGTATCGTATATTTTGACACGGAACCCTTCCCGGCTCAGGCCCCTCAGATCATCGGCCGTGAGCCGAGCTGCATCGTCCAGGATTTGGCTGTCCACGGTGGTGAAATCCCACCACTCGGGCGCTACTTTGCTTAAGGGTCTCATCTCAATCGCCTTGCGCTGCTCGATGTTGGAATAGTTGCCGAAGATTCGCTCTTCTGGCGCCGTGTGGCCCCCTAACGGGCCAGCCGCGCCCCATCCGCTTGCCGCGAGCGCAACGCCAGATTCAGACCCTGGATGATCTCCACGGCGTGGCTCGGCGGGATAGGGGGTTGGCCGGTGCGGACCATGGTCGCAAAGTGTTGCAGCAGATTCCAGTAAAAATAGGAAGAATCACTGATCTGGAGCACGCGCCAGCCTTTCGTCCCATACAAAGCTAAACCAAAGACATAAGCGATGCCTTGGTGGACGGCCATGGTGGCTTGGATGCCCGATTGAAACTCGACCTGGATCGTCTCTTTGCCCTCGCGGCCGATGTTCTGCACCGTCCGGATACCCGGTCCAAAGAGGGTGTGGAGCATCTCGAGGACATGGATCCCGTAAAAAACAAGGTCGCCGGGGCCAATAGCCCAGGCCGCGCGCAATTCGCCGAGCGCTTCCATCTCGGCGCAGACCTCCTCCAGTTCACGCGCATAGCGCAGGGCAGACCCGGTCATCAAAGGCGCCCCCATCGTCTCGGCGAAGGCGACGATGGCCGTCGCCTCTTCCGGATCCGGAGACAAGGGCTTGTCGACAAAGGTAGGCAGCCGTTGTTCCAAAAAGAAGCGTGCGCGCGTCTGGTGTTTCATGCTCATGTCATCGGGAATGAGGATGCCGTCGACATCCTCAGCACACTCCTCCATCCGGTCCACAACGTGCGCAATGCCGGTGACGCGCGCCAATTGTTCCGCCGCCGAACGGTCGGGATCCCAGACCTTGACCACCCGCGCCCCGGTAAGGCGATGTTGGGGCTTCCACCAGCCCGCCGCCTGCAGCGCCTCGGCGTCGTAGCCGTTAATGAGGGTCGAGAAAGCGCGCCCGTGAAAGGCCGCGGCGCCCCCGACCACGGCCAACCGCACCTCGCGCCCTTCGTTCGCGGTCACAGGTGGACCACCTTTCCCGTGCAGCTACTGTCCCAGATGGCTTGGCCCACCTTCATCGCCGCCGCCCCTGCCTCCAGATCCGGGCCGGGCCGCCGCTGTTCGAGGATGCAGCGGGCAAACTCACGCAGTTCGCCGACATAGCCGACCATCTCACGCATGTCCGGTACACTCGGCCCAGCCGGTTTCCAGGCCAGGCTCATGTTACGCAGATGGGGATCGGCGGGCAGCGGCGCCCACCCCTGTTCCTTGTGCGCGTTCACATAGAGCATGTCGTCTACGGTGACATAGTTGTGCAGCCCGGCAATGCTAAACCACTCGTCAAACCCTTCCCAGGTCTCAAAGGAATTGAGGTTGAGTGAACCGATGGCGCCACCGGCGAAGGCGACCGTGACGGCAAAGCCATGATTGCGGTCCGTCCGTTGGATATACTTGGCGTAGATCTCGCCCACCGGCCCGCCAAAATACTGAATCAGGTCAAAGATGTGAACTGCCTGGCCGGTCAGATAGCTCAGGCCGGGGCTGCCAAGTCCCCAGATCGAGCCGTAGTCGCCATTGGAGAACTTGCCGTCGATCACGGATACCGCGCCAAACCCCGGCTCGTCTACAACCTGTCTGGCGAGCACATAGCCGGCGGAAAAGCGTTTCATAAAGGCCACCATGCCCCATGTCCCACTGGCGGCGGCGGTGTGGGCGAAGGCTTGCGCCGCCTCCGCGTTGATGGCGGGCGGTTTTTCGACGAAGATCGGCACGCCACGACTCCGCAGCACCTTTTCGCCCACTTCCTGCATCATCGGCGGAATGCCGACGATGATCACCCCGTCGAGCGCCTGCTCGGCATCGAGCAGTTTGTCTACGCTCGTATACCAGTTGCGCGCGCCGAACCGGCGGGCGTTGTGCTGGGCAAGGTCCTCCTTGAGGTCGCATACGGCAACCAGGTCGATTTCCGGGATACCGGCCAAAGAGGGGTAAAGGTTACGCGTCGCATGGGCGCCGCAACCGACAAAAGCAATCTTTGCCTGCTTCTCACCGTTGGTCATACCGAAGTCCTCGTGATAAAGGGATGGTAAGAATAGTTGGTTTAGCCGTCAGTCGCGTCAGTCGAGGAGTGGCAGCTTCACCGGCTCGCCGCCGTGGGCCGCCGACAGATCGGCTGCCAGGCAGATTTCATGGGTCTTGATCGCGTCTTCCACGTTGCAGTGTGATTCGCGGTCATTGCGTATGCACTCGACAAAGTGGTCGATTTCGCCTTGGAAAGGATGGTGCGTGACATCCCCGCTGTCGGGCATGATCGTGGGGATGGTCACAAAGTTGCGTTGACCGGGAAATTTGTCCTTAGACCAAAACTGGTTATTGCGCACGCTGCCCTTATCGCCCAAGAGCACGACGTTAAATACATAGGGCATTTTGCTCTCCAGCGAAGAGGCCACCTTGCCCACCGTCCCGTTGGCAAACTTTACGATCAGCACCGCCGTCGGATCATATTCATAAGCATCAAACGGCTGGCCGTCGCCCCGTGCGGAGAACGCGCAGACTTCGGTGGCCTCGGCGCCGACAAACCACCGCAGGGCATCCACCGCATGACAACCGGCCGACAAGAGAGAACTGCCGCCGACACTTTTCTTGACGTTCCAACCGAATTGGCCATACCACGGCCCGATGCCATGAAAGTAATCGGACTCGGCATAGAAGACCCGCCCAATGGAATCGTCGGCCAGAAATTTCTTGATGGTGTCAAAGAGGGGGTTCCAACGCAGGACAAACGAGACGATTGTCTTGACGCCGGACTCACGCACGGCCGCGCGTAACCGGCGTAAGCTCTCCACGTCCAAGGCGATTGGCTTCTCCAGACAGATATGTTTGCCCGCCCGGGCCGCCGCTATCGCCTGTTCCACATGTAGATCGTTGGGGGAACAGATGGAGACGATGTGGACGTTGGGGTCGGCCAGCAGTTGGTCGTAGCTGTCGTACACATGGCAGGGCACACCCATTTCCTGCACTTTGCGTTCCGCCCCGGCGCGGGTACGGCTGGCAACGCCGACGACTTGGGTGTGGGGATTGTTCGTCCAAGCGCGTAGATGCTCGCCGGCAACCCATCCCATCCCTACGATACCCACACCGAATTCCGCCATAGTTGTACCTCCTCATCAAATGATTGATCGTTGGCGTCCTCTAGCCGGGCTTGACCGCCGCGGCGGCCCTTACCCTTTCAGCCCGGTCATTGCAATGCCCGCCACAAAAAACCGCTGCAAAAAGAGAAACAGCACTAAGACAGGAATAAACATAATGGTGGCCCCCGCCATGACCTGTCCCCATTGGGTGAGATACTGGCCCTGGAAGATGGCGATCCCAACCGGTAGTGTACGCATCTGGCTCTCGGTCGTCACAATCAGGGGCCAGAGAAAATTATTCCATGATCCCATAAAGACAAAGATGGTTAAGGTTGCCAGGGCCGGTTTGATGAGCGGAAGGATGATCCGCCAGTATTTCTGGAACTCGCCCGCGCCGTCCATCTCGGCGGCCTCCAACAGGTCGTTCGGAATGGTGTCCATATATTGGCGCGCCAGAAAGATGCCAAACGGCGAGGCGCAGGACGGCAAAATCAGCGCCCAGTAGGTATTCACTAGCCCGATCTTGGACAACATGATATAGACCGGGATCATAATCACGTGCGGGGGAACCATCAGCGTCCCTAAGACCAGGACGAAGAGGGTGTTCCGACCGGCGAATTGGCGCTTGGAGAAGGCATAGCCCGCCATTGTATTGAAGACGAGGCTAAACCCGGTGACTACCCCGGCTACCAACAAGCTGTTCCAAAACCAGCGGAACATATCGGTGCGCTGGAACATATACTGATAATTGGCGAGGGTAGGGCGCGCAGGAATGAACTGAGGCGGGAAGGAGAAGAGATCGTAGGTTTCTTTGAGCGAAGTCGAGATCATCCAAACAAACGGCAAGAGAAAGGTGAGCGCCAGGAGCACCAAGATGCCGTATAACAGAACGATCTGCACCCGATAGAGGACAGGGTAGTTGGACATTGTCGTAGGCGAAACCGTCGAGTGCGCCTTGATCACCGGATTGCTTTCCATCAATCGTTTCTCCTCTTGGAGCAGCCCGGCTCCTCGCACCGGAGATCAGAGGGCGCTTGTGCGGCGGTCAATATTCAACGCGCTGGCTGAACAGCCTGAGTTGGACCAGTGAAAGAGCGAAAATAACAATAAACAGGAAATAGCCCATGGCCGCCGCGTAGCCCATCCGGAAGGACTCAAACGCATTGATAAAGATGAGCCAGACAATGGTCGTGGTGGCCGAGGCCGGTCCGCCGCCGGTCATGACATAGATGGCGTCGAAGACCTGGAAGGAGCCGATGGTCGCCAAGACGATGACGAGGACGGTGATCGGGCGCAGGAGCGGCAGCGTGATATGCCAAAAGAGCGACCAGCGATTGGCCCCGTCGAGTTTGGCGGCCTCATAGAGGCTTTCGGGGATGCTCTGGAGACCGGCCAGGTAGAGCACCATATAGTAGCCGGTCGATTGCCAGACGGCCATCACGGCGATGGCGGGTAAGGCATAGTGAACGCTGCCCAGCCAGGTTTCCGGGGGAGTGAAACCCAACCACTGTAAGGCCAGATTTAGCAGGCCCAAGGAGCCGTGGTAGATCCACTTCCAGATCAAGGCCACGACGACCGTCGCGGAGATTACGGGAATGTAATAGATCCCGCGGAAAATGGTGCGACCGCGGAGGTTACTGTTGAGGATCGTCGCCACGATCATGGGCAGAATGGCGACCGCCGGCACGAACATCGCGCTGTAGAACACGGTGTTGAGCAGCGATTGGTGGAAAAGTTTGTCTTGCCACAGCGCCCGATAGTTGGCGAGTCCGACAAAATGCGGCGGCGTCATGATCATCCACTCCTGTAGGCTCAGATACAGCGCATACAGGATCGGAAGCACCAGGAAAAACAGGAACACCGAGAGGCTGGGCAGCAGAAATAGGTAGGAAACCACATTGCTCTTTAGCTGGCGGGCAAGTCTGGTGCGCGTCATGACGAACTTGGATCCTATCTGGCCGTCCGGCCCAAGCCCTCTGTAGAGAATAAGGCACTCTGTCGCCTGACCTAAGCCTACGCCATCTTGCAGTGGGGTGTGCCCAACGCTTGCCCTCGTGTAAATGGGCCTGCACCAGGGCATGCTGGACACACCCCTAAGAGCTTCATTCGGCGAATGGTGTGTAGTTTGCGAGTTGGTCGTTGACTGCGACCTCGGCATCGGCCAACGCGGCGCCGATCGCCTTTTCATGGAGAATCGCCGCCTGGAGATGGGGCAGGATCAACTTCATCATCGGTTGGGTCAAGGGATGCACCAGGTTTTCCCGCGTATATTGGGACTGGTCGATTGCCTTGCTAAACTCCGGGTCGTTGATCGCCTCTTTGACCTGCTGGTCGATGGACTGACGCGGCGGAATGAACCTGAGTTGGATGTCGAATTGGGCCGTATTCTCCTGGTTAGTCAGGAAAGCGACCCACTTGGCCGCCTCAGCCGGGTGTTGGCTCTGGCTGAAGACGCCATACCCGGCGACGGTCCCGTGGGCGAGACGGCGCTCCTTGGTGAGAATGTTGCCGACGGTGAACTTTACATCAGGATGCTCATCACGAAGTGCACGAATGTAGTGCTGCTCGACCGACAAGCGACTTGCGGCCCGCTGTTCCTCAAATGCAGTGGTCGCGTCCAGACCCTTGTCGGCAGGATCGATATAGTGGTCATAGAGCTTGGTCAGCATCTCCAGAGCGGCAGCCCCGGCATCGCCGTTGATCGCACTCTTTGTGCCGTCTTCGGTGAGAAATTCGCCGCCCGCCTGATAGAACCACGGATTCCACATAAACCAAAGGCCAAAGGTCAGAAGGGGTTCGGTGGCGCCCCACTGCTGGACCGTGGCGGCGTCAAACCCGCTTTCGCTTGGATGCTTGCCGCCGCCATCGACGGTCAGGGCTTCCATCCATTCCAGATATTGATCCCACGTCTCGGGTGGCGACGCCGGGTCCAGACCCGCCGTTTCCGCCATTGTGACATTGAAATAGGGCGGCGAGGCGGTCTGCAAAATCGGCGCTACGTACAGTTTTCCCTTCCAAGTAACCGCCTCGATGGCGCCGGACTTCAGATCCTCCTTAAGCCCGGCCTCCACGACAAAGTCGTCCAAGGGAAACATGGCGTTGAGGTCGGCAAACTGGGAGTAGTTATCGCCGTTTAGATACGCGATATCGCCCACCGAACCGGCGGCCAACGCACTCATCAGACGTTGTGCGCGATTCTGCCAGGGGAAAAGCTCGACCTGGACCTGGACCCCCGGGTTTTGCGCCTGGAAGGCTTCGACAATGGGGCCAAAGAACACCATATCATCTGGGAGAAGTGGAAAAGACCACTGTGTCACGACGATGCCCTCGGCGGCAGGTTGCGCCGGCGCCCCCGGCGTGGCCGGCACACAAGCCGCGACGACCGCGCCTGCCGTCAACAATGCAGCCTGGCGGAGAAACTCTCGGCGGCTCGTAAAGAGCCTATTGCGTCCCATGTTTCCTCCTTGAGATAGTGCTTGAGGTAGTGCTTGAGGTAGTTGGCGAACTGCATCAAACGAACGAAAAAACGGGAAGATCTGAACGTTAGGTTACGACAACAAATAGCGGGTGGGCAGGTTTACCCGCCCAAGCGCGTGTTGACAGGAGGCGGACCGACCGATTCCCGCAGAATCACCTCAGGGGGAAGCTCGAGCAACCTCTCCTGAGCCGGGATCGGCTCCCCCTGGATCAGCTTGAGCAGGATGCTAAGCGCATGGCGACACATGTCTTCGACGGGCTGGCGCACGGTAGTGAGCGACGGCGAGATAAACCGGCCAATCGAGATGTCGTCGAACCCCACGACGGAGACGTCGTCCGGCGTCTTCAGACCGGCATCGCTCACGGCGCGCAGAACGCCTATCGCCATCATATCGTCCGACGCCAAGACCGCGGTCGGACGTGGGGTGAGACCCAGCAAGCACTGCATGGCTCGGTAGCCGCCGGCAGCATCGTCGGTTTCAATCCGCATCCAATCATCCAGCAAGGGGAGTCCCCGTTCGGCTACATATTCCTGAAAAGCTTGCCGTCGCGCCCGGATATCCCCTAACCAGCCGCCATCAATAAAGGCGAAGTGGCGGTGGCCGATACCATACAGGTAATCAAGCAGCTGGCGAATGCCGGCGCGGTTATCGGTGTTGATGGTCGCCACGACGGTCGGCGAACTCCCGCGACAGAGCGCCACGATGGCGCGATTGCCCTCGATCATCTGCTGGAGGGCCTGCTCGTCATCGCGCAGATCGCCCAAAATCAAAATTCCATCGCAGTGACGCGCGTCAAGCACCTCGTTCATCACCAGGCCTTCCTTTGGGTCACTATGGGCGTGGCCCAAAATCACCTGGTAGCCGAGGTCGCGGGCTTGCGTGTTGAGCGTGGCAATAAACTCTGCGAAGAAGGGATCGGCGATCTCGCGCACAATTAGGCCCAGGAGGTTGGTGCGCTGGAGACGCAGCGCCCGCGCGATGGGGTTGGGCTTGTAGCGCAATTCGTCCGCCGCTTTTCTCACGAGCTGCACGGTCTTTTCGCTGATAAAGGAGGTCTCTACATCATTTAGAACTCGCGAGACCGTACTCGCCGAGACGCCCGCTGCCGCCGCCACATCCGCTGCTGTCGCTTTGCCGGATCCACCCTTCTTCACGGAGACTTCCTCACCTTGTCTGGAATTGATTTGCAGCTATTTGCAATCGAATAGCTGCAATCGAATAGCTGCAATCGAATAGCTGCAATCGTATGCAGTCCATTAAAACACACTTTTGGGGGCGTGTCAATCGTATGTTTTGACATCCGGACATAAAGGGAGGGGGTAGAATAAGGGCGGATCAGGTTGCGGTTTGAGCAACTGGAGCTGCCCTTTGCAGCCATCGCGGCGGATATTGTGTCGGGCGAGATGGTGGTGATGAACGACGGTGAGGTCAAAGCCGTTGTCGTGTGGAAGCTGGTCCGTCTGGCCCACAAGGCGCACATTCTGGAGTTCAGTGGGGCTGAATCGTATCGCTTTCGCCAGCGCCTGCAGCGACAGCAAGGAGAGGCGTAGATGCCTCATCAAGGCACCTGTCAATTTACGGACGTGAGTGCAACAAGTCTTTACGGCCTATGTGCAGCAGCGATTTACGGCCAAAGTACAACAGTTAGTGTTGGCTGAACACGCTTTCTATGGACAGTAGAACTCCCTTAGCTCAGCGAACTGGATAGACACCCACAACAACACACTTACGTATCGCCTTGTTCTCTCACTTCATCCCCTGCGGGGTCTGGGAGGGGATTTATCTCCTCGACGGCCTGCTCAAGAACCTCTCCGGCATTCAGCCCGCCACGATCCACGGCGATACCCAGGCGCAGAGCACGCCGGTCTTTGGCCTGGCGGCGCTGCTGGGGATCACCCTGATGCCACGCATCCGCCACTGGAAAGACTGACGATTTATCGCCCGGACAAGCAGACATCATCCTTCACGCACATCGACCCCCTGTTCTCGGATACGATAGACTGGCATCTGATCCAGACCCATCTGCCAGATATGTTGCGGGTCGTGCTCTCGATTAAAGCGGGAAGCGTTACTGCCTCGACGCTGCTGCGCAAGCTGGGCACCTACAGCAAAAAGAATCGGCTCTATCAGGCATTTCGAGAGGTGGGACGTGCGATCCGCACCGAATTCTTACTGAAGTACCTGGGCAGCGCGGAGTTGCGGGCGCTGATCCAGGCGGCGACCAACAAGAGCGAGGCGTTCAACGGGTTCGCGCAGTGGCTCGCGTTCGGCGGTGATGGCACCATCGCGACCAATAACCGCGATGAGCAGCGGAAGGTCATCAAGTACAATCACCTGGTCGCCAACTGTGTCATCCTCCACAACGTCTTCTCGCTGAGCCGCGTTCTGCATGATCTACAGGGAGAGGGGTATTCGTTGCAAGCCGGCGAGGTAGCGGCGCTCAGCCCCTATATGACTCAGCATATCAATCGGTTCGGACGCTACGATTTGGACATGGAGAAGCGGCCGCCGGAACTCGTCTATGACCTCTGGACGTGAGAGTGAAACCCTTATGGCTGTAAAACGAAGGAATCGTTGTCGTATCCCTTATATGCCTTGGCCGATCCGCGCTCCTTGTGGGTCCGTTGTGATAGCCAATTTGCGTTTTTTGCGCTTTTGGTGGTATGGTGCGGCCGGGAGGTAGACTATGGCGATATCCGATCCGAAGATTCTAGACAAGGGGCGCTCACTCGTCCGCACCCTCCGCCGCGAAGGGCGCCGCGACGAGGCGCAAACCGTCGATGCCCTGCTGCAGGCCGTGGAGGTCGGTGCGCCCGCGCCCTTCCTGACGACCGGAGAGGTGGCCCAACGAGTGGGCGTGAGCCGGCAGACCGTGGTCAACTGGGTCAAGAAGGGGCTGCTGCCTGGCGTCCGGCTGGGCGGGCGCACTCTGATTGCGCCGGCCGCGCTGGAGCGCTTTGCCCAACTGGAAGGCATTCTCGACAGCCTGGACGCCGAACGTCCGTCTGCCACACCCACCGAGGCCGCAGAGGCCGTCACACAGACACGTAAGGGCTGGACGTGGCGGCAACAGGACCGGTAAGGGTGGTGTTGGACACGAGCGTGTTGCTCAGCGCCGAGCGCCGCCCGCTGCTCTTCTTGGCTGCCAACGGCCTCTACACCCTGGTCTGGAGTCCCTACATCGCCGCTGAGGTCTTGCGCAAGATGGTGGAGATGGGCTGGAGTGTACCGAAGGTCGAGGCGCTGGTCCAGGCCCTGGTGGAACTGGCCGAGATGGTGGACCACCGCCAGATCACCGGCGGCAACTACGACACCTGGCTGCGCGACCCGGACGACCATCCTATCATGGCCACCGCACTCGCCGGCCGGGCAGACTACCTCGTCACCTGGAATACCAAGGATTTCCCGCCCAAACGCCGCTTCGCCGGTATCACCATCCTCACCCCGGACGCCTTTTTGCGCCTCCTCGGCGCAGGCCTGTCGTAGGGTTATCTCTAGCTGCAGGCGCCTCGCGTACAATCAGCCGCAACCCAGAGGCGTTATGAGTCTTGCTCTTAACGCTTTTGTGGGTTTGGGTGGTCAGCTTCCTTATCACCGCTTTCGGCTGCGATGGTGAAGGGGGATCCATGCATAGCTATTTTCGCAAACCAAAGACGCTGACCGAGGTGCTGCAAGAGGGAGGGGAGGGACGCACGCAAATCGAGCGCCAACCGTCATCCCGCGCAGAGGAGCTAGCGGAGATTACGCCCCAGCCGGGCTTTGTGCGGCTTGGTACCCGAATCAAAGGAAACCGATTTCCGCCGAGCTCCGGCGTCTGCCAATCGAACGGGTGGGTTACGTTGGAAGAACGGCTGCTCGACGAGCACCTGTTTTTGATCGGCGCAACGGGTGCCGGTAAAACACAGACGATCTTGCGGCTCGTCCAGGAGATCCTGCTGTCTACCGATCGACACATTTACGTTGTCGATGGGAAGGGTGAGGATAAACTGGCGCTGGCGCTGCGTAGCCTGATCTATCAGCATAAGCGCCAACTGGCTCCGATTTTTCGCTTGGGGCACAGCCGTTACGGTGCGGTCTATGACGGATTTCGCGGGGCGCCGTCGGATATCCAAAATCGACTCGTAGCGTTAATCCGCATCGGTGAGGCCGAATCCAACGCGCTGTTTTTCGCCGATATTAACCGTGTCTTGCTCCACTTGGCCTGCCACGCGCCCAACGACCCGCTGCGCAATTTCGAGCAGCTGATTGAACGGGTGGATAAAGACTGGCTGATGGCGGCTTACAAGCAACGGCCCTACCAATTAGGTCTGCTGCGGCGGGCTAAACCGAAGGACATCGGGGACTTTGCCTATCGGGTTTGGGCTTTGGCCGACGATTTTGCACCGTGTGTTGGTCATGAGGGATTCGCCTTGGAAGAGACGCCTTACGCCATCTTCTCAATACGAACGCAGAGTGTAGGCGACACATCCAAACGCTTTCTGAAGTTTCTTATCGAGGACCTGAAGGACTTTGTCGGCAAGCGTCAGCGCCACCCGGGCGTGCTCATCATCGATGAATTTGGCCAGTTTGAAAACGACAGCATTGTCAGCTTACTCAGCCTCGCCCGCAGCTTTCGGATGGGCGTCGTACTCGCCACACAGGATCTCTCGCTGCTTCCCGAACCCACACTTTCCCAACAGATCCTCTCCAACTGCCGTACCAAGCTGCTGATGGCTACGGATTACCCCGAGGAAGTGGCGAAATTGGCCGGCACAATTTTACGAATTGAGGCCAGTTTACAACATGAGAAGGGAAATCCGACCGGGTTGGGCAGCGCCCGTATCCAAGATGCCTTCAATATCGACATGAACGAAGTCGCCAAATTGGAGCCGGGGGAAGCCTTTCTCATCCGCCAGCGCCGGAAGGTCAAATTAAAAGTGCGTTCCATCGAGGAGCCGCCATCGGTGCCTGACCAGGAGGATATGCGCCGTGACCCGTTTGGCGAACAGCAAGCCGATCATCCTTCCCCAGAGGTAGCTGACGCTGCACAAGACCCGCACTCGCCTGGCAGCGAAAATAGCGTCGATACATCCGCGCGTGGTAAACCGCGGAAAAAGCGGAGGCCGCCCCGACTCTAATCATCTACATCCACCAAGTTTTCTCTCTCCAAACGAGGACATGAGCGATGCCCCGATACTCTGTCACGACCAATCTGCTCATCTACGTCTTTACCCTCCTAATTGAAACCACGACGGGTGTTTTTCGATTCCTGGTCTATTTACTCATATCACTGCCGTTTGCGCTCAGTGCTTTGTTGTTAATGTGGCTCGTTTCGGGCGCATCGGCACCCACTGTAGATCTGAATTTCCGTTTTGCACTCGGGCCAATGGGGTTCGCCGCCGCCATCGTGACCTTTGTCTGTGCCGCGGTCAGTGGTTTGTTGGCTGCCGCGCCGATGATCTGGTCGTTATTGAGTTACCTCGGTCTTGGCGGCGGCTTTAGCCTGTGACTCGCCTGGCCTTGGGAGCCCGCCAGCCCAGCCATCGCGAAACGCAAACTATTCTGGAACGCCTGAGGATGATCCGTGCTGGCCTTGCAAGTGAAGCCCTTTCGTTTTCGCACATTTTCATCCTGGATTCCCCTTTGGTCACTACCTATACTGTGGGTACGACGCTCTATATCTCCTCCGGCGCCGTACGTAATGAGGAATATCTGGAGGTTCTGTTAGCCCATGAGCTGGGCCACGTGAACAATGGTGATGGCAGTCTTGTCCTGGCGCTTCGGCGTCTGGTCTTTCCCCTCTTCTATTTGTTTTTCGGCAACATTTCCCAGTATTCAACGATGCGCGCCGCCCCACCAAGTAACGACGCGCCCCGATTGCCGAGTGACGTCTATTACGCAGTGATAAACTCGCTCCTCTTTGCGCTGATGGCCTTTCTGGGCGGCGGAGTGGGTGTCTATTTACTCTCGCTCTGGTGGGCAAACTATTTCCGCGAACGGGATTACCTGGCCGATCAGTTTGTGGTCGAATGCGGGCTGCGCGATACGCTGCTCGAATATCTAGAGCAAAATCGCTTCTACGACACTTCGGTACCTTATATGTTGGGCTGGCAACCGGCCAACGAATTACGGATTGACCGTTTGCTCAATCCGGACCTTGTGCCAGCACCGTTGACAGCTGAGCAACAGCGTCAAGAGGTTTTCGTCCAGGTAACCTTTGTGGCCTTCATGCTCAGTCTTTTCAGTTTTGTCTTTTTTCCTCTCTTGGGTGTGCGCGGTTCGGTCGTTGTACTCCTGCTAGCCTGGGTGATGAGCTATTTGCTCAAGGAAGGTCGCAAGGGGCTCCTGGCGCTGGCCCGTTCTCTTTTCAAAGCTCGGACGCCGGTTGGGGAGGGCGTCCGCATGGCCGTCAACGCCTTCATCATGGCGCTTGTTGTGAACTGGGTGTTGCACGGATCGCTGATTACTTTCTTGATTTTCTACCTACCGTCTTTTGCCCTAGTATTCTTCGCCCAAAGCCTGTTGTTTGGGCGCAAAGATGATCAAATTCCACCTGGATCGCTCACGGATTTTCCGCATTCCCAGCGTGAGTCGGCGCCGGACGAACATGGTGATTTGGAAGAAGTCGTAGAGGTTGTTGACACTCCGCAACCGTCTACCGCCCTTAGGCGTTTCGACGAAGGAACTGCCGAGACGCCGTCTCCCGTCGCATCCGCTATGGTGCAACCTGCGTCAAGGGGGAGTAATCTACCGAATGCAGGCGAAACGCAGCTCCAGCGGCGGCTCCTCGATCTGGCGCGCGCTAAGGGCGAGGACGCGATTAGCGCACGAGACGTCTACGAGGCGCTGTGTGACATTGCCGCCGTCGCTCGGAACCTGGATGTCTCCATCCTGATGGCGGAGGTCAAGCGTCTTATTGCTCAGGAGTACGTCACACTGCGCGAGGATGTTATCGACATACTGGTGGAGTTAAATGCCTCGCCCGATGTGGCTACTTCTGAACGGTATCTGGGCAAACTGAGTACCTTGCTTCAACAACGGAAAAACGTATAATCTCGCGTCAGTATGGATCATTCGCTACCCGATAAAGAGGGGCAAGGGCGCCATTTCCTTGTCCCTCTTTTGCTGCAATTAAGGAAGGGGAAGATGTCCAAGGCTGCGCGCAACGAATAATCCAACTGTGCAACCTTATGCAGTATAATCAGGTCATCCCCCATCGCTCATCCACAGCTAGCTTTTTCAGAAGGAAATGGGTTATGAACGCTAAACAACTCAAAGAGCTATTGGGGCAGATTGAAGCGCTAAAGACTTCGAGCACCTCAGCCGAGTTTCAAGCC
>CAYJMC010000043.1:0-17550 GCA_964371335.1 uncultured Anaerolineaceae bacterium
TCGAAGCCAATGAATTCAACGGCCGCAGCCGCTTGCAACTCAATGTGCGTGATTTAAAAGCTAGCGCGTAATCAATCTCGCTGATATTTCGGCAATAATTCAGTAATAATTATCTTTAGATTAATTCCTAGCGTTCAGCCTGTCTGTCCGAAGTGGGAACTCGAAAAATTGTTTGCAAAACCTTTTGTCCCTTAGCTAGCAATTTTTGCCCAAAAAATTAATCAATGAACCGGAATTTGAGGAGAGCCCACAAAGCCGCCAATGCGTCAACAAAACCAATTTTCTTGCCGTCTGAATAGTCGCGGGGATTGAAGGAAATTGGGACCTCAAAAATGCGGGCCTTCTTTTTCAGCAATTTAGCAGTGATTTCAGGCTCGAAATCGAAGCTGTTAGAACGGATTCGAATGTCCTCAAGTACTTCTCGTTTAAACAGTTTGTACCCGGTCTCCATGTCGGTGAGGATATTGTTGTAGAGGATGTTGGTAAAGAAGGTCAGCATGTGGTTAGCCACCGCGTGCCAGTACATCGTGGGCCGACGTGGGCCGCCGAGAAAACGGGAACCGTACACTACGTCGGCCAATCCCTCCTCGATGGGCTTCAGCAAGTTAGGGATATCGCGAGGATCATATTCCAGGTCCGCATCCTGGATGAGGACCAGGTCGCCTTTTGCGGCCTCGATGCCCACACGAACAGCCGCACCTTTACCGCGATTTTTGGGAACCGTGATGACCTTAACCTTCTCATCTGCCCTTAGCTTAGTGAGCACAGCTGCGGTTCCATCCGTTGAACCATCATCTACAACAATGACTTCGCTTGCCAAACCCGTGGTCAGGACGCGCCGTAGAATCTCGGCGATAGTGTCCTTTTCATTGTAGACGGGCATGACTACACTTAATTTCATGACGAAGAATTATATGCCATTCTGGCGTAAAAAATCGCCATGCTATAATCGCTGGCGAGCAAGCCGGGGTCATTTATCTATCCCACATAAAATGAGATGAGATTAGTCTAAATCGTGATCAATAATTCAAGCACATTCAATAAATCGAAGATCATTCGCATGGGGTTTTCCTGTCTGCTGTTGGCCAGCCTGGTCGCCAGCCCCATGGTTGCATTGGCGGCCCCCGGCCAGCAAGGGGAGAATCCTCTGGCGAAGGCTCAAGCCCTGCTCGAAACCCTCAGCCCTGAGGAAAAAGTAGGACAGCTTTTCCTGGCAACTTTCAACGGCAGCCAAATAACTGAAGAAAGCCAAATCTACGGTTTGATTTACAACTATCATATCGGCGGGGTTGCCTTGCGGCGTGATATGAATAACTTTACCGCCGTCCCGGATACAGTAAGCGATCTCGTAAACCTGGTTAGCGAGCTACAGCGCGCCGAAGCCGCTTCTTCCCAGGATGATCATACCGATGTGCAGAGCGGTGAAATCTACTCCCCGAATTACATACCTCTATTTGTAGCTATTCCCCAGGAGGGGGATGGTTACCCCAACGACCAGTTGTTAGGCGTGCTCAGCCCACAGCCTAGCGCCATGGCCCTCGGCGCCACCTGGCAACCTGGTTATGCGCGCCAATCAGGTGAGCTTCTCGGTGCGGAATTGTCGGCCCTAGGCATCAATATGCTTCTGGGCCCTTCATTGGATGTGCTCGAAAGCCCGCGCCCAGAGAGTGCCGGAGATCTGGGAGTGCGCAGCTTTGGCGGTGATCCCTATTGGGTCGGCAAATTCGGGCAGGCCTTCATCGAAGGTGTGCATATGGGCAGTGATAATCGCGTGGCCGTGGTAGCCAAACATTTGCCAGGCCACGGTGGCTCGGACCGGCCCGTAGACGAAGAAGTACCCACTGTGCGCAAGTCGCTTACCCAACTTACACAGATTGAACTGCCTCCTTTCTTTGCAGTAACGGGCGAAGCGCCCACAGCAGAAGCCACTGCCGACGCCATGCTGCTGGCTCACATTCGCTATCAAGGATTCCAAGGGAACATTCGGGCCACCACGCGGCCGATTAGTTTCGACTCACAGGCACTTGAACAATTGATGGCCCTCCCCGCTTTCGCCACTTGGAGAGAATCGGGCGGCCTAATTGTGAGCGACAGTCTTGGCACACGCGCAGTGCGCCGCAATTATGATCCCTCGGAGCAAGTATTCAACTCGCCGCTGGTGGCGCGGGATGCGTTCCTGGCCGGAAACGATTTGCTTTACCTGGGTAACTTCACCGCCAACACCGACCCCGACATGTACACCAGCATTGTGCGCACTCTACAATTCTTCGCGCAGAAATATAGAGAAGACCAGGCCTTTCGGGACCGCGTCGATGAATCGGTTCTTAGAATCCTTACTTTGAAATTTAAACTTTATACGAGCTTCGACCTAAGCCGAGTACTACCGAATGGTGACGCAACTCAAAGTGTCGGCAAGCAGGACGCTCTGATCTTTGAAATCGGCCGCCAGGCGGCAACTCTCTTCAGTCCCAACCCCGAAGAGCTAGCCAATGTGCTGCCGAATCCCCCCGGACAATTCGAGCAAATTGTCTTTATCTCAGATAGCTACAGCGTGCAGCAATGCAGCGAGTGTCCGCCGCAAAGCGTACTACCCTCCAGCACAATGGCCGATGCGATCCTTGAGCTGTACGGACCATCGGGTGCCAACCTGACCACAGGGGCCAACCTCTCGTCGTTTTCGTTTACGCAGCTGACGCAATCGTTAGACCGAGTCCTGGTTGGCGAAGAAGATGCCCTGGTGGACAATCTGCAGCGAGCCGAATGGGTGGTTTTTGCCCTTCTCAAGGAAGATGTAAACCGCATCGAATCGTTATCTTTTAAGCGTCTTCTTTCGGAGCGTCCGGACTTACTTCAGAATAAAAAAGTCATCGTCTTTGCCATGAACGAACCGTATTACCTGGACGCCACGGACATTACGAAAATCACTGCCTATTACGGCTTGTACAGTAAGAATCAACAAATGGCCGAGATTGCTGCCCGCCTGCTTTATCAAGAACTCGGCGCGCCAGGCGCCTCACCAGTTTCGATTGAAGGCATCGGCTATGACCTCATCCAGGCCACTTCTCCCGACCCTGGCCAGAGTATCCCGCTTAGCGTTGTGCGCATCCTGCCAGTTGCTGAAGAAACCGGCACCTTTCCGGCGGCAACTGAAGCCGACGCAACTATTCTACCCACCCTGGTGCAAACATTCCAGCGCGGTGATCTGCTGGCGCTGCAAGCCGGGCCCATCCTTGATCACAATGGTCATGTAGTTCCCGATAACACTCCAGTAAACTTCTGGGTAAATATTGCCATCGAAGGCACCACGCTAACTCGCCAGGTCTCTGCGATATCCCAACAAGGGATAGCTCAAGCCAATTATTCGATTGAGGCAGAAGGGAGTTTGGAAATCCTAGTCTCCAGCGGCGAGCCGGCAGCGTCCTCGGTAACTCTGCATTACGATGTGATCGGCATTAACCCTGAAGGTCTTGCCCTGCAAGCGACTCAAACGGCCCAGGCGCTTCTGGAAGCAACGCCTTCGACGCCTGCCCCAACGCAGTTTGCAGAAGAGACTATCCCAGAAATTGCTCGCACTGGCTTCATCGATTGGTTTCTGGTTGTCCTTATTTCGGCCGTTGGTGGCTTGTTTGTCTACCAAATGGGAGCCAATCTCAACCAGGTACGCTGGGCCATCCGCTGGGGTTTGACTACATTGATTGGTGGCTTGGCCATCGGAACATACCTGGCGCTGGACTTGCCGGGTACCCAGGCCATCTTGACATTCTCAGGCGAATGGGGAGTGGTACTTTTCGTTTTGCTTGGTTGTGGTTTAGGCTGGCTGGCAGGATGGGCCTGGCGGGAATCCAGCCGCAACCAAAGGGTGAAAAAAACGGGGAGTTAGTGGCCCAGCGTGGCGATAAAACCAAGGAAAGCCAAGGAAGGCTCAGCCTTCCGCAGTTGCGAAGAGCCGAGCGAAGCGAGGCGATGTGGCAATCCGCTTTTCCGAAGTTGCGAGGAGGCCTTAAGCCGACGAAGCAATCTAAACTAATGGCCCAGCGTTGCGATAAAGCTCAATAACAATAACCCTCCAGCGACCCAGACCAAAGAACGTTCGGTTCTAGAGGAAAGCACATCGGCAAAGGTGGGGGTCGGCAAGCGGCCGTTTCCTCGGGCAAAAGGTTCGAGTTGGCCGAGCAAGCCTTGCTGGAAAGCTTGAATACTCTGCGGTCGTTCTTCTGGGTGCAGGTTCATTGCCCAGGTTATTGCCCGCTCCGTGCGCGGGCTGAGTTCAGGATTCAAGGCGCGCAGCGCCGGCATGACACTGGGGTTCAAGAAACGCTCTCGTGCCTCGATAGGCGCGGTGTTGGTCAGCAGGTGATAGAGCGTGGCGCCAAAGGCGTATACGTCACTGCGCACGTCGGTGTGGCCCGTGTCGCCGCCATATTGCTCCAGCGGCGTGTACAGGGCGGTGCCGCGGCCTTGCACAATGGTGATGGTATCCTCTTGCGCCGCGAGGATCTTAACCAGCCCAAAGTCCACTAGCTTCACCACGCCATTTGGGGTCAGTTTGAGATTACTGGGTTTGATGTCACGATGAAGAATAGGCGGATCCTGGCTATGCATGTAATTGAGCGCGCCGGCAATCTGCCCGGCCCAGGTCAGTACCTCTTGCTCAGGGAGGAACTCGCCCTGCTGGTGGGCTGCCAACATCAGGGAACGCAAGTCCTCGCCAGGGACAAAATCCATCACCAGATAATCGCTGTGCTCCTCGGAAAAGAAATCGGAAACTTTGGGCAGATTGGGATGGTCGAGACGCGCCAACACCGTCGCCTCGCGCAGGAACTGCGCTCGAGTTTGCTCGAGTGTATCGTCTGTGAGGGAAAGGTCCAGACGAACTTCCTTGACCGCACAAAGGCGACCTTCGAGTCGCAAGTCTTCTGCGAGGTAGATACTGCCCATTCCCCCGCGGCTAATAAATTGTTTAATACGGTAACGCTCGCGTAGAACCCCGCCAGTTTCTAATGGCATGTCCGGACTCTTCTCTCCTAAAAAATGCGTCGCAACAACTAATGCAGCCGCCGACTTTGAATTAAAAAATCGGGGCGTCGGCTGCTACTCCAGCATTCCCATCACAGAAAAAAGTACTGGAAGTGTATAGCACTTGACTTTGGTAGTATTATACCTAGGGAGCACGAATGCAATCTGGCAACGATTTCTATCCGGTCCTTATCGGGCAGAGCGGGCCATTGAACGGGGAGCGCTGGGTAATTCGCGCGCCCATGGTCATTGGACGCGGCGAAGATTGTGACATCGTAATCCCGGACCGCAAGATTTCGCGGCATCACGCCCGCGTGCAGCCAGGCAGCGGGGGAATTGTTCTCGAGGATCTAAATAGCAAGAACGGAACACACTACAATGGCCATCCACTTAAGGGATCGGTGACCCTGACTGATGGCGATTTGATTCAAATTGCGTTGGCGCAGAAATTCACCTACCTGAGTTCAGACGCCACGATTCCATTGGAATTTGACGCGCCGGTTGAAGCGGGACTAGAAAAGCGGCGCCTGAAGATGGATAAACGTTCGCGACGCGTGTGGGCCAACAACAAGGAAATCACACCCCCTTTGTCAGTGGCCCAATTCACCATGCTGGAATTGTTGTACATCCGCGACGGCCTCGTGGTTCCGCGCGAAGAATTGGTCAAGGCTATCTGGGGAGAGGAAGAAGCCTACGGGGTCTCCGACCAGGCGCTGGACGCGCTGGTGCGCCGTTTACGCGACCGGCTGGCTGAGGTTGACAAGGGCCACGACTACGTGGTCACGGTGCGCGGCCACGGCATCCGCATGGATAACCCGCCACTGGAAGCATAAATCTCACTGAATCCCCGTCATTGCGAGAAGGGCGTTTTTAGCCGCCTTGGGCGGCGAAAGCCGGAGCCTGTCCCGATGTCCCGAGCGAGCCGCTAAGCGGCGACGAGGGAAAGCAATCTCCTTCGTCTACGAGGTAACAGGCTCGCGATAATCGGATATGGTTTTTGGAGAATCTTTCTGTTACTTCTTGGCCAAACCTTCGGGCGCCCGGATGCCCTTTTCCATCGAAGCGCGCAATGCAGCGCGGTATGCCGCCCGCACCTTTTCGGCTAAGTCCTTATCCTTACCCTCCTGGAGCTGGACCATCATGGCGGACAGACTTTCCACAAACTCAGAGGTGATTTCGTCTTTGTGGGCCTCGACGACTTTTTTGCGAGCCTCGTCGTTGGGCGCTTCAATCAGTTCGTTCAAAAGCTGGGGGTTGTAACCAGGCGTAATCAATTGTTGAATTAAGGCCAGCAAGGCATTTAATTTTTCTGAGCGGGCGGCATTCTTTTTCTCTTCGGCATCAGCCAGCGCCTGGTTCAGCGCTTGCAAGAAGAAATCATCCAGCACAGCGGGATTTTGCTGCAATAATTCCGCCGGTTTTTCTGATGCCAGCAATGTTTCCAAATTGCGTTGAGCTGCTGCCATCCTCGCCTGCAGCTGCTCGTCAATTTGCTTGGTGATTTCCAGCAAATCTTCGCGCAGCTTGCTAAGCTTGGTCTTTTCCTCGCCTTGAGCCTTTTCGATGCGTTCGCTTAGGGTCTGAAAGAAGACGTAATCGAGCCCCGGGCGCGCCATGCTCGCCATTGCGTTTAAACGCACCTCATGTGGCGCGGCTTCAATAAGGAGTTCCAGCAATTTCTCTCGGGTGAGATCCTTGCCCGTTGCTTCCAGCGCCTTGCGAGCGGCTTCGATTTCATCCGCTTGCTCTTTGATTTGCTTCCCGATTTCTGTGTGAGCGAGTAATTCTTCCTGCAATTTGCCCATCTTATTCACCGCAGTTTCATCGCGTGCGGCGATCGCAGCCTCCAACATGCGACTGAGCAGGGTGAAGAATTCCCCATCGATATTGGCTGCTTCTTGCTTCACAAGCTCTGGAAGGGCTGTCTCGGTGGCTGTCAACATACGCTGGAGCAGTTCAACTCGTTTTTTCTGAGCATCCAGCATTTCTTTTGTGATGCCCTCCCCTTCCAGCACCTTTTCGATAAGGCCTTGCAATGTGAACATTTGCTGCGGTTTGAAAAGATAGCCTTTGCGCTGCTCCTGCTTCAGGCTATTGACAATTCGATTGAGCAGAGGGGCATTTCTGCGCTCTTGCTCCAGTACGGGCACATTTAACTCGGGAGGAAAATAGGTCAGGAGCAATTCTTTGGCAGGATCGTGATAAATGATTGGTGTGGCCACGTTGCCCTGGTAACCGCAATGCGGGCAGCGCAACATGTTCACGGTACCACTCAGCAGGCGCTGCTTGGCCTGCGGGTCGGTACCGGCATCGAATAATTGTTCGATTTCCATCACAACGGGCTGTTTACAGTTAGGGCATTGGGCTTGGGTGCGGGGCATAAGGCTCTCTTTTTATCACAAGGTTTATTGGGGTCGTGGAAGGGAAAAACAAATGCGGGCGCCCTCTTTATATTTCTGGTCCACCCAAATCGAACCGCCATGGGCCTCAAGGACGGCGCGGGTGAGGTAGAGGCCCAGGCCGGCGCCTTTGGTGCTGCGGGCCGTTTCCCCGGCTCGGTAAAAGCGGTCGAAGATGTGGGGAATATCCCCAGGGGGAATACCGGGGCCCTGGTCCTGAACACAAACCACCACGTGCTCCGGACGCACCTGGCCGGTAATGCGCACTTCGCCGCCTTTCGGTGAATATTTCACTGCATTCGACACCAGATTAAGAAGGACCTGATTGATGCGCTGCTCGTCCGCCAGTACGACAGGAAAATCTTTGGGGAAATCTACGACAAGTTGATGTTTCTCCGTCTGTGTGCGGTAACGTTCCGCGACGCGTTCGGCCAGACGAGGCAAGGCCAAATCGATCGCGTTGATAGCCAAAGCGCCGGCTTCAAGCCTGGAAGCGTCCAGCAGGTTCTCGATCAGTTCGGCCAGGTGATCGGCTTCATCCTCGATCACCGCTAGGCTGTCTAGTACGGTCTTACTGTCCCAGCGGACATCTTCGCGGCGAAGGGTCCCAACGTATCCCTTAATAAGGGCGACAGGAGTCTTGAGCTCGTGGCTGATGACCGAGATGAAAGTGCTTTGCATCTCCTCCGCTTGTCGGAAATGGGTGACATCCCGCACCGAAGCGATCACGTTGAGCAGTTGTCCATCTTGATTTAAAAGCGGGGCGTAAGTCACTCCCACTGCGACTTTGCTTCCATCCGAACGCAGTAAGTCTCCTTCCACGTATAACGTTGCCGTTGGCGTCAGCGGCCAGCCGCCGGCCTCGGCCTGTTCAAGAGTGGGGCCGTGAAACAATTCTCCCCAGCGAATTACTTCGTTATGCTTACGGCCAACGATTCCGTCACTGGCCATTCCGAACAATCGGGCGAAGGCTGGATTGCTGCGTTCAATGGTCCGATTGGGTCGAAGAATGAGGATGCCATCCGCGACCGAGTCGAGAATGGCATCCATACGGGCGGCCTGACTTGCGGTCTGATCATATAGCTGCGCATTGTGGACTGCAATGGCGGCCTGGTCGGCAAAGCTCTGCAACAGCAAGCGGTCCTCGGGAGAAAACAAGCCGGAATAATTACGGAAAACAAAGATGACACCCAGTACGCGATTCTGAACGATGAGAGGCAGACCAACGCCGGTGAGCAGACCCAGGCTCACCTCACGAGCGATACGCTGCAGCAGGCGATTGACTTCGGGAAGCTCAAAGCGGGCCGCATCTTCATAATCAGGGACTGCTGCCAGCACGGGATCAAGATAACGAATGAGGGCGGAAGGAATGCCGTGATATGCTGCCACATTCCAGCCGCCGGGCTCACCGCGCAAAGCCACAAGGCCGGCTTGGCCAGCCAGCAGATCAGCCGCATGGTGGAGGATGCGCGCCAACACCTTATCGAGATCGAGTTCCTGGGTGATGACTCGGGCGATCTCGAGGAGGTAATCGCGTTGGCGAACTCTAAAATCTGGGAGCATAAAAAGGCTACCCCCTGATCACGAAGCGCTTATCCTTAATTCGGCAAACTAGCGCCAACAATATCCACTGCTTTATCGATAATCTCGGCGGGAGTATCCAACATGCCGCGGAAGCGGATGGAATGGTTGCCGGATTTGAGCGCATATACGCCGTTTTCCTTCATGCGCTCAATCATATCGTCGCGCTTGGTTTTATCCGGCACGTCAAAAGCCACCATCATGCCGCGGCCGCGTATATTGCTTACGAATCCTTTAGAGGAATCGGCCAGCGAATAGAGTCCGGCCAACAAGCGCTCACCCATCTTCGCCGTGTGATCCAGCAGCTTATCTTCGTGCATGATCTCCAGGAAGCGCGTCGCCCGCACCATATCGGTCAGGTCGCCGCCCCAGGTGGAATTGATACGGCTTTCCTCATTGAAGACGTTGTCGGCCACATCGTCGATGCGCGGCCCCACGATGATGCCGCAGACCTGCGCCTTCTTACCGAAGACGATGATGTCAGGCTTCACGCCCATGTGTTCGATGGCCCACATCTTGCCGGTGATACCCATACCACTCTGGATCTCATCCAGGATGAATAAGAATTCATGCTCATCGGCCAGGCGGCGTATCTCGGCAAAGAATTCGGGGCGGAAGTGGTTGTCGCCGCCCTCGCCCTGGATGGTTTCGATGATCAATGCGGCAATGTCGCCGGGATGTTGGCGAACGGCTGTCTCTATCTGTGCAATGGCCAGTTCTTCAGCCCGTTTTACTTCCGCCAAAACCTCATCGGTCACCGGGAAGCGCAGCTTGGGATTGATCACCCGCGGCCAGTCGAACTTGGGAAAATACAGATATTTACGGGCATCCTCTGTGTTGGTCAGGGAAAGCGTATAACCCGAGCGCCCGTGAAAAGAATCCTGGAAATGGATCACCTGTGTGCCAAGTCCTTCGATGCGGTGCGGTAGGCCCTTGGGCGCCGGTTTGCTAACTCGGGAAAAATTCTTGCGCGCCTTCCAGTCGAAAGCCACTTTGAGGCCGTTTTCAACGGCCAAAGCCCCACCGCTTATCAAGAATAGATGCTTCATATCCGACGGCATGGCTAACCGGGCAAAAGTTTCGACGAACTCAGCCATGTAGGTAGTGTAAAAATCCGAAGAGGATGGTTTGGTTATTGCTACGCTCAGTAATTTTTCAATGAAAGCCGAATCGTGCATTTTGGGGTGGTTATGCCCGATAGGAGCGCTGGCGAAATAGGTGAAGAAATCGATATAGTCTCGGCCGGTTAACGCATCACGCAAATAGGGGCCCTGGGAGTTTTCCAAATCAACGACAATCGGCTCGCCCCCGGGCGGCAAGTATTTATTGATTTGGTCGTGCACCTGTGATGCTTTCATTTATCTCCGGGGATTTGATAGTGAAGGAAAGTGCATTATAACATCCAGGTTTCTGCCGCCGGCCTGTAATATCTCGAACGGTATAATGAAAATCCCCATGGTTTTCGATCGAACCTCCGCCAAACCAATCAATTTATGACATCGGAAATCGCGCTCACCCTGGCCATCCTGGTTTTTGCGGTGATTCTGTTGATTTTCAACCGCCTACGAGCGGATCTAATTGCCCTGCTGGTGCTGTTAGCCTTGGCACTCAGCGGCCTGGTAACCACCGGCGAGGCCATTTCCGGTTTCAGCAATCCTGCGGTGGTCGCCGTTTGGGCCATGTTCATCATGGGGACTGGGCTCGCACGTACAGGGGTTGCCAACCTGCTGGGTCGGAGTATGTTGCGGGTCAGTGGAAAAGGCGAAGCCGGGTTTATGGCCGTCATGATGCTGCTGGTGGCCGGCCTCTCCTCATTCATGAACAGCACAGCAATCGTGGTTATGTTTCTGCCGGTGATTACCTTTGTGGCCAGGACAAGGAAGCTTTTAGCATCCAAATTGCTTATGCCGCTGGCTTTCGGGACTCTGCTTGGCGGAATTAACACGTTGATAAGCACCCCATCCAATCTCATCGTCAGCAATGCCCTCCAGGAATTTCGCGGCCAGGAATTTCAATTCTTCGACTTTCTCAAAGCCGGTCTGCCGGTGACCCTTGGCGGCATTGCCTTTATGGTGGTGCTTGGCCGCAGGCTGCTGCCGAAACGCGACCTGGCAGGCGAAATGCGTAAGATGCATCTCGAGACGGGCAAACTATTTGAGCTTGAGGAACGCCTCTTCTCGCTGCGCCTGCCTGCAGGCAGCCTGCTGGCAGGAAAGCGGCTGGCCGAAAGCCGCCTGGGCACAGCGCTGAAGCTGAACGTGCTCAGCATCCACCGCAACGGAAAAACGCATTTGGCCCCCGGATCCGATACGCGTTTGCATGACGGCGACCAGTTATTAGTGCTGGGGAGGTCCGACTGGCTGCACGATCTTGTTGCAGGGCAAAGCCTGATCATGGAAAGGGGAAACGGGAAGGATCAGGAGGAACAAAAATTAAAGTTGAACGTAAAGAACCTGGTCTCTTCACAGATTTCACTTCTGGAACTCGCGGTACCGGAAGAATCAAGATTAATCGGTAAAACGCTGTCCCAGTGCAATTTCCGTGGCGAGTACAAAGCTAACGTACTGGCCATCTGGCACGGCGAGAAACCGGTGCGCACGAACCTTCAGGATATTCCGCTGACACAGGATGACCGACTCCTGGTGCAGGCCAGCCGGGCGCAGATAAACCGCTTACGCGCAGCCAAGGATTTTGTAGCCAAAGATGGGGATGCGATCAAAACTTATGAGCTGGATGAGCGATTGCTACTATTGGCTGTTCCACAAGGTTCGCGGCTCTCGGGCAAGACTCTGGCTCAAAGCGAATTAGGCGACTCATTTGGATTATCGGTCTTGGGAATTATCCGCAAAGGAAAAACAAAGCTAATGCCCAAGCCCGGCGAACGATTGCAGGCGGGTGACCAACTGGTAGTAGAGGGAAGAGTCGAGGATGTCGAATTACTGAAAGCCATGCAAGATCTGGAGGTCGAGAGTGAGGAGGTGCCGCCGCTTAGCGAACTGGAAACGGAAGAGATCGGACTAGTGGAGGCAGTGGTATCGCCCCACAGCAAACTGGCTGGCAAGAATCTGCGCGATTTACAATTCCGCGAAAAATTCGGGTTGAACGTGCTGGCTATTTGGCGCGGAGGACGCGCCTACCGTTCGAATCTCCGCGAGATGCCGTTGCATCACGGGGACTCGGTCCTCATTTATGGAAACCGTAATCGCATCAAGATGCTGGCAGATGAAGGTGAGTTTTTGGTGCTGGCGCAGGAAATCCAGGAGGCGCCGAGGCGCGAGAAGGCGCTTTTGGCTGTAGTGATTATGGCGCTGGTGGCAGCCAGTGTTGGATTGCATTTGGTGCCTGTGGAAATCGCCGCCATCGCCGGCGCGGCCGCCATGGTGCTCACCCGCTGCCTGAACATGGAGGAGGCGCAGAAATCCATCCAATGGCCGGTAATCTTTTTGATCGCCGGCATGCTGCCAATGGGAATCGCCTTGCAGAACAGCGGCACGGCGGCCTTCCTCGGCAATCAGGTTTTTGCTCACGCCGGCAATTGGAGTACGATTCAGCTGCTGGCTGTGCTATTCCTGGTGAGCAATCTGCTGGCGCAAATCCTGCCACCGCCGGTTGTGGCGGTATTGGTTTCGAGTCTGGTGCTCAACAGCGCTGCGGGTCTGCAGGCTTCGCCGCAGGCGCTGCTGCTCACCGTGGCGATTGGCTCCGCCACTCCTTTTCTTACGCCAATCAGTCATCCGGCTAATTTGCTCGTCATGGGTCCCGGCGGATATCGTTTCACCGACTACACTAAAGTGGGCTTACCCTTAACGCTGCTCATTATGTGTATTTCGATTGTTGCCATTCCCTACTTCTGGCCTTAGTCCGTGACAAGCCCATTCCATTTTGCTCTTAAAGGGCAAAGCGGCCGCGCCCGCGCAGGCCGATTTACGACTCCTCACGGAGAATTGGAGACACCGCTGTTCGCCCCGGTGGGCACGCAGGCAACTGTCAAAGCCATCACTCCCGCACAACTGGATGAGCTCGGGGCAAGTTTAATTCTCGCAAATACCTATCATCTCTATTTGCGGCCGGGAGATGAACTGGTGGCTGAGATGGGAGGGCTGCACAAGTTCATGCAATGGACCCAACCGATCCTTACGGATTCAGGCGGCTTCCAGGTGTTCTCGCTGGCCGCCCGCCGGGAGGTGGACGCGGACGGAGTTAACTTTCGCAGCCATCTGGATGGCTCATCGCATCGCTTCACACCCGAAAAAGTGATGCGCATCCAGGAGAATCTGGGGGCAGACATCATCATGGTGCTGGATGAATGCGCTGAGCCGCACGACAAGTCCTACAACGAGCAAGCCCTGGTGCGCACGCATGCCTGGGCCCAGCGCTGCCTGGAGGCGAAGGTCCGCAGCGACCAGGCGCTATTTGGCATTGTGCAAGGCGGCATTTTTCCTGATTTGCGTGAACAGTCCGCCGAGTTTGTCGGCTCCCTTGGTTTTGATGGGCATGCCATCGGAGGTTTATCGGTAGGAGAAAGCAAGGAAGACATGTTCCGGGTTTTGGAGGTAGTCGACGCGATTTTGCCCACCGACAAACCACGCTATCTGATGGGAGTCGGTACCCCCGAGGATCTGGTTGAAGGAATACGCCGAGGCGTGGATTTATTCGACTGTGTGTTGCCAACCCGCATGGGACGCAACAACGCCGTATTCCTGCGCTCGGGCAGGCGGTTGAACCTGAAAAACGCGGAATTTTCCAGAGACCAGCAACCCATCGACGAAAATTGCGCATGCTATGCATGCCGCACCTTCACCCGTGCGTATCTTCGGCACTTGATTCAAGCCAAAGAAATGCTGGCCGCCACACTTTTGTCCACTCACAATCTGCACACACTGGTTCAGTTAGCCAAAGACCTGAGAACCTCTATTTTGGGCGATGAATTCGATGATTTCGTCAACCAACTGGGAATAAAGAAAACAGCCAACCCTCTCGAGCAAAACGTACGCATCGAGTAAGATAATTATCTGGCAAACCTTGCGAAGGCAAGGAAAGCAAGCTTTCCGCAGTTGCGAGGAGGCCGGTAGGCCGACGAAGTAATCTTCCTTCGCAAGGTTGTTGCAAAATATGATCATCGCATGAATCTCATTCAAGCCATATTGCTGGGTGCAGTTCAGGGGTTTACTGAATTCGTTCCCATTTCCAGCACGGGACATTTGCTGCTGGCGCGGCAGATTCTCGGGATGCAGCAAGAAATCCACAGCGCCTTTGTTTTCGACCTGCTGATCCAAATGGGAACTTGGGTAGCTGTCGTTCTTTTTTACCGGCATGATTTGGCTACCATCGGTGTAGATATGCTCAAGAGCTTACGCCGCCAGCCTGCACCTCAAGCGCGCCTGGGATGGCTTTTGGTTGTAGCGAGCATACCTGCGGTCATTGTCGGTTGGTTGGCGAAGGATTCGATGACTGGGTTTGTCAGCGGATTAGGAGCGACCGGTTTATTTTTGCTGGCGAATGCAGGCTTTCTGGTCATTGCCGAATTACTCGGCGGCCGCAAACGAGAAATCGCGGATCTCAAGCATGGGGATGCGCTATGGATCGGCGTATTCCAGGCTTCAGCCTTGCTGCCCGCCATCTCGCGTTCAGCGGCCACGCTCTCCGGAGCGATGCTGCGCAACCTCACGCGGCGGCAAGCGGCGCGCTTCGCCTTCCTGATGGCGGTACCCATCATGCCCGCCGCGGCCGTGGTGGGGCTGTTGGACCTTCGCAGCCTGCCCCAGGCAAATGACCTCATCCTTCCACTTTTTGTCGGCTTCCTGGCTTCGGCGATCATTGGCTACCTCAGCATTCATTGGTTGCTGAACTACCTTTCGAAACGCTCCCTTTATCCGTTTGCGATTTATTGCGCGGTCGTGGGATTCATCGCCGTTTTATTCAATTAATCGATGAAGAAATTTGCTCTCGCAATCCTGGCTCTCCATCTGCTTGCAGCTTGCGGCTTGCAAGGGCCAAATCTTCCCACTCTACGTATCGCAATCAGCCCTGCGGCACAACCGGTTAGCACAGCGATTTCCACTTGCGCATCTGTCAACGAAGAGATGAACTTCATCATTAAGGTGCAATATGCAAATACGATCGGCCTTGACGATTTCGATTTGCTCATTCATCTAGGCGAACCGGAGCAGGAAGCCGGGTTCGCCGCCCAGTTGGCGTGGGAACAACTGGTACTCATTGTCAACCTCGATAATGACGTGGATATTTCGGGCGACATCGCCTCCGCACTATTCAGCGGGCGCGTGCAAAACTGGTCTGAGTTGGGCGGTGACGATGTCACCGTGTCCTTATGGGCCGGACCTGAAAGCGACGAGGCCCGCCAAGCCTTTGAAGCAAATATCCTGCGCGGCTCTGTCAGCGGTGAGACCCGCGTGGCCACCAACCCTGAAACCGCGTTCGAGGCGGTTGCCAACGATCCGGGTGCAGCCGCCATTTTGCCGGCCGCCTGGGCTGACGAAAGGGTCAGGCTAATCGATCTTGGCGTCCAAGTTCCTGTGGTAGCCGTCGCCAGTGAAGATCCTACGGGACCCATTCGCGATCTGGTCGCTTGCTTGCAAGGCCCAACCGGCCAAGAAAGTCTGTCCTATCGCTACACCCCCTTCCAGCAGTAAGGAGCCCAAAGTGCAGGCCTTCCATTTACATGAGCTAGAAAACCTGGCCACCGAGCAGCGCAGCCGGTACCTCGAATTCCTGCGCGTCCCAGCGATGAGTATGGGCCTCTATCGCTTATCCGCCGGGTCCCGGGATACTCAGGCTCCCCATAAGCAGGACGAGGTTTATTATGTTCTCTCAGGGAAGGCCAAGCTCAAGGTAAATGGAAATCTGGAATTGGCTACCCCGGGTTCCCTCCTATACGTCGAAGCAAATCTCCCACACCAGTTTGTCGACATCGAAGAAGATTTGGAAGTCCTGGTCTTTGTCGCCCCCGCAGAAGAGAAGCCAGTCGCTTTTCATTAACCCACTTCACAAATCATCGTGGAGGTTGCTTCCCTTGGCTTTGCGTTCTAGCCGCGCCAGGCGATGCTCCAATAGCGGCTGCCAATAGACGCGTTCGTAACCGGGCGTGCCGGCGGCTTCAACCACCTCAATCGCATTGCGTGTGTATCGCAAAGCTACCGTGTAATCTCGCGCCCGATGCTCGTAGTATTTGGCAATTTCCACGTGGGCATAAACCTGGCCCTCGGCTGCCGCTTGTTCCCACAGCTGCAATGCGGCTTCGTAATCACCCCGGCGCCGAAATAAATAGCCCAGACTTTCGACCAGCCTGTAATGCACATCTTTGGGGAGATCCATCGACAGGATGCTCTGAAAGATTTGAATGGCATCTTCGGCAAAACCCAGATCGACGTAGAGTCGGCCGATGGCGTAAAGTTCGCTGTGGTGAGCAGCCTCATCCAAGGGTGCCGCAAGCTTGGAGGCAAGGTAATTCAGCAGAGAGGCCATGCTGAGCACATCCATGCTGTTGTGATAGAAGACGCCGGCCAGCGGGCGTGCGTCCCCTGTGTGCAGGTAATCGATATAGATCTGGGGGATCATCCATCCGGGGATGTCTTCCAGGCTGCGGCGTATGCCCAGGAGTTGGACCTCAAGATCACCCAGCGCCCTGCTCGGCAAAAGGTCTTTCCAAAGGCGGCGGGCGAGGTGGAGCAAATCGAGGTGCGGCAGGCCACGGAAGGGCTGTTGGGCGCCGTTGGTCAGGTAACGGCTGTGTAAGAGCGGCAGATCGAAGCTTTTCCCGTTGAAAGTGACCAGCGCGTCCTCAGGTGAAACCAAACGGTTCAGCGCCTCCAGCATGGCGCGTTCCTCAATAGGCTCGCGCAGGAAATATTGCTTCTGGCGGAAACCCCCGGCTTCGAAGCGACCCAAGCCGACCAGGAATGCCAGGGTTCCGCTGCCCCATAAGCCGGTGCTTTCGGTATCCAGGAAGAGAAAGCGTTCGGGAGGGAACAGGGCGACACGGTTGTCGGCAGCCCATATGGCTAATTTGTCTATGGTGGCTGGGAAGCGCAGCGCCTTGGCGCCATGCAACTCGTCGGCAGGAATAAAGCGCTCGACCAAAAAGGCTTCGCCAAATTCGGTTTGCTGGGCCTCGCCCCCGACCACCGACTCAATGGGAAATTCTACACGCCGCGGCGCGGGCTGCAGATTCTTTGCGCCCAACTGCACGCCCAGGGCCTTCAATCGATCCGACAAGCTGGTCATAGCGGCATTATATGAAAAATCCACTGGTCGAACATGGAAGCATCGCCATCAGCCCACCCGTCATTGCGAGGAGCATTGCGACGCGTTGCGGCGCAGGCGGACGAAGCAAACTCGAACCAAAGTGCGGATTTTCAAAGCGAACTTGACGTCTATGACCAAAGATAGGGTTACGAAGATTCATTACGACACACAAGCTTTCCAAGCCATAAAGACCATTCGAGATTGCTTCGTCGGCGTTGCTACGCAACGCACTCCTCGCAAAGACGATGCTGCGGTGACCGCCAAAAACAATGTGTTCACCTTCGGCGAACAC
>CAYJMC010000044.1:0-17513 GCA_964371335.1 uncultured Anaerolineaceae bacterium
TGCGCCCATTTCCAGCCTTCACCTTTAGATGAAAAGCCTGCTGCTTCCATTGACAGCGCACTATAAATGGAAAAGGCATCAAAAAGTTCGAAGAGGTCGACGTCCTTTGGCAAGATGCCAGCCTGCGCGCAAGCGCGTTTGACGGACAGGCGAGCGGCGTTGAAGGTGAGGGGGTCGGGGCGATCGTGCAGTGCGAGCGTATCAGTAACGGCACTGGAGCCAGCGATCTCCACCAGTGGATGAGGAAAGCCGGAAGGCAGCAGATCATCGCGGGTGAGCAGAAGCGCCGCGGCGCCATCGGCATTGGGCGCCACATCGAACATATTGAGCGGCGCGCTGACCATGCCTGCTTTGGCGTAGGTCTCCGGCTTCACCGCCTTGCGGAACATGGCATTGGGATTGTGGACGCCGTTAGCGTGAGCGGTGAGCGGGAAACCTGCCAGCCCGTGCTCGGGAACTTTGTATTCATACATATAGCGTTGAGCTAGCATAGCGGCTTGCGCAGTGAGCGTGAGACCCTGCTCGGCCTCGTAATCAGTGTCGGACCCCATGGCAAGTGCGGACTCGACCTGCGCTGGAACCTGATCGCTGAGCTTTTCGACACCGAGCACCATGGCTGCGTCCACTTGGCCAGAGGCAACTGCCAGCATACCGACGCGTAAAGCCATTGCCGCGGAAGCGCCGGCAGCCTCGATGTTGGCGGCTTCGATGCCGGTGAGACCGGCGAAATCAGCCAGCAACGCGCCGAGCTGGACCTGGCGCGAAAGGGTGCCGGCCAGCATATTGCCCACGTAGAGCGCGGTAGGCCGCAGGCCGCCCGCGTCTTGCATGGCGGCTTCCATGGCCTGGAGGCCCAGCTCGCGCAGGGAAACTTCCCACTGTTCGTTTACCGGGGTCTGGCCGATGCCAGCGATTACAACATTAGACATAATCAGTCCTCATTACATGAGAGTAATTAGTAAATGGTAATTGGTAATTACTATTTACAAGTTACCAATTACTTCATCGTTAACTTCCCGCGCATGCGTACGTATTCGGCGTAGTCGATCTCCGTGCGGCGGGCAATATATTCTTCGGTGGTGGTGGCAAGCTGCGGCTTACCGGCGATCTTTCCGGTGACGCGCAGCACCATGGCGTCGGAACCGGCGCCAGAGCCGAACGAAATCATCATGATGCGTTCGCCGGGTTTGGCGATATCGAGAATGGCTGTGAGGCCGATGATGGCCGCGCCCGAATAGGTGTTACCGATGCGTGGTACAAGCAGGCCGGTTGTGACCTGTTCGGGTTTGAAGCCCAACATCTGTCCGGCACGCTGCGGGAATTTGGTGTTGGGCTGGTGGAAGACCGCGTACGCGTAATCTTCGGGTTTGGTTTTGGTGGCTTCGAACATGGCCTCACCAGCCGAGGTGATGTGCTTGAAGTAAGCAGGCTCACCAGTGAAGCGCTGCCCGTGTTCGGGATATTTCGCGTATTGGCGTCGCCAAAAGTCCGGAGTATCCGTGACAAACGAGTATGAAGATTCAATTTCGGCCAGCGATTCATCACCAGGACCAATAATGAATGCTGCGCCCCCTGCCCCAGCAGTATATTCCAGCGCATCGCCCGGGCGGCCTTGCGCGGTGTCCATACCGATGGCCAGCGCGTAGCGCGCCATCTGTGAACCCACGAAGCCCATGGCAGCCACCATGGCTTCAGTGCCCGCTTTGCAAGCGAACTCCCAATCGGCAGCCTGGGTGCTGGGCACCGCGCCGATGGCTTCGGCGACAATAGTTGAGGTGGGCTTTACCGCGTAGGGATGCGACTCGGAGCCGACCCAAACGGCGCGCAGGTCGCGCGGATCGATCTGGGCGCGGGCCAGCGCGTTGCGCGCCGCCTCGATAGACATGGTGGCGACGTCCTCGTCGAGGCCGGGGACCGATTTCTCTTCGATGGGCAGGCCGCCAGTGCCGCCTGTCCAGATGCGCGCCACTTCTCGGGCGGGCAAACGGTAGCGCGGAACATACGCGCCGTAACCAACGATGCCCACCGGATGCTCCGTTTTTAGAAGACGGGCGTGTTCATGGTCGTGATCGTTTTCAGTCATGGGACCATTCCTTCAACAATTGCTCGGCGCGATCGACGCGCACGGTATTTTCTTTTACCAGGGCGCCGGCCAATTTATCAATGAGGTCGCCTTGCGCGCCGGCGGCGATGGCGACCTGGCGGGCATGCAGACTCATGTGGCCGCGCTGGATGCCTTCGGTGGCGAGCGCACGCAGGGCAGCCAGGTTTTGCGCCAGACCAACGGAAACAATAATTTCAGCCAACTCGGCGCCGGTGGTGACGCCCATCAATTTCAGCGCGGCCTGGGCTCCCGGATGCACCTTGGTGGCCCCGCCGACAATGCCGACTGCCATGGGCAGTTCAAGGCTGCCGACGAGATTCCCATCTGCGTCCCTGCCCCAGGTGCTCAATGAAGTGTATTGCCCAGAGCGCGCCGCATAAGCGTGAGCGCCAGCCTCGATTGCGCGCCAGTCATTGCCAGTGGCAATAACCACGGCATCTATACCGTTCATGATGCCTTTATTGTGTGTAGCCGCGCGGTAAGGGTCGGCGGCAGCAAATGCCCAGGCTTCGATAATGCCATCGCGCACTTGCTCGGCGCTGAACTCGCCAAAAGCGAGTTCGTTGAGCTTAATCGTACACGTAGATCGAGCCAGGCGGCGATCGGCCAGATTGCTGAGAATACGCAAATGGACACGGCCTCCCGTGAGCGCCTCAATGCGAGGAGCAAGGCGCTCGCAGGCGGTGTTGACCGCATTGGCGCCCATGGCATCGCGCACGTCGTAAATCAGGTGCAGGACTAAGAACGGACCGATCGGGGATCCTTCGATGCGGCGGATCTCCAGATTTCGGGGTCCGCCTCCGAGCTTTACCAAAATCGGATCAATAGATGTAACTTCGGCGAGCAATTCATCTTTGGCTTGCGCAATGGCCCCGGCCGCGGCGTCCAGATCGGCCACATCGAGCAATTGCATCTGCCCGATCATTTCCGGGGCAGTAGCCAAGGCGCGGAAACCGCCCGCGGCGCGGGCTAACTTGGCCATATGAGAGGCGCCCGCCACCACAGAAGGCTCTTCAATCACCATCGGCACCAAAACCTCGCGGCCGTTGACCACGAAATTGAGTGCAACGCCGAGGGGAAGGCTATAGGTGCCGACCACGTTCTCGATCATGTGGTCGGCAAGGTTGCGGTCCAGACCGTTGACGCCGCTAAGCGCGACCAAGCTGGCCGCGTCCAGGCCGCCAGCCTCGGCCAGGCGCTGGGTGCGGTCGGCAACAGGCAAGTTATAGAAACCGGGAATGCGGGAGCTGCGGGCAGCCATCGGCTTTATTAAGCCGTGGCTACCCTTTCAAAAGCTATCAGGATACAGAGTGCTCAGGCAGCCATTCTCTCCCACCACATTTCCTCAGTGAGTCTCCAATCCGCTCGGCCTTCCGATATTTCAATGGCGCGCCAATAAAGGGGTTGCGGTGTGATCTTGGAGAAAATCCACTTTTCCGGTTTGGGTTGATTTTGGGCCTCAAGAACAATCTCCTCACCGATTTGTCTCGCCAGGAAGGTTTGCCTCACGGAATACAAGGGCGCGATCCAGATGCAACGTATCGCATCCTCGGCATTATCTATGTATCGTACCGTCGTCCCAACGGTTACTTTTTCAGTCCCCTGATACGAGAGGAAAACGTCTTGAACCGCCTTTCCGCCCAGAATCCAACCAAAATGGACCTCCCCAATTCCCTCGCTTTTGCTGCCATCTGCAGCGTGATATTTCGCCCTGATCTTCCAGGAGCCGACAAATTGCCCAAAGAGCAGTAGTTTATCTTTGTGCTTTGGGTCGGGGCTGCCCGCGTGAAGATTTGGAATTGAAAAAGTGCCCATCTGATTTCTCCTTCTTTTACTTACTAGAACACTATTTTGGCCAAAAGGTGAAAAGAGGCGTAAGGCTTGCCCTGTTTTTTGAACTTGGAGATCACTTTGGCTACATCGGGATTGTTCTTTATGACACCTTCCAGACCTTTTGCGTCCCAAGAAACTCTTCCGTCGAAATAGAAAGCTTTCATTCCTTTTACGGTAAGGGTTTTCTGCACCTCAACTACACCGGCTTTGATCTCTTGTTCGAGTTTTTCCAATTCCTTCTGCGCCTTCTCCGATTTGCCAGCAAATTCTTCTTCGATCTCCGCCACCTTATCCC
The DNA here is from genome assembly GCA_964371335.1 of uncultured Anaerolineaceae bacterium. Classification (GTDB taxonomy): domain Bacteria; phylum Chloroflexota; class Anaerolineae; order Anaerolineales; family UBA11579; genus JAMCZK01. The sequence goes on from CAYJMC010000044.1 coordinate 4,233, forward strand.
GTACTTCCTTGGGCATAGCTTGTTCGATCAACTTTTGCTCATCGGTTTCAAGCGCGGATATCGAAGATTTCATGTCAACATATTTGTTCATTAGGACGACGACTTCTTCATTATTCATTCCAGCCACCTTTCTTGCATTGCTGCGCAATGCGGGCGGGTCTAAGACCCGCCCCTACGGTCTTGAAGATTGCTTCCCTCAATAACCAAACTAATAAACGCTAGTTGCCCCAGATCATGTAAGACTCGCTGGCGCACACCTCGTTCGAGCCAAAACCTTCCAAGCAGACTTTGTACGAAACCAGCGTGCCGTTTTGGGCGCGGATCGGCGGCACGGATAACTGTGTCTGTCCGCCTGCGTCGCTGGTTGGAAACTGATAAATGCTGGTGCCGCCACCTGGCAAGGTGATCTCCAAATAGGGCTGCAGCCCCGCCAAAAGTTGGCTGCCCGCGAACAATGTGGCATGTATAACTTGCGAATCGGCCGAGCTAATCTGCGAAAAATCTTCCCACACCTGGATGCGAATCTCCGCCTGCTGGGCTGGCGCTTCGATAGCAGGCTTATCGTAAAAACGCGCTTTGTATTCGGCGCCCACGGGAATAGGTTGAACGCCCTCTCCAGGGATATAGCTCAGGCAGGCATTGGCAAAACATTGGCTGGCGCTGCCATCACTTTGCAATTTTAGTTCAGAGATGGGCTGGCCAAAGATTTCGAAACCGCCATGCTGGGAGATGAAATCGCTAAAGAACAAGGGGACGTTATAGCCATATTCGCCCTCGATCCCATAGAACATTACGTTGGGATTGTCTAGTCGCATCACAAGTGGCTCGGGCAAAATGCCAAGCTCGGCCATAATGGGTTTTGGTGTCGCCTGCTGGGATCCGTCCGCATTGGCATAGAGCACTAAATTCTGATAAATGACTTCGAGGCTGCCGTCGGCCTTTTGGTAGGGCCCTGCCAGCCGCGTTCCTACAAAGGCGTCCCCTAACCGCGCCACGGTGCTCACGAAAGGTTCGCCATAGGGCAATTCAATCTGTATGATGGCTGCGGGGTTCGCCAGCGCGCCGCAGGAGCCGGCGCAGGCGATGCGGCCGTAGGGCATCAAGTGCACGCCAGCATTGGCATCGTCCAGATTTTGGAAGAAGCCCAGGTTTTCGAAGTATTGTTCAACGCGATTCTGTTCGGAGTCGTATCGCACGCCAGTCAGAGGTTTACCAACATAGCGTTGAGCGCCCAATTCCTGATAAAGGGGAACGAAACCTTCGTAGACGATGTATCCCTCTACAAATAAAACACCCTGCAAATCAGTGGAAGCAAGCGGCTCGTCCCAAACGCCCATTTGCCGCCCCAGGGGCGCCAACGAATACTGTTCGCTGGGCGGCAGCTCAGGGTTGTAGATCATCAACGCGTTCTCTAGGTATTGCTTCTGGACATTGCCTTCAACGATTACCGGTGAAAGCGGCGGACCCAGGCGGTCCTGGCCTCCGAGGAAATCGTAGAATTCCTGGAAGATCGGTTCGATCAGATATGGACTAGCGGCGAGAGGGGAGACAGCAGGCGCTGGGGAACAGGCAACAAGGATTGTCGCCAATATGCAGGGGATTAGACAACGGGAAGTGCGGATCAGAGAGTCTAATTTCATGGAGATCTGCCCGCGGGGATGGATTTTAGCATGCAAGGACTATAATCGGAGAGGCTATTAGCTTTTAGCGATTAGCCCTTTAGTTTTCATACAAGAAAATGAAGGATTTCCGTAAACTGATAGTGTGGGAGAAGAGCCATCTGCTTGTACTGGAGATCTACAAGCATACAATCGGATTCCCAAAAACAGAAACATACGGGTTAACTGCACAGATTAGGCGAGCGGCGTCCTCCATTCCGGCGAACATAGCCGAAGGGAGTGGCCGAGGGCATGACAACGAATTGGCCAGATTCTTGCTAATCGCAATGGGTTCTGCAAGTGAGCTAAAATATCATTTGCTTCTCGCCATAGATCTTCGATACCTTGAGCAGTCTATATTTGACGGTTTGGAATCTCGAATCGACGAGGTTCAGAAGATGATAACTTCGCTGCATAAACGTATTAAGCTAACAGCTAAGAGCTAACAGCTTTAACCTATCGCCTAAATCAAAGGAGACGTATGGTTCAAGTAAAACAACCCGAAACTCGCCCCATGACCGAAGAAGGCGATTTTCTGCAAATTCAGGCCATTGACCACCTGCATTTTTACGTGGGCAATGCCAAGCAAGCCATGTACTGGTGGTGGAAAGGCTTTGGCTTTAAGCCGGTTGCCTATTCCGGGTTGGAGACAGGCAACCGCAAATTTTCGTCGTACGTGCTGGAATCCGGCAAGATCCGATTCGTGGTTTCGGCACCGTATGCGCCTTCGCACGAAATGACAGGCCATCATCTGACGCATGGCGATGGCGTGAAGGTCATCGCCATCCAGGTGAAAGATGTGGAGGAAGCCTACCGCGCAACTACCTCACGTGGCGGGCAAAGCGCATGGGCGCCGCGCGAAGAGAAGGACGAATTCGGAGTATTCAGAACATCCGCCATCCACACCTATGGCGAAGTATTGCACGTTTTTGTGGATCGCAGCGATTACAAAGGCCCGTTTGCGCCAACCTATCAACCGCTGGAGCGTGACGCGGATTCCGCCAGCCTGGCTGCAGTGGACCATATCGTCGGCAATGTGCAGTTGGGCAAGATGAATCACTGGGTGGACTTCTATCACCGGGTGATGGGCTTTCGCCAGCTGCTCCACTTCGATGACAAAGACATCAGCACAGAATATTCGGCGCTAATGTCAAAAGTGATGGAGAATGGCAACGGTCGGATCAAATTTCCTATAAACGAACCCGCCGAAGGCAAAAAGAAGAGCCAGATCGAAGAATACCTCGACTATTACCTTACCCCAGGTGTTCAACACATCGCTATGTCCACCGGTGACATCATCGAAACAGTTACTAAATTGAAGGCCAACGGCATCGAATTCCTACGCGTGCCGGATACATACTATGAAATGCTGCCGGAACGCGTTGGAGACGTAGTGAAGGAACCTCTGGACAAGATCAACGAGCTGGGCATCCTGGTCGACAGAGATGACGAAGGCTATTTGCTGCAAATTTTCTCCCGCCCCATCCAAGACAGGCCGACTTCGTTTATTGAAGTGATCCAGCGCCACGGCAGCCGCGGCTTTGGCAAGGGCAACTTCAAGGCCTTGTTCGAAGCTCTGGAAGCGGAACAAGAACGGCGCGGCAACCTGGATCCCTACGGCGGATAGCCGCCCGAATGCGATACCTGACATTCACCGCACCTGGGGAGCAGCGTACGCGCCTCGGCGCTCTGCTCTCCGGAGACCGCGTGGTCTCACTGGCACGTGGGGACTTGCCCGCTGACATGCTTTCCTTCATCGAGGCGGGCGCGGAGATCTGGGCGCTTGCCGAGCAGATTTCGCGGCAAACGCAATCGGTCTGGCCGCTGGATCAGGTAAGGCTCAAGGCGCCGCTGCATCGACCGCCAACCTTGCGTGATTTCTATGCGTTCGAAGCGCACGTGAAGACGGCCAACAAGAACCGTGGGCGCGAGGTGCCCGAGGAGTGGTACCAATTCCCGGTCTTCTACTTCACCAACCCGAACACCATTCACGGATCGGGCGAAGATGTCGCCATGCCTGCCTACACAAAGGCCATGGATTACGAGCTTGAAGTGGCTGCCATCATCGGCAAACCGGGTCGAGACATCAAGGCGGAAAATGCGCTGGATCACATTTTCGGTTTCACGATCTTGAATGATTGGTCAGCGCGAGATGTGCAGCGCATGGAAATGAAAGTCGGGCTCGGACCCGCCAAGGGCAAGGATTTCGCCTCCAGCCTGGGACCTTGGATCGTGACACCGTCTGAACTGCGAGATCGGGTCACGGATCGCGTTGGCGTCTACGACGCGGAAATGACCGCGAAGGTCAACGGAGTCGAACGATCACGCGGCAACTGGAAGGACCTCCACTATTCCTTTGGCGAGATTATCGCTCGCGCGTCAGAGGGCGTGATGCTGTATCCAGGTGATGTCATCGGTTCGGGGACGGTTGGCACAGGTTGTCTGCTGGAAATTACCAAAGGTGAAGGGCCTTGGCTAAAGAAGGGGGACGAAGTGGAACTGGAAATAAACGGCGTTGGTGTGCTGAAAAACAAGGTGGTTTAGAATGCTTTCAGCAGTCAGCATTCAGCTGTCAGCTGAAACCAACATGAAAGATTTTCGGAAGTTGCAGGTTTGGGAAAAGAGTCACCAACTAGCCTTAGCCATTTACAAAGTCACAAATGATTTCCCGAAATCGGAACTTTACAGCCTCACATCCCAAATTCGCCGCTCGGCAACATCGATTCCTTCCAACATAGCAGAGGGGAGAGGAAGAGGAAGTGATGCAGATTTGCGAAGAATGCTTCAGATTGCCTTCGGTTCCGCAAGTGAGCTTGAATACCAATTATTGCTCGCCCATGAGTTAGAATTCATTAACAAAGCCTCGTATCAGAAATTAGACAACCAAACAACAGAAATCAAACGCATGCTGTCTTCGCTTATGAAAAAGCTGAAAGCTGAGCGCTGATAGCTGACAGCTCAGAGACAAGGAGTTCGCCATGCCTTTCTACCATTCTCTCGGTCAACTTCCCAAGAAGCGCCACACGCAATTCAAGAAACCTAACGGCGGTGGTTTATATAGAGAAGAAGTGATGGGACTGGAAGGATTTTCCGGAATCCAGTCACTGCTCTACCATCACTTCCTGCCGCCGCGCATCAAAAAAGTCGAACTGCTTGGCGAGACCAAACCGGCCTACGTGGATTTCGGCCCCATTCGGCACCGCGCCTTCAAGACGGCCAAAATCCCCAAGGGCGGCGACCCGGTTGCCGCTCGCCGCACGCTAATGGGCAACAACGATGTGACCCTGGGTCTCAGCCGCCCCACCAAGAATATGGATTATTTCTATCGCAACTCGCAGGCTTACGAGTGCTGGTACACCCACGAAGGCAGCGGCGTGCTGCGCAGCCAGTTCGGCGTACTCGAATTCCAAGAGGGCGACTATCTGGTCATACCTTTCAGCGTCACCTGGAAGATGGAACTCTCCATCCCTGAAGCGCGCTTCTTCGTTGTGGAGACACCTTCCCACATCGAGCCGCCGCGCCGCTACCGCAACGAGTATGGCCAGTTGCTCGAACATGCCCCTTACACCGAGCGCGATCTTCGCGTCCCAGAAAAACTGGATACCCACACCGACCACGGCGAGTTCGAGGTCCGCGTGAAAGTGCGCGACACCATCAGCCGCCATATCTTGGACCATCATCCACACGATGTGGTGGGCTGGGACGGATTCCTTTACCCCTGGATCTTCAGCATCCATGACTTCGAACCGCGCACAGGCGCATTGCATTTGCCGCCGCCAACTCATCAGACCTTCCAGGGCCGAAATTTCGTGCTGTGTTCCTTTGTGCCCCGCATGTACGATTACCATCCGGATGCCATTCCAGCGCCCTACAACCACTCCAACGTGCAGTCCGATGAAGTGATTTATTACGCGGAAGGCAACTTCATGTCCCGCAAGAGCATCGACCGTTGCGACATTACCCTGCATCCCTTCGGCCTGCCTCATGGCCCGCAGCCCGGCGCCACCGAGGCTTCGATCGGCAAGAAGCGCACAGACGAACTGGCAGTAATGGTGGATACCTTTCATCCACTGGATCTCACCACAGATGCACTGGAACTGGAAAAGCCTGGGTATCAGGACACTTGGATGGAAGGCGACGGCGAAGCCGCCTTCTTTACCGCTGGTTAGTCCCCTTTTTCATGGAAATTAACCCAACAGAAATTCCTACCGCGGCGCTAAACCGAATCATTCTCGGTTCAGTCGTGCCGAGGCCTATCGCCTGGGTCTCCACTGTGGACCAATCGGGTAATCCAAACTTGGCTCCTTTTTCCTTTTTCAATGCAGTCTGCTATAACCCGCCCACCCTGCTCTTTTGCCCCGGCGTGCGCGGAACCGATTCGGGCACGAAGGACACTTATCACAATATCCGCGCCACCAGCGAATTCGTGATCAACATCGTCACCGAAGACTTGGTTGAGGCGATGAACATCACCGCCACCGAGTTACCCGCCGAGATAAATGAGCTCAAGCTGGCTGGTCTCACCGAAGCGCCCAGCGTCCGCGTGCGCCCGCCGCGGGTCGCGCAAAGCCCGGTAAGCTTCGAATGCACCTTGAACCAGATCGTACAAATCGGCGATGGCAGCCCGGGCTCCGGATGGGTAGTGATCGGGAATGTGGTGCATATCCACGTGGCAGACGAAGTCATGCTGCCGGATTACAAGATCGACATCCGCGCCCTGAAGCCGGTGGGCAGGCTGGCAGGTTTCCACTATACGCGGGTGAACGACATCTTCGAGATCAAACGTCTGCCTTCACAGTTGCCGGCAAAGGGTAAATGATCCCTGAGTTCTTCCAAACCTGGCTCGACAGTAATCCAAACAATCCGACCATCGCGGTGATTGTTGGAGCTCTTCTGGTTTTTATCATCGCACGTTTTGTTGTGGCGCGCGGTTTGATCTATCTGACCACACGTACCCAAAACAAATGGGATGACATTCTGATTAAGCATCTGCGCCCCTATCGCCTGGCCTGGGTGGCTCCGCTGATCATCATTTATCTGTTCGCTTATCTGTGGCCGGAAACTGAAGGCTTTGTAGCAACAGGCAGCTTGTCTCTAATCGTGTGGATTATCGTCCTTACATTTACTTCCGTGCTCTCCGCAGTGAACTTGATTTATGAAAGCCAGGCAACTTACACCGGAGTATCAATCCAGGGTTATCTGGATTTAGGCAAGATCGTTTTTTTGGCCGTGGGCGCGATCCTCAGCGTTTCCCTAATTACCGGGCAGTCCCCGGTGCTGCTGCTGAGTGGTTTAGGCGCTATTGCCGCGGTGCTGCTGCTCATCTTCCACGACACCATCCTTGCCCTGGTGGCCAGCATTCAGATTGCCGCAAATGACTTGGTGCGCGAAGGCGACTGGATCGAGGTGCCCGGCTTCAATGCCGATGGCGATGTGACCAACATCTCGCTGCACAGCATCAAGATCCAGAATTTTGACAAGACCTTCACGGTGATCCCCACCTATAAATTGATGGATGTTTCGTTCAAGAACTGGCGCGGTATGAGCCAGGCGGGTGGCAGACGCATTAAACGCTCTATCTTTATTGATATCCAAACGATCCGTTTCAGTAATCAGGCGGATTTGGAACGTCTTGAAAAGATCGACCTGCTCAAGGACTATATTCCCACGCGCAGTTGGGGTCCGGAAGGCGCCAGGCCGGACGGATTACCGCGTTCGACCAACGTTGGGGCCTTCATGGCATATATTGAAGCCTACTTGCGAAGCCGACCCGACATGCATAAGGACATGACATTGCTCATCCGCCACCTTGACCCGGGCCCCAATGGCTTGCCGATTGAGATTTATGTCTTCTCCAACACAACGGTTTGGGAACAGTACGAGGCCATCCAAGCCAGCATCTTCGACCATCTGCTCGCCGTCGTGCCTGAATTCGACCTTCGCGTGTTTCAACAGCCTACAGGGAAAGACTTTGCAGCCATAACCAATCGCGCCGTTTAACGATGCCATGGCAGAGGGATTTGTTCCCTCTGTTACAATAAATCTTGTCATCGCATATGGCTGATATTCTCCTTCAGAAGCTCTCCTTGTTACTGCAGCAAGCCAAAGAGGCTCACCAGCAATTCGAAAAAGTTGAATTAGAAGGTCAATTCGATGAGCAGTGGGCTGCCTGGTACGCGGATTTCCTGGTAACCAGCGGCCTGCCTGGTCTGCTCGGCTCTGAACCCGATGTCGACCTGTTAGCCAGCCAACTCAACGAGATCAGCCAACGGCACAAAGCCGAACGCACTGCAGAGAACTGGGCAGATTACACTGCCCGGGAACTGCTTGAGACCCTAACATAATCCCCCGCAAAAAGGAACCCTATGGCCAAGAAAAGCAAGAAAGCCGCAAAGCTGAAGAAAGCCGCCAAGTCCACCAAAGTAAAGAAACCTTCCAAGCCGGTCAGGGTAACCAAAAAACCGGCTAAACGAGGATTGCCACGTCGGCCTACGGCCTCCTCGCAACGGCAGAAAGCAAAGTTTTCCTTGGCCTCGACTCCGAAATCAGCGGCCAAGGTGGCTGCTAGGAACTTGGGCATAGTTCCGCGTTGGGATCTTAACAACGTCTATCCCGGCCTGGACAGCATGCAGTTCGAGGCTGCGGTGGCGGACGCCAAGGCGCAGCTCGATGAAATCGACACTTACCAAAAGACCCACAAGGTTGAAAAACGGGAAAGCGGCCCGGCGCAAGGCAACACCGACGACCTGGCACGCGTCCTCTCCGAGCTTATCGACAAAATGAACCGTGTGCGTCGCCTTTACGCCACGCTGAACGCTTACGTTGCCTCCTTTACCACCACCGACTCGTTCAATAAAGAAGCCCGCCGCATTGAATCTGAACTGGAGTTGTTGGGGGTCCGCCTGCGCAAGCAGGAAGTGGATTTCCGCGGCTGGGTCGGCGGCATGGGTGTGCAATTGCCCGAGATGGTGGCTAAGCCAGGTACCCTGGCTGACCACGAGTTCTATTTGAAAGAAGTGCATACGCAGAGCCAATACCTGATGAGCCCTGCTGAGGAATCTTTGGCAGCCGATCTCACCCTCAGCGGCGCTAACGCCTGGACCAAATTCCAGAACACAACCACCTCACAGCTCAGCGTGGAATTCGTTTTGGATGGCAAGAAACAAAAGCTGCCTATGCCGGCGCTGATCAACCTGCGCACACACCCTGATGGCGAGACCCGCCGCCGCGCTTACGAGGCCGAGATGGAGGCCTGGGAGAAATCCAAGGAAGCCTACGCTGCCGCGCTCAATGGCGTGAAGGGCGAAGTGAATACGCTCGATAAACGTCGCGGCCGCGCCGATGCGTTGCACGCATCCATTGATACCGCTCGCATTGATCGCCAAACGTTGGATGCGATGATGGAAGCTTTGCGCGATTCCTTTCCCATGTTCCGGCGCTATTTCCTGGCTAAGGCCAAGCGATTGGGCAAGAAGCAGTTGCCTTGGTGGGACGTGTTCGCGCCAATGGGCAAGACCGACCGCGTCTACACCTTCGAGGAGGCTCGCGATTTCATCCTGGAACAGTTCGCCACCTTCTCCGACGATCTGCACGGATTGGCCAAGCGCGCCTTCGACAATCGCTGGATCGACGCCGAGATGCGTGAGGGCAAGAGCGGCGGCGCCTTCTGTATGGAAGTGCCCGGGGTTGACGAGTCCCGCATTCTGGCGAACTTCAACGGCTCCCTGGATCAACTCGGCACGCTGGCGCATGAACTTGGCCACGCCTATCACAACGAATGCCTGGTGGGCAAGACCTACCTGCGGGCCATCACTCCGATGACCCTGGCCGAGACGGCGTCTATCATGTGCGAGACCATTGTGACTGAGGCCTCTCTAAAGCTGGCGAAGAGCAAAGCCGAGGAATTGGCCATTCTAGAGAACGACCTGCTTGGCTCCTCGCAAGTAGTGGTGGACATTACCTCGCGTTTCTTATTCGAGAAGGAAGTCTTCGAGCGCCGCGCCAAAGCCGAGCTCTCCGCCGAGGATTTTTGCACCATCATGGAAAATGCGCAGAAGCAGACCTACGGCGAAGGCTTGGATCCACAATATCTGCACAAGTACATGTGGACCTGGAAACCGCATTACTACTTTGCCGGTTTCTCTTTCTACAACTATCCTTACGCCTTCGGTTTGCTGTTCGGTACCGGGTTGTACGCCATTTACCAGCAGCGCGGCAAGGATTTTGTGAAAGATTACCGCAACCTGCTGGCCAGCACCGGTCTCGGCGACGCGGCGACGTTAGCCGCTCGTTTCGACATCAACATCCGCGAAAAGAAATTCTGGGCCGACAGCCTCAAGGTAATCGGCGAACGCGTAGATCGATATGTAAGTTTGTAGAATTCTCAGAAACCAAAAGCGGCCCCGAAATTCGGGGCCGCTTTTGGTTTACGGTGTCGGTGACGGGGTCGCCGTGATGAGGCCATGTTTGATCAATTGCATTAGCAAAGTGGGCTTAGTCCAGGCCAGGCCGTAGCGCGTGTAGTGGCGCGCCAAGCACCACAAACGCCCTTTGGCAAGCCCCGGGGTAGCTTCCCAATGAGTTGGACATTTGCGCCAGCCACCTTCGGGCTGTGCGAAATACCAAATGCTCATATTGGCTTCTTCATCCACCCATTTGTCATATTGGAATTTATCCAAATTGAAATAAATGCGCACGTTGCCATACACCCATTCGAAAGGGTCACCGTTGCGATCGTAGACCTGAAAATCAATAAGCCGCTGGGTGAATTGGTGCCACGATTCCTGCCGGTTCCATTCCTCGGCGCGCAGCACCATTGTGCCTCGCATCTGCGAGTTGTCGATAAAGACCCCTCCGTTACCAATGGAGACATCGTAGATCTGGTCAAAGACCAGATCAACCTCGCGTCGCAAAGGCCCCTCTCCCTGGAAGGCGCTGACGGGAATCACCACGGCAACGAGGGCCAAGGCGAGCAAGGCCAGCAGAAGCACCCGGGCGATTTGTTTTGATTTCATCGGTCCTTTGACTTCGTCAAGCTAACACTTGGGGACCAAAATGGTGCTGGTTGCACTCAGTCCCAAAGGGAATTGATTCGTGCCAATAATAGAACTAACAAATGGCATTGTCAATTCAAAAGTATAGGTAACCGTTACTTGCACCTGATTATTGCCATCTGCACAGGCCGTGCCGATTATGGCAGGCGTTACCGAGACCATAGTTGTGTCGGCCAGATCTACGGGCGCATTGGAACTGGACCTTACTCGCGCAGTGACCAGGTTCGTGAAATTGGGATCCGCAGCAACCAGGGAGCCGTAGACTGCCCCCTCCTGCGCGGCTTCACGCACGGCAAGATAGGAGAAGAATAAGCGTCCCGCATCCACGGTTACGGCCAGGAGCAGCACCAGCACCACGAAGGAGATGGCCAGTTCGGTAAGGCTTTGCCCGCGTTCACTAGGCCGAAATTTGAGTTCTCCCTTTTTAGTTACCGCTATTTCCTTCATACTGACCTTCTAATTACAAGTTGCGTGCCATCATTATAGGTGTGCAAAAAATTATAGCGGAAAGACAGTAGGCACCGTAGTCCCCCAGCGGTACCAACCTCATCAGGCTCCCTCTGAAGGCGCCTATTTCGTCGACTTGTCTATGCGCCTTTGCAGGTAAGGAGAGAAATAGCCAAAGTAGCGTCTTTGCAACTCAGGCAACATCCAGTCGTTCCCCGTAACGATATGGCGGCAACTAGACGAGCCGCACAGGCATTCAAAACTGTCGCGCGGGTCGCCATCGCACATGGCGTAATCGATGGTCACTTCCTCACCGGGCTCGATGTCACGCATGGCGCGGATGGCGATCTGCCCGTCCAGGCCGGCGTTTGGATCACAAGAATGGTTGATGAAATCGCCAGGGCCGGGTTTGCTGGAAACCAGGTAGAAGTCCTCCTCGATTTGGGCACTCTGCCGTTTTTGGTGCTCGCCGAGTTGCTCGAAGTGGGCGCGGTCCACTACGTCCCCACCCCACAGGGCCACCAACTCACCTTTACGGATTTTCTCGCGGGCATACATCCCCCGGCCCTCAATGGTGTTCTCTTGGTGGATTTCGATTTTGGGAAACGGGTATGAATTCGGTCCGTCGATGGAATAGTCTTCAATCATTTTGATGCTGCGCGCATAAGGCCTCGCGATCCTCCGTGAAAACGGATGAGTTATATCACAGGAGAGGCTTTACATTAACAGCGCAGAAAGATCGGCGACTCGCGGAGACAGTCCGGGTTTGCATAAGTCCAAATCACTGTTATTGCCAAACGAGAAGTGAACCTTTATGATAGCCATTTGTATTTCCCGCTTGACTGAGACGGTTCCCCATTAAATCTGCACATCGGAGGAAACCTTGAAGTATCTTTCTATCGGCAAATATCGCGGCCTGCAGCAGTGCTCGACACCCAATTGCGCTCTCTCTATCCTGGCGCTGGACCATCGCAACAATCTGCGCCAGGCGCTTGCCAAAGCGGGTGCGGGGAACATCGGGCCCCGGGAACTCAGCGAATTCAAGCTGCAAGTCACCGGCGCACTTTCGCCCAAAGCCAGCGCCGTGCTGCTGGATCCCGAATTCGGGGCGGCGCAGGCCATAGCTGCAAATCGTCTGCCTGGCGCCATTGGGCTGCTTTCGGCCGTCGAGGCCACAGGCTACACTGGCGAGCCCACGGGCCGAGAAAGCAATCTCCTACCCGGGTGGAGCGTGGCGAAGATAAAGCGCATGGGAGCCAGTGCAGTTAAGATGTTGGTCTATTACCATCCAAAATCGCCGACAGCAAAACAAAACGAGGATTTAATCAAACAGGTATCGGCAGATTGCGTTGAACAAGACATTCCCTTCATGGTGGAACCGCTTTCGTTTGCCATCGACCCCCGACAGAAGAAGATCAGCGGAGCTGAACGCACGGACATCGTGCTGGAAACGGCAAGTCGATTGACGCCGCTTGGGATGGATATCCTCAAGGCCGAATTTCCCGTTGACGTCGATGACGAGATACACGAAGCGGAATGGGCAAAGGCCTGCAAAGCGCTGACGGAAACCAGCCTTGTACCTTGGGTGTTGTTATCGGCAGCAGTTGATTTCGAAACCTTCGTGCGCCAGACGACGATCGCCTGCGAACAGGGCGCCAGCGGCGCCGCTGTCGGCCGCGCGGTTTGGAAGGAAGCAGTGGAACTCCAGGCCGGCAAACGCGAAGCATTTCTGGCGGATGTGGGCGCGAGCCGCATGGCTCAAGTTACCAAAATTTGTAATGAGACCGCGCGGCCGTGGACAGCTATCTATCAGGCAGAGCCTGTGGACGAGAACTGGTACAAAGGTTACTCAGAAAAACGACAGGTTACTGGCTGATTTCGAGCATTGGAATCCGCGCAAAATCAGACGCGGTTAATTCAGTTTGTGGCAAGCTGCTGGGGGCAAAGGATGATAGCCATTCTTCCTGGAAACCGGGCACCGGCCAGACCAGATCCATGACGCGGGTGTGGTTGGTAACCCCAACCGGTCCGCCACCGATGCGCCATTGCTCGGCGATGGACAGCACATCGCGAACGCGCATCACGCCGCCGCTGGGGAAGCCTTCTTGGCTGAGCACCATGGC
>CAYJMC010000045.1:0-16131 GCA_964371335.1 uncultured Anaerolineaceae bacterium
TCGAGAGATGGCATACTAATTTTCCGGGAGCGAGAAAAACGTGGCAAAAATATGTTTGCGTGATTATTTGAGCGGGATCGAGGAATTAATCGATAATGGGCGCACGGAAGACGCGCTCGCTCACTGCCGCCACATCCTCACGTTATTCCCGAAGAACGTTGCCACCTATCGCTTGATGGGTAAAGCCTACCTGGAAGCCCATCAGCATACTGAAGCCGGGGACATTTTCCAGCGGGTGTTGTCTTCGTGCCCGGATGATTTCGTGTCCCACATCGGCATGAGCATCATTCGCGAAGAAACCGCAGACCTGGATGGTTCGATCTGGAATATGGAGCGCGCCTTCGAAGCGCAACCGTCCAACCGGGCAGTGCAGGACGAATTGCGGCGGCTGTATGGCAAGCGTGAAGGCTATGCTCCACCCAAGGTGCGGCTGACCCGCGGGGCGCTGGCGCGCATGTACGCGCACGGCGACTTATATAACCAGGCCATCGGCGAACTGCGCAGCGCGCTGGCCGAAGACGCCCAGCGTCCGGACCTGCAGGTACTACTTGTAGAGATGTATTTCAAAACCAAACGGGAAGCCGATGCCATCGAAGTTTGCTCGGCATTAATCGAAAAGTTGCCCTACTGCCTGTATGCCAATCGCGTGATGGTCGATATCTTGCGGGGCAGCCAACGCGAAACCGAGGCGAAGCCCTATTTGGAACGGGTCGAAGAGTTAGACCCTTATGCAGCGCACGTGGACACCATGACCGCAGTAGATGCCGCGCCCGCAGACATAGCTATGCTAGAGCAACTAGTCATCGAGACTCCCGCGGCCAAGGCACAACCCATCCCCAAGGCGTGGACGGGTTCACTGGAACTGGAGGGTCCGGGCTTCGAAAAGGAGGAACTTCCCGAGTGGCTGTCGGTTGAAAGTGTTGGGGAGCCACCCGCTGAAGAAAAAGCGGAACAGTCCAAGGAAAAAACCTCTGCAATGTTGGAATCGTTGGAGAGCTTAGAACCTGTTCCTACCCGGGAGCTAGAAACTCCTCGCGTCAAGAGTTCCGGCCAGGCATTGTCCGAAGAGCAGATCCCGGATTGGTTGCGAGAATTACGCCCGTCCACGAGCAACCTAGCAATGGAAGGTCAGCGACCCGCGATCACAGAGGTACCTGAGCCTGTTCAAGGCGCGCCCGCCGGGGAGATGGCAAGCGAACAAGAGGTGGGCGCTGAAAATCCTCCCGAGTTCGAATCTAAAGATATTCAGCCTGAGACTGAGGAGCCTGCAGCGGAAGCCGCGATTGCGGAAAGCCCTGCACCGGAAAGTTCCTCGGAGGACGACGAGAGCCTGGGCTGGCTGGAGAAACTGGCGGCGCAACAAGGCGCGCCAGAAGAAGAATTGCTGACGACTCCTGAGGAGCGCGAAGCGGCCAAACCTGATTGGCTGCCGGAAGAAAAACAAGAGGAAAAGCGGGACGCGCTGGCCTGGCTGGATGAGATGGCGGCCGAAAGCGAGAAAGCGCCTTCGGAACCGATCGCTGAGGAAGTCCCACCATTTGAAGAAGTAGAGAAAGTCGAGATAGAAAGCACCACGCCTGCCTGGCTCAAGGATTTGAGCGCAGAGGTCGAAGAAAACGGCAATGTGGGCAAGGAAGCGGAGGAAGTCCCTCCCCGACCATTGGAAGAAGCGCCGGATTGGCTGAACGAACTGCGCCCTACCACTGATGAAGCCGAACAGGCTTCAGATGTGGTTGAGGAACCGGAGGCCACCGAAACGGCGATGCCCGAAACAGGTGAAGAGCCCGCAAAGCTGGATTGGCTCGAAGAGTTAGGCCCGCCCAAGCTTTCTCCGACCGAAAGTGAATGGATCCCTGAAACCCAGGTGGCCGGTAAAGTCGACAAAGAGCTTCGAGGAGAGCCGGAAACGATGCCTGCGGTGAGCCCGCGACGTACGGCGACGCTGAAGGCGGAGCAAGACGCTCCCAGCCGGCTGGAGCAAGCGCGGCAAGCGCTGAATTTCGGAAAGTTGGATGATGCCGCGGATCACTACGGCTACCTGCTCAGGCGCCGGCTGCTGATCAAAGACGTAATCGCAGACTTGGATGCGGCCGTGCACCGGCACCCTGCTGACGCGACCTTGTGGCAAACGCTCGGCGACGCGTATATGCGCAATAACCAATTGCGCGAGGCGTTGGATTGTTACACACGAGCTGGGGACCTGCTTTAAGCCCATAGATATTGCTCTGGTAAAATGCTCGGAGATCCCGAGCATTTTTATTTCGGAGGCAATTTGGAACGTAGTTTGGTTTTGGTGAAACCCGATGGTGTGCAGCGCGGCTTGATCGGAGAAGTGATCTTGCGGCTGGAGCGGCGTGGGCTGAGGCTGGTGGCGGCAAAATTCATCTGGGTCAGCCGCGATCTCGCCGAGCGCCATTACGGCGAACACAAAGGCAAGCCGTTTTACGACGGATTAATCGAATATATTACGTCCAGCCCGGTAATGGCCATGGCTTGGGAAGGGCCGGACGCGGTGGCTGCCATCCGCCAGACGATGGGCAGCACCAAACCTACGGAAGCGGCGCCGGGGAGTCTGCGCCATGACTTCGGGTTACAAATCGGGCGCAACTTGACCCACGCGTCGGACAAGCCAGAAACGGGCGAGCGCGAAGTCAAGCTTTGGTTCGAAGACGGCGAATTGGTCGAATGGAAGAGGGACATTGACCGATGGGTGTTCGAAAACTAATGGGCAGGCTGATTAACTGAAGAAATAAAACGGCGCTTTGGCGCCGTTTTATTGCACGTGAAGCAGCACCTTCGCGTCGGACCAGAGATCCTCGAGGCGATAGTAATCTCGCTGCGCATTGGAAAAGACGTGAACGATCACAGAGCCGAAGTCTGCAAGCAGCCAGCCCTCTGCAGGCTGGCCTTCGAGACGCGGCTTGAGATGAAATTTTTCGCCTGTCTCTTCGACTACCGCGTCCATCAGACCTGTGATTGTGCGGTCGCTGCTGCCGGAGCAGATCACAAAGAAATCGCCCACTGGGGCTAATTCCTTCAGGTCGAGCAACAAAATATCTTCCCCTTTTTTATCTTCGAGGGTTTCCACAATGCTGCGGGCTAATTTCAATGGTTCCAAACGCTAAAAATGGCTCCTAATCCTACCTAGTGAGAACGAATTGAGACAGCGCATTATATACGGAGCCGCTGGGTTTGAGTTCACTGCGAAATAGAGTAATTGTGTCTGCGAGTGCGCCTGCGGATGCCGGTTTAGGCGCGGCCGCCAGGGTTTCGCGGATACGAGCGAGGTCGGCGGGACGGGCATGTCCTCTGACACGCGCCAATGTCAGATGCGGGGCAAAGGCTCGACCTTCCAATGGAAAACCATGCATGGACAACTGTGATTCGATGCTTTTCTGTAGCTCACTGAGGCCTGGGGGTGTGTTGACGCCAACCCAGAGAACACGCGGTCGTTGAAGGTTCGGAAAAGCGCCTATCCCATCGAGGCTGAGTTCCAAAGGAGAAAATGGCGCGGTTTGTTCTTGAAGGACCCTGGCAATGGTTGGAACTTGAGCCCGCGAAATATCCCCGAGAAATTTCAGTGTCAGGTGCATGTGATCGACGGGCACCCAGCGAAGCGGAACTCCAGAAAGCTCATTCCTAAGCTGAAAGCTAATCTCGTCCAAGGCTCGACGGATTTTGTCCGGCATTTCAAGAGCAATAAATGCGCGCAACTTTTCCATTTCACCCGGCCTTTTGCAATAAGCGTTGATAATCCTCCGGTGTATCGACATCTATAGCGAGCGAGGAATCCAACCAGGGCAGCCAACGCACCTGATAGCGGGAGAATATGGCCCGCCCGCCGACATCGCCTACCAATGACTGAAAATCTGCAAAGGTGCTGCGATCGAAGAGCACAGGGTTAGTGCGGTGATCATCCACCATTGGAGCAATGATGGGCGCCAGGCTGGCCGCGTGCCCGGCAACCAGGGTTTCGATCAAGGCAGAAGGAAGCTGAGGTTGGTCTACAACAAGGAATAATGCCGCCGCAACGCGGTCAGGAAGGGCCCCTAGACCAAGCTTAACCGAACTGCTCTGCCCTTGCTGCCAGAATTCGTTGCGCACAAGCAGAACCGGCAAACCAGCTAACGCCGCTTCGACCTTGCTGGCATCGGCGCCGGTGACAACAATCACTGGTCCAAGGCCAGACCCCAGCGCGGTTTCGGCGACCTGGCGGACGAAAGGTTTCCCCTTCCAATCCAGTAAAGCCTTAGTCTGGCCAAGCCGCTTGGATTCGCCTGCCGCCAGCAGAATGCCTGCAATAGGCTCGTAAACGGTGGAAAGGTCGGGAGAGTTTTTGAGCGCTCCGATCCAGACAGCATCGAATGCTGAAAGCAGAGTTCGGGACAGGCCGCGGGCAGTAGCCTCCAGTTGCGGCGTATCCGCTTGATTGAGCAAAAGGATACGGTGAGCGCCATTGGGAATATTTTTCAAACCGCCATCCGTATGCAGCAAGACAGCACTCATAGCTTTGGCGGTAATTTCGTCCCCTGCTTGTAGTCCACTTAGCTCTGCAAATCGTTCAGGGCGATGAACCAATTCTTCGCTTAGCGGCTTGCCCAGCGCCGACAACCCAGCGACGACGATCACCGCGTCGACGAAATCCGGGATGGCAGGTTCATGTTCGGCCGGCGCTTTCAGTGGCCGCAGGCGGGCGCCATCCGCCTCGATCAGCAGAAGAAGCGAATGCTGACGTGCAAGGTCGCTGAGGGAGAGGAGGACTTCGGAATCAGGAGCAACGACCCGGCCTTCGGACTGTTTGGGTCCGGTAAAAACTGTGACTGCTGGCAACTTGGCTATGTCCAGAGAAAGGACATCGTTTTTGTCGCGCAAGGCAAGGTGAAGATCGCCAGCGGCGACTTGTTCTGTTGATAAGTGGGTGCTGGTTGTAACGAATGCCTTATCGAACTGACGAGCAAGAGCAAACAACGCAGTCGATTTGCCGCCTGCCCCAACAACCGCTACCTGGGGTGAGTTACCCAAACGCAGAGCGCGGCGGAGTGCAATCATGACCAAAGTCTGGAGCGAATCTCGGGCCGAGTCAACAACGCCTCAAGCACACCGCCACCAATAGCTAAAGCCTTGTCAGATACGCGATAGCAGTGGCTGGGATCGTCGCGCGGGTCCAGATCTCCAATCTTCATTCCATCGTGCAATTCAACCGAAGGATGGATGAGACCCCGTAAAGCACCATCGAACGGGGCGCGCACTTCGGAACCGCTGATGCTAGCGATGAGATCGCCCTGCTTTAGGCGCTGACCGATTTCAGCGCGGGGCTCAAGAAAGCCGGCTGCTGGGGCCCGCAGAACGCGGTCGACCTTGTAGCTCCCAATACTGCCGGGAAACCCGGTATCCATAGAGGCGGAACCCTCCCAGAAGACGCGGCCAAGGTTATGGCCGCGCAGGGTTTCGACGACGGCGTGGCAATGCCTGCCGGCGATGAAGCCGGGACCTAAGCCAATGACGAGCTGCGCAGAACTAAGGGAGGTTCCCGGTTCCTTCTTGGTCATTCGCGCATCGATGAGCGCGAGACCCTTATGCGCCATTGAGGTTTCAAGTCTCGGTTCGACAAGAACCGGAATAATTCCCTGAGATGCAACCTCATTTGCTTCCGTGACATTTTGGACGCGTTTACTCTTTACGTCCTCAATTTCAATTTCGCCTGCATAGACGGCTTGAGCAAATGAAACCGTGCGGCGAACCGCCAATGGTTTTTCGAGTTCGGCGATCAGCAGCCGGATACCGGCGCGATGCAAACGCATGGCAACGCCAGAAGCGAGATCACCACCACCGAGAATTATGACTGGGACTGGCATGTGGAGATTATAGGCAAGTTTGATGTTGAATGTTGAAGGTTCAAGGTTGATTTATTGATGTATCGGCCTTAAGGAAATCGATCAGTAATTGGTTAACAACCTCCGGACGTTCGAATTGTGGGATGTGTTTTGCCTGGTGGATGGGATGGAATTCGGTTTGCGGCACGAGCTGCAGAAATGTTTCGCTGTGTTTAAAGGGAACGGTTTGATCTTCCTTGCCCCAGATGAGCAGAACAAGTTTGCCGCTTTCACCCAAGCGGCGGAAAGGTAACAAATCTTCGTCGAGCATGCCCTGGCGCAGGCTGGAGAGGACGGTGCGTTTGAAGCCGTGATATTTCATTTGTTCCTGATAGCGCGGAATGAAATAATCCCTGGCTTCCTGTGTGGGACTGTAGAAATCGTTGAGCATGGTTTCGAGGATGGTCTTCGTGCCGAGCAACCCCAAGAAACCCAACATGATTTCGCCGATGACGGGAACATTCAGCAATTTCACTGCTAAGGGCAATTCGAGATCAAATCCGGCGGGGTCGATAAAGGCAAGTTTGCGGACGCGCTTTGGGAAGCGATAAGCGAATTCGGCGGCGATAGGGCCCCCCATGGAGAGTGATACAAGGTCGGCCTGGTCGATCTTCAACGCGTCCATCAGATCAGCGAGTTGGCGAACAAACAAAGTCTTGTGGTAGGCAACGCGCGGCCGGTCGGAGTAGCCGCGGCCGAAAAGATCGTAGCGCACCACGCGGAAGCCGGCGCCTGCCAACGCATCGAAATTCCGATCCCAAATAAAGTTGGGAACGGAGAAGCCATGAATGAGAATCACCGCATTACCGTGCTCGGGGCCGGCGCTTTCGTAATAGGTCACCCCGTCCGTGAGCCAGGCGGTCTGGCCCGGCAGCTTGGAGCGGACGCGAGCATCGAGGACGAGGTGCTCGCCCAAGAAGAGCCAATCAAGAAGAGACATGAGGGTTCATCGCTGAATGGGTTTCATGGTAAGCGATGTTGGGGATTGCCACCCATTCCCCTTCCCCCTCACGTTGTTCGGGGTCAGGGTCAGGGCAGGCTCTGGGTTGCGTCTTTAAAAAGGCGCAAAACGCCCTCCTCGCAACGACGGATTAACGGATCTTCCCCAATGCGCGCAGCACGCGTTCGGGGATGAGGGGAAATTGATCCATCCAGACATCGGTGGCGTCGTGGAACGCGGCGATGACCGCGGCAGCGAATGGAATATAAGGCATTTCGGCCATGCCGCGTACGCCCCAGGGCCCGACCCTATCCGGGTATTCCAAAATCAGAGATTTAACGCGGTCGGGCACGTCGAGGACGGTGGGGATAAGGTAATTGGAAAGGAACTGCGTCTTCACGTAACCATCCTGCTGGATGAAATTCTCCAGAATGGCGTAGCCGGCCGCCTGCACCACGGCGCCCTCGATCTGGCCTTCGATCTGCTGGGGATTGATGGCCTTGCCAACGTCATCGGCGCAAATCACATCGAGGATGTGGACCAGGCCAGTTTCAGTGTCCACTTCCAGCGCGACCGCTTCGGCGACGTAGCCGTAGGCAAAATTGGGATTCGATTCGCCGGTTTCGGGATGGTATGGCGTTGTCGCCGGGGGAACGTACTTAAATTCCGCCACAGCGGGGCGATCTTCATTCTTCCATTTCTCTAGCGCGGCGGCGGCCGCGCCGCGGATGGAGTTGCCTGCCATGAAAGTCATGCGCGAGGCAGATGAGGAGCCAGAATCACCGGTGTGAGCAGTATCTGCCAGCACCAGTTCAACTTTGTCCAACGGTACGCCTACAGCTTCGGCAGCCATTTGTTTGAAAACGGTATGAGCGCCCTGCCCCACGTCCGAACCGGCGTGGTGGAGAACCACGCGCTCGATCTCGGCCCCGCCGTGAAGTTCAATCGTCGCCCAGGCCCGCTCAGGGGCCCCGAAAGAGAAGCCGATATTCTTGAAACCGCTGGCAAAGCCGATGCCGCGCTTGATCGCAGGCTTTTTAGCGGATTTAGCTTTCGGCCAGGCGGCCTTGCCCTTCAGCCGTTTCCATCTGGAGCCAGCATGTTTCCAGCCGGCAGCTTTGGCGCCGACGGCGATCACCTTATCGAGGGTGACACCCTTTGGTAAGGGAGTGTTGACGGAAATCAAATCGCCCTCGCGGGCCACATTGCGCAGGCGAAATTCCACGGGGTCCATCTTGAGCGCTTCGGCCAGTTTGTTCATCTGCGTCTCGGCAGCAAAAGCGCCTTGAGGACCGCCAAAGCCGCGGAACGCGCCGCCGGGAATGTTGTTGGTGTAGACCGCGTACGAATCCACTTTAACGTTGGGGATCACATATGGGCCGCTGCACATCAGCGTGGCATTGCCCATCACTTTGGTGGAGGTATACGCGTAAGCGCCGCCATCGGCGATCACTTCCGATTGGGCGGCAACGACCTTGCCGCCTTTGGTCGCGCCCCACTTGGAGCGAATGATATACGGGTGGCGTTTGTGGTGACCAATGATAGATTCGGCGCGGTTCCAAATGATCTTGACCGGTCTAAGGATGCCGCGCTGCTGCAGCCTCCAGGCGGCCAATGCCAACACGATCTGAATGGACATATCTTCGCGGCCGCCAAAGGCGCCGCCGATGGCCGGATGGATGATGCGGATTTGCTCTTCGGGCAAGCCGAGCGCGTGGGCAACCTGTTCGCGCTCCTCATGCGCCCATTGACCGGCGACTTCAACCGTGACGCGGCCCTCTTCGTCGATGTAGCCGAGACCGGCTTCCGGCGCCAGGTAGGCATGCTCCTGGGCAGGCGTGCGGTATTCGCTTTCAATGATCACGTCGGCTTTGGCAAAGCCGGCACCAATATCGCCATGGCGGATCTGATAATGACAGAAGACGTTAGATTGCTGATCCGGGAAGAGCAACGGCGCGCCTGGTTTGCGTGCCTCATCCGGATCGGTAACCACCGGTAAATCTTCGAAATCGATTTTGATCAGGTCGCGCGCCTTTGCGGCGATAGCTTCGGATTCGGCGACAATGAAAGCCAGCTGATCGCCGATAAAACGGACGCGATCCGCAAATGGTTTGCTGGAGCCGGGGCCACAGAGGACGGGTTGATCCTTGAGGATCAGGCCATATTCGTTGACCGGTACATCCCTGGCGGTGAAAATGGAAATTACACCATCCAACGCTTCGGCTGCGCCGGTATCTATTGAGCGGATGATGGCATGCGGCCGCCCGGCAAACAGGACCTTGGCGTAAGCCTGGTTGGGCTTATTGATATCACCGGGGTATAGCGTTTGCCCGGTGACTTTGCCCAGGGCATCGATGCGCGTGAGGGACTGGCCGATGGTTGAAGGCATTTAATATCTTCGCCTATGTGAACCGATGCGCGAAACGATTTCTTCGTTCTCGCGACCCCCGGATAATGTGTAGATCAAAGAAGAAATGACGGACATCACCAAATAAAGGAGGAGGGTGAGCACGAAAGTGATGCCCAGCTGCACATAGAAATTGTCCACCCCTTGTATTAGTTGAGCCCCTTCTCGTGGAAATTCAAACTTTTGGGCAAGGAAAAAATCCAGGGTCATTTCCGAAACAGAGAAGGAGATAATCGGAATAAGGATCAACAAAAGAAAGCCGATGCCGCGCCAGATCGGGTGCAGCCGCCAGGTGAGCGGCCCGCGATGCCTTCGATCGCTCACGTCCTCACCCCGCTACGCCTCGCCCGGGACGGGCCCTTGCCTTTGCCTGCATGCTCAATCGCATCGAGGATTTTATAATAACCAGTGCAGCGACAGAGATTGCCCGCCACGGCTTCCCTGGCTTCATCGCGGGTCGGCTGCTTGCGTTCTTCGAGCAGCTTGGCGGCCGACATCAGGAAGCCCGGTGTGCAGTAACCGCATTGCACGGCACCATCTTTGATGAAGGATTCTTGCACGGTGTGCAGGCGCCCATTTTGCGACAAGCCTTCAATGGTGACAATCTCGGCACCGTGGGCGCGGGGCGCGGGCACCAGGCAGCTCATCACCGCTTTGCCATCCAGGAAGACGGTGCAGGCGCCGCATTCGCCCTCGGCACAGCCTTCTTTGGTGCCGATCAGCAATGCTTCTTCGCGTAACAGGCGAAGGAGAGTCTTATCATGGCCGGATTTGAATGAATAAACCTTGCCATTAATTGTTGTTTCAATCGGCTGATCCGTTAATCGGTTAATCAGTTTAGGGGTTTTCTTAGTTGTTTTGCTCTGCAGCATTATCGGATTTTCGGGGATACGAAGTGGTTGCTTCTTTGTGGCCAGATCAACGAGAACCTGGGTTACCGCGACCTTGACCATCTGGCTGCGATATGCGGCAGAGCCGCGGATGTCATCGATGGGCTTAGCGGATTGTTGAGCAAGTTCTGCGGCGTGGGCGATATTCTTGGCGGTGAGCATTCTGCCGGTGAGGAAATCTTCGGCCGCTTTGGCGTGAATGATGACGGGGGCGACGGCGCCCAAGGTGATGACGGCATGCTTGACTTTCTCGCCCGAGAAATAGGCGATAGCTGCGGCGTTCACTACGGAGATGGCCTGGGCGCGGCGCAGGGTAACGCGCATAAACGCGCCGCGGGCAGACTTTGGCAAGGCAGGGAGATTTATGTCCACCAGCATTTCGTCGGGCTGCATGACGGTTTTGCGCAGGCCGGTGTAGAAGTCCGCCAGTGGAACCGAACGCTCGCCGTGTACCGAGCGCAACACTACGCTGGCGCCCAGCGCCATGAGCGGAGGGATGGTGTCGTTTGCCGGAGAGGCAGTGATCAGGTTGCCAGCGACGGTGCTGCGGTTACGGATCTGCGGGGCGCCAACCTGCCAGGCGGCCTGCGCCAACAGCAAGGCGCGCTTGCGCAGCAGATCGGAGGCGGCGCAATCGTTGTGAGTGACCAGCGGGCCAAGGTGGACGAGGCCGTCTTTGCCGAGGGTGATCTTGCCCAGGCCAGGGATACGGGTTACGTCGATGAGGGTTTCGATGCCCTTGCGTACGCCGAGCTCCA
The DNA here is from genome assembly GCA_964371335.1 of uncultured Anaerolineaceae bacterium. Lineage (GTDB taxonomy): Bacteria > Chloroflexota > Anaerolineae > Anaerolineales > UBA11579 > JAMCZK01. Next base: position 10,869 of record CAYJMC010000045.1, read on the forward strand.
TCTCAAGGATTAGATCGGTGGCGCCGGCCACAATACGGGCCTTCGACCCGTGCTCGGCCAGGGCCTGTAGGGCTTCCTCGATGCTGGTGGCGTTGATGTAGTTAGTCCACATAAGACATTTATGATCTTCGATTTCAGATTTCAGAACTAAGAACTATTATAAGCAACAACACTTTCTCCCGCCTTGCATGTCTGAACGTCCAACTTATCCTAACCACCCTTCCCTTTCAAGTTGCTAATTGCTAATGCCCCACCCAGGTCGTTAGCAACTTGACAAGGCCCCCAGAGGCGCACCTATGGTATTCGCCGAGCTATTCATGAAATGCGCCCGCTCCTGACTATCCGATCAGATAAATACCAGAAATTAGGAAAGAAATCATGATTTTTTAGCAATTATCAAGCTGCTGGACAATAGACTAAGATTATTCACTCATCCTCTTCCCATCCCCACCTCGGCGAATCATAACAATTTCAGACATTATCGATAAAGCGATTTCTTCCGGGGTTTCGGCGTTGAGTTCGAGACCCATGGGTGAGCGGACGCGGTCCAGCTTGGCGGCGGGGACGCCAGCGGCTTCCATCTTCTTGCGGGCTTCAGCCCAGCGGCGGCGGGAGCCGATGACGCCAATATAGGCGGTTGGTCCATCCAGCAGCGTGGGCAGCCCCTTGATGTCGAGTTCGGCGTTACGGGTGGTTAGGCAGATATAGGTTTGAAGGTTTAAGGTTACATGTTTGGAAAGCTCGGAGATAGGGACGGAATAGAAGGCGTCCGCGTGGGGGATATTTTCAGGGTTGCAGAGTTCGGGGCGGTCGTCGCTGACCAGAACGCGGTAGCCAAGGAAATCGGCCAGCTGCGCCAGCGCCTGGCCGACGTGGCCGGCGCCGATGATAAGCAGAGTTGGTTCGGGATTGATGGGTTCCACAAAGACCTCCACTGTGCCGCCGCAAATGCCAGGATCGCCACGGGCAGGATCCGTGAGAGAATATTTCAGGGTACGCGGCTGCCCATCGGAGAGGGCGGCCAGCGCCTCGGCTATCACGCGGGCTTCCATTTCACCGCCGCCGATGGTGTCCTCGGTGCGGCCGCCGGGGAAGACGAGCATCTTGGCACCCGCCCGCCGCGGCACGGAGCCGCTGGTGCGGACGATGGTGCAGAGCGCGGCGGCTTCGCCGCTAGCCTGCAACTCAGCGAGGCGGGTGTAGACGCTGTCCCGAGCGGAGCGAGGGATAGACATGGGGGTAATGATAACTGAGGGCGTCGGGAGGTCTCGAGGTCAAGAGGTCTGGAGGTCAGGGTCGTGGCACCGCCTTCCCTGGCGTTCAAACAGAGCACGGCATGACGACCTACTTCTTGTTAGCTTTCCTATCCTCATACTCCGGTAGATTTTTCATTGGCGGCCGTTCAAGCTCAGTGACTTCCTCAACATCCAGGAAAAAACGTTCGTCTCCATAACGAATGAGTTTCATCGTCTTATTAACGTCTTCAAGGATCTCTCTTCCGTAACGTTCTTCAAGCCTGTTGATCACAACCTGGATAATGGCGAAGGACATCAGACTTAGCGCTTCAAGCGGTTGGTTATGATGGATGCGCTCCTGCAAATCCACCTGGCCAATAGCCGATAACCCAAATCTCTCGAACATGTCGATCAGCAAACCGGTTTCCACGCCGTAGCCAGAAAAGAAGGGCAACGACTCCAGCGCACGCCTTCGACCGCCATATTCACCCGAAAGAGGCTGGACGACGCCAGAAAGCTCGGGGAAGAAAAGATTCAGCAAGGGTCGAGCGGTTAATTCGGTTACACGCCCCCCTCCGGCCTGGGTTTTATTCCCAATGCGCATGGGACGCCGGTAGAAACCTTTGACGAACTGCAATTCGGGGTTGATAAGCAATGGTCCGATCAATCCATAAACGAATCGTGGATTGATATTCAAAATATCGGTATCAATCCACAAGATGATGTCTCCACGCGTTACATACAAACTCTTCCACAATGCCTCCCCTTTTCCATGACGCGCTCCATAATGCGGAAGAAGCTCTTGATGAACGTAGACCGGGATTCCAAGCCGGGAGGCAATCTCTCTTGTCTGGTCCGTTGAACCAGAGTCCAGCAGTACAACCTCATCCACTAAGCCAGCCTTGTCGACTAGATTTTCTTTAATGATTCGGATGACCCTGCCTATTGTCCTTTGTTCATTCAGCGCCGGCAAGGCGGCGCTAATCGTAAGGTTTTGTTTCTCTTTCAGTTCTAGCAAATGATCCAAATCTTCAAATTCGTCAGCATGGTAGGTGTTTTCTGCGAACCACTTATCCACCAGCACAGAAATAGCTTTCTGGCCAACCGCCTCGGATTGCACATCCGCCGGCATGGGCCGTTTGGTCTTTACGATCATCACGCCGCAATTACTTTCTCGAAGCACTCTCCCCGCGGTTTCACCAAATGGAATGCCAGCGCCCGAATAATTTGCAGATGCGCCCATAATTACCAAGTCAGCTTTTTGAGCGTATTTGATGATGGCCGCAGCCGGATCTTCAGTGGTGAGGTGATGCTGTTTGATCTCGGGAAGGTTGGATAGCACTTCGGAAATCCCGCGAAATGCGGCATCCTGTTTTCGCGCGTTGCGCCTTTGAAGGGATGTGGCAGCCAATTGCACGGGACGGATGTGCAAGGAATCGAGTTGCGCGCCGGTGGCCGTCGACGCTTCAAGAGCAATACGTAATGCGAGCTCCGAGAACGGGCCACCGCGGATAGGCAGCAGGATGTTTGTGGGACTGTCAACAATCGGCTGCCTAATCAAGCAGATGTCACAAGGCGGCCTGTTCAATAGCTCTTCGATGGTTACACCCAGGGCTTCCGGAGCGGATGGCCATTCAAGAATCAGCAGATCAGGTTGCTCTTCCTTGACCGCTTCAACGACTTCATACCAAGGAGAGTGAGATACACGGGTCCTCATCCTTGTCGCCCCAGGGATACGACGCAAAAACTTGCGCAACTCCTGAGCGCGCGTCGCCCCAAGGCTCAGTGAATCACTGGTCAGCACAGGAACCAAACCTAAAAGAAGCAAGTTCTCCGCAGATGCAATCAAATATGCAGCGTCCAGCGCCGCAGCCGGAACAAAGCCATCCACTACAGGTATCAGCACTTTATGAAACAGTTCAAATTTGTGTGCGGGTGTCATCAGCTGCTCTCGATCAATGGAGCAATGTGTTTCGAATAAATTGCCTGCCAGGCATAGTTTTGACGTACGCTAACGCGGTGGCGATAGCTCGGGTTGGCTTGCAGAGTCTGTGATATCAACCGAGCAACCTGAATTGGATCCGCATTGGGAGAGAAATACTGGGCTTCTGTGCCACCCAAGGCCCTTAATGTAGGGATGTCGGTACAGAAAATTGGAATCCCAACCAGACCCGCCTCAAGGATAGGAATTCCAAAGCCCTCTTCAATGCTTGGCAGGATCAATGCGTCTGTCAGGCGATACAAATCGTAAATCACCTCGTCTGGTAATAAACCTTCGATCGTCTCAGCCAGGAAAACCGCAGACGTTGAAAGACCAAGCTCGCTCCGGATGTTTTTCAATTCCTGAAAGTAATCCAAATTTGCCGGATTATGAGGACCCAGAGGTCCAGTAACGACCAGCTTTGCCCCCTGGTGAAGCTTGAGCAATTCCGCTAAGGTTCGCAGGGCCAGTTCGATATTTTTGCGCCTGGTCAAGCGAACGGGCAATAAAAGCAGGGGGGCCGCATTCAGCAAATCCAAACGGGCAACCAGATCCCGAGCAACGGGGCCTAATTTGAGGATTCTGTTGACATCTAATCCATTGGGGATCACCTCGATTTGCTCCGGGCGGATGTTTTGGAGTTCCGCAAGCTCTTGCCGGCGGAACTCGGAGATGGCGACCTGTCTTACTCCCGGCCAGGCTGTGCGCAAGAGATCCCATGGGTAACCAGGATGCAGTTCAGCTTGGTAACGGGCGCTCTTCCAAGCCAGGTCGTGGTGCCAGAGAATTAACCTAGGAATCCCCGGCTGCCGAGATAACTCAAATAAGGCGGCGGTCAGAGCAAGATTTTTATGTAACGAACAAACGTTGTGGGCAATCAGCCAATCTGCGGATTCTAATGCGGGAATGAGCCTGTTTTTGATCTCCTTTACGAAACCGGCGAAGCCAGTAGGAACGACGCCTTTGTCCAGCTGAGCTTTTGCATCGAGGACTGCGGTGTGGGTAGAAGCGATCGATGGGATCGGAATGAGCCTGATACGACGATCGAACACCTGCCCTGTTCCCGCAATGATGCGGACCTCATGGCCGACAGCGGCCATCAGCCTGGCGTGGTGTGCGATCACACTTTCGACACCGCCAACGGTGGGAGGAGCAGAATAATGGAGGAGAGCGATTTTCATTGCATGCCTGAAATGGCGCAGCCAAAAGCGGGCAGCCACAAATAGACTAAACAAAGCCGCGTTTTGCGGCGATCCAGTTGATTTCGGTTCTGCTAAGGGTCAGTTGCTGCTACTCGTGAAAACGGCTGCGGGAACAGCTTGCGCAACGATTGAATCCCTGATGTCTCAGTGTTGCGCAGTTATCAATTTAGTATAGCACGACTCAGTTGGGCGCCTTCGATTTAGCACGGAACCGCTGGTGCGGGTGACCATTCAGGGTACGGCGGGCTGGCCGCTGGCCTGCAGCTCGGCGAGTCGGGAATGATGGACGCGTGCCAATGAAAAGAGAGGACACCCCGATGAGCTTTACACGATTCCGATAATTGCTGAAAGCGACAACATCAATGAAATTACAAACAATAGAATTAGCGAATTTCTGAACCACTTTTGAGCGCAAGACGCTGTCAACAGTCTCGAAAAAATATATCATTTTTCGACGCGTTTCTTTTCTCCCTTATCACTATCTGTTTCAACTTTAAGATCGTAATCCAAATCATCGCCAGCAACAATATCCAGCAATGGAGGAACCACGCGCTTTGTAATAATTGCAGCTTCAACAGAGCCATCTTCAAGAAATCCGGATATTGGTTTCTCCAAATCTAATATCTTGGGAACTTGAGTTCTGAGTATTTTCAATAGCTCTTGATCCTTTGAGACTTCTTTGACCTCGCGCGCTAACTGTAGAGCATTTCTAGCTACTTCAATTTCCTTTAAATAGGTTGCTACCCGTTGATCGATAATCTCCAATCGTTGTTTTTCAACTCCTAGTTCTTAGCTCTAACTCCAGCAACCAGCTTCCTTTTAAACAGTTTTCTATCAACAACGTA
>CAYJMC010000046.1:0-8240 GCA_964371335.1 uncultured Anaerolineaceae bacterium
TGTAAATGGTCAAAGCGATCACCAAAAGGCCCACGATGTAGGCGATGATGTTCATGGCGCGGATGATGTCCACGCCCATTTGGCGGATTAAATCTCTATCACTGGCTACGAATTCAGCTTGCACCATTACATTCAAATCAGAGAATTCAGATTGAATGCGTTCGGAAAGCTCAGTGGCATCGATATTGTCCATTGGCCTGACCAGTGCGAAGCTTGCAGAATCCGGCGGCACGGCCATCCATTCGGAAAGGGTCTGCTTGTTAATAAAAGCTAAATTGCTGCCGATGCCAAAATTGCCGCGGCTCAGGCCAATGATTTCATGATCCTGATCGTGCAAACTCAGTTCATCCCCAAGTTCAATTCCCAAGCGTTTCGCCAGTTCGGCATCGATGACGATTTCACCCGGCTCCGGATTCTGCCTTCCTTCGACTAGCTTCCAGGGTCCCCCAATTTCCGCTTCGGGGTCAACGCCGATGATGTAACTAATGATCGAATCTTCACCGGATTTGAGATTTCCGCCTGTGTATAAAATTCCAGTAATATCTTTGATCCCTTCGATTTGTTCGGCTTCAGTAATCAACTCAGGGGAAATGTACGATGAGGACATGTGCATATTTGCCACGCCGGATTGCATCAGCCAGATGGGTGCAGGTTCATTCTTGATGTAAGCCACCGCAAATTCTTCGGAGCCGGCAAAGATGCCGGAGATGACCAGGATGAGTATCAGAGCTAAAGCAATTCCGGTGACACTGATCGCCATGCGGGTCGGTTCGTTCGTCAGGTTGCGCCAGGCAAGTTTGAGCATCTCGCTAACCCTTAGGCCTTGAAAACATCCAGTACATCAATTCGGTCCATTCGCCGGATCGGCAATATGGCGGCGACCAGAGTCATGATCAATCCTAAAGCCGCGATCTTCCAAACACTGTCGGGTAGGATGGTCACGTTGAATTGCGGCCAGTTAGCCATGATCAAAGCCGCGGATAAATAGGCCAATGCCACGCCAATGACGATGCCTAACGAACTATTCAACAAACTTTCCTGAATGACGATGACGTTGAGCCGCAAGGCTCTGGCGCCAACCGCTTTCAGCAGTCCGTATTCACGTAGCCGATCCATGATGGACGTATAAGACGTCAAGGCCATGACCGCCACACCGATGATCACTGCTACGAAAAGGAGAACGTTGATGGGTCGATCCATCACTGCGGCGACGGCCCGGCGATCCGTATCGGCTATCTGGTCCGGCTCAATCGCCCTCACATTCGGAAATCGAGTTTCGATTGCGTCTTTCGCGGTGTCCAGGTTGGCCCCATCGTTCAAGCGCAGCAAGTGATAACTAACTGAATCCACTAGCCCCAGCGCTTCCCGGGCTGCTGGGAGTGTGACAAATGCATACGGGGCCATCCACGAGGCGGTGCCTTTGGTCAGGCCAACAACTTCAAATTCGCTACCTAGAAGTTCAACTGTATCCCCGATCTCAACTCCCGAACGCTGGGCTAGCCAAGTATCTAGCAGGATTTCATCATCGTGTTCCAAATATCTTCCGTTGCCAAGATTCCATGGATCTCCAATTCCTGAATCGGGCTCATAGCCAACCAGCACGATAGGCGACTTATCCTCATCGATAATGAAGACCACTCCGGCGACGGCGATGTGACCGGCCTCTTCTGCATCGGTGATTGCCTCCAGTTCATTGTGGATGCCACCGGGAACCACGGAATTGGCGCTGACCACCCCCTCGTTGCCGCTTTGCGTGACTATGAGATCTACGTCCAGATTGTCGACATAAGCGGTCAGCGCGGCATAGAGTCCTTCGCGGAAACCTATTAAGAGCAAGGTCATCGCCAGGGAAGCTCCGATGCTGAGTACGCTCAGGATTAGTTTCCCTTTATGGTGGAAGACATTTTTCCAAGCGAGGGGCACGCTCATTGGACATCTTTCGCGGGCTGCTGCTTAGCCGATCAGATTGGCCAGATAATGGTGACGTCCTTGGGGGTCGGCGGCAGCCACCGCTGGAATGAATTGTTCGGGCGATATCTTCGTTGCGTCAAAGGCCACCAGGGTCTTGCCGGTTTCGAGGTCGATATCCACCCAGTTGACCCCATCAAGTTGCAGGATGGCATTTCGTACTCGGATGGCACAGTTGTGGCAGCCCATACCACTTACCAGTAAATTAGCCTTAGAAACCGGCGACACATCCGTTTCATCAAAGGGTTTGTGAAACATTTCAACATGGCAATTCGGATCGTGTTCCATTGCAGCCTCCAACTCAATGAGGGTCAGATTGCATTGATTCATTATCAAATGAGGCGTGCTTTCAGTCATCGGCCAACAGGCTTCCGGGTTTGTAGGCAGTTCTGCTTAGTCTGGGAGAGGTGAATTGCGCTTGGTGTCCTGCAATCCAGATCCTATACTGAGCAAAATATGAGCACGGGCAAACCATGAATAACTGGACTATTTCCCTTTTAGAGCTTCCCGTTGATTCCGAGAAAGCGGTGGATATCGTTTCAAGCCAATTGCAGGAATCCGGCCTTGACGTGTTGCGATCCTTCGACCTTCGCTCGGCTTGCGCCGCCTCACCAGATCGGACCTGCCCTCACCATGGAAAGAGCGAATGCGACTGCCAACTTGTTGTGCTGATGGTCCTCGATCGCATCGAGCAACCAGCCAGCCTCATGCTGCATACGTACAACGGCCAGACTCAAATCGGGCTGGCGGCTTCCCCTGGCCATCAGCCCAGCGACCGGCTCGAAAAGCGCCTTCGCAGGATTCTGCGCGTGCCTAAACAAGCGACCAATGAGAGGGCATTGAGATGATCAAGGTCGAGGATAATGACAAGGTGGTAACCCGCCTGCAAATTGCAAGCGGGCACCTCTCGAGTATCATCAAAATGCTGGAAAGCGGCCGGCCCACCGCAGAAGTGATCCAGCAGCTGGCCGCGGTGCGGGCAGCCATAGGCAAAATTAATGTACTTGTTTACAATCGAGAGGTGGAAAGTTTCGCCCGTAAAATGCGCAGCACAGCCAGCGCTCAGGAATGTTGGCAAGAAGCACAAGAGCTGCTAAATATTTTTCGTATTCAATCGCACTGAACTTAGAAAGGAGATTTTCAATGGTTACAGATCCTGTTTGCGGTATGCAGGTTGACCCCAAAAGTCCAGGGGCCACCTCGGAATACAAGGGGCAGACAATTTATTTCTGTTCGGCTGGCTGCAAAGCCGATTTCGACAAGAACCCTGAAAAATACATGCGCGACAAGGAAAGCCAACAGGAACACAAAGGCCACTGAGTCGTATTTTTGTTCGCTAACCGATTCAGAGGCAAGGTGCTTTGGCCTTGCCCCTGATCAACGGTTACCCGACTTGCGATCTGAGCCAATAGTAGAATTGACGAAGAGGTGAGAACACCTTTGGCGTTATCACCTTTTCGTCATTGCGAGCCCGCTTGCGGGCGCGGCAATCTTTTCAAGAGTGTGGAAACCTGCTGTGACTAAAACCAAAAATGCGATCCGGGTGTTGCTGGCTGACGATCACGCCGTAGTCAGGGCCGGCATACGCCAATTTCTGGAGCGGGAAAAGGGGATCCGCGTGATCGCGGAAGCCGGCGATGGCGATGAGGCGCGCAACCTCATCGAAAAACACCACCCCGACGTGGCCGTGCTAGATATCCAGATGCCCAAATCCAGCGGCATCGACGTGACCCGCTGGGTGCGCGCCCACCAGCCGAACGTCGGAGTGCTGATCCTTACCGCCTACGATGACGACCCTTATGTCCTGGCGGTGCTGCAAGCGGGGGCCAATGGCTACGTGTTGAAGACTTCGTCTCCCGCGGAAATTATCCAGGCGGTGAAAGATGTGAAAGACGGGATCTCCGTAATGGACCCATCTATCACACAAAAACTGTTGGCCCAGATTACGCGCCCGGAAACGAATACCGCTATCGAAGAACTCACCGATCGGGAAATGGAAGTGCTTCAATTGGTAGGTAGAGGTTACACCAATAAAGCCATCGGCGTTCAGTTAAACATCAGCGACCGCACGGTACAGGGACACCTTGCTCATATTTTCAACAAACTGCAAGCGGCCAGTCGAACGGAAGCAGTTATGCGTGCCGTTTCGCTAGGTTGGCTGCCGTCTAATATCGGCGAATTAAAGGAAGAGTGAAAGGCAAGATTCTCGAAATACCGAGAGCCCTGCGTGAACCGCAGGGCTCTTTTTAGTAAAGCAATCGGGATTCAAAAGCCAAAGATATCCCCGTATTTACGGACGATCAGTTTGCCCATCAGGTACCCAAAGAAAATACCTGCCAGCCCAGCCGCCCAGTGCAGCGGATGCCCGCGGCCTCCCAAGGCCATCTCACCCAAAAGTAGCCAATCACGCCCAATACAAAAGTCGTGACGTAAACCGTAATTGGAGTCAATTCATTTTCAGGCTTTACCACCTTTCGTTGCTCACAGCCAACTCCTTTTCAGACGTGCAGCGCTATTGTCCGCTATTGGGTCACCACCATGGTGCCCTTCATCCCCGCGGTGTAATGCGTCCCCTCCTGCTCGAAACAACCGAACTCCCACTCCCCGATCATGTCTTCAGTCACCGTGAAGGTCAACTGGGCTGTCTGGTTGCCCGTTGGCAGGATCACGCTAAACCCGCCGTGCTGCATACCTGATTCTCCCATCATCGTGTCGCCTCCCATGCCGCCGCCAAAAGTCACGGAGGGTTCCATGCCGGCCATCGAAAACATGTCCATCTCGTAGCCGCTAGGCTGGCCGCCCATCATCATGGCGTTTCGCCCAAACATGATTTCATGCTGCAGGGCGCCTGTATTCACCAGGTTGACGGTCACCTGCTGGTCCACTTTGGCCTCGATGACGTTGGGCGAAAATGAAAACTCACTCATGTTCACATTCACTTGCAGGGGTTGAGGTGCCGAGCCGCAGGCGCTCAAGAGAAAGATCCCTAAACCGATAGTTAAAGCAATAGCTACAGATTTCATCTGCTACCTCCATTTCATTAGGCGAATTGCCCGATTGTAAGGATTAGTATTCATTGCGCTATAGGCAATTCTGCTTATTACTGGATTTGATTTCGTGTACGATTAGGATCATAGGTTTTGCTCATGCGTGCTTTCAACTTCCATTGGCGCGGACTCACCATGCAACTCTTCTTTTTGCTGGTGCTCCCGTTAACCGCTATCGGCCTATTTGTCATCCTGGCCAGCCTGAATTTGCACGAATCTGCAATGCGTTCCTTGGTAGGCGAACGGGATCAACTCGCCATTCGCGCCGCCGCCAACGCGGTCTCCGAACAGCTCACCCACAGAGCCACTGCCCTGCAAAGTCTGGCATTCCGTGCCAGCGAAGCCGATAGCCCCGCCGATGTGCTCACTTCCTCAACCTTCTTGCTGGAGGACTTTGACGCGGGTCTGGCCATCTTTTCCCGCGACGGCGAGTTGTTAGCCAGCAGCGATCTGGCGGCCATAGGGTTGTTGAAAATCAGTGAGCTCCAGCCTCTCCTCGAGGATCCGCTGAACGCGCCCAGATTCCTTCAATCCAGATTTGACACCGACCGCGGGGAATTTGTGCTCATCCTGACTGCCTCCGAAAGCTTGCAATCACCGCTTGTGGTCGGCATGTCCAGCCTGGCATTTGCCAGGCAGACTATGGATGCCTTTTCCTCGGGCGTGGATTCTGGGTTCGCAATTTTCGATGAACACGGTGGGGTTTTGCTCGAATCGGGTGACACCGATGTAGACGAAGACAGTGAGAGCATTGATCTGGCCTTAGATGGCTTGACCGGATCGAATTTCGTAAACATCGGTGGCCAGGAAACCGTTATTGCTTATACGAACGTCACGCCGACAGGCTGGGCATTAATTACAACGGAGTCCTGGGAGTCGATCTCGAGCCCATTATTAAGATCGACGCAAGCAGCGCCACTCCTGCTGGTGCCGGTGGTATTGTTCGCTTTGCTGGCTCTTTGGTTCGAAGCCCGGCAAATTGTTCAGCCACTGCAAAAACTCGAGAGTCAGGCCGCGGCGCTTTCCTGGGGAAATTACGAAATGATCAATAAGCCCGTTGGCGGAATTGAAGAAGTCAAACGTTTACAAAAGGAGCTGATCCACCTCTCCGAAAAGGTACGGAAGGCTCAAGCCGGGTTGCGCAGCTACATTGGGGCGATCACCGAGGGACAGGAAGATGAACGACGGCGCCTTTCGAATGAGCTTCATGACGATACCATCCAATCGCTGATTGCTTTGAATCAACGCGTGCAACTGGCCCAGTTGACCGCACAACCCAACCTTCAATCCAATTTAGCGGAGATCCAGTCTCTGGTCGACCAGACGATTGGGAATTTGAGAAGACTCATTCGTGATTTGCGCCCGGTTTTCCTCGAAGACCTGGGGTTATCCGCCGCACTGGACGTGCTCAGCCGGGAAGCCAGCCAAACCTACAAACTCCCCATTGCCTTCCAGCTGATGGGGAAAGAAAGGCGTCTGGCGCCCGAAGTCGAATTAGCTTTTTATCGCATTGCCCAAGAGGGCCTTAGCAATATGGGCCGGCATGCGGATGCAAAGCACGGTTGGGTGGTGCTGGCTTTCAGCCCTGGCGATGTGAGTTTGACCCTGCGGGACGATGGCAAAGGCTTTGAGACTCCTGAGAGCCCGGCGGAATTTGCGCCCGGCGGCCATTTCGGATTGCTCGGCATCCACGAAAAGGCTGAACGGCTCGGCGCGAAGCTACGGATCCGCAGCGGGCGCAATAAAGGGACGGAGCTAAAAGTAACACTCGAACTCTAAACCTGACAGGGATTAAATCTTGAATTTGGATTTCCCAAATCGACCCGCCAAGCGACCTAAGGTATAGCTGGCAATAAAAACCATTTTCCAGATTCAGATGTAGGCAATTCTGCTTGTAGATCAAGCGCGCAATAGCCCTAGGTGATTTCTGCCATACCAGCTATACAGGAGCTGCAGATTAGCAATAAATTGCATCACCTACCGAGAGAATTATGAAAAAGAAGCCAATCAAACGAAGGATTTCCTTAAAAAAGAGTACCCAAAAAGGACTGGGGGTTGCACTGGAGGACGTTAAAGATGTCTCCCTACAGCGCCTCAACCGGGCCAGCGGGCGCCAGGTTTTAGCCTTCTTTACGATCTTCATTTATCTGGTCGGTCTGGGCAGCGGTTTCCTACTCTGGGGTCAAGTGGACTCGGCCGCGGCAACTGTGACACCCACCGCGAATGAGCACGCTGAACACATTGCCCTCGCTGAGCAAGTCAATCCGCCCGAGGGCATTACCTTGCCGGCGCGCTACGGAGATGTCGGTCCACAATTGCTGTCTGCGGGCGCAATTGACCGGGACCCTTTCGTGCAGGTTTATGAACAAGCCAACCGGCCCTTGTCCGATACCCAGATCGCCATTCTAGAGCAGGGCAGCGAGTCTCAGGTCGTGTTGAACAAGCAAAACGCATATTTCCTGCTCAATTTCTTCTGGGCTCTGGGGTTGGCCAACCGGAATGTCGTCCTAACGGATGGCCCGATGATGCAAAATGGTGGGGAGCAGATCGGGCGGTTTGCCTCAACCGGCGGTTGGACTCTGGGAACCAAGCCCGCCATGGAGCTTTATGCCGTCTCGCCTATCCTCACTCTCACCGAGGCTCAACAGAAACGATTGGAGGAAGTGGCCCCGAACGTCTATCGCCCATGCTGCAACAATCCCACCCACTTTCCCGATTGCAATCACGGTATGGCCATGCTGGGATTGCTGGAACTTATGGCTTCGCAAGACGCTGGCATTGAAGAGATGTATGCCGCAGCCAAGTATGCCAATGCCTTTTGGTATCCCGCGCAATATCTGGAACTGGCTCAATACTTCCAGTCGACCCAGAATAGCGACTTTGCTGATGTGGATAGCCTGGAGTTGGTGAGTCGGGATTACTCCTCAGGGAGCGGATTCAAGACTGTGCACCAATGGCTGGCAGACAGCGGCCTGTTGCCCGGAACAACTGGCAGCGGCAGCAGCTGCGGTGTTTAGGTTTGGACAAATACGCGAAATTTGAGTATTTTTCTATCACCGAAAGGAGTGTTGAATGTCAAAGCTTAATCTTCAACTTGTGGGCACCTCTCTAGGCGTCGCAACGGCGATCGCGTACCTCGTCTGCGTGGTTTTCCGACCGCTCTTCCCCGGATGGACTATGTATTCGATTGATCACTGGACGGCCATGTTCCCCGGGTTTAGCTGG
>CAYJMC010000046.1:8340-14605 GCA_964371335.1 uncultured Anaerolineaceae bacterium
GTGGCAACCTTCTAAACAGAAATGAACAAGGAGCATTGGATGGAATTTTTGCCGAGCATAAAAGCGCGCCTTGCGCGTGTCCCTCCATTTGTAAAGTTGTTAGTGCTGATTGGGATCGTTTCCCTTGTAGCGATTTTTGCCTTCAATGTCGCCGCGGGCACCGTGACCAGCTATGCTATTTTCGCTTTGCTTTGTGGCAGCCATTTATTTATGCATGGCTCTCATGGTAGTCATCAGCACCCGGGCCAGGGTTCATCCGATCCCTCCTCACGAACTCAGCCCTACAAGGCATCGGCGGAGGACCACGTTGACCATTCGACAGGTTGCCACTAAAACAGATTCGTGCGTTTGGCGCTTCTACGATCCGCGAACCGGCTAACATCCAGCGATTAAAAAAAAGACCTCCTCTTTAAAGACCTCCCTTAGAACCAAGTTATCTTGTCCGTCGACCAATAGCACTTTAAGTCGACCAAATTCCCCTCGTTATCGGTAATGAAAATCCCGGGTGCTGGTTCTGGAAGGTGCCCCCACGGGGATTCGAACCCCGGTTTTGGCCTTGAGAGGGCCACGTCCTAGGCCACTAGACGATGAGGGCGAGTGAAGCATTCTACCATGCGGGTTTTTCACCAATAATCTTGCAAGGAAGTAATGGAATTTTTTGTTTTTGCCCTAGGAGAAAGAACCTATTTACATAAACATCTGTAAATCTCATACTTGGATACAGCCCACCACTGTGGCTAGTTTGCATTTTTGTCAGCGAGATGATTCGCCAGGATCGGATATAAGGATATGCGCGTTGAGCAGATCGGCGTTATTTATACGGATGGGACTCGAATCCCTGAAATCAAAGACTGGCTCAAGCCATATTCTTCGCTTTGTCGCATCGTAACTTTCACCGGGCTGGCGCAGGCAGTTCCGGTACTCAGCAAATTCCCTTGCGACATGCTGATCGTCGCCGATCGCTTTCCGGAGGCTCAGGGCGTCATCCTTCTCAAGGGTCTGCGCAGGCTGTGCCCCAAAGCTCAGTTCATTTTATTGGCCACCGAGCAAACAGCAATTGAAGAATTGGCAGCCATGGCACGCAACGATCTCAATATCCATTATTTCCCGCAACCCTGGGATAAACAAACCTTGCTGGCGCACATCGAAGCGGGCATCGGCAAAGAGATTCCCAGCTTCGCCACGGGCATGGCCCTCGACGAGGATCAAGCTCTGCGCATCAGCCGAACTCTCGAGACATTAATAGAAGAGACCTCGGCACTCTCCATTTACCTGGTCACTGAACTCGGACAGGTGCTCGATTTCAAAGGCAGCGAATTGGCCCAAATTGGTGAAATTAGTTCGTTGCTTGGAGGGAGCTTTGCAGCGCTGCAGCAACTGGGCGCCACCATGGGCGAGCACGCTCCCTCCGCAAACCTGATCCAACGCCAGGGTGAAGCCGAAGACCTTTACGCGCTCAGCGTGGGCCATGAAGCCTTGCTGGTTTTGCGGTTCGCCGTTGGCCCCACTGCCCCTCGAATCGGCACCGTGGCTTTCTACGCGCGCCAGGCGGTTGACAAATTGGCCAAGATCCTCGCGGAAAATCACACGAAGCCCACCAGGCCATATGTATCCGCAGGTGCCGAAGACACACTCAAGAACGAATTGGATCGATTATTCACAATTGCTGAAAACGAGCCGGAACCAACGACAAAATCAACTGATCGCTTGTTTACATACGCCCAGGCCTTGAAAAAAGGGCTCGTCTCTAGAGGCTTGGTCAACCGCTGGGGATCCGGTACATTAAATCAAGACGAGCTTCGCGAGGGAGATGCATCATGAACAATCCGCAGGAAGAAATTCAAACTCAATTGATGCAAAAGCGAGTCTCGGTCACTCCCGCGCAACAATCCAGCATCGAAAAGATAGCCAGACATCTGAAGACGCAGACGCCAGCACGCTTTATCCTTGTGGCTGACCGCAACGGGCACATCATTGTATTTAACGGCGAAGGGTTGCCCGACGCCGGTATGGCAGAACTGGCTGCCCTGCTGGCGGGTGACCTTGCCGCCAGCCAGGAGATTGCCCGGCTCACGGGTGCATTCCAGCAGCAACAACTCATCCTACGCGAAGGTGAAAAACAGAACACCTTCCTCTGCGAAGCAGGCTCCGACCTGGTGCTCTTTATGCAGACGGACGCCGAAGTCCCGCTGGGCTGGGCGCGTTTGCTGGCGTTGGAGGCCGGCGGGCAACTGGCTGCCATGCAATTGCGCCCAGATAAGGATGAAAACGGAATCGGGTTTGATGGCGATGGCTTGCAGAACCTGGACGAAGCCATCGATGGCCTGTGGAGTTAACCGAAACGAAGTAGCGCGATCATGCTTATCAACTGGAAGTTGCGAGAACTGAATCTCAAGATCGTGTATTACGGTCCGGCCTTCAGCGGCAAGACTACGAACCTCATCCAAATCCATTCGCGTGTGGACGAACAGAAACGCAGTGAACTGATTTCGCTGAAGACGCAAGAGGACCGCACCTTGTATTTTGATTTCCTGCAACTCGAACTGGGCAAGATCAACGGGCTGACGCCGAAGATTCACTTGTACACCGTGCCCGGCCAGGCGAATTACGAATCCAGCCGGCGCCTGGTGTTGCACGGCGCCGATGGTGTAGTCTTTGTGGCCGACCTCAGCGCGGAAAGTCTGGCCGCTAACATCAAGGCCTGGAGAAATATGCACAACCACTTAGTCTCTTTCGGGATCGTGCCGGCGCGGTTCCCTATGGTCGTGCAATTTAATAAGAAAGATTTGCCCAAGGCGATGGCGTTCGAAAGAGTTGCCGAACAAATGCAGGTTAACGGGCGACCTAAATTCCCGGCAGCCGCCATCAAGGGCGAAGGGGTCCAGGACACGCTCAAAGCCATCATCCAATCTGTAATGCAAAACATTACCCGCCAACTTGTCTAGCTAAAGAAAGGCCGTATGGTCGACCAAAACCAAAACCCTATCGTCCAGGTGCTCGCCGACATGAATCGCGAGGCCCAGTTCCCAGCCGCTACACTCAGCAGCCGGGACGGGCTGCTGGTGGCCGCCAGTTCCAGCAACGGCGAAAACCCCGCCAAGCAATCGGCGGTGGTGGCCAAGCTGGCGGAAGCAGCCAACCTGGTGCGCAGCCAATTAGCTATTGGCGCGCCCGAGGAGTTATCGGTCTTTGCCGAAGATGGCCGCCGCCTAATCTGCCGGCCGTTCAGCCACAACGGGCATGAGTTCATCCTGTCAGTCGTTGTTCCCAACCGCGCACAGGCCTACCGTCGAGCGACCAACCGAGCTATCGCTCGCCTGCGCAGCGTCTGGCAGGCCCCGCTCTAAAAGAGGCGCAACATCACAATGAAGGGTCGCTTGCAAGACATGGCCGTCGCCGACCTGATCCAGCATAACTGCCAGGATCGCAAAACGGCGCGGGTTCAGCTCAAGAATGGCCGTGAGAAAGGCGAACTCTTCTTCAAAAATGGGAACATCGTTCACGCAAGCGTAGACGACCAGACAGGCGAAGAAGCGGTCTACCAACTCATGAATTGGGAAGAGGGGACTTTTGAGTTAATTCCAGAGGTCGATCCTCCTACTGTCACTATTACGCGTAATTGGACCAGTTTGCTGCTGGAGGCGGCTCGCCTTGCAGACGAGGGAAGCCAGGACACCAAGCCGGCAGTCAAAACGGCCGAAACAAGCAGGGGAGAGGACACGCGGTTTGTCGACATCATCCAGGAATTTGCCGTGGTTTCTCCACAGCAAATGGTCGAGCAACTCAGCAAAAAAATAGAGGGCCATCGCCTCTCCTGTCTGACGCAAATCAGGGGTAATAGTTTGTACTGGTATTCCTCTAGCAAAGTTGAACTCGAGGAAGTGATAGAGCAAGTGAATCAGTTCGTCAAAATGGTGGATACAGCCGTCACGCGCACCAATATGGGGAGCATGCAAGACATCCTGCTGACTACAGAAACCGCTCATTTGCTGGTACGTTTCCTGGGCCGCAACACTTTTTATTTGATGGTTGCCGCCGACAAAGAGAAGGCCAGCCTCGGCAACCTGCGACACATTGCCGATGTGTACACAGACCGCCTGCTCTCTTCTCTGAAGCTGGAAGGTGTATTGTGAGCGACGAACTGCAAAGTCTGCTTGGTGAGGTTCGCGCCGACATAGGCGACGACTTTGTCGCTTCGGAAATCGTCGGTCTGGATGGCATCTCCATTGTCGGCGAGTCCGCCGGCGCCGAGTTCAATGCCCAGTTGGCAGCCGCCCACTTTGCCATGGTGATGAAACTCGCAGACCGGGTGAGTGGAAATCTTAAATTAGGCAAGGTGCTGGAAAACCAGGTCTCCACCAATCAGTTGATCTCTGTGGCGCGACCCCTGGGAGATGGAAGCTTCAATTGGTTGCTGGTTGCCAAAGCGCAATCCAATCTTGGGCTGCTGCGCGCCGTAATGGATCAATATGAATTGCGCCTCTGGGGCGCCATCCCCTCCTAGGAAACCGATGAGCGAAGTGCTGGCGCTGGAAACGCGCAACATATTCAAGTGGTTCCCCGGTGGCTTTGCCAACGATATGGTGGATTTCGAGCTGCGCAAAGGCGAGATCCACGCCTTGCTGGGCGAAAACGGCGCGGGAAAAACCACGCTGATGAACATCATCTATGGGCTCTATTCGCCCGATGGCGGAGAGATCTACGTGCATGGCCAGGAAGCCCAGATCGCGGATTCCAAGGCCGCCCTTGCGCTGGGCATTGGCATGGTGCATCAGCATTTCATGCTGATCCCGGTATTCACCGTCCTGGAGAATATTGTGCTGGGTCAGGAGGATCGCCGCGGCCCTCTGTTGGATCTTTCCAAATCGCGTCAGCGGCTGATCGAGTTCTCGAAAAAATATGGCCTGGAGATTGATCCCGACGTTCGCGTAGGCGAGCTTCCCGTCGGCGTGCAGCAGCGCGTCGAGATTCTGAAGGCGCTCTATCGCCAGGCGCGCATTCTTGTGCTCGACGAACCCACCGCGGTATTGACTCCGCAAGAAATCGAAAGTCTATTCCAGGTGATGCGCAATCTGCGTGATAGTGGACTCTCGATCATCTTCATCACCCACAAATTGAAAGAAGTGATGCAGGTGGCTGACCGCATAACGGTGATGCGCCGCGGCAAAGTTGTGGGCACCACCACACCGGATGAAACGGATGAGGGCCAGCTCGCAGAAATGATGGTGGGTAAGCCCGTATTGTTCAACGTACCCAAATCGAAGAAGGAACCTGGCAAAACCGCACTGGTGGTCGGCAATCTTTCTGTGGCCGACGATCGCGGTTTCATTGCGGTGAATGAAGTTTTCCTTGAAGTGCACGCAGGCGAAATCCTCGGACTCGCCGGGGTTCAAGGCAACGGCCAAACAGAGCTGATCGAAGCGCTAGCGGGGTTGCGGCCGCCGTTGGCAGGCCACGTGATGATGTTCGGCGACACGATCGAGAATGCCGGCCCGCGCCAACTCGCCGAAATGGGTCTGGCCTATATCCCTGCCGACCGTCAGAAGACAGGCCTGGTGCTGCCCTTTTCGGTTTCCGATAACTTGGCGCTCAAGAGCTACTACAAATTGCCATTCGCCAAAGGTCTTACTTTGCAGCAAACTGTCTTCGATAGCAATGCCTCTCATTTAGTGATGGCCTATGGCATCCAGGCTGCCGGAATCCACAGCCAGGTCGCCACCCTCTCCGGCGGCAACCAGCAAAAGGTGATCTTGGCCCGCGAGATCTCCAAGCCAATCAAGCTGCTGATCGCCGACCAGCCGACCCGCGGCCTGGACGTCGGCTCGATCGAGCTGGTGCATCGTTATCTGGTGGACAAGCGCGACCATGGCTGCGCCATCCTGCTGGCCTCCACAGACCTGGACGAAATCCTCTCCCTCTCCGACCGCATCGCCGTGATGTATCGCGGCAGCATCGTTGGTCAGTTGCCGGCTGCCAAAGCCAGCAAAAACGTCATCGGCATGATGATGGCAGGGGTCCCCGTTTAATCCATTGCGAGGGGGCCGAATATCAATGAGGCCGACCTGGCAATCCTCAACTTTATGTGCATGTCATCTTGGGGATTGTTTTGTCGCGCAACTAGCAACAGCTCTGTGCAATGGTTTCAAGGTTTTAGCTTACAGTTAACTGCTAACAGCTCTCAGCTATAATCCTGCCATTCGCTTTTGCTCTCGGAGGCCCTCCTCATGTACGACCGCGAAACCCTGAAGAAATTGCGCGACCACAA
>CAYJMC010000047.1:0-10572 GCA_964371335.1 uncultured Anaerolineaceae bacterium
CAACTCGTCGAAGGTGGCGATGCCGTGGGCGTGCATGAATTCGGTGAGGCGCGCGCTTTCGAGATAATCCTGATTGGGTTTCCAGACGATGGGTGCGGAGAAGGATTCGCGATCAGGCATGGCGGCGAAGTGGGAAACTAAGTATAGCTGACAAGTATGGCACCATGTCATGGGATAATTCGAAAATCAATTGCTGATCGCTGAATGCTGATCGCTGATTGAAATGCCGAGTTCCAAAATAATTATCGATAATCAGGTTCGCCGCCGGTTCATTATGGGCAGGCAGGGATTGTGGCCTGGTCGGCGCTGGCGCGGCAAGGCCGGGCTGCGCAAAGCGATGCGCGCCATGGAAACGGTGCAGATCGACCCTACAGTGGTCGTCGCCCAAAGCCAGGATATCGTGCTGTGGGGGCGGGTGCTCGGCTACCAGCCGTCTTGGGTGATTGATCTTCTGTACAAAGAGCGCAGCTTTTTTGATTATGGCGGCGGGCTGGCGATCTCTCCCATGGAAGAGATGCCTTACATGCGCGTGGTGATGGAGCGCAAAGGGAAGGAGAAACGTTGGAGCACCTTTGCTAAGGAGAACGCCAACTTAGTCTCAAAGGTTAGGCGAGAAGTGACTGCACGCGGGCCGCAGGGAACCCGCGACCTGGAGGGCGAGGCCGCCGCCACTTGGAACTACAGGTCTAGCAAGACAACCGGCGTTGCGTTGTATTACCTCTGGCTGGTAGGTGAGTTGATGATCAGTGGCCGAAAGGGGAAGGAAAGGGTCTACGACTTGCTGGAGCGGGTGGTGCCAAAGGAACATAGCCGCACCGCGCCTGTTGGGGAAATGGAAGATTATTTTGCTCGCAAAGCGATCTCTCTAGCTGGCATCATAGATCGCCGCGGCTTCCGCAATCACTGGAAAGGATTCATCGAGCGCTGGGTGGACTACGATGAAGGCAAGCGCAGGCTGGCGCAGATGCTAAGTGACGGCCAGGTTGCAGAGATCGGCATCGAGGGTGAACGCGAAAGCTATTACGTTTTGAGCGAAGACTTGGCAAAGCTGACTACTTTGATCAATGGCAAGATTCCCAAGGAGTGGACGCCCACGGAAACCAGCACCGAGGGGGAAGTCGTATTCTTGTCTCCGCTCGAAATAGTCAGCGCCCGCGGCCGTGCGAAGAAGTTATTCGATTTCGACTACACCTGGGAGATCTACAAGCCGGATGCGAAGCGGAAATACGGACCCTACACGATGCCGATCTTATACGGCGACCGGTTGGTGGGCCGCGCCGATTTCAAGTTGGATCGGTCGAATAGGACGCTGGTGGTCAATGGCGTGTGGATGGAGAATTGGTTCAAAGGTGACAAAAAGTTTGCCGCGGCATACAAACGCGGGCTGGCGCGGTTTGCGGAATTTCTCGGGGCAGAGAAAGTTACGGGATAAAAAAGAGGGACAGGTTTATAAACCTGTCCCTACAAAACACCGTCCGATCAGATTTTTATTGTTTCTTCTTGCCCCCATCTCCCATCTCGTTGCCTACAAAGATCGCGTTCCGCATCTGTTCGGTCAGGTCGCCGACGGCATTCGGCGAGTAGGGGATCAGGATCACTTTGCTGCCGGCGTGCGCGCCGATGTCTTTGAGCATATCGAAGTGTTGGGTGACCATCAACAAGTCCATCACCGTTTGGGGTGAGACGCTGGTGATCTCCTTCTGGAAATCGGCTACCGCGGTGCTGAGGCCCTGGGCGATCTCTTTGCGCTGGTTGGCAATGCCGACCCCCTGCAGGCGCTTGCTTTCCGCTTCGCCCTCGGCGGCCCGCACGGTCATGATGTAAGCCGCCTGCGCTTTTTCGGTGGCGGCCTGCCGCAGGCGTTGCTGCGTGTTGATCTCATTCATGGCTTGCTTGACCTTTTCGTCCGGGTCGATGTCAGTGATCAGCGTCTGGCGGATGTCGTAGCCGAAATCGTCCATCGCCTCAGAAAGTTCGGTGCGCACGGCCTTGGCGATATCTTCTTTGTTTTCGAAAACTTCGTCGAGCAGCATTTTGGGTACATTGGCGCGCACCACGTCGAAGACGAAGGAGGTAATCTGTTTATGCGGATCCTGCAGCTTATAGAAGGCGTCGAAAACCTTATCTTCGCGAATCAGGTACTGCACCGAGACGACCATGTGAACAAACACGTTGTCCTTGGTTTTGGTCTCGATTTTGACGTCGAGTTGCTGCAGCCGCAGGTTCACGCGTCCGACGAGCTGTTCGATGAACGGGATCTTGATATTTAGACCCGCTTTATAGATGCGGGCAAAACGCCCGAAGCGTTGAACCACTGCTGCGGTTTGCTGTTGAACGGTGAAGATGGTTCCGGGCAGCAGGACAAGGATAACCACAATCCAAAACAACCAAATTCCATACTGGCTAAAAAAATCCATTATTCCTCCTCTTGAAGGATGCGTTGAATTACATTGTACAGGTTGCATGTACGAAATGCGGAGAAACCGAACTTTTCCGTGTCCGCCTTGACGGATTGGTTTCAAAAGGATATATTTCGGTATTGAATTAGTTTCATAAGCGAAACAATATGACACCCTCTATAAGTTCGGTTGCCGACCAAGTTTTAGAAGTCATTCCGCTGGTGATGCGCGTCATTCGCAAGGAATTTCGCTCGCAGCGTGATCCGGAACTCACACTGCCAGAGTTTCGCAGCCTGGCCTTCGTCAATCGTTCCGCAGGTTGCTCGCTGAACGAAGTGGCAGAGCATATCGGTTTGGAACCTCCCACGGCCTCCAAATTGGTAGAGAACTTGGTGCAGCGTGGGCTGGTTAATCGCGAAGAGGACCGTAATGATAGGCGGCGAGTCCAGCTTAGTATTTCGCCAAAGGGAAAAAAGAGCATTGATGCGGCTTTCGAGCACACGCGTGAGTTTCTTGCCGAGCGGCTCATTCATCTAAAGGAGCCCGAGCGCGAAGAATTACTACAGGCCATCGAACTTCTCAAAGACGCGTTTGCGGGCGAACCCATCGCCCATGGCTTGAAGGAAATCCACAAAGTATGAATATCATCGAAACGAAGGACCTTACCCGCCGCTTTGGCAAATTGACCGCGGTGGCCAAAGTAAATATTGCCATTGCGGAAGGGGAGATCTTTGGATTGTTGGGTCCCAATGGAGCCGGCAAAACTACTTTGCTCAAGATGTTTACTACACTGCTGCCTCCCAGCGGCGGGGCGGCGACGGTAGCCGGTTTCGACGTCGTACGCCAATCGCGCAAGGTTCGCAAAGTGATCGGCTATGTCCCCCAATTGCTTTCAGCGGACGGATCAATGACCGGCTATGAAAACCTGCTGATCTTCGCCAAGCTTTTCGATCTGCCGCGCGCTCATCGGGAGAACCGCATCTACGGCCTATTGGAGATGATGGGGCTGAAGGATGCCGCTCACCAGATGGTAAAAACCTATTCCGGCGGCATGATCCGCCGTTTAGAGATCGCTCAATCGGTACTGCACGAACCGCGAGTGCTGTTCCTGGATGAGCCCACGGTTGGCCTGGACCCAATTGCCCGCAGATCCGTTTGGGAGCATATACAACGGCTGCGCAAGCAATTCAGCACCACGATCCTGTTGACCACGCACTATATGGAAGAAGCCGACGACCTATGCGAGCGAGTGGCGATCATGCATCACGGCAGCATCGCTGCAATCGGGGCACCTGCCAAGTTAAAAGCTTCTGTGAATGGCGGCTCGGCCAGCCTGGATGAAGTCTTCACTCATTTCGCCGGTGGTGAGATCGAAGCCAGCGGCTCCTACGTCGACATATCAAGGACCAGGGATGACGCACGCCGAGTTGGCTAGACCGAACGCGATTGCTCGCTGGCTGGGTGCGCTTTTGTATTTCATTCGAAAGACGCTCAACATCTTCGAGATGGAGATGCGCAAGTTGCGCCACGAACCAACGGACCTGTTCACCCGCGCCATCCAGCCTTTGCTTTGGCTGGTAATCTTTGGGCAGGTGATGGCAGGTATCCGCGCTATCCCCACTGGGAATTTCGATTACCTGGCTTTCATGGCGCCCGGCGTGCTGGCGCAAAGTGTTTTGTTTGTATCGATCTTCTACGGGCTTTCCCTTATCTGGGAACGCGACCTGGGCATTATTCACAAGTTCCTGGCCAGCCCGGCGCCGCGAGCCGCGCTCGTGCTTGGCAAGGGATTATCAGCTGGCGCCCGCGGCTTCTCGCAGGCAGTGATCGTGACTACGCTGGCGAGTGTATTAGGGGTGCAGGTGAATCTGAACCCTCTGAATTTGCTGGGGATCTTTGCGACGGTACTTATCGGGGCTATTACCTTTTCAACTTTTTCGCTATTGATCGCCTTGTGGGTCAAAACGCGGGAGCGTTTTATGGGGGTGGGGCAGGTGATCACTATGCCGCTGTTCTTTGCAAGCAATGCAATTTACCCGATCGAATCGATGCCGGCCTGGCTGCAAACACTGGCCCATTTCAATCCGCTAACGTATATGGTGGATGCCCTGCGCAGCCTGATGCTGCCGGGGAGCGTATCGGTTTTCGGGCTGGGCACCGATTTCGCGGTACTGATTTTGGTTTCAACTGTTTTGGTGTGGATAGCGGGAAGACGCTACCCTAGCTTTGTAGTTTAGAAACAGCCATTAGCTTTCAGCTGTAAGCTATCAGCCGAAATATTCTCACGCGGTTTTCACTTCGGTTAACAGTCTATCTATACTATGGATATAAGTATTCATCGGTAATTCCTGTTTCACCAATTTCATCAGCGTTTCATTCAATAGCTTGTTAACTGGGGTCGCAATCCCCAGATTCTCGCCTGCGCGCACCACGGCGCCATTGAGCCAATCGACCTCGCTGCGGCCTTTACCGTTGCGACTTACGTCGCGATGAAGGTCGATGTGCAGCGAGGGCATCTTGCCGCCGCGTCCGCGGCCGACAGCGCGCGCCATCAGTGGGCGCGCCAGCCAGGCTGGCAATTGGGTGCCGAAGGCCAACGCACGTACAGGCGTACCGGGCAAATCGACGACTCTGAGGTTCTGGGCGCGCATCACCGCCAATGCTTCGCGCAGTTGGCGCATCTCAAGGCCAAACAAGCCCGAATTAGCCATCGCTTCGGCGGGAGTCAGATCCAGTATTGCACAGGTAGCGTTGCAAAGTAAGTTGGTGAGGAGCTTGGACCATTTCATCGCGGCCGCATTTGGGTAAAGCCGTGCGTTCAGTCCGGCCGCGTTCATGGCAGCGGCCAGCCGCTTCGAGAGTGGGTGTCCGGCGGCTAAACCGATGCCCCGCAGCCGCTCCAGCCGCAAGCGACCGGGGCCTTCTTTGGCGACCGCGGTCGTCACCGTTCCCGCGATCACCTTGTTCATGCCGAGCACGGCTGCCAAGGCTGCCTCGTTTTCGACGCCATTTTGCAAGCAAACAAAGGATGGGAGCTGGGCGGAGTAGGGGGCTAGCGATTCAAGAACGGCTGCCGTGTCGTAGGATTTCACCACAATGAAACCAACATCGAAGGTCACAAACTCAAGGGCTTCCTCGAGTGATGAAACTACTGCAATGTTTGTCAGATGATGGGTTCGGTCACCCGCAGTCAGATAAAAGCCCTGCTCGCGCAGGGCGGAGGCATTGTGCGGCCGCTCTAAGACCACCACGCGATGCCCGCGCAATGCCAGGCTGGCGGCCAGGTAACCGCCGATAGCTCCGGCGCCGAGGACCAGGATAATCAGCTGATCTTCCTTTTTTCTCTGCATCCTTTGGGACTAGCGCGGCCTATCTTTGAGGCGATGAACGAACTTCAGGCCTGACCAGACTTCGTCAACCGCAGCCACCTTCACATCCACGAGGCCAGCGTCCAGGCCGATCTCGCGCACGATATTTTCGTTCAGGTCCGTGGGTATCTTGGATGCGCCCTTGGGCCACGAGATCCACAGGATCCCGTCCCAATCGAGGGCGGCTTTCAATTTCGGAAAAGCCTTTTCAAGCTGTTTGCGTTCTTTGGTGAAATAATGAATGAAATCCAGCCACTTGGCCTTTGCTAGCCGCTGGGTTAGTCTGATGCCAGCGGGCAGGGGTCCCAGGGTCTTTGGATAATCCTCGGGCGCGTTGAGGAAGCAGGCGCGCTGGCCGCCGGGCTTTAGGCCAAGTTTTTTGAGGAGTGGAGTTCCCGAGTAACCTGAAGTACGCATCTCAGCATTCACCAATCCATCCTTTTCTTAAAGGTCAGGGCTACGTTTACCAGCCCTATCATCACCGGAACCTCGATGAGAGGTCCGATAACCGCGGTAAACGCCACGCCGCTATTGATGCCGAATACAGCAACGGCGACAGCGATGGCAAGTTCGAAATTATTGCTGGCGGCCGTAAAAGCGAGGGTGGTCGTCTTTGAGTAATCTGCGCCCACGGCGCGCCCCATAAGGAATGAAACGAGGAACATCACTACAAAATAAATCAGGAGGGGTATGGCAATCCGCACCACGTCCATTGGAATAGTGAGGATGAGATCTCCCTTGAGCGAGAACATCACGACAATAGTAAACAACAATGCAATGAGAGTCAGGGGACTGATTCTCGGAATAAAGACCTTGTAATACCAGTCTTTCCCGTGGACACGGATCAAGAGTAGTCGGGTGAAAAAGCCTGCCAGGAACGGGATCCCCAGATAAATAAATACGCTTTTTGCTATTTCGCCAATGGTGATGTCGACGATGTTGCCGGTTAGACCAAACCAAGTAGGCACTAGGGTAATGAATAGATAGGCATAAAGGCTGTAGAACAAAACCTGGAAAACGCTGTTGAAGGCGACCAGACCCGCGGCATATTGCGTGTCGCCTTTGGCCAGCTCATTCCAAACGATAACCATGGCGATGCAACGCGCGAGCCCGATGAGGATGAGGCCGGTCATATATTCGGGGTAGCCGCGTAGGAAAAGGATGGCCAGACCAAACATCAAAATGGGTCCAATGACCCAGTTCTGGATGAGTGAAAGGCTCAGGATTTTTCTGTTTCGGAAGACATCGCCCAGTTCGTCGTAATGTACTTTGGCCAGAGGAGGGTACATCATCAGAATCAACCCGATGGCAATCGGGATATTGGTGGTTCCCACAGAAACTGCGATATTGAAATTTGAGATTGACTCAGGGAATAGGAATCCAATCCCCACGCCCAATGCCATGGCAAGGAATATCCACAGGGTTAGATAGCGGTCTAAAAATGAAAGCTGCCTGGCGCCTTTTTGTGGCATTTTTTGTTCTCCTTGCTCCGCGCCGCGGGTTAAATCGATGACAGCCAATCCAGCCAGCTTAAGAAAGTCATTGCGAGAGCCTACCCCGCAACTTCAGTTCGTCAAGAGCATGCAATCCGTCGGGAAGCCGACGGATTGCATGTGGGGAGAGGCAAACGCCTTATTCCAAAGTGCGGCGCACAAAAACAGCTAATCCGGCGCCGGCCGCGGTGCCGACCAGGTAGATCCAAAACACGCTCAGCGTGCCGGTAAACAACGCTGGGCCGAGGGTGCGCGCCGGATTTAACGAGCCGCCCGTGAGCGGCCCTCCAAACAAGATCATCCCTGCCAGAGTGAGACCAATAGCCAGGCCTGCGAAAGGCGTGGGATTTTTGCCTTCGGTGGTGTGCAGGATGACATTGACAAACAGGAAGGTCAGCAAACCTTCCAGCACGATGGCCTGCAGCGGGCTGACGCCGCTGGCTGGCACCGTGGTACCCAGGCCGCTGGAGGCGTCGCCTAAGACGAACAAAAGCGCCCCGGCGCCAACGATCCCGCCTGCGAACTGGGCGATCCAATAGCCCAAAGCCTCGCCCCACGAGAGGGTGCCGCGCAAGGCAACTGCTAGGGTGACGGCCGGGTTGATATGCGCGCCGGATATCCGTCCGTAGGCATAGGCTATGCTGACCAGGACAATACCGTGAGCCAAGGCAACGCCCACCAGGCCGCCGACGCCTAAGGCGCCTGCTCCCGCCCCGACGAAGATCAACGCAAAGGTACCGATGAATTCTGCCAACAACGCTTTCGTATTCATGAGATCTCCTTTTGACGATAGTTGATTAGTGAATCCAATCGCGCGTCCCACGCAGAAATTCTGAGCCGCTCATTGGCCTCTTTCCTGCGGGCTGTACTTCATCGAGTATAAGCAATCCATTGGCTGTGCCTAGGGCAGGCAGCCCACCTTCGACGAGGTGTTGGCCTGGCCTGGATGTTCTGGTTATCACCGTTGCTCGATGTACCTTGAGTGGCTGCTTCTTCCATATGATAAACGCGCCTGGCCAGGGGTTGAAGGCGCGCACCTTGCGAGCCAAGGCTTCGGCGCTCAGCGCCGGATCCAATTCGCCGTCGGATTTCTTTAAGATCGGCGCGCTGGTTATCCCGGATTCCGGTTGCGGCGTGGGCTTCAACTCGCCGGCGAGATATTTTGGCAATGTATCGATCAGTAAATTTGCGCCGAGCATCGAGAGTTTTTCGCTCAAGCTGGCAGCTGTATCGTCTGGGGCGATGGGACCGGCCCGCTGGCTGAGAATGGGGCCGGTATCGAGGCCTTCATCCATGCGCATGATGGTAACGCCGGTCTTGGCGTCACCGGCCAGGATAGCCGCCTGGATCGGCGAAGCGCCCCGCCAACGCGGCAGCAGCGAAGCGTGCACGTTGAGGCAGCCGTGCGGCGGCAGGTCCAGCACTTCCTGGCGCAGAATCTGCCCGAAGGCGGCCACCACGATGAGGTCAGGCGCCCAGGCGCGCAGCTGAGCTATGGCCTCCGGCTCGCGCAAGCGAGAGGGCTGGATGACTGGCAAGCCCAATTCCTGGGCCAAGGTTTTGACCGCGGGCGCGGCGAGTTGCTTGCCACGGCCCGCGGGCCGGTCCGGCTGGGTAACCACGCCGACCACCTGGTAGTCGGCGGCCAGTGCGCGGAGGCTGGGTAATGCAAAATCGGGTGAACCCATAAAGACGACCCGTGCGGCCATGGCGGCATTCTAGCATGAGGATTTTAAGAAACCACAGATAAACGCAGACGGTCCCTGAAAAAGACAAAACAAACCACTGGGACACTCTGTATCTCCGTTGCGATGGCCAGTGGCCGTTGGTTTCGTAGGGACAGGTTTCTGCTTGAGGAATCAAGTCTAGCCGTGCCACTGGTTGGAAAAATTGTGATGGCAGTGAAGAGTATTGAAACCTGTCCTTATCTACTTGCGGTTTTGCGATTAGCTCGGACAGGTTTCGCGTTTCTCCTTTGCGATCTTGACTTTCAGCCAAAAGGCTTTGCCGGCAAAGGTCGTTTGAAATCTAAACCTGTCCCTACGGTTCACGGTTGGCGGCTTCGACCGGTTGGCGCCTCCGTGGTGAATCGTTTTTCGGTCCACACCCAGATCTGTGTTCATCTGGGGTTGACTATAGATCAATCAATTACCCGGGCTGTCCCTGAGAAACAGGGACATCTACAGGACAATGACCGCTTGACTTTGCTCCAACCGCCTCTTAGAATCGTCATACAATTTAGCGAGAACGATGGAGAATGCTATTCAGTGAACATTGCCGAAATCGGCAATATTCACTAAATTTAGCTGCCGAAGGTGCAAGTGCGGCGACGGTCGCACGAAACTCTCAGGCCAAAGGACATCCTCTCGCCTGACTCTGGAAACGGGCGCTTTGCGCCCGACCGACGGGGCAAGGGCCTGCCTTCTAAGCCCGAATCTCTCAGGTAACAAACAGAGGCGCATACATAGAATTTGTATGCGCCTTTTTTCATTCTAAGGCGACACATGCGTCGCCGTTGAGAAACATATCGCCGCAAAAACGGCGGCGATAAGGGCGCACGGCCGTGCGCCCCTACGAAATATATGAGGAGCAATGATGAAATTTCCCCAAGATCTGAAGTACACGAAGAATGACGAATGGATCCGCGTCGAAGGTGGCAATGGCACGGTGGGCATCACCGATTACGCCCAGGACCACCTGTCCGATCTGGTTTACCTGGATTACGTGGTGAAGCCCGGCCAGCAGGTTGCCCAGGGCGCCACCTTCGGGAGCGTGGAGTCAGTGAAGGCCGCGGCGGAATTCTATATGCCGGTCGACGGCGAAATCACCGAGGTCAACGCCGCTGCCAAGGAGAAACCGGAATCCGTGAACAAGGATCCCTATGGCGCGGCGTGGCTCGCAAAAGTGAAGATCACCAATGCCGCCCAGGTGGATGGACTGATGGACGCGGCGGCCTATGAAGCATATTGCAAGGAGCGCGGATGAACTTCATCCCACATACTGATACCGATCGCGCTTCGATGCTCGAAGCGATCGGAGCGAAATCCATTGAAGCGTTGTTTGCCGACGTCCCGGCTAAGCACCGCTTCCCGAAACTGAACCTGCCTGAGCCGCTCAGCGAGATGGAAGTACTGGGCGAGCTGAAGAGCATCGCCGCAGCCAACGACAGCGCCGACGACTACGTCAGCTTCCTTGGCGCGGGCGCTTACCACCATTACGTCCCGGCCGGCGTCGATACCATCTTGCGCCGCGGCGAATACTACACGGCCTACACGCCGTACCAGCCGGAGATCTCTCAGGGAACGCTGCAAG
>CAYJMC010000047.1:10672-12529 GCA_964371335.1 uncultured Anaerolineaceae bacterium
TACTACACGGCCTACACGCCGTACCAGCCGGAGATCTCTCAGGGAACGCTGCAAGCGATCTTCGAATACCAATCGATGATCGTGGCGCTCACCGGGATGGATGCCAGCAACGCGTCGCACTATGACGGAGCGACCTCGCTGGCAGAAGCGGTGAACATGGCGCGCGTTATCCATCGGGGAGCGCGCAATAAGGTGGTGCTGTCCCCGAATATCCATCCGCAATATCGCGCCGTGGTGCACACATACGAACACGGCTTCGATACCCAGATCGTGGGCGAAGATGCAGATATCTCCGCTGGTCCGGATGCGCTGATCGATCTCATCGATGAGAACACCGGATTGGTAGCGGTTGCCTATCCCGATTTCTTCGGTCGCATCTGCGATTACACGAAGCTGGCCGAGGCCGCGCACGCCAAAGGCGCGCTGCTGGCCGTCTCCGTGAATCCCACGGCGCTCGGCTTGCTCAAGGCGCCAGGGGAATTCGGCGCAGACATCGTCACCGGCGACGGACAACCGCTGGGCATCCCGCTGTCGTTTGGCGGGCCGTACCTCGGCATCCTGGCGACCAAGCAGGAATACGTGCGCAGCCTGGCCGGACGGCTGGTCGGCGAAACCGTCGACAGCCGCGGGCAGCGCGGCTACGTGCTCACGCTTAGCACGCGCGAGCAGCACATCAAGCGCGAGAAGGCCAGCTCCAACATCTGCACCAACCAAGGGCTGATGATGCTGGCCGCTACTGTGTATCTCAGTCTGCTCGGCAAGAACGGATTGAAGCAAGTGGCGGAAAGCTGCTATCACAAGGCCCATTACGCGGCGGAAAAAGTTGGAAAGTTGAAGGGCTTCAAATTGAAATGGCCTGATGTGCCGTTCTTTCATGAGTTCGTGATGGAAGGTCCGCTACCGTCTGCTGAACTCAACAATCGTTTGCTGGAACGCGGCATCATTGGCGGATACGACCTTTCGCAAGACTACCCCTCACTGAAGAATTGCAGCCTGATGGCTGTGACCGAAATGAATACCAAGGAAGAGATCGACTTCCTGGTCGAGACGTTGGCGGAGGTGTCCCATGACTGAGACCCCGAGGGTTATAGCCTCGGAACCGAGGGCTATAGCCTCGGAACTGATCTACGAGATGGGCGAACCCGGCCGCCAGGGTGTGCAGTTCCCGGCGCCGGATGTGCCGCTGGCAAAATTGCCCGAGAAATATTTGCGTAGCGAACTCCCGTTGCCCGAATTGGGCGAGCTGGAAACACTGCGCCATTACACGCGGCTCTCCCAACTGAATCACAGCATCCTTTCCGGGTTTTACCCGCTGGGTTCGTGCACGATGAAGTACAACCCGGTGATCAATGAAGAGACCGCGCGCCTGCCCGGTTTTGCACATGCGCATCCGTTGCAGCCGACCTCCATGATGCAGGGCAGCCTGGCGATCATGTATCACCTGCAGGAATGGTTGAAGGAGATCGCCGGCTTCCCCGCGGTATCCCTGCAGCCGGCAGCAGGCGCGCAAGGCGAACTGGCCGGTGTAATGATGATCCGCGCCTACCATGAAGACCGCAAAGATAAAAAGCGCAACAAGATCCTGATCCCCGATTCGGCGCACGGAACCAACCCGGCGACCTCGTCGATGTCCGGGTATCGCGTGGTGGAAGTCAAATCCGACGCCCGCGGCAACCTGGACCTCACGGCGCTCAAAGCAGAGTGTGATGACACGCTGGCAGGATTGATGCTGACCAATCCCAACACGCTGGGTCTCTTCGAAGAGCACGTCGAGCAGGTGATCGAGATGGTACATGCTGCTGGCGGGCTGGTTTATGGCGATGGCGCCAACCTGAACGCGCTGCTGGGCATCTGCCG
>CAYJMC010000047.1:12629-14518 GCA_964371335.1 uncultured Anaerolineaceae bacterium
GCGCCGCACACCACCAAGTACGGCCGCATGGACGAAGTCCGCGCTGCCCGGCAACTGGTGCTGTGCTGCGATTTCCGCAAGGATGAGGAGTTGGAGAAAGCAATCGCCTGATACAACATTCATTTGTAGGGGCGGGTTTGGTTCCTTATTAACACCATAGACCCCAAGACTCGACTAAACCCGCCCGTCCAAAGCGTAACGTCCTATGTTGAGACAAAAAACGGCGCAGCGGAGGCTGCGCCGCTTTGGCTCAGAAG
The DNA here is from genome assembly GCA_964371335.1 of uncultured Anaerolineaceae bacterium. Taxonomy (GTDB): domain Bacteria; phylum Chloroflexota; class Anaerolineae; order Anaerolineales; family UBA11579; genus JAMCZK01. Next base: position 12,887 of record CAYJMC010000047.1, read on the forward strand.
AAAGACGAGACGTGTATCACGGCCGAAGGTCTGTATCAAGACAAGTTGGGGCACCAGAGAAATGCAAGAAAGGGAAAAACAAGACCAACATTACCTTCTCCGGCATTCATTATTTAGAATCGGATAAAGAGGTTTCCTTTCAACCTACAATAAAAAGACACTTATGGCCTAAGAATAAGTACAGAATCTTTGGTTTTCTGTAAATCAAGTAATTCTTCGGGACTAAGGCTTATGTCTTGCCCTCGTAATAAAATTAACGGGTATTCAGGTTTATATTCTCCACGGCCAGCTTCATAATAAAGACTACTACCTACTGCACCCGATCTCTGTAGTCTAAGCAGGAAATTTCTAATCATTTGGGTAGCTGCCTGGAAATTTTGACCCACAGACACACTCTCGTTCATAGCAAATAAATTCCAATCATTTTTGTCAATATATGTAGCGTTCTCAAATTTAAGGCGAAATATCTGTGTGCCATTAACAACTTCGGGAACCAGGTTTACATGTCCATATTCACCTTGATAGTGAAAAAATTCAAAATTCCGATATTTGTAATCAAGGATTCCACTTGCGGAAAGTTGAGAAATCTCAAAAGAAACTTCCTGTAACACAATAGGCGCCATTGCCAACCAAGAACCTGTGCCAATAAACTGCCTCTCGTTTCCAGGATAGCCTATAAGGCGCCTCAAATCAGATATTTCTGCCCCACTTCGGGCAGCTTTAATGAAACTATCTACCGTAGGAAATCTTGAAGTAATCGCTATGTTTTTTGTAACAGTTTGAACATAATAAATTGCACTTACAGTATCTTCCCAGTATTCCTCAACCTGTTCGGGATTGATGGTGAAAAGGCCACCGTAAAGCTTTGCTTCGTTGGCAATGATTGATACCCCATTCTCGGAAAAAATCTTGTATGCGTCTGTTACCCATCCACCCCATGGGTATCGCCACATATAAGCCGGATCGTTTTCTCCGCCCTCTCTTATCCTTAGCCGAACATACCCTCCATCATCGGGATCTGTTTCCGCATGGACTCTGTCCAACGAAACACTTTTTGTTTCTCCGTCGATCTGAAAACTTACAGTGTTATCGGAGAGAGTGAATATATAATCCTTTTGCCTGTCCACTCGCTCAACACTTACGTCCCAGCCTTCAACTGGATTGGCTTCAATTACCAGGCTCGCGTATTGGATTGTTGGCTCTAAATAGGCAGTGCCATAATCTTGCCGGGCAACCCAATTTCTAGGATTTGTTTAAGTTCTTCTGGGAAAGCGGCAATTACAGATGTTTTGGTTGCTACCGGCAGTGTTTGGGTTGGCCTTACAGATTCAAGTGAAGGAGTAGATATAGTATTAATCGAAGAACAAGAAGCGGATAGCAATAATGGGATTAAAACGAAATGTAGTTTCATCATGTTGGAAGCAAGTGAATTAAATTGTAATACTTGTTGGATTGGTGGGTACAGAAATGGTCTGCATTTGTGACGGGTAATGAAACAATAGGGATGCAATTCATGGCGTGAGCAGAGTTTTACTTCAGCGTCTTGTACGCGTCGACCAGTTTTTGCTCCACTTCGTTCCAATCTGCGACTTCGTCAACTGAATATTTGCCGGTGATGCGGTCCACGGCGAC
>CAYJMC010000048.1:0-14312 GCA_964371335.1 uncultured Anaerolineaceae bacterium
AATGTCTGCAGAAATTCGTCCAGGGGTACGCGGTGAACGCGCAGCCCATTCTACCTTGAGAGCCTTGGCCAGGAACATTCTCAGGGAATACCGCCCGACGCGCCGAACGCCGCGCCAGCCGCGCCTCCACCGAACGCAGGGACAGGTCTTCCACCAGGCTGATGAGGTGTTGGACTCTTCCCGCCAGATCCTGGATGACGGCCTGCGCCATACAGGGGTTCTCATCCAGAAGGCGCAACATGGCTTCCCGGGGCATCAACCAGAGCGTGGATTTTTCCAGGGCTTCCACCGTTGCCTGGTTGGGCACTCCAGTGAAGACGCTCAAGGCGTTGAAAACGTCCTCGGGCCCCAACGTTTGCAGGGTCTGCTCGCGGCCATCCAGGCTAGTTTTGACAACTTTCAGCCAACCCTCTTCGATGACATACAGACCGGAGCTGGGCTCCCCGGCGATAAAAACGATTTGCCCGGGCTCGTACATGCGGCGGATGACTGCCCGCTCTACGAGAACCAAAGCGGAGGCAACTAATCCCGCAAAGTATGAAACCGCTTTTAGGGCCTGGCGCGGATTTTGAGGAGGTACACCTTTGCTCATAGTCCTTTTACCGCAAGTAAATATCCAATGCACATTAATCCCCCAATGATTTACCGCTAAAGGCTCGCTGAAACCTGAAAGAAAAGGAAACGGCATGAAACCTAGCGCAACGGCGAGGCATCATTCGACTTTTGTCAAGGAAATTTCAAACCCCTAATCGTAAGATAAGGTCATTGGTCAGGGAAGCGAAGGAGCTTTGAAAATGCTTATTAGCATGTTGACACCAAAAAGGGAAAACCAAGCAATCATATAGATGCGGGCATCCAGGCCAAGGCGTGGATTGCGTTGTGGAAAGCAGATGATCTGCGGTCTTTAGACATCAGCGGCTTGGACCTTAAAGTTCAGGATGGTGATGTGTGGTTGATTGGACGCGTTCACAACGCCCACCAGCGACACCTTGCAGAAAATCTTGTAAAAGCCGTGCCGGGAGTCAATAGAGTGTACAACGAGTTGGTCGTCGCTTCTGGTAGCTAAGCGAAGGCGCTTAGGATTGACCGCTAATTTATTCGCCCACTATCTGCACCCGGACAAGGCGTTCCCGCGCTCTGACCTGGTCAAAATCGGCAAAGTAGATTCTTCCAAATTCACCCAAGATCATCTTCCGTTCAACGATCGGAACCGTCACAGAGCGCCCCATTATCACAGAGCGCAGATGGGCATCGGTATTAAGCGACCAAGACGGCAACTCATCCCTGCCAGCAGCAGCTTCGATGTGCTTCGGCCCAGGGTGTAAATATTGACCCTCGGTGCGGCAAGTAGGAATGATTTTCTCGAATACATTTACCAGATCCTGCATCAGCAACTCAGTCCCCCAGTAGTTAACATCATCCGCCGCTTCCTGGATCATCACACTGCAGGTTGTATGCTGCGAATAAACTACGAGGATGCCTTCGTGGATGCCAGATCCAGTTAATACATTCTCGACTTGTCCTGTCACGTCATAAAAAGTTGGCAATCGATCCGACTGAATTTTGAAAACCTGGTGATAAACGGTCATTGGTTCCTTCTTTCCGGGTGATCATCCCAGGCTGCCCGCACAGCCTGGATCATTTTTTCTAACATGAGAAATGGATCCTTCGCACTCAATATTCCACTTGTTGAACCGGTTGCCTCCGCGCCCAGTGAGATGATCTCATATACATCATGGTCATCGGCTATTCCAGCTCCGTGAAGCACGTGGATTGCGGGATCGATATTCCGAACCAATTCATTGGTCCAGCGGATCGCGTCCTGGTCTGCCGGGCTGCGCTTCCCTATACCAATCAATTGAGGGGCTTCTGCAAGGATAATGTTTGGCGTCATCCTGGCAATGGCATCCAGCTCATCTCTGCTCCCCGCACAAACCATACTTGCCAGACCGACCTCATCCGCACGGCGGATCGTCCTTTCGATCACATCGCGTGGAAGTGGTTTTTCTGCATGATTCAGCAGAATTCCTTTAGCTCCACTATCCTTTATTGCCTCCGGCAGAACTGATCCGACCCCACGACCCACAGGGAGTGTATCCATGTGTTGGGCATATACATGCAAGTTGGGACAAGCCTTGGCTACCTCGGAGAGGTCAACATACTGAGGAGTGATAATGATTTGGACCTTGTATTTCTGACTGATCTCATTCGCAAAAATCGCCAAATCCAAAACTTTCTTTCCCCACAGGTAAGCCTTAGGGCCAATCTCAAAAAAGGGAGGAGTGATTCGATAATCCTTATACATTAATAGTCCGTTACAAGGAAATTCCTAAACCAGCAGGACCTCTACACCCAGGTTTCGAATCGACTCGACAAGGTCAGATGGCGCATCGGTATCGGTAACGATCACTTGGAAGCGGTTCAAGGGAGCGGCAGGCACAAACCCAATACGCCCAAACTTGCTACTGTCCGTCACGAGGACTGCCTTGCGCGAGCGCTCGACCATCAAACGATCCACTTCTGCCATAAGAATATTTGCCGTAGTGACTCCCCCCGCAAGAGTTAATCCATCAGTTCCGAGGAAAACACAATCGGCGGTCAGTTCATTCAACTGATGCAAGGTTTGTGGTCCCGCAGTCGCCTGATAATCAGGTAGATATATCCCTCCAAGTACATTCAAATTAGGCGAAGGCCATTCCAGTACTTCCTGGGAGATCGGTAACGAATTCGTCACCAGGGTGATCGCATTACCTTCTTTCAATTCCAAAGGCATTTGTTTGACAATCTCCAGTGTAGTAGTTCCTGAATCCAATAGTAGTACGTCGCGGGGACGGATCAAATCTGCGGCTGCTTTTCCAATGCGCTTCTTTGCCTGACTGTGAAGTCGCATTTTTTCCAAAAAAGAGTCGGAACGTATGTTTCCGGTTATGTTAACTGCCCCCCCATGGATCCTTTTCAGTCTTCCGGCGTCCTCAAGCAGGGTCAAATCACGTCGGATGGAGGTTTCAGTAACCTGGAATTTCTTAACGAGTTCAGGCAGATACACCACCCCGTTTTCAAGAACCATCTGAGCGATCAACGAACGCCGCTCCAATGCGGAAAGATCAGAAGTAGGCAATTTGTCCTCTGTGCCGATTTGCTTAGGAATACCTATTCCAGGTTTCGTATAAACAATTCGTGAGTGTTGTCCCATATCTTACTCTCCACTTAGGATATCTCTGGTAGTTAGGCGAAATCTATACCTCTACAACTTCCAGCCCAGCCATAGCCGCATAAATTTTGAGCGTGCCTGCCAGATGACCGTAGGCTAACGCCATATGATGGGGTGACCCGGCTTTACACCAGGCATCGCACCAGTCCGTGATTTTCATTGATTTCGGTTTGAACAGCATCTGCGGTGCAGCCACCGGGCGAGGTTTGATTCGGATGGATTCCCCTTCCGAGATCACCAAGCGCCACTTGGAGCCACCCAGCGGCACGAGTGCCAAATTAGTTACTGGTCCTGGAGCGTAAGCAAATTCAAAGCCCGCCCCAAAACCATTGACACCCTGGTAGTAAATACTGTGCTTAACGGATACGTCTCCCGGCTTTTCAGCCATGGCCGGGTTTCCATGACCGTCATGTGAGAGGATCATAGCATTCTGCTTATAGTCGATGACATAGTTTTCTAGGAAAGTAGCTTTACCTGTTAATTCCTGCAAAATTAACATGGCAGTTAGAGTCGTTACATCGGCTTCTGTCGAGGTGGGGAAGCCGATTTCGCACAACCGGCCTGTTCCATATGAGGGGATGATTCCAACCCTTGGGTCGGTGAGCCAGACCTGGTCAAAACAAGCCAATGCATCAAATTTTTCATCTCGTATTACTTTTTCCAGCGCAAGAGCCAGGCGACAGGATTTTTCAAACAACCCCTCATCCATCTCAATGGCGTACCTTGAGCGTTCTTTTTTCATCAGATCACGGACTTTGGCCTCTTCCAGGTTGACCATAGCAATCGAGAACTTTTCGGGTTCCACTGGCCAACAGACAGGCCCAACGTACTGCCTCAAACTTAATTGATCGACCATCAGGTCGGTCATCCCCTCAAAGGCGTGTCCGGCGATGGCAATTCGGGCAGTCTTCAACCGGTGGATCACACCCGCGGCCCGGATGTATTCCTCCAGTTTTTGCTGCCCGATAGGATCGTCCATGAGAGAAGTGACCATCCAGAACGGTCTGCCCAAGCGGGTCAATGCAGAGGTCATCTCCGGAACCCCGCACATGCCGGAATTCACCATGATCAGATCGAAATCTGCATCTTCGGGCAGGGCTTCAATCTGCTGCGTATTCCATACCAAGATGGGAGCAGTGGTATTCAAGAAGCAGCGCGTCGGGACAATCCCTTTGGTGTAAGCAATTTCGACGGCGATAATCAGATCTACTCCAGCGGCGTTGAAGGCCTGAGCGGCAGCCTCTGCCTGTTCTTCAGTCTCCACCAGTTTTGGGCTGACTGTTTCAGCATACTTACCAACAATGGAACCGATCTTGTCGGCGACCTTTTGTGCCATCGGTCGAACATGAGCGGTCTTGTTGTAGTCATCCTCGAGCAGGGCCATGACGAGCAAACCAACTTTTGTTTTCATTTTTTTCTCCGAATAGTTTTTATAATCAGTTCGAATAGTTGCGGATGAAATAATCCTTCAAAGTCGCGTCCAAATCGATGTATTTTTGGTAATAGACATCATATATTTGTCTGGATTCTCCCGGATTTACCTGCCCCGATGGATGCACCATAACTTTGACGCCTTCCTCAATGGATTGAAAAATACCGGCAGCAGCACCTCCAAGTATGGCGTCCCCTACCAGGCCCGTATCTTCATTCTCAAGCCGGATGAGCGGTAATCCACAAACGTCGGCTTTGATTTGATTCCAGACGGAACTTCGGGACGCGCCGCCGCTCGTGCGGATCGCATTAATGGCCACTCCGGCTCTACGGATTACATCAATATTCTGGCGAAGCATATACGCCACTGCTTCTTGAACTGCCCTGACAAAATGTGCTTTCCTGTGCAGCAAGGTAAAACCAGTGAAGGATCCGCGGGCCGACGGGTTGCTCACCGGGCTGAATGCCCCCATGAGATGTGGAAGCATGATCAAGCCATCACAACCCGCCCGCACACTTTCAGACATCTGGTTCATCATTTCGTAATAATTGGCCTGATCAGCGGTTTCAGAACCCTTTGGATCAACGATGAAGTAGTCCTTGAGCCATTTAAATGCCATTCCCGCTGTCGGGCATACCGGGACGAGTAAGTACCTGCCTGGTACGCTATGCACGTACACGGGCATCGAACGAGCAGAATCGGTCAGCGGATTTCGGACCGTTACTTGAATCGCCAGTGCCGCCCCCGTGGTTTCAGAAACCACGCCCTCTTCAATATTTCCGCTGCCGATCGCACCCGCGCATTGGTCCATGCCGCCGCAGACGACGATCAAATTCTCAGATAGGCCGAGTTCAATTGCCACATGAGGTGCGAGCCGGCCAGCAATTGAACCCGGGCTTTGAATCCGCGGAAGGTGATCCGTTTGAATTCCAATTACGTTTAGGGCTTTCTGCCACCATTCATGCTGGGCGATGTCGTACAACAACGTCGTGCAGCTAATCGAACCGTCTGTAACAATATTCCCGGTCAGAAGGTAGATCAAATAATCCTGGACAAGCATGAAATGGGCAATTTGACTATATCGTTCAGGTTCATTTTGTTTGAGCCACAGGATCTTGCATGCCGGCCAGGTGGGAACTACTTCTGGAATTCCAGTCACATCATAAACATCCGATCCCAATGCAGCTGCCAGCGTTCTCGCCTGTTCCATAGCCCGGTTGTCCATCCAAACGATGGCGTTGCCTACTGGCTGACCATGTTCATTCAACATAATTAGGGTTTCCCCCTGGCTGGATACTGTCATGGCCACGATATCATGTCCGTCAATGGCCGCCTGTAATATCACCCTATTGATGGACTCCTTAGAAGCCTGCCAATAAATTCGGGCGTCCAACTCAGCCCGATCAGCAGCAGGCGTAACCAAAGCGTACTCCTCCAAAGCAGCAGCGAGGCAAATGCCTTTCTCGTCAAAAAGACCAGCTTTTACAGAAGTCGTACCAATATCCACTGACAACAGATACTTCATCTTATAGCAGGCCAAATTTCTTGCCGATTGTCTCCGGAGATTTTTTGGCTTTCACAATTTCTTTAAGCGCATCAAGTAGACGCTCCGGTTCTTTGGCCTGGAGAACGTTTCGGCCAAACACAATCCCACGGGCGCCGGCATTCACCGCATCAAACGCCAGATGCAACGCATCGATCTCGCGCGGCATCTTTTTTGCACCCAGAGCCAACACGGGCACGGGTGTTGCTTTTGTTATTTCCTCAAAACGGGAGCCGGTATAAAAAGTCTTTACCAGGTCAGCCCCTAATTCAGCCGCCATGCGGCAGCCAATGTAAATATGATCCTGCAAATCCTCAGGTTTCATATCATCGCCACCGGTTGGATAGACCTCGCCGATCATGGGTATGCCCAATGCTTTCTTTTGAGCAACGCACTCGGAGAAGATTTCCACGTTTCGGGCATCCTCCATCTCTTCCGGGTTTTTCAGCGTGAGGCTGCCGATCACCAGGTCGGCTCCCTCTCTCACCGCTTCCTCCACGCTTGTCATCAGAACACTGTGAGAGTGTTTGTACTTCCATTGAGCGGCATAATTCGACGCCCAGTTCAGACGAATGATTAATCGCGGAGCATTTCGTTTATAAAAAATACTTTGGCAATGGGCCGGCATTCCAGGACCCATAAGGATCCCATCGGCCCCTTGGATTGAGCCAACGACACTGGGCAAGTTAATCATCCCGGGCAATGGACCAAAATACAACCCATGGTCCACTGCGACGATGACAACATTCCCATCCCCATCCCCATCGAAAAGCCTGGTTAGCCTGATTTGTTCACCTGTACTAGACATACAATTCACTCCTGATGACTACTATTTATGAAAAGTTGATGATTGCACTTCTGGAGGGTGGCCATAGACCACCCTCCAGGGGTCAAAAAAACTATTGTGCGATCAGGTTCCAACCATCAGCGATCTTTGTGGCAGCCTCGGAGAGAGCAACGAAATCCGTGGGAAATACTACCGATTCATATGCCTCAGCTGGGGGGAACTTGGCTAGCAATTCGTCAGGGAGGACAACGCTTTCTCGGATTGGATGAACAAATCCGTTGGCGTAAGCCAGTTGACCTTCATCAGAATATTCAAGTTCGATCATCAGTTCGGCAGCATTTGGGTGCGGGGCTCCTGCGGTGATGAATTGGATGTATAAGCCAGCCACGGTCCCGTCAGAGGGGATTACGGTGACCAAATTCATGCCAAGGGATTCGATCTTGCTCAAGCCATCAAAGTCCCAGAACAGGGAGATGGGGCATTCACCCTTTTCAATGGTCGAGGTGCTTGGCGCCACGGCGCGGAGTTGGCCGGCATCGATTAACTGCTGGAAGTAATCTAGTCCAGGCTGCGGATTGGCCTCATCACCACCGTTGGCATACGCTGCGGCTAAAACAACCATATTCGCAGTAGCCGATTCGCGGGGATCCTTCATGCAAATCGTGTCTTGGTACTCAGGTTTCAACAAATCCTGCCAGGTTAGCGGGACATTTTCCACAATGTCAGCGTTCACCGTGAAGGCGATGGCTCCCCAGTATGCAGCTGCCCAGCGGCCATCCGCATCCTTGGCGTAATCAGGGATCTCATCCCAATACGCATTCATATAAGGTTGGGAAAGGGATTCGTCATTGACAACCTGAGCAAAGTTCAACCCAAGGTCGGTGATATCTGCTACCGGTGCGCCGGCTTCTGCTCTTAACGCCGCCAGGATTTCTCCGCTGGACATGTCGGTATCAGCATGCTGAATGCCGTACTTTTCGGTGTAAAGAGCCCACATCCCGCCATAGTTCACCCAATCATCGGGCAAACCATACGAGACAATAGTTCCTTCAGCCTTGGCATCCTCCTCAACTTGTGCCATGGGGTCAACCGGGGCATCTGTAGCCACAGAGGCTTCCGTTGCCACAGAGGCCTCAGTAGCGGGCGCGGATGTTGGCGTTGCTTGGGCACATGCCGCCAATAGCAAAGTAAGTATCATGGACGTGCTGACGATCAAAAACAGTTTTCGGGACATTCTTCCTCCTAAACGGAATAGTTGAATATCTTTTTTGAGTCTTTACGATCTATCTTCCACAGTTTTTTATTATTTCGGCCAATTCACCTTCTTTCCAAACCAATCTTCTGCCCTCTGATTGGTCCCCCTTACCTGACAGGATTCCCTGAAATCCTGATTGAAGATTGAGTGTGATTTAAGATTAGCAAATGGGACTTCTGATCAAAGAACCATCCCTCCCGAGGTTCGGGAGTCAATACCCGGGAAAGGTTGTTATCGCCAGATTGAACCTGCACGGGTTCAAAGGTTAGTTTTAGATGTTGGGTCCCTTGTTGATCAAATGTCCGATAATTTATTTCACGAGGTCGATAAGTGATCTCACGTACGATAGTTGTTGACCGAAGCAGGTGATCTGAATTGCCGGGAGCAAGTTCAGGAATCGAAGCCATAGCATCGATAAAATGAGGGACATAATCAAAATAGCCGTCGGTGAACCAGCATTGGTTGTAATAATCGGGGCGGTCAACCCCGACATGCACCGTACCGTCCTCGTTTGCCATATAGGAGGCCCAATTTAGCGTCCGAATCGCTGTCTCCCGATATGACGCGTCTCCACTTTCCTCGAACCATTGAGCACATAAAGCCGCGAAACGGGCGGTATGGCTGCCCATGACATGGTAACAATATTTCTGCTCATGGATCGGAATAGCTGAAAAGAACGACGATGCCCCCAGCGTCGCGCGAACCCATTGAATCAGCCCGGGAACAGTTAGTCCAGGATTCGGATCAAAAGAAGGGTTATTAATAAAGTATCTGGCAGTTTCAAGTGCGGTTAATTGATCGCGGTTTCCATTTTCTGGATCCAATCGAATGTCCTCAAAATATCCCTTCCAAACTTGGTTTTTCAGCGGGTATTGAATGAGCCAATTCATAACCCGGTCCCGTGCGGAAGAAAATTCTGTTTTACCCAAACGGATCAATTCATCAAAGAGCCGGACCAGTTGGATCACATCCGCTGTGTAAGCCTCGATGACTGAGCCATCGCGCACATCCACCCTGAAAGGCACAGGAGAGTGCTCTTCATCCCCATCCACAAGGTGTTTCAAAAGGACATCGGCACAATCAATACCTGCTTGCAAATACTTTTCCTCGCCGACCATTTCATAAAAGTCAACAAAAGCCCTTCCGACCTGCGCAACCTTATCGGGTTCGGTGGCGTATTCGCCATCCGCGCGAGCACCGAAGTAAATTCCTGTTCCTGGATGAGCTGAAGCATACGGAACTTTCCCCCATTCAAGATGGTCTGGAACACGGTGTGCAATAAGATTTTCCAGCATGGAACGAACAATCTCAATTTGAACCTGGTCGCCAGAATACGGATAGTATTTGAGCAATGTTGTGACAGCCCACGCGAATTTTCCGGCGGGGTTATCCGGCCAAATCGTAGGCCTCAAAGGATCGGTCCAAAAACAGGAATAGAGTAAGTACCACGGAAGGCCGGTCTTCTTATCGACAGGGCAATGCTTTATGAAATCCATGGCCAACCAAATCACCCGGTCATAGTCGGTCCGTGGTTCCAGGCGTTCATCTTTATCCAGCACAATTTCGTACGAATTAATAAAATACATGCGAGTCCCTAATTCTCTGCCATCACTTGGCAGTATTCCGGCCTGAAACTCAACCAGACATGTTGATGGTAGCTAAGAATGTTCCTGCCGGTGATGGTCACATCCGCTGTGATCCTCTTGCCGCCGGCATTAATGCCCAAACGCGTGATGGCCCCATGGAAGGTAATGGTGTCCACATCCCCTTCGATTACGTTTACCGTCGAACCAGCCGGTTTCTGATCAAATACCTCAATATTTTCCGGTCTCACCAGTACAACTACCTGGCTGCCAACAGAGGAATTGTGCAAACCTGAAGTTTTTATTACCAGGTCGCCGCATTTCACGTTTTCAGAATCGGTTACGATCCCGTGGAACTCATTAGCGGTGCCGATGAACGTTGCCACAAAGCGCGTGTCAGGTTTTCGATAGATCTCCTGCGGGGTGCCAATCTGCTCGACCAATCCGTTGTTCATCACAACCACCAGATCAGAGATGGACAATGCCTCTTCCTGGTCGTGGGTGACATAGATCGTCGTGATCCCTAGATCGGATTGAATTCTGCGGATTTCTCCCCGAAGCACGACTCTAACCTCAGCATCCAGCGCAGAAAGCGGCTCATCCAACAGAAGCACGCGCGGTTGGATGGCCAATGCCCGAGCGAGAGCCACGCGCTGTTGCTGCCCACCTGAAAGCTGGTGCGGATACCGTTTGGCGGTATTTTGCAACCGCACCAGGTCCAACACTTTTTCCGCCATTTCCGTCATCTCTTTTTTCGGCTTGTGTTGCATCTTCAAGCCGAACATAACGTTCTCAAGGATGGTCATATTCGGAAAGAGGGCATAGGATTGAAAAACCATTCCAATGCCCCGACGGTTGGGTGGTGTTTTTGAAATATCCTCATCCCCCAACAAAATCATCCCGGAATCAGGGATTTCAAACCCAGCGATCATTCGAAGTGTGGTTGTTTTTCCACAACCCGATGGCCCTAAGAATGAAACCAACTGTCCTTTTTCAATAGAAAGGTCAAAATCCTTCACTGCAACTACATTTCCAAAATCTTTTGAGACATCGGTGAGTTCCAGATAAGCCATTGCAAATATCCTTAGCGAGCACCAATGGAGTCGCGCGATGTCTTAATCCCTTTACCACTAACCCATAGGATTAATAAGGAAACGATCCAGGCAATCGTAAATGAGATCACGGACATACCTGCCGCAATGGTTCCATCCTTACGCGTGTACTCAACCAATAACATTGGGAAAGTCTTGAAGCCTGCTCCCACAATCAACCGGGCAAGCGTAAATTCAGCGAACACAGTCGCAAAGACCAACAAACTCCCACTTAGAATCCCCGGGAATATATTGGGAATGATTACCTCCCAGAGTACGCGAAAGGTATTCGCTCCCAGACTTTGAGCTGCTTCGGTAAGTGTGGGAATATCCACTGCGGCCAGGTTGTTGGAGACTGAGCGATACATGAACGGCATCGTAAACACAACGGTGGCTGCAATGAGAAGAAATGGCGATCGATTGATAGGTTGAAAGTTATACACTTGCACCAAGGCGAGCGCCAGCACCACTCCAGGAATACCGAAGGGAAGAATCATGAGCAGGTCCAAAAGCGGCTTCGCTAAACGCAGCTTTACATGAACCCAATACACTGTTGGAACTACTACGAAAAGAGAAACAAAAACTGAAGCGATCGACAAAATAAGAGAGTTCTTCAGGGTGATAAAAAAGTAGGGGTTCGTCGCGGCTTCTTTGTATCCTTCGAGAGAGTATCCTTCCGGCAGGATCGTCTGGTCCCAACGAGTAGCTATTGAGAAAATATAGGTAGCGATGACAGGCAGAATCATGTAGATGACGAATAAACTGACGATAACAATCTGGCCCAGAGAAGGTTTTGGCTTTTTTGACGAGCCCATCGTTACATCCTTGTCCATCGTCTCGCGCGGTTGGTTGCTACCTGATAGATACCAATACAAGCACCCATGATGAGAAGGGAGAGGATCGCCATGGCCTGTCCGATTCCAGGTTCATGCAAGACTTCACCCGTAATGGTGAAGCCAATTTGTAAAGTCACCAGTGAGAGCTTGGATCCGGTTAGTGTATAGGCAGTAGCATAGGCGCCAAATGCATTGGCAAACAAAAGCACAAACCCTGCAATCAATGAAGGAGCCAGGATAGGCAAGCCGATATTCCACCAAAATTGGAAATTATTTGCTCCCAAGTTGGTGGCAGATTCGCGCCATTCTTTCTTAATTCCTCCAAATGCGGGAATGATCAAAAGGACCATTAGCGGAAGTTGGAAATACAGATAAGCCAGGATCAACCCGGAAAGGGAATAAACGCTGAATTCTGGGTATAGCTTAAAGTCCAGGTATTTCAGGAAAAATTGGGTGATAAGGCCGTTCGAACCTAAAATTATTATGAAAGCAAAAGCTAGCGGAGCCCCGGCAAAATTAGTGGTCACATCGGAAAGAGCAATCAAGGCTTCCTGCACTCTCTTCGATGGCCAGCGAAAAATTCCATAACCCACCACCAACCCAATCGAGCTCCCCAGAACGGCTGTTATTCCTGATAGTTTGATGCTATTCCAGAATGATCGTAAATATAAAGGGGCGACGGCGCCCTGGTAATTTGCCGCCGTGAGTTCACCCGCCCTGGTAAACAAGCTGTCCCGCAGAAGTACAAAGATCGGCACAATCTCAAATGCCAGGCAAAACAAAAGGAAGGGAAATAACCCTAACCAAGAAAACGCCTGATTGCGATTTTTAGCGGGCTTGCTCATTTGTCTTGATCGTAAAGCTTGTGACAGTATACACAATTTTGTTATGTTTTGCAATCGTTCTTGTTATGTTTTAGTAGACTTTGACTATTGTTTGTGGTCTGATAAAATATATTTCATAACATTTTGGACAACTCCAAGGGAGCGTTCATGAACATTGTGGCTAGTTGGCAGGCGGTGATTACACCCGATGTTGAGAAGTTTCTTCGGCTTTGCCGTGAGCTAACGGGGACAGTATTCCAACCTAATTCAACCCTCCATATCAGTCGGGCGCCAGGCCGGTTGGATTTAATGGGCGGCAATGACGATTACACAGGCGGATTGGTATTTGAAACCACTATAAGGGAAGCCACCTTGTTTGCCGCTCAACCCCGTAAAGATAATGTTTTCGTTCTGCAGAACCCTTCAGTAAGGTCGATGGGCTGGGAAGAGCGTGTTGAATTCTCAATAGATGACATTTCGAATTCAACAGGAGTCCGACCAATTGAAGAAATACGGGAATGGATCAACCGTGATCCAAGGCGATCCTGGTTTGCTACATTGGTTGGCAATTTATATTATCTAAAGATGCAGCATCCCGAACTCGTCACTCATGGTTTGAATATGCTCCTTGATTCGACCATTCCATTGGGGAAAGGGGTCAGCTCCTCCGCCGCACTGGAAGTCTCTGGCATGAAAGCCTGCGCTTCGGCCTATGGGATTGAAGCCAAGGGTGTTGACCTTGCAATCCAGACCCAGTGGGTAGAGAATGCCGTCGCACAATCTGCTAGCGGGGTTATGGACCAATTTGCGGTCGTGATGGGTGATGTAGATTCATTCACCCCAATGCTCTGCCAACCTTGCATTCCTTACCCGTTGGTGCACCTTCCGCAAGGACTACAGATCTGGGGCATTGATTCGGGTGTACGCCACTCGGTAGCCGGGATCGAATACGAAGCTGCCAGGGCGGCAACCTATATGGGATATCAATTGATCTGCGAATTAGAGGGGTTGCATGTAACTCGTCACGATTCCGGTGTCCTCTCGCGTTTTACCGACCCCAAGTGGGATGGATACCTGGCAAGGATATCCCCCAGTCTTTTCCGCGAGAAATATGAAGATAAACTTCCAATATCGATCGAGGGAAATGAGTTCCTGAAAACTCACCCAGTACATTTTGACCCATATACTCCTGTTCGGGCTGAAGTCGAATACCCGGTGCGCAACAGCACCAGATATGCCGTGGAGGAAAATCAGCGCGTAGCACTCTTTTTTGCGTTATTGAGTTCCACCCTTACTCCAGTTACGGACCGCACGCTTGAATTGCTTGGCGAACTTATGTATGGTGCCCATGTGGGATATTCAGACTGTGGTTTGGGATCGCCGGAGACCGACCTGCTTGTAAGCCTAGTAAAAAATCTGGCCGGACAGGATCTGTTCGGAGCAAAGATCACCGGTGGAGGCGCAGGTGGAACCGTGGCGATATTAGGACGGGATACTGACCTAGCACGAAAGGCATTCAACAAAGTCATCCATGATTTCCAAACGCAGACGGGGATCGAACCCTACATTTTTTCCGGCTCCTCACAAGGCGCCGATGCATTTGGAATTTTAAGGATTTAGACCTTTATCTGATTGAGGCATACAGGAACTAAATCCACGTTAAACCAAAACGCCCATTTCTGGGCGTCTCGAAATAGTAGCGGGGGAAGGACTCGAACCTTCGACCTTCGGGTTATGAGCCCGACGAGCT
>CAYJMC010000049.1:0-13763 GCA_964371335.1 uncultured Anaerolineaceae bacterium
CCGCTGGCTTTAGGAAGGTTCGCGATAACAAGACGAGGGCAATCTACGAAATCAAGCTTAAGGATAAGAAAACGCATATCAGAAAGGTGAGTATCCCCTAACAGCAAGTAAGCAGTATAATTGCCTACATCTAAAACGCGGTTGTACCGCGGGATTGGAGTGGGCATGGAAGGTCAAGGATGGGTGTATTTTCGCACAGGGCTGGCAGTATTGGCGATATTTGTATCGGTCGTTATTGGGGGTGCTTCCTTGTTGTCGCTAATCTCCCCGCTACATCCATTGGTTTGGTTTGTCATAATTGCCGTGACTTTCTGGGGAACGTGGTCGCAATTTATCAAGCCACAGATGGCGCTTTATAGGCTACTGAACGCACAGCCAAAGATAGTGATGAAGGATTTTGACATTGACACAAAACATTTCAAGGACGGCAAATACTATCTGTGCCCGTGTGTAGAAGTTCTGGCAGAAAACGCAAGCGCTGAAAGGGTACATGCCACCGCTAAGTGGATAACCGCGGACACAAGGAAGATGGTTGTGGGCGAAAATCCGGGAAGGTGGTGGATCGCCAACGAGGACTTGGGGAAAGGGGTTATCGAGCAACAATACGTCACGTTAGAAGCAAATGGAATGACAAGGCGATTCCACTTCGCTAGAAAAGACCCGAAAACGGGAACCTTAGCGGCGTGGTATCGAAATCAGGATGGAACAGAAAGTATCCAGTATCTCAAAAATAACGGGAAATACGTTGTCGAGATAACATTTTTGTCTTCTAATCGCGGCGCGCTAGTCGCGAGGTTTCTATTAGTAAACAGAAGCAAACAGAACGAGTTGGTCATGGAGAGCCTTGATAATGGCAATCAAAAAAGAGCATTCTCGTAAAGGGAATAGAGTTTTAACCAAAGAAAAACCCCTCACACAGGAAGGGTTTTTGAAGGCACTAAACAAAATCATCAAGGCTAAGAAGCCCGATGAAAAACGCTCCGATAAAGGAACGAAAGGTACATCGGCATAGTGTCCTTGCGATGGTTGTATCGGAATGAATATTCGTTCAAGTAAGACTGCAGGTATTTTGAGCTGACCGCATGATAAACGCCGCGAATGCCGTTCTTGACGTTAGACCAAAACCCTTCGATGGTATTGGTGTGCACGTTACCTATGACGTAAATCTTTTCGGCGTGCGGGATGGTCTGATGCGAATAGCCCATGTATTGCAAAGCCTTGTAGGTGTGGAATTCGTCAGTGAAAACCGTAGCGGATTTCGCAACGTTGGCACTTACCAGAGGAAGGATAGAAGCGCGCCGAACATTGGGAACAACACGCGCCTCAACCCGCCCCTCGCGCTGAACCATGCCGAACACAGGGGTTTTGTTTTCTGCACCACGCCCGCGCTTGCCGCGTCCCTTGCCGCCAAAATAACTTTCATCCATTTCAACATCGCCATCAAACGGGGAGTAACCTTCGCTCAACGCGTGACGGATTTCTTTGCACATGCGCCAAGCCGTTTTATAAGTAACTCCCGTTTCGCGCTCGATCTGTTTAGCAGATATTCCCCCGCGGGTTTGCGCCATGAGGTAAATGACGTAGAACCAAGTCGTCATAGACGTGCTGGATTTCTCAAAGATTGTGCCAGCGGCGGGGGCAATCTGATACCCGCAATAGTCGCAGGCGTACATCTTGCGCCCCGTGACCTTGTGGAACAGGGCTTGATTGTGGCACTGAGGGCAGTCTATTCGTTCGGGATATTTCTGTTGGCGAATGTAGTCAAGGCATACGTCATCGTTCGGGAACATCTTTTGAAAATCCTTGACTGTGAATTTCTGCATTTTGCTCTTTGCCATTTTCGATTACCTCTATGGCTACATTATAGAACAAATGCATACTTGTTGTCAAGGGATACTCAACATCAGAAATTAGCAATCTAAAATCTGAAATCTGAAGTTCTTTCCTCGTTCCCGTCTACAACGGCAGCTCTCTCCCGACTCCCATTTCCTTTGCGCGCTTATAGATCCGAATCGCCGTGGCCATATCGTCCAGCGCCAGACCTAGGTTTACCGCGGCAATCCGTTCGCTAACGTTTTCGCGTCCGGGTTTCATCCCGGCGATAATCTCTCCCAGATCAGCGTAGGCTTCGGGGGTTTCCTTGAAGTAACCTTCGTGACGGTAATAGCGCATCTGAGACAGATCGTCGGTGGCGATCTTGTCCATTTCCTTCATCGCCTGGCCCTGCCAGTAGGAATCAAAATCCACCAGCGATGCGAACGCCCCCTCCGCCAGCCAGCCAGCTTCAATCGCTGGTGTTGGGTTCTTGAGTATCGGCCCGCTCGTTACCACCATGTCCAAATCTTTTACTGCCTCAGGTAGGCTTTTCACTGGTTCAATATCCAATCCCAATTGGACTTTCATTTCTTCGGCGTAGTGCACGGCGATGTCTGGCTTGATATCGAATGCCAGCACCTTCTTAATCTTGAATAGGCAGGCCAGTGCCTCCAGGTTGCTGCGGCCTTGCACGCCGCAGGCAACGATGCCCACCGAGGCGCTCTCGGGTCGCGCCAGGTATTTGGCGGCGACCGCAGTGGCTGCCCCTGTGCGCATGGCCGTGATCCAGGTGCAATCCATGATGGCGATTGGTATGCCGGTATCCGGATCGTTGAGGATCAAAAGCCCACTGATGTAAGGCAATCCCTTGGCCTGGTTGCCGGGGTAACCGGAAACCCACTTCATGCCAGCTGACTCTAGACTGGGAATGTAAGCCGGCATGGCGTGAATAAAGGCATTCGGTCGGGTGTGGATGCCAGGCTTTGGCGGCATCTCCACCTTGCCATTGCCCTTCTCTTTGAACATTTCATCCAAAGCCTCGATGACTTCAATCATCGGAAGATTGATGGATTCGATGTCGCGGCGGGAGAGGTAAAGGATTGATTTGGATGTCATGTGAGTTTCTCCGATCGTTGGAAGGGCAAGGCGACATCTTTTATTGCATTATGAGTCACATAATTTCGGATTGCATCCAGTTCAGAATCGTCCCGGATTACGCGCTCGTAGTAGTTGCGTTGCCAGATTTGTGCCTTGGTTTTATTGTGTTGATTAATAATTCGAGAAACCGAAGATTTGTAAGAGCCGACAATTGCACCAATCGAAAGACGTGCTGGTCCGCGAGGTTCCCCAGAAGGGCGTAGGGGCGACGCATGCGTCGCCCTAACCGATGAGGGCGAGGCATTCCTCGCCCCTACGACCATTTGGCGTGGTTTGGATTCGGTGAGCCAAAGAATTCCATGTACATGGTTTGGCATAACAATGAATGCATCTAATTCGACATGTTCGTAGTGCTTGGGAATTTCAAGCCAGCAGTATTCAGCAATCTTTCCCCATGCTGATAACATCAGTTCAAAACCGTTTATTTTTCCAAACGCGGGTTTCTTTTCATGCGTTGAAATTGTCACAAAATACGCTCCCGGCCATGAATAATCGTATTCCGGTAACCGTATCGAGCGACGATTTCTCATTCTTCTTACCCCATTAGTTAAGGGCTGAATTTTATTCTCCGCCGAATTTAATGCCTTGCGCCAGCGGCAACTCGCTCGACCAGTTGATAGTGTTCGTCTGGCGACGCATGTAGGCCTTCCAGGCGTCGCTGCCGCTTTCGCGGCCACCGCCGGTTTCCTTCTCGCCACCGAATGCGCCGCCGATCTCGGCGCCGGAGGTGCCAATGTTCACGTTGGCAATGCCGCAGTCGCTGCCGCCCGCCGATAGGAAGCGCTCAACTGTGCGCATGCTGTTGGTGAAGATGGCGCTGGAAAGTCCTTGCGGCACGTCGTTGTGAATTCGGATTGCCTCGTCGATATCTTTGTAATCGAGAATGTACAAGATCGGGGCGAAGGTCTCCTGTTTGACGATCTCGGTTTGGGCAGGCATCTTAACGATGGTCGGCTCAACGAAATTAGATCCGAGGTCCGGCCGCATCTTCCCGCCGGTAAGGATCTTGCCGCCATCTGCTTTCACCTTCTCCAGCGCGTCGAACATTTCCTCGACGGAATTCTGGTACACCAGCGGCCCCATCAGTGTCTTTTCATCCAACGGGTTTCCGATATTGACCTGCTGGTAGGCGTTCACCAGCCGCTCGGTGAGCTTGGCGCTGATATCTTTGTGGGCGATAATGCGCCGTGTGCTGGTGCAGCGCTGCCCGGCCGTCCCCACCGCGCCGAACAGGATGGCGCGGGTAGCCAGGTCCAGGTCGGCGTCTTCGGCTACGACAATGGCGTTGTTTCCGCCCAATTCCAAGATTGTGTGCCCAAAGCGCCGCGCCACGGTTTCGGCCACATTCTGGCCGATACTGGTGGATCCGGTGAACGAGATGAGCGGGATGCGCTTGTCGTCCAACATGAGTTGCCCCACGTCGCGTCCGCTGCCGATCACCAGGTTGAAGATACCGCTAAGGCCATAGTCGGCCATTACGCGGTTGCATACGTGCTGCACAGCCACAGCCGCCAAAGGCACCAGCGAGGATGGCTTCCACAGCACCGGGTCGCCACATACGGCGGCGATTGTCGCATTCCACGACCAGACCGCCACCGGGAAGTTGAACGCCGAAACCACCCCCACGATGCCCAAGGGGTGCCACTGCTCGTACATGCGGTGTTGTGGCCGCTCCGAATGCATGCTGAGGCCGTAGAGCTGACGGCTGAGGCCGGTAGCGAAATCGCAGATGTCGATCATTTCCTGCACTTCCCCCAGGCCTTCTGCGCGGATCTTGCCCATTTCCAGAGAGACCAGCTCGCCCAGCGGTTCCTTGAGTTCACGCAGCGCGTTACCCAGATCGCGCACCACCTGGCCCCGCTTGGGCGCCGGGGTCATCGCCCACGAGGAGAAAGCCGCTTGCGCTGCCCTGACCACTGTTTCGTAGGACGCGGGCGTGGCCTGGATAATCTTAGCGATCGGGGCGCCGCTACTAGGGTTATATGAAACCAATTCTTTGCCCTTGGCATCAGTGATCCAGTTGTCGGGACCGTAGCAGGTGCCAGGGTTGGTCTCTTGAATGTTGAGCTTCTTGAGCAATGAATTCACGGATTCTCCTTGGGGAAAGATGTTTTTAGCCTTGCGATGGGTGGACTTGAAGCCAACAACAGAGCCAGACCAACCTTCGCAAAACTGATCCAGGCTGGTATTTTAATCCAACCTAGATGGTCTTGATTTCCAAGATCTTATATTCGACCACCGGACTTGTCTTCTCATCTCCACACGAGAGGTGAATTTGTTCGCCAGTGTCATGCTGCTCAATGGTTATTTCATACTCTCTGTCTTTTGCACTGGCTTTCACTCGCCAGCGATTTCCGTCTAGCGGATCGCTTCCGCTTACCTGCACACCGCCGATGGCGGCCAGGTCAAGTTCCTTACGCAGCAGGATTTCCGCCGCCTGGATGGGTTCATCGTAAATAGTGCGCCCGCGGAAATGGTCAAGATCTATGCGGCCGTCCATCCCGGCTTGCATTGCATCGATGGCATTTTCCTTGCGCAAACGCCCGTACGAAAGTCCATGGGGGAAGTGGATGAGGTTGGCTGCAAAGCGGTGGCCTCCGTGGTGCGTGCTTTCCCAGACCTTGCCGGGGAATTGTCTTTCCAGAGCCCAGTAGGACCCCACACCGTGCAGAGCGCAGCATTGGTCGCGGTGCCCATTGGTGCAGTTTACGAAGACCGGCTCGGATGAAATGCTGTCGTCGTATTCCGACTTTCGGTCGGCAATACTGGTTAATTCAAATGTGAGCAATTCTTCGTAATCGTTCAATTGAAAGCGATAGAGGGTAGGGGGATTGGAATTAGAAATTGCTGCGAAAAAGGCAAGACCGCGTACATTTTCCTCACGTGGCTGCTTGATCAGCAGCAAGCGTGACTCCGGGATCGATCCCAATTGTGTGTTGAGATGCGTTTTGACTTCGTCGGGGATGTCGCTTTCTTCCAGCGCCTTTTTCCCCCAGCGGCCGTGATACTCGAGCAGGAACCAAACATCTGCTCGCGGTGCAGTGCCAATCAGCGATTCACGCTGCTCAATGGATTGCTGTGAACATAAAAATGGGGAGGCAGGTTTTGAGATCGTCGTGACCGACACACGCGCATTATAATCAATCATAGAGCATCCAGCGTCTTTCAACGAAAAAATGAATGCGAATAGCACAGAGACAGACTCCTCGTCGATAGTTGTTCGACAAATATACGCATTTAGCGCTGCCTATGGACTTGCGGCGGGAACGGCATACGCGTTTGCCTTGTGGGTACGGGATGCCTATCTGTTAAGCCAGGCACATGCCTTTTTCCCCTGGGCGAAACTGATTCTTGGTGCCCTTCTCTGCGCAATAGTTGTTGGGACCGCGAGTTGGCTTGCCGCCCGCAAGGAAAACGGTTGCCTCAGTTTTTTCTTGTGGCTGGCGGCCGCTTTGGCCTTGGCCTGGGTTACTGTTGGGCTGCCGCTGCAAATCATGCCAATTCTATCGAAATACCTTGAGCCGGGGCTAAACGGTTTAGTGAATTACGAAATTGGAACTGCATTTATGGCACGGTTTTGGATCGCCGTTGTATGGGTTGCGATATTTATGTCGCTTACTGGAATCCTTCAAGCCAATCTTGTGGAATCCGCGGTTTCTTCCGTGTCAACTTTTGGGAGAATTATTCCATTTTTGGTTGGCATCAGTTTAATGGGGATGGGTGGGGTTCTTTTGGATGATTTGACCAATGTGCCATTTCGCAAGGCTATTTATTCCGTGGAGACACCCATCCAATTTATTCTAGACAATCAAGGGAAGGAAACGGACCCTGCACTTTCGCGCGAATTTCACGCGAGCGCTTTCCGAAACGTACAAGCAGAAATCACACCATCGCGCCATCTGATCGTTAGCAAATACGATGAAAGCTTTGGGCTCATTAATGTGCTGATTAGGTTTGAAGATGCCTGGGTTGATTGCACGACCGTTTATGGACAAATAACCTTTTGCGAACCTGCAGAAGTCGATTTTGCCCGTTAATCCAATTGGGCCGAAAGATCTTTTGCCGTGTTCACCGGCAACTGGCATGTGAAATTCCTGCACACGTAAGCTGTTGCCTTGCCCTCCTTCAACGGCCTGTCAGCCAACAGCGCCGGGCCAGCAGCGCTCGGTGGGTAGCTGCTGACGGCCACCACATCGAAGGGCCTCCACTTCCGCCTAACAATGTCCAGTAGCTGGGTTGATTCGGGATCAGCTTGAGACCCTCGTCCATTTGGATATAGGTATGCCCGGTTGCTTATTATTGCTATTTCATTTCCATCCCCCAACGCAAAGTTCATTGCGCATAGCCACTGGGCAAACGAAGTTGGGTACCTTGCCGCGGTTTCTTGAATGATTTTTAGCATGCCTTCCGCAAGATCGCGCCATTTGCTCTTGCCACTGTATGAGGCTAACTGCAGGAGCGCTGTTGCCGCCAGTGCATTCCCACTGGGCGTCGCGTTGTCTTGAGTGTCCTTGGGGCGCGAGATGAGTTCTTCATGGTCATCGCGCGTATCGAAGAAGCCGCCATCGGGATCATCGAAATGTTCTAGCATTTCGCCGGCCAGCCTTTCAGCCTCTGTGTACCAACGCACATCGGGATCGGTTTGGTAAAGCGCCAGTAGGCCGAGTACAAGGGCCGCGTAATCCTCAAGGTAGGCATTATGTTCTCCACGCCCGGCTCTCCAGGATCGCAGGAGCCGGTCGCCCAAATAAATTTCCCTTAGTAGGAACTCTGCGTTCTGCCGCGCAACTTCGGTGTAATCGGGGCGCTTTAGGTAGCGGCCAGCTTCAGCGAAGGCGACCAACATCAGCGCGTTCCACGACGTCAGCACCTTGTCGTCGGTTCCTGGACGGACGCGATGATTGCGGGCGGCAAACAGGGCGGCGCGGGCAGCCTCAAGGCGAGGGTTTAAGTTTGAAGGTTTAATGTTGAATTGTTTGATGAGTTCATCATCAGTTTTGACCCGCTGCAGGATATTTTTACCCTCAAAGTTTCCCTCTCTTGTCACCCCATAAGCCGCGACGAACAAATCTCTAGTCTCCGTTTCTCCAATCTCCTTTTCAATCTCCTCCCACGACCACACATAGTATTTCCCCTCCTCGCCTTCGGAATCCGCATCCAGGCTGCTGAGGAAGCCGCCTTGTTCGTTGTGCAGTTCGCGCAGAACGAAATCCAAGGTGCGCTCGCAAACCTCTCGGAATCGATCACCCCTGGTCAGCAGATAGCCATGCAGGTAGGAGCGGGCAATCTGGGCGTTGTCGTAAAGCATTTTCTCGAAGTGAGGGACCAGCCATTTGTCGTCTACACTGTACCGGGCAAAACCGCCGCCGACTACGTCGTACATGCCACCGCGTGCCATCGCATTCAGGGCATGCCGCGCCATATCCAGCGCCAGCTTGTCGCCCTGAGTGGCGCGGCCCAGCAGGAATTCGATCGTCATCGGCTGCGGAAATTTCGGCGCTCGGCCCCAGCCGCCTCTTTGCCAGTCGTACGCCTGCGCGAGAGCCATAACGGCTTGGTTTAAGGTTTCAGGTTGAAGAGCCTGCCCTGAGCGGAGCGAAGGGTCGGAAGGTTGGTTAGTTGGAAACCTGGAACGTTGTAGTTGTTCCTGAAGCTCCCGACCGGATTGGAGAACTTTTCCTCGTTCCTCGCGCCATAGCTTGTTGACGTGTTCCAGCACCTGCCTAAAGGAGGGCAATCCGTGCCGCGGGGTCGGCGGAAAATAGGTGCCACCTAAAAAAGGTTGCCCCTCAGGCGTGAGGAACACGCTCATTGGCCACCCGCCGGAGCCCCTCAGCGAGACTACCGCCTCCATGTAGATGCCGTCCAGGTCGGGGCGTTCCTCGCGATCCACCTTGATATTGATAAAATGCTCGTTCATATAGGCAGCCGTTGACGGATCCTCGAAGGATTCGTGCGCCATCACATGGCACCAGTGGCAAGCTGCGTAGCCGATGCTAAGGAAGATCGGTTTATCTTCGGCCTTTGCGCGGCCCAAGGCTACTGAACCCCAGGGATACCAGTCAACAGGGTTGTCTTGATGTTGCAGCAGATAGGGCGAATTCGATTGGGCGAGCTGATTTGTCATATCAATCGAGCTCGTCAAGCTTGGTCACATCCGTCTTTTCCATTTGCCAGGCAAGCGCATGGTAGTTGGATTCAATGTGCTCACTGCTCGAGGATCGCGGGATCACAATCATCCCCTTTTGCATCAGCCAGCGCAGCAACACCTCTTCCCGCGTCACCGAATACTTCTTCGCCAATTCCGCCACAGAGCGCTCTTGTTCACTGTTGCTTTTCTCCAATGGCGAGTACGCCGTTACCGTTACCTTGTTTTGCGTGCAGAAATCTAATACCTCTTTGGGCTGGTGATTGAGGTTGTATTCGATTTGGTTGTTGACAACCGCGTAACCCGTATCCAACGCTTCCTGCATCAGCTCGGCGTCGAAATTAGAAACGCCGATTGATTTGACCTTCCCCGCTTTCCGTGTCGCATCCATCGCCGCCAGGGTTTCCTCAGCGGGCGTATTGCCTGGCCAGTGGATTAGCAGCAGATCGATGGTATCGGTTTGCAGCTCGCTCAGGAAGCGATCCACAGTGGGACTCACTCGCTTGCCCGAAACGCTATGACTCCACAGCTTTGTGGTGATGAATATTTCTTCCCGCGGCAACCCACTCTTTTGGATTGCTTCGCCCACATTCTCGTGCGTACCGTAGATATCCGCAGTATCCAGGTGGCGGTAGCCTGTGCGCAAAGCATGCAAAATGGCTTGTGTCGCCGAGCGCAAACCATAGGTGCCGAAACCCACTTGGGGTATTTCCAATCCATTTTTAAGGCGAAGTGTTGGCGATTGCATTGTGCTCCAAATAATAACGTAGGGCTTACTTGTAGGAAGCCAAAGTGCAGCGTGTTTGCGCTCGTTACCCCTCGCTAAGGCCGGTACTCAACTCCCCCAAATTGCTAGCTACCTAATCTGCCGCGCTGCGGGGTGGGGGAACTTCAAGCTGTTCTTTCGGTGTCTTGATAAATTTATCCCCCACGTCGATCAGCATCACGGGGATGTCGTCCACAACGGGGTATTTGCGCCCGCATTCTTTGCAAATGAACCAGGCCTCTTTGTAAAACTCCAACTCCCCGGTGCTTTCCTGCACGCAATTGGGGCAACGCAATATCTCAATTAGTTCTTTGCTGACCATGGCGTCTCCTCAGAGTGTCATTTTACTGCTTCTATGCGCGCCCCCAGGCTGCGCAAGGTGGCTTCCAGGTTCTCATACCCGCGCGCAATGTGCCCGACCCCGTGAATTGTGGATTTGCCCTTGGCCATGATCGCCGCAATCAGATAAGTAAAGCCCGCTCTCAAGTCCGGCACGGTGATCTCAGCGGCTTTCAGCTTGCTGGGCCCCTTGATCACGGCGCTGTGCTGGTAGGTACTGGCGCCGAAGCGGCAACGGTGCCCAAGGCAGGTATCGTAGAGCGCGATCTCTGCCCCCATGTTCTGTAGCGCCTTCACATACCCAAAGCGGTCCTCGAACACGGTCTCGTGCACCACCGACATGCCTTCGGCCTGGGTGAGCAGCAGCAGAAAGGGTGATTGCCAATCGGTCATGAAACCCGGGTGAACACTGGTCTCCAGGTGGATGGCTTTCAGCGCCCCATTGTGGAAGAAGCGGACGCCGTCCTCCTGCACCTCGAAGAGTCCACCGACTCGCCGCAAGGTGTTCAAGAACGTGAGCAAATCTTGCTGCTGCGCATTCTTTACGAACACGTCGCCGCCCGTGGCAATGGCAGCCACGCCCAGCGAGGCGGCCACGATGCGATCCGGCATCAGGCGGTGGCTGGCGCCGGTCAGGCTTTGCACGCCTTCGACGACAAAGGTGCGGTCGACTTTGTAATCGATGATGGCGCCCATTTTTTGCAGGTAGATCACCAGGTCCATCACTTCAGGCTCGATAGCCGCGTTGCGAATGGTCGTGCGGCCTTTGGCCAGGGTTGCGGTGATCAGTAGATTTTCGGTGCTGGTAACCGACGGGAAGGGCAGTTCGATTTCGGCCCCGTGCAATTTGTCTGCTTCAATGACGTATCGACCGTCACCAATCTCGACATGCGCCCCCATCTTTTGCACACCCTCGAGATGGAACCCCACCGGCCGAGGGCCGATCTGGTCACCTCCAGCCGCCGCGGGGATTACCGCCCGGCCCTTGCGGTGCAGTAGCGGACCCATCAGCATGATGGCCAAACGGTTGCGCCCCCCCAGGTCTTGGCTGATGGTGTCACTGGTGATCTTCGGCGTAGTAACTTCCAACCCGTGCGCGGAGGTCGATTTGAACTTGGCGCCCACCGCCTCGCACATTTCCTGAGTAATTTTGCGATCGCCGATGTCGGGAACGTTCTTGAACTGGCTGGCCCGATCGCTGAGCAGCGAAGCCACCAGCAACTTCGTGATGGAATTCTTCGCGCCGCTAACAGTAGCCTCCCCGCGCAGGGGCAGTCCGCCTTCAATCGTCCAGGTGCTCATGTCAGTTGTTCTGGCCTTTGATTGGTTTGGGTGGATAGCCCTGGGTACCCGCTCCGTATTGGTAGATATCGGGCCAGGCTTGGTAATGGGTGGCGATGGTGTCTTCGTAAATTAATTGCCCATCTCGATATACCCAACGAAACCAGGTCACATCGGCGCCGTCCGCGGCCCAATCCACTTGTTTCACTTCGCCTTTAGCAAGCTCAGGGTTCTCCTCGTACACGGGTTCCGGCGCGTCAACGACATTTTTGATACCGGTGGAATCGGTTTCGACTGTCCTCCCATCATCGGTGGAATAAAACTTCCACGTAATGGTACGCGCGTCTTGGTTCACGTAGGTTTCCATCAAGAGCCAGTACGGCGTATCGTTTTGGAATTTAAGATCTACGATGGGTGCGTACACGGTGGCATCCAATCCTACTAAACTGGTGTGTGAATTGCCGGCTGCATCCATTTCGTAATACCCGACTCGATAAGCATGTGGGTAACGCTCAATGATTGGATATCCGCCGAAAAACACTGTGCGGAATAATGTCGTACTTACCTGGCACACGCCTCCGCCAACGCCTTTGATCGTTCGATCTCCGAAAATGATCAGGGCTTCGGCGAAGCCCGATTCCAAACTGATGTCGCCAATATTTTCTACCATGGAGAAAACTGCATTCGGCGGGACGAGCAATCCATGAAAACGTTCGGCCGCGGTAGCGATATTCTGGATGCGAGGTGCGCTGGAACCGTAGAAATATGTGGTTTGTTCTTCGACCAGTTCCGTGATCCCCAATTCCGCAGCCGTTACCTGGTCGCCGATTTCGGGATTGGTGTAATCATATTGCAGGTCTATTTGGTGCGCGCCCTGGCCCACTTGTGCGTTGATGTGCTCGATGCTCGCCTGTAAATTCAGCGTGCGACCAATGACTGCCGGTTTATAAACCTCAAGCTGACTGGTTTCATCGTTGAAGATGAAACGGGCGTTCCTTGGTTCGGCAGCCACTTCTGGGGCGAGGCTGGCTAAAAAGGCGCCCAATTGTTGGGAATTCAAGCCGATTTGATAGTCTGCGCCCGTTTCTGAGTCCACGCGCTCCACACTCAGCATGCCTGCTAGTGTTTCGGGTTCAATCGCCCAGGGTTCCGGGTTGCCTTCGTAATTGCCGCCCGGGGTAATCAATAGGGGCTGGCTAAGAATGCTTTGGGCAACGGCTGCTTGAGCGCTGGCATCTAAGATGCGCGGCGGTTGTTCGACCACAGCTAAAGGAACCTCGACGTCTTGCATCGGCAGCAATTGCGACGCCAGCCAGGCAGCAGTCTTTTCTGTGTCTAGGGTTAGACCCACTTGTCCCGGTGTCACCTGAACGTCCAAGCCGTTAACGGATAGCACTGCTTCAATGGTGGGCTGGTTGAGTTCGGCCGCAACGCGTTGCAATGCCGCATGGACTTCTTGCCCGTTGAATATGAGTCGCGGGGAAAGGGTCGTTCCACCCTGAAGGGATTGTATTTTTTCCGAGATGTTTTCCCATGGCCACAAACTGCGGCCGAACGAATAAGCTGCGTTTGCAGAAGCCTCAGCATCGAGGTGCAGGCCCAGTTCGGCCGGCGTGTATGTCCACCTACGATCCTCATAGCTGAGCGTCACACGCCCGGTCAGTGGATAGGTGAGCTGCTGGCTGAGCAGTGCCACGGCTTCATTGCGGTTCACTCTGCTCAGATCAACTCCAGCCATCCTTACTCCAGGCATAATGCGACCAAAATACATCATCTGGAAACCCAGCGAAAAAGCCAACCCTGCAACGAGTGTTATAGCCGCAGCGGATGCCAATGCCGTCGCCGCTTTAACGAGGAAGGTTGGTGGGCTCAATTCAAACGGGGTTTGGGAAACAGGTTGGGAAACCATCGGGGGAAATTATAGCGGGTCACTCTTGATGAGGGAGTCTAAAAAAGCCTTGACAAACTTATACAATCCCAATGCTTACCTCATTTTCATGTATTAATTACACAATGCTCTCTTCACTCGCTTCAACAACAGTAGGGCGGGGTTTCCCCGCCCATCATTACGAACCTGCGCAGCAGGCGCCTGTTCCGAGCGAGCCAAGGAGCCTTCCCTGAGCGAAACGAACGCACCCTGCATTTTAAATCAGCGTTATCCGCGTTATCCTTCCTAATACCAATCCAAATCACACATCGTAATCCGAGGTGATGCCTACGAAAACACCCAAAAAGACCACGCAAAAATCCAGACCT
>CAYJMC010000050.1:0-10353 GCA_964371335.1 uncultured Anaerolineaceae bacterium
CAGTTCATCCGCCACCTCAGCGGCCTCATCCAGCCCACGCAGGCTTTGGCCTAAGCGCGCCTTACAGGACCGGGAGCCGTTTTCTATTTGGTGCTAATCTGAACATGCTATTAGCCTCCTTCAAGGGGCAAAAATCTCTCAAGTCCAAGGATTTAACGAGAGAGAATGATGCGCGGCTGGACGCCAGCGGCGCTGAAATCAACCATACCGAGGATCTGGCTGCTCTGGCCTTGGCCGGCGCCAGTATTGTGTCCAGCCTGGAGTTGGACAAAGTATTGCAAGTCGTGGCGCAGCAATTCGCCAACCTGCTGGACGTGCAAGTTTGCATCTTGGCGGATTGGCGGTCTAATCCAGGGGGCATCAAAGCCCACACCACATTCGTTAATCCCAGGGCCCCCAAGTTGCCACGAGGATATAAGCCAAGCTCGCTGGCCGAGAGTTTGGGGTTGACTCAAGTCGTTGAGCAGACCCGGCCTATACAAAAACGCTCAGACGACCCGCTGCTCCCGGAGAAAGAAAAGCGGGCATTCAAGAAGACAGGCATTACCAGCCTGCTGCTCTTGCCATTGTTCGCCCAGAGCAAGACCACGGGTCTGGTGGAATTACAGGATACACGTGGCCCGCGCGATTTCAGTGACCGCGAAATATATTTGGCGCAGACCCTGTGCCAGCAGGCTGCTGTAGCCATCGAAAACGCTAAGTTATTCGAGGCCACCCGGCGCCAACTGCAAGAGCTCACGCTGCTGCACCAGGTGTCCGTGGCGGCCACCGAAGCCACCAACGAAGATGAATTGATTGCCAAAGCCACCCAATTGATCCACGAGAATTTCTATACGGACAATTTTGGCATATTGCTCCTGGAAAAAGACAACGCCGAATTGCATGAACATCCGTCTTACAAATCCGGGAAATTGCGGCAGACCCTAACCATCCCCCTGGGCCGCGGCGTTACCGGCCAGGTTGCATCGTTAGGGGTATCGCTGAGGGTGGGCGATACGCGCAAAGAAGCAAACTATTTAAACTACGATGTCGAATCGCTTTCTGAACTCTGTGTGCCGCTGAAGATTGGTGACCGCGTAATCGGTGTGGCGAACGCCGAAAGCAAGCGGCTGAATCACTTCAGCGAGAAAGACGAGCGCCTGCTTCTCACGCTAGCCGGACAATTGGCCAGCGGCATCGAGCGGTTGCGGAATGCGACCGCCGAGCGTCAGCGAGCCAGGCAACTTGGCATTCTCAATAAGCTGGCGGGCGAAATGAGCGGGGTACTAGACCGGGACCGGTTGTTTAAAGCAGTCGTTGAGCGTCTGAACAAAGAAATGGACTACGTTTCGACCGACATCTCGCGCGTCGACGAAGAAAGCCGCGAATATGTAGTCGAGGCTGTGAGCGGCACCTTCGCGCCGCTAGTTTCCAAGGAGGGTTACCGCCAGCCGTTCGGCGTTGGCCTGTTGGATATTGCCGCCAAGACTGGGGAGCCGGTTGTGGCCAACAATGTCCACGAACAGCCGAACTATATATTGGTTCCCGGCCACGAGATGATCAACTCAGAGTTGATTATCCCGATCAAGATCTACAAACGTGTCGTGGCGCTGCTCAATATCGAGAGCAACGACCTGAACGCTTTCGACAAGTATGAAGTGGCTGCCCTAACAACGCTGTGCGAACAAATTTCGGTCGCGCTGGAAGGCATCAACCTTTTCGATTCGACGCGACGCCAACTACAAGAGCTTACCGTCTTGCACGCCATTACGCATGCGGCTGTAAACGCCCAGAGCGAAGACGACCTGCTTGAGCGTGCTACCGAAATCATCGGCGCCAGCATCTATCCGGACCAGTTCGGTTTCCTGATACTAGGTGAGGATGGCCAATTCCTGACGGTTAATCGCAATTATCGCGGCGTAAACGGCGAGTTGCACGGACGCAAATTCGCTGTCTCGCAGGGCATCGCCGGGCATGTGGCCGCCACCGGGAAACCCTGGCGAGTCCCTGACGTGCGCAATGAGCCTAATTATTTCCTGGTGAATCCGACCATGCGCTCAGAACTCTGTGTGCCCATCCTGGGGAATGGGAACCGGGTGTTGGGCGTAATCAACGCCGAGAGCGCTCAACTGGATGCGTTCACCGATGCAGACATGCGTCTGCTCAGCACAATCGCAGGGCAACTGGGCACCGCCATCGAGAAATTGCGCCTATTTGAATCGGAACAGAAGCAACGTGAGCAGTCGGAGACCCTGCGCGAAGTTGCCGCCATCCTGGGAGGCGCAACCGATAGCTCGCGGGTGCTTGACTTAATCCTGGATCAACTCAAGCGGGTGGTGCCTTTCGATAGCGCATCCGTCCAGATCCTCAAAGAGGACAGCCTAAGCATCCGCGCGGTCGCCGGAACCCTTGACCCATCAATCATTGGGTACGAATTGCCCATCAAAGACGATAAGCTGGCTCACCCCATGCTTTATGAGCACCGAACGGTATTGTATGAAGATATCGCCAATCACCCGGATTGGCTGCAGGCACCAGGTGTCTCCGACGTCAAATCCTGGATAGGGGCTCCGTTAATAGTCCGTGGTGAATGCATAGGCGTGCTTACCGTGGACGGCTATGAAACCAAACAATTCAGCGCGGCCGATGCTCAGTTGGTGTCTTCCTTCGCCATCCATGCCGGCATCGCCTTGGAAACCGCGCGCCTGCTCGAGGAGGCGGAGGACGCTTACGTGCAGACGGTCAGCGCGCTGGCCAGCGCCATTGACCTGCGCGACAGCTACACCAGCGGCCACAGCCAGCGGCTGGCTGACCTGGCGGTGAAGATCGGGCAGGCTTTGGGCTGCGAAGACGAAGAATTGGAAGATATCCGCTGGGGAGCGCTGTTGCACGACATCGGCAAGATCGGTGTGCCTGATGACATACTGCGCAAACCCAGCTCTCTCGAAAACCACGAAATGGAGATTATGCGCCAGCATCCGGAGATTGGCGCCCGGATTGTCGAAAGGGTCAAGAATCTGGCCGCCGTGGCCCCAATCATTCGCGCCCACCAAGAGCGGTTCGATGGCAGTGGATACCCGGATGGCCTACGTGCCGACGCTATCCCCAGGATCGCACGGATCATCAGCGTGGCGGATGCATACGTGGCCATGACCGATGAGCGCGTCTATCGCAAAGCCCGCAGCCATCAGGCAGCGCTTGCCGAGATCCAAAGTTGCGCCGGAACCCAGTTCGATCCTTCGGTGGTGGACGCGTTCCTGACTATATTCAGCTAATTCCGCTCACAAAATAAGCATTGCATCCCCAAAAGAGTAAAAGCGATAATGCTTTGTTATCGCTTCGCGGTAGCTTTCCAGGATCAAGTCGCGGCCAGCAAAGGCGCAAACCAACATTAATAATGTCGAATGGGGTAAATGAAAGTTGGTCAGCAAAATATCGACGACCTTGAATTCAAATCCAGGCAAGATAAACAGTTCAGTTCGCCCCTCAAAGGGCATGACGGCTTTACTGCCTACGGCCAGCCGGGCGGCCGTCTCCAGCACGCGCACCGAGGTGGTACCCACGGCAACCACTCTGCCACCAGACCGCTTGGTTTTGTTCACTGCCTCGGCTGCCTCGACCGATATTTGGCACCATTCACTGTGGATTTTGTGTTTGCTGGGATCTTCTTCATTCACGGGTGCAAAGGTATCCAACCCGATGTGTAAAGTCACTTCGGCGATCCCGATTCCCTCCTTTTTGAGGAGACTGAGCAAACTTGGGGTGAAGTGCAAGCCAGCTGTCGGCGCCGCAGAGGAACCAGATTCCCGGGCGTATACCGTTTGATAACGTTCAGGATCCGCAAGGGTTGTGTGAATATATGGAGGTAGCGGTACGTGGCCAAAAGACTGCAAGTCGGATTCAATGTTGCGCTCAAATGCAACCACACGCTGAGGGCCACCGAGATCTGCAATGATTTCGCCACCCACTCCATTCTCCAGTTGTACCTGCGCCCCCACTTGCATGCCTTTGCCGCCGACAAGAACCTTCCACACATTTCGATCCATTCGTTCCAGCAAAAGCAACTCAACTTTGCCTCCACCAGGAACTTTTTTTGCGAACAGGCGGGCAGGCACCACGCGGCTGCGATTGACCACCAGTAGGTCGCCTGCTTTCAGATAATCCGGCAAATCGCGGAAGACAAGGTGCCGCCTGGACCCGTTTTTGCGATCCAGCACCAGCAATCTGGAGGCGTCGCGCGGTTCGATGGGTTCCTGGGCGATGAGCTCAGAGGGCAGGTCGTAATCGAAATCGGAGGTTTTCAAGGACGAATGCTAACGAAAGAAACGACCAATTAAATTCAAAACAATGGTGAGTAGTAGTGAAAGCAAGATACTGGTGGCGATGGGGATGAGGCAAGTTGTTTGCCCGGTATCGAAACGCAGGTCGCCGGGCAAACGACCGAGATTAATTCCAACGCGGGGCAACAAGACGAAGAGCCCGCCAACAAGCAGGAGAACTATGCCAAGCGCAATAAGGATGCGACCGAAATCGGGCATGGCTAGAACAAAGTAGGCGCCAGGCTTTCACCGGGATAAGGCAGTCCCAAGTGTGCGCAGGCTTGAGGCGTAGCCAAGCGGCCCTGCGAGCGGCGCTCCAGGAAGCCGAGCTGCATCAAGTAAGGCTCGACCACATCCATGATGGTATCCGCTTCTTCACTCACCGATGCGGCAATTGTATTCAAACCCACCGGTCCGCCACCGTACTTTTCGATGATTGCGCGCAGCACACGGCGGTCCAGTTCGTCCAATCCAAGTTCGTCCACTTCGAGCAAATCCAGGGCTTGATCCGCCATCTCTTTCGTGATGACGCCAGTTCCACGTACATCGGAGTAATCGCGTACGCGGCGAAGCAAACGCAAAGCCACGCGGGGCGTGCCCCGCGTACGTTTGGCGATGATCTCCAGGCTGCCGTTGGCAGCTTGCGTCCCCAGATGGCCCGCAGCGCGTTCAAGAATGGCGAGCATATCGGCGGGCTCGTAGTAATCAAGGCGGAACGTAGCCCCAAAGCGAGCACGTAGCGGCGAGGTTAGCAATGCCAGACGTGTCGTAGCGCCAATTACTGTAAAGCGCGGCAATTTAAG
The DNA here is from genome assembly GCA_964371335.1 of uncultured Anaerolineaceae bacterium. GTDB lineage: Bacteria > Chloroflexota > Anaerolineae > Anaerolineales > UBA11579 > JAMCZK01. The sequence goes on from CAYJMC010000050.1 coordinate 5,102, forward strand.
TCGAAGGGCACGCGCCGAAGGACCTTTGCCGATGACGATGTCGAGGGCGAAATCTTCCATGGCGGGATACAAGACTTCTTCCACCGCTTTGCCCAGGCGATGAATCTCGTCGACGAACAACACATCCCCCTGATTGAGGTTGCTGAGAATAGCAGCCAGATCGCCCTGGCGTTCGATAGCCGGGCCGGAGGTGACTTTGATGTTCACGCCCATCTCGTTGGCAAGGATGTGCGCCAGCGTCGTTTTGCCTAATCCGGGCGGCCCGTAGAACAATACATGATCAAGCGGTTCCCCGCGTTGGCGAGCTGCGGCTACCAAAATGGCCAGATTTTGTTTCACTTTCTCCTGGCCGATTAATTCCTCCAGCGTGCGCGGGCGCAGGGCTGGCTCAAATTTATCTTCTGCCCTGGGCAACGGATTCATAATGCGATTCTTGGAAGCGGACACCAAAATGATTATACATGAGCGGTTTTTTATCCTCGTTTCCACTTGTCTTTTTTCGAGCGGACCTAAGTCTTACCCTGTAATACCGACTCAGCGGGAAGTCTCTGTAACGAAGTCTCGCTGCAAAAACTTTTATTCCATGAGACCGGCTGAACTATAATGTCCCAATTCTCCAGGAAAATCCATGTCCCAAGTCCACGCCTCCTCTCATCCACTGGTCCTGCATAAATTGACCATCCTGCGCGATAAAAATACAGAGCCCCGTAAATTCCGCGAGCTGGTACGCGAAATCAGCGCCCTGCTTACTTACGAGGCGACCGCGGATTTATTGACTGAGCCCAAGGAGGCCCACACCCCAATGGGCATCGCTAAGGGCGTGGCCACTAAAGAGAATATTGGTTTGGTGCCTATCCTGCGCGCCGGCCTTGGCATGGTAGATGGGGTTTGGGACCTGCTGCCCGATGCACAGGTTTGGCACATTGGCCTTTACCGCGACGAGAAGACTTTGCAGCCCGTGCAGTATTACAACAAGCTGCCCACCTTACCCACAGTTGGCGTTTGTCTGGTCCTAGACCCGATGCTGGCAACTGGCGGCTCGGCAGTTGCCACGGTGACTATCCTCAAGGATTGGGGCGTGAAGAAGATCAAGTACGTCGGCATCATCGGCGCGCCCGAAGGCATCGAACACTTGAGCAGGGCTCATCCCGATGTGCCTATCTATCTGGGCGCCATAGACGACCACCTCAACGACATTGGCTACATCGTTCCCGGGCTCGGAGATGCCGGCGATCGTCAATTCGGCACAGGATAATTTTTTTCTAGCAATTCTGTTAGTCAAAGGGCTGATTCATTGCTTCTTTGTTAGTGTAAACTGCTCAGACAGCCTACAAGATCTTATGGTACCTGTAAAAAAGAGAAGGCGTAAATCCTTTTCATCTAGCTCCGAAACAAAGAACCTTCGTTCTAAACTAGCGCGCCTGGAAAAGAAGTACACAAGGGTCGTAATGGAAAAAAATTTCCTGGAACGCGCCATGGGAGACCTGAATTTCCATAACAATGCCCACGACGGCGTGGTCTATACCGATGCTGAGGACAATATCATCTACGCGAATCCTTACTTCCTGCAGATGATGGGATTAAAGAACAAAACGGAAGTATTGGACCATCCCTTCCCCGACTATATGTGGAACAACACATCAGAAGCACAGCGCCTTTTCAAAGACATAAAAAACACCGGCTTCGTGCGCGAACGCGAAATGGCTCTCCACAACCGAGAAGGGCAGCCGGTGTTTGCCATGTGTTCCGGAGTGGTTAGCAAAGACAAGGATGGTTCCATCCTTGGCACGGAAATCATGTTTTGCAACATCACCAGCAAACGCAGTTTCCAGGCAGAACTGGTGGAGCAACATGCGCTCCTGGACGCCATGCTGCAGAGCACGCCTGACCCGGTTTTGGTGCTTAATCCCGCACTGGATATCAAGCGCAGCAATCCGGCTGCAGAAAGACTATTAGGTGCGAGGGGAGAAACCAGAAAGCCGAATTTAATTACGCTCTTGTCTGAGACCGATCTGCAAAAGGAAGTTCTGCAAGGGCTCGAAGCCAACTTCCTCGGTGAAAACAGCTTCAACACGGAAATCAGGATCAAAGAGGGGCATTTCGATCTGAACGCCGCGCCGCTCAAATCGGTACAGAAGGGCTGGGTGTGTGTGCTGCACGATATCACCGCGCGCAAGCACACGCAAGACATGCTGCAACACCACGCTTTCCACGATGTGCTAACCCAGGTACCCAACCGGGCCTACTTCATCGATTCCCTGCAACGCGCCAACATGCGAGGCAAGACGGAACCTGATTACCGGTTTGCTATTCTTTTTATTGACTTGGATGGGTTGAAATCATTCAACGATCGTTATGGCCATCATGTGGGCGATGAGCTGCTGATTAATTTCGCGCGCAGATTGGAAACGAGCATCCGACCCGGGGACTTGCTGGCGCGTCTCGGAGGAGACGAATTTGCCATATTACTGGACGGCGTGAAGGACGAAAGTAGCGCGGCGATCATTGCCTCACGTATCCGCGAGGCTTTGATCCAACCTTACGAACTTGGTAACGAAAAGGACGCGCACACCACAGCCAGCATCGGCATTGCGCTCAGTGGTCCATCGTCCGCAAATGTCGATGCGTTGCTGCGAAACGCCGACAAAGCCATGTACCACGTCAAGGAAAGGGGCGGCAATAGCTTTCAGGTCTTCAGCGAGGAATTGTTGTCAAAGGCGAACTAACAGAATAAACGGCTCCTTTCGGAGCCGTTTCATTTTGAACCAAAATACTCTTTCATCGGGTCAAAATAACTATCCACCCACCCCTGTCGATAAATTTCACCGTGGGGGGGCAAGTTGGTGTGGCGCAAAATAAGTTTTGTGCCTTCCTTGGCCGGCTTGAAAATCACTTCGATTTGTGAATCCTCCTCATCATCGGCGAACTCAGATGTGCGCCATGCCTGGACGATAAGTTTGCCGGGTTCCAATTTTAGATTCCTCCCCTGAATGTAACCATCCCAGGCTTCGAATTTTTCACCAACTTTGGCGCTCACCTTGGCTTTGGCGCCGGTCATTTTCGAGTGCGCCTTCGAATCCAGCCAGGCATCGTAGACCTCCTGCGGCGGGCGAGGAATAAAGGTCGATACTTCGAATTCAAGCGCCATCTCAGCTCCTAGCTTGCCAGCCTCGCCGCCCGTGCAATTTCCACGAATTCTTTCGCCTTCAGGCTGGCGCCGCCCACCAGAGCGCCATCGATCTCTGGCTGGGCGAAGAAGGGTGCTGCATTGGCAGCGTTCACCGAACCTCCATACAGCACACGGAGTCCTTGGGCGATCTCATCGCTGAGTAAGCCGGCGAGGGTTGGCCGCACCACATTGCGCAATAAGGCATTGGTATTCTCAGGAGTCGCTGCCTTTCCAGTCCCGATGGCCCAAACAGGTTCATAGGCAATCACCAGCGCCAAGGCTGAGTTAATCTGTAGGCCTTCAAGGGCTGCGCGCAGTTGGCTGGAGACGACTTCTGCGGCTCGGCCGGCTTCGTTTTGTTCCAGAGTCTCACCCACACAGAGAATGGGCCGCAGACCACTAGAAAGAGCGGCCGATACCTTTTTGTGTACGTCAAGATCGGTTTCGTGGAACAGCGTTCTCCGCTCGGAATGACCCAGGATGACATATTGGCAGAATTCAGCCACCATGGCTGCCGATAGTTCGCCGGTGTAAGCGCCTTCTTTCTCCCAATAGAGGTTTTGGGCCCCCAGGCCGATGCCGGTGCCATCCAACACTGCCTGCAAAGGCATCAGGCTGGATGCTGGGGGGCAGAGTACCTTTTCCACGCCTTTGATAGCCATCAAAGCAGCTGACATTTCCTCGACCAGGCGCAAAGCCTCGGCCGCGGTTTTATTCATCTTCCAGTTACCGGCTACTAGTGGAGTGCGTGCCATTGTTATTTGTCCTGCAGGGCGGCCAGTCCGGGCAGCAACTTGCCTTCGAGCATCTCCAGCGATGCGCCGCCGCCCGTGGAGATGTGCGTGATCTTATCCGCCAATCCGGATTGTTGCAGCGCGGAGACTGAGTCACCGCCGCCCACGATGCTATCCGCTTTAGATTCGGCGACCGCTTTGGCCAGGGCAAAAGTTCCCTTGGCAAACGGCTCCATCTCGAAGACGCCCATGGGGCCATTCCACACTACGGTGCCCGCAACCGCTACCAGGTCGCTGAAAGCTTTTACGGTTTCCGGACCAATATCCATCACGCGCCATCCCGCGGGAACGTCGCCCACAGCAATAGTTTTGTGTTTAGCAGCGGCTGCAAACCCATCGGCAATTACGAAATCGGTAGGAAGGTGTAACTTGCCCTTCCCTTCGCTTTGGAGAGATTTCGCGGTATCCACGGCGTCCGCCTCCACCAGCGAATCGGCCATATCCTTGCCCTGGGCCTTGAAAAAAGTGTTCGCCATCCCTCCACCAATGAGCACGGTGTCCGCCTTGGCCAGTAGGTTGCGAATCACTTCGATTTTGTCGCTGACTTTAGCGCCGCCCAGAATAGCGACAAACGGACGCTTAGGATCAGCCAGCATTTGGCCAAGGTAGCGGATTTCCTTTTCCATCAAGAAGCCAGCCACCGCAGGCAGGTAATGCGCCACGCCTTCAGTCGAGGCGTGAGCGCGATGCGCGGAGCCGAAGGCGTCATTCACGTAGAAATCTGCCAGCCTAGCCAGCGCCTTGGACATCTCGGGGTCATTCTTCGTCTCGCCAGGATAGAAGCGCGTGTTCTCGAGAAGCAGAATTTCGCCGGGCCTCAACACCTTAGCTGCCGCCTCCGCTTTGGGACCGATACATTCTTCCACGAACTTCACCGGGGCCTTGATCAGCCTCCCCAGATGATCAGCCACTGGTCGAAGGGAATATTTGGGATCGGGCTTGTCCTTTGGCCGCCCCAGGTGCGAGCACAGGACAATCGCCGCCCCGGCATCCAGCAAATACTGGATGGTGGGCCGCGCGGCGCGAATGCGCGTGTCGTCTTGCACCACACCATCTTCAATGGGCACGTTGAAATCCACGCGCACCAAGACTCGCTTGCCACGCGGGGAAAGGTCGCGAATAGTTTTTTTGTTGAACATGGCTTCCTAGTTGTCTCTGTTAGTCAGGGGCCCGGTGCGTTCCTGTAAAAGGTCGATCAATAGTTGGGCAAGCTTGGCCGATTCGTGGTGACCCGGGCGATCTGGGTCGGCTACGCTGGCGCGGTACAACGCATACTTCTCTTCCAACCC
>CAYJMC010000050.1:10453-13364 GCA_964371335.1 uncultured Anaerolineaceae bacterium
GGCAGGATGCTCGTGTACAGGCTGCCAGGACCCAACACAATCAGATCGGCGTTCAACAAAGCGTTCACTGCATCCGGGTACGCAGGCGGCGCGTTGGGTTCCAGCCATACGTGGCGCACCGCACCGGTCATCACTGGAATTTGGCTTTCGCCGCGCACTCGCACCTGCGTGTCCGCCATCGGCACCGCCAGGTCGGCCACCAGGCGCACGTCGTGAAGGGTTGCCGGCAGCACCTGCCCATGCACCGAAAGCACCCGTCCGGATTCGGCGACTGCTTCTTCGAAGCTGCCGGTGATCTCGCTAAGGGCGCTGATAAATAAGTTTCCGAAGGAATGGCCTTCGAGCCCATTTCCACTGCCGGAAAAACGATATTGGAATAATTGCGTGATCAGGGTTTCGTCGTTCGACAACGCCGCCAGACAATTGCGGATGTCTCCGGGCGGCAGCACGCCCAGGTCGCTGCGCAGACGGCCGGATGAACCGCCGTCATCAGCAACGGTAACAATGGCAGTCAGGTTGTAAGTATGTTCTTTAAGCCCGCGCAATAAGGTTGCCATGCCGTGCCCGCCCCCGATGACGACGACGCGCGGGCCGCGACCTCGTTTGCGGTGGTCGGCCAGTGTGTCAACCACGGGACGGCCCGGACGCAAAAACGGCGAGAGCAGGCTGCGGTTCATACCCAACACGCCATAGATCAAGGTGCCCAGCCCGAGGCCACCGAAAATTATTGCGCGCAAAGTTCTATCTAAAAACCGAAGGGAAAGCCAGGAAAGTGCAGGCAACCACCAGGTGTCGGGTGCCTGACGATAGACATCCAACACCAGGATTGCGCCACCGACGCCAATGAGAAAGGCACCGAAGAGGATAAGCAGAATCCAACGTTTGACCCCCAGGCCGGGCGTGAGCCAACGAAGCATTCGCAAAGTCCAGGCATAGGCCTTGCGCATCCAGCCAACCATTCGCTCGCCCATATTTCGAGGATGATAGCAGTGAATATTGTCAGCGTCAACGAAACCAAGGGAAACTGCGTTTCCCGCAGTTGCGAGGAGGGCGCTCGCGCCCGACGAAGCAATCTCCCCGCGTAGTGGTCACTAATTCAATCTTTCACTAACCTTGCGAAGAGCCTGCCCTGAGCGGAGCGAACGGGTTGGACTTGAAATCAAGTTTGCTACAAGTCCAACCTTCGCAAGGTTTTTCTTTTACTCATCCGCGTTATGATTACCTTACTTATTATGAACATTCTCGAAAAACATTGGCAGATTTCCCCTCCCATTACGGCGGAAGCCGATAAAAACCTTGCGGGATACCCACCTTTCCTGCGCCAGGTGCTCTTCAATCGTGGCTTTGGCACCTCGGAGGAATCCAACCGTTTTCTAGCTGCCCTACCAGTCGATCCTGTCCATTCCGAAAAAATCAAGGGTTTGGGTGCGGCTGTCGACCGACTGGCTTACGCGATTGCCCATGAGGAAAACATCGTAGTTTATGGAGACTACGATTGTGACGGAGTCACCGCCACGGCGCTATTGTGCCAGTGCCTTCTAGCGCTCGGCGGACATGCGCTTGCCTACATTCCTGATCGCTTCGAAGAAGGCTACGGCCTCAATATAGGCGCTTTACGGCAACTGAAGGATGAAGGCGCCGCGATCGTCATCAGTGTAGACTGCGGCATTCGCTCGCTCAAAGAAGCCGAAGAAGCGCGCCGCCTGGGGCTGGACTTGATCATCACTGATCACCACACCCCAGGAACCGAGCTGCCGGATGCAGTCGCCATCATCAATACAAAGCAAGACGGGGACGAGTATCCCGAAAAACAACTTGCGGGTGTGGGCACCGCATTCAAGCTGGCGCACGCCCTCGAAAAGAAACTCCGCCTCGGCGAAGACCAAAGCGCCCGCTTCCTGGATCTGGTTGCCCTGGGCACGGTCGCCGACATGGTGCCGCTAACCGGGGAAAATCGCTGGATGGTGCGCGAAGGTCTGGCCCAGATTCGCCAACCGAAGCGGCAGGGGTTGTTTTCTTTAATTAGCATCTCGGGTCTCAAGGCGGCTAACGTGCGCGCAGGCGACATTGGCTTCATGTTGGGGCCGCGGCTGAATGCCGCCGGCCGCCTGGAAACCGCCAAGCGTGCCTTGCTGCTCCTGATGACGGACGATGTTTTCGAAGCCGGTAAGCTCGCTCAAGATCTTGATAACCAGAACCGGACTCGCCAGGACCTTACAACTGAGATGACTGCATCGGCAGAGGAAATTGTCACCGCCGCGGGTGATGATGCATTGTTGCTCTTCGCCCTTCATCCGGAATACAACCCGGGAGTTGTGGGCTTAGTGGCCTCCCGCCTCACGGAAAAGTTCTATCGACCATCCATTGTTGGGCAGCGCGGGGAGCAGACCACGCGGGCTTCCTGCCGCAGCATTCCAGAATTCCACATCACCCAAGCCCTGGAAAGCTGCGCCGATCTATTCGAGAACTTCGGCGGCCACGCCGCCGCGGCTGGTTTCACCGTGCGCAACGAACGCCTGCCCGAAGTCATGGACCGATTGAACGCCTACGCACAAGAGAAGCTCAGCGGTCTCGTTCTCCGCCCCACTTTGATCGCCGATGCTGAAATCCCACTGTCGGAATTGAAAGCTGACCTGCTTAACCAAATCGAACTGATGGAGCCTACCGGCTACGGAAACCCCCAGGTCTGCCTGGTCAGCCGCGGCCTGCAGGTGCGCGAGGCGCGCACCGTGGGGCAAGAGGGCAGGCATCTCAAACTGGTCGTAAGCGATGGCTGGATCACCTACGATGCCATCGCCTTTCGGCAAGGCCATTGGGCGCAAGCCATGCCCAAGGCGGTTGATCTGCTTTATCGCTTCGAAGCCAATGAATTCAACGGCCGCAGCCGCTTGCAACTCAATGTGCGTGATTT
>CAYJMC010000051.1:0-13239 GCA_964371335.1 uncultured Anaerolineaceae bacterium
GCTCGGGATGACAAAAACGAAGGGATAGAATACGCGAATGGCTATTAGCAATCATCCCACCATCAGCACACGGGTCGCGCTGCGGCCCACGCATGTGCTGGTGGACCTGGACAAGCTCACCCAGAACTACAAGACCATTCAAGGCGCGGTCGGCGAGGCGATGGTGATGCCGATCCTCAAGGCGAATGCCTATGGTCACGGCCTGGTGCGCGTTGGGCAGCACATGCAGGAGATCGGCGCCAGAATGATCGGTGTCGCCTATTTGGAAGAAGGCATCTTGTTGCGTGAAGCCGGAGTCACGACCCCGATCCTGGTGCTGGGCGGCATCCTTGGCAGCCAGACGCCGCTCTTCCTTCAGCACGACTTGGCGCTTACGGTGTCATCCCAGCAGAAACTGGAGCAAGTCGAGGAGGCGGCCGCATCCTCGAAGGTGCGCGCCCGCGTGCATCTCAAGATCGATACGGGCATGGAGCGTATCGGGGTCCATTACTACAGCGCGGAAGAATTGCTGGAATCAACTTTAAAGTGCAAACACGTTGAAATCGAAGGCATCTTTTCCCATTTTGCCAACGCGGATGCGAAAGATCTGAGATCGGCAAAATTACAATTGGAACGCTTCCAAGAAGTCTTGCGCTTCTACGAAAAGCGGAGTCTGCCCACGCCCTTGCGCCACATGGCGAACTCGGGAGCTATTCTGCAATTGCCCGAGTCTTGGATGGATATCGTGCGTCCCGGTATTCTGCTCTACGGCGTGTATCCCTCGGCCGATGTGCAGCGAACCATTGCGGTGGAACCCGCCATCACCTGGACTTCACGCGTCGTATATTTCAAGGTGGTGAGACCGGATCATCCGGTAAGCTACGGTTCGAATTGGCAAAGCGACCATCCCGTCAGAGTGGTCACCATTCCCGTGGGATATGGGGATGGATATTTTCGATCGATGAGCGGCAAGGCCCAAGTGCTTATTCATGGCAAAAGGTATCCTGTCGTAGGTTCCATTTGCATGGATCAGTTTATGGTGAATATCGAGCAGGATTCGGCATTCAACGAAGACGAAGTAATTTTGGTCGGCGAAAACGGCAAAGAGAGAATAAGCGTGGAAGAGTTAGCGGAATGGGCGGGAACAATTCCCTACGAGGTTTTGACGAATATCAACACGCGGGTACCTCGTGTGTATTTGCAAGATCAATAAAGACGCTCCTTTTGCCGTATTAGAGATTGCGGAGTTTACACTGAGCGAAACGAACGTGTCGGCAGCTCCGCTAAAGCGTCGCTAAGCGCCTCCTCGCAATGACGGATTAAAGAAAGAGACTGCCGAATTCCGCAGTCTCTTTTGTTGCCGTTGTCCGGGGGCGAACTCCCGGACAACACGAACTTCTGCTTGTGTACTATTAAACCTATAGTTAGCCAAAAGTTACGCCACTTTACATGAACTGGAATGTAAGAATGTAGAGCACAGTTGCGATCAAGCAAACCACGAGCATCACCGGCAAACCGGTGCGCAGCCAAAGTTGGGTGGTAATGGGATTGCGGGTGCGTTCGCTGAGTTTTACCGCGATCACATTAGCCGTTGACCCAATCGGAGTGCCATTTCCTCCGAAGCCAGCGCCCAGCGCCAGTGCCCACCAAAGCGGGGTGATATCCACGCCCAAGGCGCCCAGGCTTTGAATAATCGGGATCATCACAATAGTCAATGGGATGTTGTCGACGACTGCGGATAGCGCGGCCGCCCCCCAGATAAGCGCAACCCCCGATAACATCAGGTTCGACTGGGCAAGTCCAGTCAAACCGGTGGCCAATTGCCCCAGCAGTCCTGAAGCTTCGATGCCGCCCACTAAAACGAAAAGCGCCCCAAAGAACAGAAGCACACCCCATTCCACTTCCTTGAGAACCTTCTCCACATCGGGCTGGACCCAAAGCAGAGCGGCGGCAGCACCCAAAAGCGCAATGACCGCCGGGGACAAATGAACCAAGGTGTGCAGGAAGAAAAACAGAATCACCGCGCCTAAAACCACCAAAATGCGCTTGAACGATTTGCGATCATGGAGAGCCTCTTTTTCGTCCAAGTGCTCAAGGGCCGCCACCTGAGTGGATTTTTGCGAAAGTTCGCGGCGAAACAGCCAGCGTAAAAGAAGGACGGCGGCGATCCAGGCCACCGCGACGATGGGCGCCAGCCGGATTAGAAAGTCATTGAAGCTGAAGTTGGCGGCTGAGCCGATCATGATATTGGGCGGGTCACCGACAAGGGTTGCAACACCTCCCGTGTTGGAAAGCAAGGCTTCGGAAATCAGAAAGGGGATGGGTGATATTCCCAGGATTTCGGCGATCAAGATCGAAACCGGGGCGATAAGCACCAAAGTGGTTACATTGTCCAGGAACATGGACAACACGGTGGTGATTCCACCGAGGATGAGCAGCAACTTCCACGGATCGCCCTGGGAACGTTTGGCGGTAAGAATGGCCAGATATTGGAAGAAGCCAGTGTCGGACAGCATGCTGACCAAGATCATCATGCCCAGTAATAAGCCCAGGGTATTGAAGTCGATGGATAACAAAGCGGATTCTTGCGAGTAAAACCCAAGCAGCAAACCGACGATCAACATAGCGCCCGCCCCCGCCATGGCAATAATCGTCCGGTCCACCCGCTCGCGCAAAATGGCGACGAAGGTAATCAGGAAAATAAAGCCTGAAACGACAAACCCCGTCATGCTTTTTTCTTCTTTCTGCTTTTCGTTTTACCAAGCCAACCTTCGAGGAAGGCGCGACCGACATCCACGCGCGAAGCGATTCCCACCAGTTTTCCATTGCGCACGACAGGTACATCCTGAATGTCATGGGTGACCATTAAAGCCAGGGCGCGCATCAATGACGCCGATTCTTCAACGCTTGCAGGCTCGTCCATAATCTCCGCCACTGTGACTGTGGCGGATTTTTTTATATCCACCGGGGAGGGGATATCGATGGCGCCAAAGTCGCGCACGAAATCAACATCCTCGACTACATTAATGAAATCGGGCAGGAAGTAGCGCACCACCTTGCGCATGCTGGTGATGCCTACCAATTTCCCCTTGCGATCAACCACTGGGAGGGTCCCGATCTTTTCTTTGGCGAGTAATTTAGCGGCATCCAGCAAACTGGCGGTTGGGCCAATCGAAACCACGCGAGGCTTCATCCATGTGCCAATTGTTCGACTCATTTTTCACATCCTCAAAACTTTTATGTGCGAAAAGGATTATCCCATAATCTAGAACAGCGGCTTTCGGCAATGGTAGAATGCGCCGAATGGCTCCGGGCAATCTCTCGAATTCGGCCGTAACGAATAAGCTGAGAGCGCGTTGGGCCGTTTTTTTATTTATTGGGTGGACGGCAATCGTTAATAGTTATTTGTTTTGGCAACAGGATGGGTTTGCTTCATTTCGTTGGCTCATTATTGCGAGTTCAGCCTTTCTATGGCAGACCATCCTCTTTTATTTGGATCTATCGAAAAACACCCCCATTAATCGCAAATCATTACTTCCCGGCTTTGGGAGCGGAACCTGGCTCTCATTATTTCGACTGCTGCTGCTATCCCTGCTGGCCGGTTTTCTTTTCTCCCCGCGCCCGGCAGGCTGGCCGTCGTGGATGCCATTTACGCTCTATTTGCTTTTCAATCTCGTAGATTTATTGGATGGCTATGCGGCGCGCCGCTGGGGCCAGGTGACTCGGCTGGGTGAAAAGCTCGATTTGGATTTGGACGGCCGCGGGATGCTGCTGGGCAGCCTGCTGGCGATCCAATATGGCTCGGCAGGGTGGTGGTATCTGCTGGTTGGGGCGGCGCGTTATTTATACGTTGCCGGACTCCGGTTGCGCCGGCGCCAGGGGCTGCCAGTAATCGAGAAGCCGAACCCGCTTAGCCGGCCGCTGGCCGGGCTGCAGATGGGCGTTGGCACTGCGCTGCTGGCGCCTGTTCTTTTTCCTCCTTATACGATACTCGTTTCAACACTCACCATGGTGGCTTTCATCGGCAACTTTCTCCATGATTGGCTGATTATCGGGAAAGAAAACAACCCCAAGCAACTTGTCCTGCCTTCTGTTTCGAAGTTGCTGCCATTATTTTTACGCGGAATCATTGTTGCTTTATTGGCTTATCGAATATCTTCAGGAGCCATAGGCGCCCCCTCTCTATTCGTCGAGTTCTTTTTCGCAACCGCTCTGATCCTGGGCGCCGGGACACGCATACTAAGCCTGGCATTGCTAATCCACCTTGGACTTGTTTTACACAGACAGCCGCCTCAAATGGTAGAACTTGCGCTTTCTTTTTGCAGCCTGGCCATTGTTTACTTAGGCGCTGGATCGCTATTCTTGTGGGCCCCGGAAAATTCCATTCTTCAAAGGCGACTGGGCGAACAACGGGCGAAATGAAAATTAAGAGGCAGTTCGTTCTCGCCTTATGGATATTATTGCTTTTTGTCGGGATCATCGTCTTCCTTTGGAGTATTCGCTCGGTCCCCTTCGCGGATATCGTCCGAGTTTTATCCAATTTGCAGTTCTGGAAAATTATCGTATTGCTGATGGTGAATACCGCCATCCTGCTGGTCGCCCCCTTGCGTTGGTGGCTGATCCTGCGGGCCCAGGGTTACCGGATTCCCTACCTGCCATTATCCGGTTATCGTCTGGCTGCCTCAGCGGTAAGTTATTTCACTCCGGGACAGAACTTCGGCGGCGAGCCGCTCCAGGTAATTTCGCTGAGAAAGCATCATAAGATCTCGGGCAGCGCGGCGCTGGCTTCGGTGGCGCTCGATCGCGCCATCGAATTGTTCGGCAATTTCACAGTACTGGCTTTAGGAATTGCATTTGTAACTGCCGCGGGCCTGCTTTCCGACTTCGAGCTTCGGACTCCGCTGTTGATCGCCCTACTAGCGCTCATTACACCGGTTGCCTACCTGGTTTTGCTCTGGTTCGGGGCGCGTCCCTTAGGCGGTGCGCTAAAGAGATTTCGAGCCAGCTTGGTTAAAGGAGTAATAAATGCAGAGGAATTGACGGGCAGGCTGATTCGCGAGAAGCCGCTGCTCTTCGTGGAAGGTTTGGCGGCCTCTGCCCTGGTCTGGGTTGCTCTGTTTTATGAATTCTGGCTCGCTCTGGATTTCCTCGGCTTGCGATTGGACCTAGCGCAATTGGTGCTGGTAGTAACAGCCGGCCGCATAGCGCTGCTGGCGCCAACACCCGGCGCCTTGGGTGCATTGGAGGCCAGCCAAATGCTCGCGGTGCAGTCGTTAGGTTTTGATTCGGCATATGGTTTGGGCCTGGGATTGCTCATTCGGGCGCGGGACATCTTGTTTGCAATCATGGGACTTGCGTTGGGCGGACTGGGCATAAGGTGATCCTTTAGAATCAAGGATTGCGTTTACTTAGTGGTCACCCCACCATCTAATGGTTTGCTTCGTCGGCTTCCAGCATTCCCTCGTCACCCCATTCCCCTTCCCCCTCACGTTGTTCGGGGTCAGGGTCAGGGCAGGCTCAAGCGGCTGAAGGTTGCCATCTCTCGTCGCCGCTAAGCGGCTCACTCGGGACAGGCAGCTCGCAAAAGGAGCTCGCTCGCAATACGGCTCAGGTAAAACCTGAGCCTAGCTCGGGACAGGGGGGGTTGCCATCTCTCGTCGCCGCTAAGCGGCTCACTCGGGACAGGCAGCTCGCAAAAGAAGCTCGCTCGCAATACGGCTCAGTTAAAACCTGAGCCTGGCTATGGTAGGATGAAGCATGTCTGGGATTCGCCATGAGTGATCACGTCGAATTCGAGCGCGTAGTCAGCGCTCGGCTGCCCACACGGCATGGGGATTTCCATCTGCATCTATATTCCAATAGTGTGGATAAAAAGGAACATCTGGCACTAGTAATGGGAGAGCTCTCCCCGGACGAGAAAGTTCTCGTGCGAGTTCATTCGGAATGTCTGACGGGAGACGTACTTGGTTCTATGCGCTGCGATTGCGGGGAGCAGCTGGCGCAATCGCTCGAGATGATCTCGAAAGCGGGCAAGGGCGTTCTAGTCTACCTTCGCCAGGAAGGCCGCGGCATCGGCTTGCGCGATAAACTGCGGGCATACAATCTTCAGGACGAAGGCCTGGATACCGTGGACGCGAACCTGGCGCTGGGTCATCAGGCGGACGATCGGGACTATGACGTGGCCGCGCTGATCCTCAAAAACCTCGGCGTGACAAAAATCTCGCTGCTCACCAACAATCCAAACAAAATCGAGGAGTTGCAGCGCCTGGGTATTGAAGTCATCGAGCGCATCCCTTTGCAGGGCGAGGTCAACCCCGAGAATGCGCGCTATTTGCTGACGAAAGCGGCGCGAATGAATCATCTGCTGGACCTTCCTAGTAAAAAGCAATCATCCCAAAATGGGGCCACTCGATGACTGGATGGCTAAGAGCCTGAAACGGTCCGGCGATTCCACCAGACCGTCTATTACCCTAAGTTACGCCCAGAGCCTGGATGGCAGCATTAGCCTGCGCCGCGGGGAACCCTTGGCGCTCAGCGGCCCTGAAAGCAAACAACTGACTCACAAAATACGCGCAGCTCATGATGGCATTCTGGTTGGCATAGGAACGGTCTTGAGTGACGACCCTCAGTTGAACGTGCGCCTTGCAGAAGGCAGAAATCCACAAACTGTGGTGCTCGATAGCCAACTCCGGCTGCCGCTAACGGCCAGACTTCTCAACGGGAGTCCGCGCGTTTTTTGTGTGGCCTCGGCGAGCCGCGAAATGCAGAAGGAATTGGAACAGGCTGGGGCAGTGATTGAGCGGCAAACCGACGAGAAGGCGATCCAAGTAAATCTACGGGAGATGCTGTCCAGGCTTAAAGAGATAGGAGTCAGACATCTGATGGTTGAGGGTGGGGGGAGGATAATAAGCAGTTTTTTATCGGAAGACCTAGTCGATCAAGTGATCATTACCATTGCACCCCAATTTGTGGGCGGCTATAAGAGTTTAGACCGTCCACTAAACAATATGCCCACACTTGTAAATGAAGAGATTGAGAAATATGGGAAAGATTTTGTGATTTGGGGCGACGTGAAAAAATGAAACGATCCAGCCTTTATTTCGTCGGTCCTCAAAAAATCGAGTTGAGGGAGGAGGAAATCCCTGCTCCGGGAGCGGGCCAAGCCCTTGTTCGCGGCCTAGCCTCTGCCATCAGTTCCGGGACCGAGATAATGATCTACAAAGGACAAGCGCCACAAGGTTTGGCTGCGGATACCGAGATCGCTGCGTTGAGCGGCTCATTAGCTTTTCCTCTGAAATATGGCTACTCCTTGGTTGGCCAAGTTACGGAATTGGGGGAGGGAGTTGAGGCCGATTGGATAGGGCGCCGCGTTTTTGCCTTCAACCCGCATGAAACTGCTTTCAACGCTGAAGTAAAGAACCTACAAAGCCTGCCAGGCCATTGCGCCAATGATGACGCGTGCTTCCTGGCGAACATGGAAACCGCGGTTAGCCTGATCATGGATGGAAGGCCACGGCTCGGCGAAAGGGTGGCGGTGCTTGGTCAAGGCGTAGTGGGCTTACTGGCGACCGCCCTCCTGGCGCGGCATCCGCTCGAGACACTGATCACCGTCGATGGCATCGAGATGCGCCGCGATTTTTCTCGCCGTTTCGGCGCGCAGGAGAGCTTCACCCCGGAACAGGCCGCCGACCGGGCGGGCAATCTGCTTGGCGCCGGCGGCGCTGATTTGGTCTACGAACTCACCGGCAACCCCGAAGCACTCAACCTCGCTCTCGAACTGGTTGGCGAGCATGGACGCATTGTCGTCGGCTCCTGGTATGGAACTCGGAGGGCGGCCATCAATCTGGGCGAAAAGTTCCACCGTGGGCGGGTAAGGGTTATTAGCAGCCAGGTCAGCCAGATCGAGCCGGCCTTGCGGGGGCGCTGGGACAAAGCCCGCCGCTTTCAGCAAGCCTGGAAATGGCTTGCTGAGATCAAACCCGGCCAACTGCTAACCCACAGATATCCATTCCACCAAGCCGCGAACGCTTACGATCAGATCGCGAATCACCCCGAAACCACGTTAGGTGTTTTACTCAGTTATTAAAGGGCATCCGGACCATGGCTTTTCATAGTAAAACAAGGCAGCGCCAAAGACCGAGCACCGGAGGAATAAATGATTGACTTTTTGCATTCGCCTGGATTCCTGGGGACCAACGGTAATATGTTTGCCGACTTTACCCTCCTGCTCAGCTTGTTGGTCCTCCTCTTGTTTAGTATCGGTTTTTATCTTGCGATCAAAGGCAAGTACGGTACACACAAATGGGTGCAGACCAGCGGTGTAATCATCAACGGAATTCTGGTGCTGTGGTTAATGCTCCTGCCCTATCGCAATCTGATTATTCGGGACGACGGTGGCCCCCGCGAAGCCATCTTCTACCAGGTGACCATGCTGCATGCTGCGGTTGGCTTTTTCGCGTTTTTCCTTGGGTCCTTTGTGGCTTTGCGCGGACACAAACTGGTGCCTAAATTCCTCCAATTCAATAATTACAAATTATTCATGCGTACGGCCTATGGCCTCTACTTTGCGACAACGCTTCTAGGTCTGTGGCTGTACTACACCTGGTACGTAGTCATCGAGAATCCGCCCGTCTTCTAGCCGGCTATTGAACCATGTTCACCCTGGCGTTGCAGCGCCGATTCGAAGCACAGCACCACCTGATCGGGGGCGATTGGGGCGCCGAAAATTTCCCGCATAGCCATTCGTATCTGATGGAACTCCGCCTGGAAGGCGAGACTCTCAACAAATATGGATATTTGGCAGACCTCGTGGATGTGGAAAAACACGTGGATGAATTATTGGAGCGTTTCCGCGGGGCAGACCTCAATTCGTTAGCGGAGTTTTCGGGTCTCAACCCCTCTCTTGAGCATTTTGCCCGGATTCTTGGCAATGCAATTTCCAAACACTTTAAAGAATCACGACTTAGCGCGCTGACTGTCCGCCTTTGGGAGAACGACAGTGCCTGGGCTGAATATCGTCAGGACCTCTGAGTGCGCATTGGTCTGATAATTTACGGGGATCTGGAGCAAGCCTCCGGGGGTTATCTCTACGACCGGATGCTCGTGGCGCACTTGCGGAAACGAGGCCAGCGGGTGCAGATCCTCTCTCTTCCCTGGCGAACTTACGCAGGCTTGTTGCGCGATAATTTTTCAGCCGGACTCTTCAACAAGTTAAAAAGCCTGAAGGTCGACGTGCTGCTGCAAGACGAGCTAAATCACCCTTCTTTGTTTTTAATCAACGAGAGACTTAAAAGAGAAATTTCATATCCGCTAGTTTCTATCGTGCATATGGTGCGCGCTAATCCGGCGGTTCATGGACCCTTGAAATTGCTTACTCGCTGGGTAGAAACAAGATACCTGAAATCCGTGGATGCTTTTGTGTTCAACAGCCAGGAGACAAAACGCCTCGTCAGCTCGATGGCCCCGGAGAAGAAGCCATGGGTGGTTGCCACGCCCGGTGGCGACCGCATTCATTCCAAGATCACTGATGCCGAGATTCGCGCTCGGGCGCGGCAGCCTGGCCCTCTGCGCGTGCTCTTCCTCGGCAATCTGACGCGTAATAAGGCGGCGCACACCCTCGTTGAGGCCGCCGCAAAACTAAATCGCGACTCGGTCTACATCACTATGGCCGGCCGAGATGATGTCGAACCCAATACCGTCGATCTCCTGCGCAGACGTGTGGCGCGTCTGGGTTTGGATGGCTGGGTTATCTTTGCGGGCCATCTGGAAGGAAAGCGACTGGAAGCTACCTTGCGGACCAACCAAATACTCGTCGTGCCATCCGCATACGAAGGCTTTGGAATTGCTTATCTGGAGGGCTTAGGCTTTGGGCTGCCCGCCATCGGAACGCAAGCAGGGGGTGCGAAAGAAATCATACAGCACGGGAAAAATGGCTACTTGATTCCGGTGGGGGATGCAGCCCAGTTAGCGAGAATCTTGAAGACGTTACACCAAGATCGCCAATTGCTGACCCGCGTAAGTTTGGCGGCGCGGCGCAGTTTCCAAAACTTTCCGAGTTGGAAGGAAAGCATGGAGCGCATCCATCGCTTTTTGAGCAGCTATAATCAGTCATCGTCTCTCACCCATTCGCCGCGGAGGAAGAAATGAGTAACCGAAATATCCGCCTGATCATCGCCCTATTAACTCTTATCACTGCAACGGTCCACCTGGTGGTATTGAATCGCCAGGAATTGCATCCTGAATTCCTCTTAAACGGTCTGGGATACTTGGGTTTGCTCGGCGCTCTTTGGTTTCGATTCCCAGCAGGGCAGCAGCGGCTACTCCATTATGCTTATATGGCATTTGCATTGGCCACGATCATTGCCTATTTTGTCGTTAACGGGGCTGAGGGTTTCGCCAGCATTCTTGGACTCAGCACCAAAGCGGTTGAAGTGCTTTTGATCGTTTTCCTGTGGTTGGATTTGAAAAAACTGCCAGCTTAGTATTTCGATTGATACTTATCACTTTTCTTTAAGCTCACGCGAGTTGTAGATCTGTGATGCGGGTGGATTCTTCGCTGGCGCACGGCTGGCTTTGCCCGCCATAGCTCCCGAAGAAAACATTCGGGGCTCAGAATGACAGACAAAAAAACTTCGCGCCCATCCGTAGCCGCGTGGTTAGGCTTAGCACGGTCATTGTTGATGTATTACGCCATCCCGGGCCGGGCGCATGCCTGGCGGCGCTTTTATCGCGCCTTCATCACTGGCGGCGATCTGTGCTTCGATGTCGGCGCACATGTCGGCAACCGCACGGCGGCGATGCTGGCCATTGGCGCCAGGGTGGTGGCGGTTGAACCTCAGCCGCTGATGGCTGCCACCCTGCAGCGATTGTTCGGACGGCATCCCGAATTCCATCTGGTAAAAAAGGCCGTCGGGGAAAAGATTGGGAAAACGAAGATGCTTGTTAGCACCCGGACCCCAACGGTATCGACCTTATCAAGTAAATGGATCGACCAAGTGGTGCAGGCGAAAAGCTTTACCCGCATTCAATGGGATGAACGTATTCAGGTTGACCTCACCACGCTGGATGCCCTGGTAGCCGAATTCGGCACACCGGCTTTTTGCAAAATCGATATCGAGGGATACGAGTTGGAGGCCCTTGGGGGTCTATCCAGACCACTGCCCGCCGTTTCATTTGAATACCTCCCTCCGGCAAAGGGCAAAGCGAGCGCCTGTGTAGATCGCCTGATGGAACTCGGCTCCTATAGGTTCAATGCAATTCGCGGTGAATACCCCCGCTTTGCACTGAGTGATTGGGTAGCCGCCCCCGCAATTCATGATTGGCTCAATGGGCGAGACCTGGATGACCGGGCGGGTGAGGTTTACGCGCGAATCGCGCAATGAAACCCAGTCCATTTTTCTTTTCGACAGGTAGAATTAAGCATTCCCGTTCCTTGAGGTTCTGTGACCACTGAAAAAGTGCAACCCCAATCTGAAGTTCAATCCGCCCGCTGGCATACGCTTGGGGCTTTTGTGTCCCTGGCGATTATCGCTGGTTTGATCATTTGGCTAGACCAAGTGACTAAGGACTGGGTGCGCATGAACCTAGCCCTCGGAGAATCCTGGCGCCCATTCAGCTGGCTGCCGTCGTACGTGCGCATTGTCCATTGGCGGAACAGTGGAGCTGCCTTTGGCCTGTTTCAGGGCGGCGGGGGTATTTTCGCCATCCTTGCGGTTGTGGTTACGCTGATGATCATCTTCTACTTCCCGCGCATCCAGCGCGGGGATTGGTCATTGCGCCTGGCCATGGGTCTGCAGCTTGGCGGCGCAGTAGGAAATCTGATCGATCGTCTCCAGCACAACTTGATGGTGACCGATTTCGTTGCCATTGGCAATTTTCCAGTTTTTAACGTAGCGGACTCGGCCATTACCCTGGGAGTCATCCTCCTGTTCATCAGCATCTGGCTGGGAAATGGCAGCGAACCCGAACATAAACCGGAGCTTGGCAAAGAACGAGCCGCAAGTGAATGAACGCGTCCATCATTTGCGCGTTCCATCCGATTTTCAATCCCGCCTGGATAAATTTCTAGCGTCCGAACTTCCCCAGTATTCACGGGCGCGCCTGCAGGCGTTAATAAAAAACGGGCATGTGCGGGTAGCAAATAAGACGGTAGAAAAAACCGGTTTTCCGCTTGAGGGTGGGGAAACTATCGAGCTGCACGTTCCTCCAGTTCAGCCAATCGGCCTGATTCCAGAAGAGATTCCTCTCGATATCATCTTCGAAAATGAGGACCTCATCGTAATCAACAAGCCCGCGGGTTTAGTTGTCCATCCAGCTGCCGGCCACGCCCAGGGAACGCTAATCCATGCGGCGCTGGCCCATGCACCCGAGATCGAAGGTATTGGTGGCGAACTGCGGCCTGGCTTGGTGCACCGCCTGGACAAAGACACGTCCGGTCTCATCATACTGGCGAAGAATGAAACCACCCAGCGATTTCTGCAGGAGCAATTCCAGAAGCGCGAAGTCGAAAAGACTTACATAGCCCTCGTCGACGGCCGCCCACCCACAGCCAGCGGCCGGGTGGATGCACCCATTGGCCGCGACCCGCGCGAGCGCAAACGCATGGCTGTGGTTTCGACGGCCAAAGGCAGGCAAGCGGTTACTGATTACCATGTGACCGAGAATTTCGAGAAACACAGTTTGCTGGAACTGATTCCCCACACCGGGCGCACCCATCAAATTCGGGTCCACCTGACATTTTTGGGCTGCCCGGTGGTTGGCGATCGCGTCTACGGTAAGCGCAATCCCAGCTTGCCACTGACACGCCATTTTCTGCATGCATTCCGTTTGAAGTTGCGTCTACCCGGTGAGCCAGAGCCTCGTCTCTTTGAAGCCCCATTGCCTGCCGAGTTGGCCGATGTTCTGGCCGATTTGCGTGCCGGCAGCCGGCTATCCATTTAGAATGTGGGCTATGAATACAATCGATCTTCGTTCTGATACGGTTACCTGGCCTACCCAAGAAATGCGCGAGGCGATGGCGCGCGCCGAAGTGGGCGACGACGTCTATGGGGAGGATCCCACGGTCAATCGCCTCCAGGAAATATCGGCGGAAAAGATGGGCAAAGAGGCTGCGCTCTTTGTGCCTTCGGGCGCTATGGGAAATTTGGCTGCCCTGCTGGCCCATTGCCAGCGCGGAGACGAAGTCATCCTCGGTGATTTGGCGCACCCCTATCTATATGAAGGCGGCGCCATGGCCGCGCTGGGCGGCATCCAGCCGCGCAC
>CAYJMC010000052.1:0-1362 GCA_964371335.1 uncultured Anaerolineaceae bacterium
AGGCTTTGCCGCGCGTCGATGGTTGCCCGACGCAACCGCAGCTTGCGAGGAGCCGCTTGGAGCCTGCCCTGAGCGAAGCGAATGGGGCGACGTGGCAATCCCATATCCTCGAGAACTATCCATGCTTTTATATATATAGATTGATGAGTTTTGACAAAAAGGATTTGATCTTATAATCTAAACTGCCCTTCCTAGTTCAAAGAAAAAAATCAGGGAGAAGAAAATGAAAAAGCAATCTTTCCAAACCAAATGCGTTCACTCCGGAATTGAAGATTACGAATTCGGCTCGGTGGTTCCGCCGATTTATCAAACGTCAACGTTCAGGTTTAAATCAGCACAGCACGGCGCTGCATTATTTGCAGGTAAAGAAAAAGGCTATATCTATACAAGAATGTTGAATCCTACGATCGAAGCAATGGAAAATGCGATTGCCGAGCTTGAAGGGGGACACAAAGCGCTTGGATGCGGCAGCGGAATGGCCGCAACGCATACCATCTTTGCGAGCTTATTATCTTCCGGCGACCATGTGGTTTGTTCTGCAGCGGTTTACGGACCCACCACAACTTTGCTCAACACGATCATGAAAAAGTTTGGAGTAGAAACGACTTTTGTGGATACCAGCGATTCTGAAAACGTGGCCGAGGCAATGGAACCAAATACAAAAGTTGTTTTTGTTGAAACTCCCGGAAATCCGACTCTTTGTATTTCAGACGTGGAAGAGATATCCAGACTCGCTCATCAACAGGACGCCGTTGTGGTGGTGGATAACACGTTTTTAAGTCCAGCGCTGCAAAACCCGCTTGCCCTCGGCGCCGATGTGGTGATGCACAGCTTGACCAAGTTCTTAAACGGACATGCAGACGTTGTGGGCGGCGTGGTGGTTGTCAAAGATGAACCAATGTATCAGCTTTTCCGCAAAACATTGAACCAAACCGGCGGAGTGATCGATCCCTTTAATGCTTTCTTGGTTCACCGCGGATTAAAAACTCTCGCCGTCAGAATGGAAAAACATTGTGAGAATGCACAGAAGATCGCTGAGTTTCTTGAAAACCATCCTGTGGTAAAAAATGTACGATATCCGGGATTGAAAAGCCATCCCAATTATCAGCTTGGTTTAAAGCAGCACAAAGGTCCCGGCGGAATGATTACGTTCGAGGTCGAAGGCGGATTAGAAGCCGGAATGGTTTTGATGAACTCAGTAGAACTTTGCCAGCTCGCTGTATCGCTGGGCGGTGTGGAAAGCTTGATTCAGCACCCGGCCAGCATGACTCATTTCTCAATGGGTAAAGAAGCTCGGGAAGCTGCTGGAATTACAGACGGACTTGTCCGCCTTTCAGTCGGAATTGAAAACGCGGATGACCT
>CAYJMC010000052.1:1462-2546 GCA_964371335.1 uncultured Anaerolineaceae bacterium
TTGAACGCACGCATCCCTTCCTTCTGGTCCTCCGAGGCGAACAAAAAGTAGAAAGCCTGGCGTTCCTCGGCGATGCCGTCCGCCAGGTGAGTTTCCAGCGCTCGGTTCACCATCTCCTTGCCCACGCGCACTGCCAACGGAGCGCGCGCCGCGATCTCGGCCGCCAAATCGAGTGCTACCGTAAGGTAGCTCTCGATAGGAACCACGCGGTTCACCAGTCCAAAGTGCAGCGCCTCCTCGGCGCTCAGCGTGCGGTTGTTCAGCACCATCTCCATCGCCAGCGCCTTGCCCAGGGCGCGGGTCAGCCTTTGGGTTCCTCCCGCTCCAGGGATCACGCCCAGGTTGATCTCGGGCTGCCCGAAGCGGGCGCTCTCCGAAGCCACGATCATGTCGCAAGACATGGCCAGCTCGTTGCCGCCGCCCAGGCACCAGCCGCTCACCGCCGCAATGACCGGCTTGCCGATCTGGCGAATGCGGTCGAAGGGCGAGATGTGCCCTTTTTGCATGATCTCCGTGGAGGAGTAATCCATCATCTCCTTGATGTCCGCGCCGGCCGCAAAGGCGCGCCCGTCGCCGGTGATGACGAATGCGCCGACGGCGTCATCCGCGTCCAGCCGCTCCAGCGTGTCCATCAGTTCAGTCATCAGCGCGTAGTTGAGCGCGTTCATAGCCTCTGGGCGGTTGAGGCGGAGGAGGGCAACGCGGTCTTTGTTTTCAGTCAGGATCAGGGACATGGGAGACTCCTTGAGAATGGAAATAGACACCTTAATTGTAAGCGACCCACCCTTTACCTTGCCCAGAAACACAAAAGCGCCTCTCTTGCGCTTTTGTGTTTCTTTTTCTTTTTGTCATTCCGAGCGGGTTCCGCAAATTCGTATCTGCTAAAGAGGCACGACCAGCGAGGAATCCATAGGGCGCTTTCTTCCATAGAGCCACGTTTTGCCGCTCAAGCTGACTTGATTATCTTGATGACTTCTTCCGCAATTTTCGCTGTATGCACTCGTATCCCATGCGCCCCAAATTCTTCCTCCGACGCAATACTCATCGCCACAACCCCCGCCGCGGCTACCTCGTACGCCGCGGA
>CAYJMC010000052.1:2646-3997 GCA_964371335.1 uncultured Anaerolineaceae bacterium
GCGCCCTCGCAATGATGGGGTTGTTTATGGCTTATGACCATAAGCTGAACGCTGAACGCTGAAAGCTGACCGCTATTCATTGCACACCGGGTTCCACCAAAGTCCATGGCTCTATGCTGAACTCACCGCTGCACGTTGGAAAATCGTTCGGGTTTTCGCGATGGTTAAGCGCCACACCGAAATACGGGCTGGGATCGTAAGTGTTGCGGATGTCCAGTTCGTTGAGGAATTTTCCGCCGCCGTCATCCTTCACCACCGAAAAATGCAAATGCAATCCGGTGGGATTGCCGGGGTCGCCGGAGAAATCACCCATGAACCCGAGGAAGGCGCCCGCCTCGACAAATACCTCATTGGTTCCGGCGGGAAACTCTTGCGAAATAAAACTCTCGCCTTCCTGGTTGGCGAGATGGGTGTAATAAATCCATATCTGCCGGCCGGGGTTCAGCGGATCGCTGGGGATGCGAATGATCACCGACGCTTTCCAATCTGGCAGCCGCGTCAGGTAACCTGGGTACGCCGCATACACCGGCGTCACGCCGGGCTGCGTGCCCGAAAAGACATCGATGCCCGAATGGCGGTGGAAGAGACGATACGACTGGTCCCACAAGCCGATTGGCACGCCGCGCGTGGGAAAGGCGAACGGCGCGTCGCCGCAGCGCAGCCCGGCCTGCAGCGCGTATTGGGCGAACACCTCGGGATTGGTGTGCAGCTCCGCATACCGCGCCCAGCGCCCGTGGGGGCGCACGTAATTGAAATATCCGTAAATGGAAATTGCTGCGGCGGCAAGCAGGATGAGGGATACGATCCACAGCATAGGTTTACCTTTGACCGTCTTTGCGAGCCCATGAAATGGGCGAAGCAATCCCCTAGATGGGAATGTAAATGGGCTTGGGGATTGCTTCGGGGCCTTGCCCCTCGCAAAGACGGAATTTGGTTTCTTCTTTAACGATGAGGTCTTAATTGATTTTGCCAACGCCTTATGTGTTTGTCTACTTGTTTATGGTGTACTTTTTTCTGCGTGCTTGCGAATATGCGCCAGGTCGTCCTGCGAATGATCGGCCAGCAACAACGTCACCTTGCCGCCGGAAATCTCCTGCAACAGCGCGCCGGCGGCTTGGCCTTCGGGCGAAGCCATGGCGGCGCCGGCCGCCTTCAGCGAATCGAAATGCAATTCGTGGATCATGTGAGCCGACATGGAGCCGCTGAGCACGCGGTCCACGTGGCTGGTGACCTCGCGGCGCAGCCCGGGCAGGCGTTCGGCCGCGGCGAGGAATTCCGGCCAGCGCCGGTCGAATTCTGCTAAGCGCCGTTCGGTTTCGGCGCCGTGGTCTTGCGGCTCGATGAGGATGAC
>CAYJMC010000052.1:4097-7687 GCA_964371335.1 uncultured Anaerolineaceae bacterium
GCATATGGTAATATTCGCCGTTGTAAGGCTAGGCCATGCAAGAAAAAATTACGATCATTGAAGGCCCTTCGCCCACTTTCGAACTCGTGGATGAAGGCTGGTCGACCGGGGTAATGGAAGGGCCGACCTTGTACGGGGTTGCGCTCACTCACCTGCGCACGTTCAACGGGGGCGAATTGGTGGAGCGCTGCTACCGGGCCTGGAAGAAGCAAGAGGCCATCTATCTCGAATACCGCGACGAAGAAGGCTCTGCCAAAGAGGCGCCCATCGTGGCTGCACGCAACGCCGAGACCGACGAGGGCGGGATGCTCATGCTGTGGGTGCGCCTGCCCGACGAAGAAATCGAGCTCGCCATCGGCTATGAGGATGACGAAGCCGAAGACGGCGACAGCGACGAAGCCGCACCGTTTGCGTAGCTAACATCTCCTGTGTGAAAAATGCGGGTGGCTTTTTGTCACCCGCATTTTTTGTATCTTTTGTCATCCCGAGCGGGTCCGCGGGTAGCTACCCAAGGAGACCCCAAGACCAGCGAGGGAACCCTAGAGCGCTTTCTTCCATAAAGCTGCTTTCTGCAATTCAAGTCGTTGGGACATAGTTGATGTGGAATTCACCAGCCATTAGAATTGTTTCATCTGGATACGAGAAAATAAGGAGACACCATGCCCGACGATCTGATCCTCCATGACCAAAAAGACGGCGTACTGGCGCTGACCCTAAACCGCCCCAAGGCCAACGCCTTTGATTCGCCCATGGTGGCGCAACTCCAGGGCTTCTTTAGAGACGCGAAGCGCGACGACGCTGTGCGCTGCGTGCTGCTGAAAGCCAACGGAAAGCTGTTTAGCGCCGGCCAGGATGTCACCGAATTCGGCGGCGACAAACACATTTCTTTTCGCGCCCACCTGCAAAAGAATTACAACCCGCTGATCCTGCAGATGCGCCAACTGGAGAAGCCGATCCTGGCTGCCATCCAGGGCGCCACGGCGGGCGCTGCCCTCGGCATCGTGCTGGCCTGCGACTTACGCATTGGCTCGCCGGATGCGCGCTTTGTGGTCGGCTTTGGCGGCATTGGCCTGGCGCCGGATTCCGCCGTTTCGTTGATGCTGCCCAAGATCATCGGCTTGGGACGCGCCGCGCACGCCGCTTTCTTCAATGAGCCCATCAACGCCGAACAGGCTCTGAATTGGGGTTTGCTGAATGCCGTAGTTCCCTCTGCAGAGTTAGAGAAGACCGCCTGGGAGTGGGCGGCTAAGTTAGCCAAAGGCCCGGTGTATGCCATGGGCATCTCCAAACGTGATTTCAACAAAGCAACTATCCCTAATTTGGAAGAAGTGCTCGATTACGAAGCCCACAATCAGGATGTGGCTGCCAATGGCCCCGATCACAAAGAAGGCTTGTCCGCGTTCCTTGAAAAACGCGAGCCGAAGTGGCATTAATCATGTGCAGCAGGCATGCTGCACATGTAGTTGATGCCATTGCGAGGAGGGCGAAGCCCGACGTGGCAATCTCCAACACGAAGTTGCGGACCGTCATTGCATCGCGGTTTAAGCTTTAGAAAAAGAACTTGGTAGCCGCTAATCCCCCAAAAATGACTGCAACCACCCCGCTGGCGATCCCCACCCGATTAGGCGGTGTGCGGTTGACCAAGTGGAATTCCAATTCGTCGCCCTCGACGCGATAAGTGGGCGCGGCCAGCAAGGCGAAGAGCCCACCGCCCAGCAAGCCGCCGACATGGCCCCAGTTGTCAATTCCCGGCGTCAGCCCGATGAGCAAGTTGATGATGGCGATATTGATGATGCTGCGCAGCATGGCCTGAGCGCGCCGACCGAACAACTTCTGATTGAGATAAACAAAGACACCCTGCGACGCAAGCAGCCCGAAAATCGCGGTCGACGCTCCCAGCGAAGCGCTCTGGGTAAGCAAGAAGGAGAGTACTACGCCTGCAAAACCGCTCAACAGATAAAGCGCAAGAAACGGCAGGTGCCCGAAATGGCGTTCCAACTCGGGGCCGAGCACATAGAGCGCATACATATTGAAGCCGATGTGCAACAGCGAGGCATGGAGAAAAACAGGGGTGATCAGACGCCACCATTGGCCAGCTAAGATCAATTCATTGACCTTGAGACCATAGCAGGCAGGTAAATCCGTCTCATTGAAGAATGGGCAGCGGCCAAATTGCCCTGAGCTGGTGAGCATCTGCAGCAAAAAGACAAGGATCGTTATGCCCAACAACGCATAAACTACCCGCGGCTGGCGTTCAGGCAGCTTTACTGAAATGCGTTGCGGTTGAATTTGCGCTAAGGGTTGTGGTTGCTGGTCGGGATCAGGCGCGGAGGCGGGTTCGCCGGAGACGCTCACAAGGTCACCCGACGGGGCTCCACACGGTGGTGCTCGGCCTCGATGATGGCGATAACCGTATCTACGGTTTCATCCAACTGATTATCGCGGTTGACTACGATGTAATCGAATTCGTTGATGCGCTTGAATTCCTGGCGGGCAGTGGCAATACGCAGTTTCAGGTCTTCGGCAATATCGGTTTTACGTTTCTCCAGGCGTTCCACCAATTCCTGCTCGCTGGTGGTGGTGAGGAAAATCAGGATGGCCTCTGGCGATATCTTGCGCACGGTGGCCGCACCCTGCACGTCGACGCGCATCAAGACGTCTTTACCGCTAGATAGTGCTTTACGCACTTGCGCTTTTGGGATGCCTTTATATTCCCCATACACCATGGCCCATTCCATCAGCTCGCCTTTATCGATCATCTCGGCGAACTCTTCGCGGCCGACAAAAAGGTAGTCCACGCCTTCCCTTTCCTCGGGGCGCTGCGGTCGCGTGGTGGCGGTCACCACAAAGTGAAATGGAAGCCCGCGCTCTTTCATGCGTTGCAGTACGGAGTCCTTGCCTACGCCGGATGGTCCGGAAATCACAACCAGCAGGGGTTGTTCAGCGGGGCCGAATTCAGAGGTTTCTTTTTTCATTTGCTCATTTCGTCTTTGCGAGGAGGGCGAAGCCCGACGTGGCAATCTCCCTTGCCAACCGCTTTCTATTTTCGTTATTATACATGTCGGTATAATCGCTCATCGCAATATGCCGGTCTACTCTTTCCTCTGTGAATCCTGCGGCGTAAAATTTTCCCGCCATATCTCCTACGAAGATTACGGCGCCACCCGCATTAACTGCCCCAAGTGCGGCAGCATCCAGGTGCGTCGCCGCATCGGTCGGCCGCGTATGCTGCGTGGCGAGGGTAGTGACCTCGCTAACCTGGACGACCCCGGTGATCTGGCCGAAGACCCGCGCGCCATGGCGCGCATGATGCGTGAGATGAGCGCCGACATGGGGGAAGACCCCGGCCCTGAATTCCACGAGGTTGTGGACCGCCTGGAAAAGGGCCAAAACCCCGAGGATATCGAACGGGAACTGCCCGACATGGGCATGGGTGGTGACATGGGCAGCGGTATGGGTGGCGATGACTTTGACGCTGACGATTTTTAGCGTATTTGCCATTCTGAGCGAGGGCGTTTTTAGCCGCTTTTAGCGGCGTTGCCCGACGCGAAGCATGCCCTGAGCGAAGCGAATGGGAATCCATCCGCTAC
>CAYJMC010000052.1:7787-10609 GCA_964371335.1 uncultured Anaerolineaceae bacterium
TGAACTTGGAGACAACAATGACATCAAGTCCACCCTTCGCAAGGTTTTTACTACGCAACCGCTTGTTTTAGCGACCTGCGCATCACGATAGCTTTGGTGACCTCCGCAGCGATCGAGGGCACGAATAGCAGCGGCAGAACGTATTGCCAGTGCGACCAATCCATTGGAATCGTGTCGAAGATCTCATTCAGGAACGGAATGTAGATCACAGCCAGAACCAGCACAGCCGAAACCAAGACGGCATAGGTCATATTGCGATTGGTGAAGACGCCAATGCGCAAGAGTGGATAACGCTCGGAACGGGCAGTAAAAGCGCGGAAGAGTTCTGAGAAGGACAGGGTAACAAAAGCCATCGTGGCCGCGGTGGTGTTAAAGGCCGCGCCCGGTTCTGGGTGCATGATCAAACCCAACCAGTAAGCGAGCAGGGCAGAACCTGCGATGGCCACTGTTTGTACGCCGATCTCGACTCGCATCTTGCGGTTGATGATAGGCTCGTTGGTTGGCCGGGGTGGCTGCTTCATGATATCCGGATCCCCCTTCTCGGTGCCCAGCGCCAGCGCAGGAGCTCCGTCGGTGATCAGATTCAGCCACAAAAGCTGGATCACGTTAAGCGGCGAGGGCAAACCTAAGGCGGTGGCAATAAAGATGATGGCGATTTCCGCCATGTTGCATGACAGTAGATAGAAAACGAACTTGCGGATGTTGCTGTAAATGATGCGGCCCTGCTCGACGGCGGAGACGATGCTGGCGTAGTTGTCATCGGTGAGCACCATGTCGGCGGTTTCCTTGGCGACGTCGGTGCCGGTGATTCCCATGGCGACGCCAATGTCGGCTTGCTTGAGCGCCGGTGCGTCGTTGACGCCATCGCCGGTCATGGCCACCACATTGCCATTGGCGCGCAGCGCCTTCACGATGCGCACCTTGTGTTCCGGGGAGACGCGGGCGAAAACACTGGTATGGCGTATCTCCTCTTGCAATTGTTCGTCGCTCATTTGGTTCATTTCATGCCCGGCCAACACCTTGCCGTCATCACCCTGAATCAAGCCAATCTGGCGCGCAATGGCTTGCGCCGTATCCGGGTAATCGCCGGTAATCATCACCGTGCGGATGCCGGCGCCGCGCGCCTCCTGTAAGGCGCCGAGGATCTCCGGGCGCGGCGGGTCGATCATGCCTTGCAGGCCAACGAAGATCAGATCCTTTTCGGCCGACTCGGGCGTCAGCTCTTTGGGATGTTCATCGACCAGGCGAAAAGCCACTCCGATCACGCGCAGGGCATCCTTGGCCATCTGGCGGTTGGCTTCAAGAATCTGCTTGCGCACCTCATCCGTAAGAGGCGCATGGCTGTTGTCCATCTTCTGGTATCTACTGCATAGCTCCAGCACGATGTCGGGAGCCCCTTTCATGGCGATGGCATGCAGATCCTGGCCAGGCCACTCAGAGGAAATAGGCGACAGGTCCTTATCGGAGGGCGCGGCCACTTCGTGCAGGGTGGTCATGCGCTTGCGTTCGGAATCGAAGGGAATTTCCTTTACGCGCGGATACGCCTCTTCAAGACGCGTGTAATCCGGGTCGGCTTTGGCGGCGGCTACCAGCATAGCGCCTTCGGTGGGGTCGCCTACGACGCGGAAAGTCTTCTGCATCTCGGTGGCGCCGGTGGGTTCCAGGGTTGAGTCGTTGTTGAGTGTGCCCACCCAGAGAGCGGTGCGGACAGCCGGGAATTTTTTGAGCTCAACGGGTTTCCCGTCGATGCGGAATTCTCCTTTAGGCACATAGCCGCTCCCGGTCACTTCAATAAATTGACCATCAACCCAGACACGGGTAACAGTCATTTCGTTTTGGGTCAGTGTTCCGGTCTTGTCGGACCCGATCACGGTGGCGGAACCGAGCGTCTCGACGGAGGAGAGCCGGCGGATCAGTGCATTGCGGGTGATCATCTCGCGCATGCCGAGGGCCAGACTGATGGTGACCACGGCCGGCAAGCCTTCGGGCACCGCAGCAATGGCCAGGCCCACGGCGATCAGGAACATGTCCAGCGGATCGTGGCCGCGCAGATACCCGATTGCAAATACCAGCGCGCAAATAAAGAGAGCGGCGATGCCCAAAGTTCGGCCAAGTTGATCCAGCCTCTTTTGTAAAGGCGTCGCCTCTTGCTCTGTAGCCTGCAGCATTTCGGCAATCAAGCCAATTTGGGTGCGCATGCCGGTGTTGACTACAATGCCGCGGCCGCGGCCGTAGCTAACCAGGGTTCCCATGAAGGCGGTGTTGGTGCGATCGCCCAGGGGAATATCTTCTTGTTGCAAGCGGGCCGCGGTTTTCTCCACCGGCACCGATTCGCCGGTGAGGGCGGCTTCTTCGATGCGTAGATTTACGGCTTCGAGAAGCCGTAAATCTGCGGGAATGTAGTTGCCGGCTTCCAGGAAGACGATGTCCCCGGGCACCACTTCACCGGAAGGAATCGTGCGGCGCTTGCCGCCGCGCAACACCTGCGCGTCGGGCGCGGCCAGCTTGCGCAAGGCAGCCAGGGCCTGTTCGGCGCGGCGTTCCTGGAGGATGCCGAAGCCGGCGTTGAGGATCACGATGGCCAGGATGGCGCCAGCCTCCAGCCATTCGTTCAGGAAGCCGGAGATCGCCGCCGCGGCCACCAGCAGCCAGATGACGAAACTGTTGAATTGCTGCCACAACATCTGCAGGAAGGAGGTGGGCGGCGCTTCCTCCAGCTGGTTGGGGCCGTAACTTTCCAGGCGCGATTTGGCTTCTTCCTCGCTGAGACCTTGCTCGCGGGACGTGGCCAGGCGCTCGGCGACCTCATCGATGCCGAGTTT
>CAYJMC010000052.1:10709-12038 GCA_964371335.1 uncultured Anaerolineaceae bacterium
AATTGTAAGCAGGCTTTTGGGGAGAACGTCCAACTGCAGGAGCAACGCACTGATTATAGCAGATGGCATCATCGGGCAAAATTAGCGCCTTTCGTGAAATCCCTCACACGGCAAGTGTATAATGCCCAAAAAACAGAAAGCGAGAAACATGAATTTCCAAACCGTGAAAGTTCCAGCAGGGGGAGAAAAGATTAGTGTCCAAGGCGGCCAACTGACCGTGCCCGAAAAACCTGTCATCCCATTCATCGAAGGCGACGGCACCGGACGAGACATCTGGCGCGCCAGCCAGCGCGTGCTGGATGCCGCCGTCGAGAAAGCCTATGGCGGCAAGCGCAAGCTGGTTTGGATGGAAGTTTATGCCGGAGAGAAGGCGTTTAACCAGTTCCAAAGCTGGCTGCCCGAAGAGACTCTGCAGGCTTTCAAGGAATTCCTGGTAGGCATCAAGGGCCCGCTGACCACGCCCATCGGTGGCGGGATGCGTTCATTGAATGTGGCGCTGCGCAAAGAGTTGGATCTTTACGTGTGCCAGCGCCCTGTGCGCTGGTTCACGGGCGTTCCCTCGCCGGTGAAACGGCCGCAAGATGTGAACATGGTCGTTTTCCGTGAGAACACGGAGGATATCTACAGCGGCATCGAGTTCGAGTATGGTACCGAAGAGAATAAAAAATTCAAAGAGTTATTTAAAGAGTCCTTTCCCAAGGAGTATTCGAAGATTCGATTCCCGGATACATCAGGTTTTGGATTGAAGCCCGTGTCTAAAGAAGGAACCGAACGCCTGGTGCGCGCCGCGATCAAGTGGGCATTGGAGAACAAACGCAAGAATGTAACCCTGGTGCATAAAGGCAATATCATGAAGTACACCGAAGGGGCCTTTCGTAATTGGGGCTACGCGCTGGCGGAAAAAGAATTCGGCGACCAGGTATATACCTGGCACACGTGGGAAAAGACGAAAGCCGATAAGGGTGAAGAGGCCGCTTCAATAGAACAGGAAGCCGCGTTGAAGGCCGGCAAGCTGCTGATCAAAGATGTGATCGCGGACATCGTTTTCCAACAGACGATCACGCGGGCTACGGAATTCGATGTACTGGCTACTTTGAACTTGAACGGCGATTATCTGTCAGACGCGCTGGCCGCGCAGGTGGGCGGCATTGGCATCGCACCCGGCGGCAATATCAACTACGAGACCGGCCACGCCATCTTTGAAGCCACGCACGGCACCGCACCCAAGTACGCGGACAAGGATGTGGTCAATCCGGGATCCGTTATCCTCTCAGGCGAAATGATGTTGCGTTACCTGGGTTGGAACGAGGCGGCAGACCGAATCATCAA
>CAYJMC010000053.1:0-1854 GCA_964371335.1 uncultured Anaerolineaceae bacterium
GATGGGCGCGGGCGGTGTCGCGATGCGCCAGGATGCGGGCCGGCAGTTCAACCAACTTCCAGTCACCGCGCTGGGTCCGCGCGTAACTGCCCACATCCGGCGTGGCGGAGCCCAGCAGGCAGGCTGCGTGCGCCAAGCGAGCGTAGGCCACGGCTGCTTCGCGGGCATGGTAATGCGGCTGTTGGCCGGCTTCGTAATAGCTGTCGTCGTGCTCTTCATCCACCACGATCAGGCCGATGTTGCTGAGCGGGGCGAACAATGCCGAGCGCGGACCCACAATGACCGGCAAGTTTCCGGCGCGGGCGCGCCGCCAGGTGTCATAGCGTTCGCCATCGGAAAGTTCAGAGTGGATTAAGCCAACCTGATTTGGGAAGCGCCCTATAAAGCGGCGCACTGTTTGTGGCGTGAGGGCAATTTCGGGAACCAACACAATGGCTTGCCTGCCCAGCGCAAGTGTCTTGGCAACCGCTTGCAGGTAAATTTCCGTCTTCCCTGACCCGGTGACGCCATGAAGCAGAACGGGCGCCGGCATTTCGCCTTGCTGCGCAGCCACCAATGCCTGGTACGCTGCATTCCAGGCGCGCTCTTGGTCCGGCGTCATCTTGGGCGGGACAGTGGGATCGTAGGGCAAATCGGCCAGCGGATCGCGCAAAGTCTCGCGCGCGCCTAATCGTACGAGCCCCAGGTCTGCCAGCGCATGCAGGTCTGCCAGCTTGCCGCCGCTTTCCGCGTACAGCCATTCGGCGTCAACCTGCCCGCCCTCATTTTGTAGGACCTGCAATATTTTCTCGCGGCGCTTCTGCGTGGCGGCAGTCCCTAATTTCTTTTCACCAGCCGGACGCCCGATCAACTCGGCCGTTCGTACGGTTTTCGGTTTCACCGATGGCAGCGGTGGCAGCGGGGTGGTCTTCACCAGACCGCGGTGGACGAGTCCGGCGGCGGATGCCCGCCAGTTGCGCCTTGGCAGCGCATGGTTGAGCTGCCCGCCGCGCAGTGGGCTGCGTTCTCGTAATACTTTCATGACCCGTTCCTGCGCGGTGGTGATATCGCCGCGGAACTGTTTCCCATCAGGAGTTAATTCATAAAGCACATCAGCTAACTGGCCGATACCTGCGGGCAGCATCAGGCTTACGCTAGCCGCCAATGGCGCAAGACAACTCTCCGACAAATAGTGCGCCAGTTGGAGTTGGTGCTGTGTTAGGACCGGCTCGTCGTCGAGCAGCATATCCACGGCCTTGGTCTCGGGGACGTCGGCTTCGGCGACAGTGCCCAACACCACGCCCTGGACGACGCGCGGTCCGAATGGAACGAGCACAAAATGACCCGGCCTCAGGCGTCCTTCCAGTTCAGGCGGGCAGTGATAATGAAAAACCCCGGATACGCGGGGTACATTCACTGCTATCTGCACGTATTCAGGCATACATACAGCCATCAGAAATCAGGCGGTCAGGGATTTTAGACTCGCCTGGATGAGGGAGGCAGATAAACCAGTCAGGGGTCCTCATTGGTAATACTCGTCCAACGCCCATTTCAGCGGATTGTTTTGAATATAAGCCCTATGTTGATACAAATCATCTTCATTGCGGATGACATGATCGTGATAACTTCGTTGCCAGTGAAATCTATTTCTGCCCTTGGTTTCTTTGTTTATTTCGCGGGCTGAAAAGGACTTGAATGCTCTTACGATTTCTGGCAAACCAAGCCTTCTTGTTGGCGTAGGGGAGGGTCTAAGACCCTCCCTTTCAGATTGGGCGGGTCTTAGACCCGCCCCTACGGTTTCCACTGCGGGTGAATTCTCAAGCATCCAAATGATTCCATGAACGTGATTGGGCATCACGATAAACTCATCGAGCT
>CAYJMC010000053.1:1954-4389 GCA_964371335.1 uncultured Anaerolineaceae bacterium
GTCTGTTTTTTTCGCCAACAATTTTTCCTAAGACTGGCATTCGATTCTTGACACAAATCGTGACGAAGTAAGCGCCTGCACTTGCGTAGTCGAATTCTGATAATCGCAGCGTCTTGCGCCGTTGCGCTAAAGCGGGTGCTCTAACTTCGCTCAAGGGCAAGGTTGGGCCTCACCTTTGGAATTTGCCAATGCTGATTTCATGACCGTGCTAGTCAGCGGGGATGTAACCGAAATAGATCTGGTCTTGAATGGCAAGGAAGATCGATTGCTGCGGCGAAACTGCAAAGGCGGTGATGATTCCTTCTGGCAATTCAGTCAGCGCACGGAATTGGCGTTGCAGATTCAAACTGAGGTTGAACTGATACACCGCGCGGGCGATCGGGTCCAGCAAGAACAGCGATTCCAATGGAGCGTCGGTCAATTGAATTTGTGAGAAGTGCGCATCCGAGATCCTGACGGCGTCCTGGCGGCCCGGACGGCTGTCTCCATAAGGGGTTGGGTCCTTGCAAGTGGTGGGATTATCAACGTCATCGCTGAATTCGCAAATGGCCGTATGCCCATCCTGATTGATTAAGAACAAGGTATCGCCCTGCACATCCAAGTCTTCCATCTGCTTTAAATTGGGCACTTCTGCGCCAAAGAAGAAATGCGGTTGCGCTCCCGCGAAGCTGTAATCTTCGCCGTTGAAAATCCACACCGCGTTGGTGAGCGGGTCCAGCATATACAGGTTGCCCGAATCGATGCTGATGGCTGAGGGACTGCCCCATTGGCTGTCGGGCGGCGTCAGCACCTGGTGAGTCGGACGGTCGTTTTTGGCGCAATAGATGATGTTGCCGTTGTTGTCGACGGCTGCCAGTACCCAATCGTTGGGCGCGTCCCGCGGCAGCAGCGCCAGGTCGACGAGTTTGGTAACGATGAATTCTCCATATTGGCCCGGCTCGCAGTGAAAATCAGGATCCAACTGGTACCCACCCGGTCCGGCGTTGCCTGTGGCAAAGGCGTGCAGGATGCTTCCATCCGTTTCATTCAGCATGAACAGGTCACCTGTGTTGTTGGCTGCCAGGCGGGTGATGTTTGCATCGCTGGGCAGCGGCTCTAGCAGGGCTGGGACGAACTCGACGCGCTTGATGTAGTCCAAATCATCCAGTCCCTTTTGCGCCTGGGCGAGCAGGGCGGCTGCCGTTTCCTCATCCTCTTCGTAGTTGACGGCGCGTTCGGCGTAAAAAATCGCAATCTCCCAGGCTTCGCGGATGGCATCCGGATCCTGGGCGGCGGCCGCCACGGCGGCCGCGCTCTGGGCGCGTTCTAGGTAATTCACGTACAGCTGCTCGCGGCCGAACTGCAAATACACCACGGAAACGAGCACTACTATCCCCAGCGGGACCAACAAAGCGATCAAACCCATGGTGCGCGGCGGCAGGTTGAAAATTGGTTCCTCAGGCAGCAGGCGCAAGAGGAAGCTTCGCAAAGGCGGCAGGAACCGGCCGCCGATTGCAGCGAGGCGCGCATAGATTTGCCTCCAGGCGGCGGGGTGTGCAGACGATTTTTCTTGTTTGGACTCGGCGGCAGATTCGCTGATCGCGGTGATTTGTTCCTGCGATGCAACGGGTTCAGCCTCCTGCGTCTCCGAAGGTACTTCTACGGACTCCCATTTCTGTGACTCGAGAGATTGGGCGGCATTTGGCGGGCGGACAATTGGCTGCCGCCTCGCCTGACTGGGGACTGGGGCGCCGCCTTCCACCTCCTGGCCGGAAATCACGCGTAATCCATCCCCGGGTTGCGCGGCGAGCAACACCGCCTGTAAGTTGGCGCCCGCTTCAGCGAGAAACCGGCGGCGCAATGTTTCCAGTTTTTGGCCGCGAACATCTTGCAAGGTCTTCTCCTCCCAGCCGTTCGGCAGCTGGGGCAGCATGACCATCAAATCATCCTGGGCAAGCTCGAGTTGGTAGAAGCGGATATCAGTGGCCTGGCTCAGCCCCAGCCCGCGGCCGGCCGTTTGGGGATCGTAATAATGCTGGATATCCGCGCCCAGCAGAAACGCCTGCACGGGACCGCATTGCGCCAGGGTGGCGCGCCGCTCCCCAAGGGAAAACATGCTCAAGAGAACCGGCGACAAAGAGCCCTTTTGCGCCTGATTCCTCTGCAAAAAATAGGAATTCAATCGTTCTGCTTGTTCGCGCAATGCCGAGGTCACCGCGCCCGGGGTGCGGAAGTAACCTGCGGCCATATCTTGCAACAGACTTTTCTGTTGCTCGGCGCTCAAGCCGCTATCTTCAGGGACGGTCAATTGCAGTACGAGGCGTTCGCCGCTGCGCCCGCGGGCAACTCGTCGCGGCGCTTTCATTGCCAACAGTCCGGGCAGGTAAGATTGATCCTGCCCGTCACGTCGGTGCAAAGGCAGCACGGTCAATTCAAATTGTTTTTGCATGGAATGA
>CAYJMC010000053.1:4489-5546 GCA_964371335.1 uncultured Anaerolineaceae bacterium
CCCCTCCCCGTTCCTTACAACTTAAGAACATCACCACAAACAAAATGCAAATCGAAACCATTGGCGAGGTTGAGGGCTGGGCTGCGCTGGCCAATGATTGGAATACCTTGCTGGACGCCAGTCATATCCGCGTTCCCTTCTTGACTTACGAATTCCAACGCGCCTGGTGGGACCATTTGGGTGGCGGCGAATGGAAGGATGTGCAATTGAACATACTGGTCGGCCGCGAACCAGATGGCCGCCTGGTTGGTATCGCCCCGCTGTTGCGAACCCTGAATGGCCAGGGCGAATGGCTTTTGCATTTCATCGGCAGCCACGAAATCGCCGATTTCCTCGATGTCATCGTTCGTCCCGAAGATCACAGCGCATTTTTGAAAACTGTACTCGAGAGTTTAGCGGCGGACGGGGACTGGCAAAGTCTGGATCTGTATAACCTGCTGGATACATCCCTGACTACGGAAATATTGAGTTCACTGACGGTCGAAAGCCCCTGGGAATTCAAAGTGGAAACTTTGCTGCCCAGTCCCTATATTCCGGTGCCATCGACCTTCGATAATTATTTTGCCAGCCTGGACAGCAAACAAGCTCACGAGCTGCGCCGCAAGCTGCGCCGCGCCGCCAAGAGCCCGGAAACAATCTCCGTCGAAATCGTCAGGGATCGGAGCTTGATCGACAGCGCCCTCGAAGACTTTTTCAAGCTTATGTGTCAGGAGGCGGACAAAGAGCGTTTCCTGACCCCGCCCATGCGCGCCCAAATGGAGGCTATTGCACAGGCGGCCTTCGATGGGGGCTGGCTGCAGTTGTTCTTCCTGAAGGCGGGCGGCAAGCGGATTGCCGGTTACATGAATTTCGATTTCGACTCTTGCATTTGGGCGTACAACGCCGGCTTCGACAACGAATATGCCGCCTTGTCACCCGGTTGGCTGATCATGGCCGAGATGATGCGCTGGTCAATCGACCACGGCCGCAAGATCTTCGATTTCATGCGCGGCGGTGAGGATTACAAGTATCGCTTCGGGGGGACGGATCGCTTTGTCCAACGCGTGACGATCACGCG
>CAYJMC010000053.1:5646-10590 GCA_964371335.1 uncultured Anaerolineaceae bacterium
CCTTCCCACCATTTCAGCACTCGCAGCGCCCGCAATGTGTTCCAGCGGCTCGGCTTGCTCGCCGTTTCCATTTGAAACCAGACGCTTGCGGCTGTTCCCAGGCTATATTCCGGCCAGCGCCCGCTGTCGTCGCGCCGGCTCAGCAGCAGGTCGATCGGGTCCAGCAGCCGTTTGTCTTTGGGTGCCCGCGCCGCCTGGAAATGATCCAGAGCGCTCAAGAAGTTATAGCGCCACGTTGGCTGGGCTGGGAAGCGAGTGAAGCTGGAGCTGACAATATTCCCAGTTCGGTGTGACCGGTAAAGCTGATGTTCCAGTAGGAACTCGCGGCCGCTGGCAAGGGCTTCCTTGATCGGTTGTCCATTCCTGGGTCGAAATGCCTGGTACTCGCGCAGACCCTCCAATGCCAACAAAGTCGTGTTGAACGAAGCATGCGTAGCCCCCCGATGAGGATATTGGCAATTCCAGCCGTGATCTTCCATTTGATGCTTGAGTAGATGTTCAGCGATCAGATCAATGCGCTCATCCTCCAACTGAAAAAAGCAGAACATCGCCAGCGCCATCCCCGTTTCGCAGGTCTCGCCGTGCCCCCGCGGCTTGGGCGGCTTTCCAGCCTTTACTCTTCTGCGCCGTGCGTCTTCTCCGGAATAATCAATGCCGTGGTCGGGGCGAAACCCTTCTTCCATCAGGAGGCGGCAGGCTTTTAGTGCTTGGGGGTGACGCGCAGGCAGGCCAATGAATCGCAATGTCCATAGTGTGTAAAAGGTTGATTTCCACTTGGGTGAGTAGAGACCGTTCCCCCACACCCCCTCCTTGTCTTGCTTGGCTAAATAGCGCGCACCCCATCCACTGGAGGCCACCTTGGCGCGCTCCCTTTCGTAGACCGCGGGTTTCTCGCCCAAAAGATCGCGCTGCACCTGCCAGCGGATGGCCGGATCGCCCTCCATCAGCCAGGCAATAATCTTGGAGTCGAGCTTGACCATGATTTCGATTATAGTCCGGGCAAAACAAAAGACCGCCACCGGCGGTCTTTTGTTTTGATACGGGCGTTTAGTTCGCGGGCATTGTTCCGCGAATCCATCCGTGCGTCGGCAGCGCCACCGACTGCTGTCCTCCGGTTGCAACATTGAGCAGCACTCCGGGCGTTTCAGATGTGGCGTTGCGTTTATTGAAGATCACCAGCAAGTTTTGCCCGTTTCCGAATTCGATTTGGACAGGCGCTTGCACCAGCTCGAAGCTTTGCACAGCTTTGAGCGTATGCAGATCGATGAGCAGTAGTTCTTTACCGGCCTCATGGTCGCCAGAAACCCCACCGTCCACGATTGCCCAAAGACCATCTGGCGAAACCGCGGTGAGGGCCATCCATCGCTTGGCAGCCGCGTGGCCAACGATCTGTTCCTCAAGCCAGGCGAGCCAATCGTCCACCACACTGGATTGACTCTGAGCCAACCCCTCTCGATATTTGGAGGTTTGGGAAACCTGCATCGTTCCCATATCGATCTCCACGAGCACCCCTGCTTCACTATCAATCGCATACAGGAAATCGTTGGCCACGAAAATTCCGTTGCCGGTTTGATATTCTTCCGTTCCAAGCACAGGAATTTCCAGGCTGCTTTGTTCACCGGTTTCCAGATTGGTCAATGTCACCGCGCTTGCAGTCCCATCAGAGTGACCTAAGCACAATGCGGCCACGCGTACGGGGTCGGATATCAATTCCGCCTCGACCAGATATCCCCGTTCACATAGCGACCAGCTTTGCCCGCTAAACTGCTGGCTACCCAGATCGAACGCGAACAAATTTTCGCGGTACGCGTAGTTCATTAAATAGAGTATGTTTCCCCGGACTCCAAGGGGTTGTAATGCAGCACCACTTGCCTTTTGCGCCGGCAAATCAATCATTGTGCGACTGATGACCTCGCCGTTCTCCCCATCCAGTGTAGTGAGATACATGAACCAGTCGCTGCTGTTGGCGTACAAGACGTCACCTGCAAAGGTGACGTTCAACAGGCTCTCGTGGTTTGCATTGCGCTGCTCGGTGATGTAGATGCGGCCGCTTTCCACATCGCGGAAGCCGCCGTAGATGAACCCGGTTTCCCGAGCCCACCACGGTTCCCCTGGCCCCGGGGACCAAGCTAGTACTTGTGGCACGGCTATCACACGCTGCATTAGGTTGCCCGTGGTCCATCCGGCGTCAAGAATGTAGAACGTAGATTCATCCGCGATCGGATTCAGGTTTGGCGCCGTTAAATTTGGCGCAGCCAAAGCTTGCAAGCCAGGCAACCAAACCGGCGCGCTGAGGATGAGCAGGACGAACAAGATAGCCGCGGGCAGGCGGCGGGGTAGACTTTTCATGGCGAAGGCATCCTTCTATCTTGATTTGTATGTGTATTACACCGCCCAAGCTCACCACGTTCCATGAAGGCATGCTTTGCGCCCTGACCAGAAAATAAACCGCAATAGGTTCCCGTAGGGAGTCGACCTGAGGCATCATTGCTAGCCCTGAAATTTGGCAGGACCTTGTGATGGCGGTGAAGGGCAGGGAAACCCATTCGCTTCGCTCAGGGCGGCGCCTGTCCCTATGCCTTCGAGTTGAGGTGGGCGTTTTACGGTTGCGGTTTGCGAGGACAGGTTTCAAGCCAATGGCTTGCGATCGTGAGAGGCCCACAAAATTCTTTGCCAGCCATGGTTATTTGTTTGGAAACCTGTCCCCACGAAAAACCACCGGTAATGTCTCAATTTATTTTCCTCCCTCAAGGTGAACGACAGTCCATTACAACCTAGGGTTGGATTCTGAATGTGCAATTCGGGCCGCGTATAATAGCTACTTGAAAGTCTCCCATGGCGAAACCAAAACCGATAGTCAGCAAAATTCCCCCCGAGTCAGCGTTGTCGCGCCGCCCGCGGGCTGTAGTTGTCGGCGCCTCGTCCGGCATTGGCGCTGCCATTGCCCGCCGCCTAGCGGCTGAAGGTTACGTAGTGGCCGCCTTAGCCCGCAATAAAAACGAACTGGACAAGCTGTGCGGCGAAATTAATAAGTCCACCGGCGAAAGACGTTCGCTAGCCTACGGACACGACGTGACCGACTTGCCGAGTATTCCCCTTACCTTCCAAGGCCTTCTCAAAGATTTAGGTGGCATTGACGCCCTGATCTACGTGGCTGGCGTGATGCCCAAGGTAGAGATCGATGAATTCAATCTGGATAAGGATCGCCAGATAATCGAAACTAATCTGATGGGCGCTGTCGCCTGGCTGGGCGCGGCCGCCGCGCTATTCCAACGCATGAAGGCCGGCAATCTGGTGGGCATCTCCTCGGTGGCGGGTGACCGCGGCCGCGTGCTCAACCCCGCCTACAACGCTTCCAAAGCCGGCCTGGACGCCTATCTGGAAGCCCTGCGCAACCGTCTGACGCGTCTCGGCGTGCACGTGCTCACCGTGAAGCCAGGTTTTGTGGATACCGAAATGCTCAAGGCAAGCCCGCGTAGGTTTGGGGTGATCAGTCCCGAACGAGTGGCCGCCGGGGTCTGGTCTGCCATGCGCGGTGGCAAACAACTGGTCTATCTGCCCTGGTATTGGCGCTGGATTATGTTGGCCGTGCGCGCCACGCCATCATTCATATTCCGGAGACTCTCCTTTTGACCGCCAAACCCGAAAGCGCGCTGCCGCTGGAGCGGTTGGCGCGCCTGGATAATTTCGGCCGTTCGCTGCGGCGCAGCGCTTATCTGTACCGGCCCTCGCGCGTCGAGCAGCTTCCTGATCTGTTCGAGTTGGCCCGCCGCCAGGGGCTAAGCATCGCTCTACGCGGGGCGGGCCGCAGCTATGGGGACGCGGCACTTAACAGTGGACAGATCGTTTTGGATCTTCAAGATCTCAACCGCGTACGCCAATGGGACGCGCAGCGCGGCCGAGTTACCGTCGAACCGGGTGTCACGATCGAGCAGCTATGGAAGAAAGTGCTTGTGGATGGATGGTGGCCGCCCGTGGTGCCGGGCACCATGTTTCCAACCCTGGGCGGATGCCTGGCGGCAAACATTCATGGCAAAAATAATTGGCAGGCCGGGCCACTTGGCGAACACGTTGTCGAATTTACTGCCCTGTTGCCTAATGGCAAGCAGGTGATTTGCAGCCCTAAGAAAAATAAAGAGCTGTTTTACGCCATGATCGGCGGCATGGGCCTGCTGGGAGTCTTCACTTCGATTACCCTTCAACTCAAGCACATTTATTCCGGCGATTTAGAAGTCAAGGCCTGGGTCGAGCCCAATTTGCTGGGAATGCTGGGCGCCGTCGATCAGTATCGGGAGTCCGATTACATCGTCGGCTGGGTGGATTGCACTGCAGGCGGCCGCGGCTTGGGGCGCGGCCAGATCCACGAAGCGCGCTACTTGAAACCGGACGAAGACGCGGATGCGGATGCTACCTTGCGCGTCGAGCATCAGGTTCTTCCTGACCGCTTCTTTGGTTTGGTCCCCAAGGGGTTGTTGCCTCCGCTGATGGCGCCCTTCGTGAACAACCTCGGCGCCTGGGGCGTGAACGCCGCTAAGTATTTAGCCAACTCAACGATAGGCAATCGCAAGACCCATCGACAATCGCTGGTGGCTTTCAATTTCCTCCTGGATTACATTCCGGATTGGGAACGCCTCTACGGGCGCGGCGGCCTCATTCAATATCAAAGTTTCCTGCCGAAAGATTCCGCCGCCGACGCTTACATGGAAATGCTGAAACTGTGCAAACGCCGCGGCTTGCCCTCCTATCTCGGAGTGCTGAAACGCCACCGCCCAGATAAATTCCTGCTTTCCCATGCCGTGGACGGCTACTCGCTGGCGCTTGATTTCCGCGTCACCCGCAGCAACCGCCCCCGTTTGCTTCAACTGGCCGCGGAAATGGATAAGATCGTGCTTGAGGCGGGTGGGCGCTTCTATTTCGCCAAAGACAGCACTTTGCGCCGCGATG
>CAYJMC010000054.1:0-5059 GCA_964371335.1 uncultured Anaerolineaceae bacterium
CCTGACCCAAATCATGGATAAGTTCGGCAGGGATGAAATCAAAAAGACGAAATGTGTCCAGTGCCATGCCGCCATGTCCGCTGAGCAGGAAGAGGGCAATGATGCCGGCTAAGCCCAGCATGACCAGAAAACTCCAGACTGGAGAGCCAATCAGTAATTTAGCTAAACCGGTGAGATCATAGTTAGCGATGGCGTAACTGCGCGCAGTGGACATAAAATCGCTGGGCATGGCTTGTCGCGGGCAGGTCTCGCTGCATTCTCCACAGGCATAGCACATCCACAATTCTTTGCTGCCGAGCAGCTTGTCGCGCAAGCCTAGTTGCGCGTAGCGGATGATCTTGCGCGGAAAGGATTCGGCATCTGAGGAGAGC
The DNA here is from genome assembly GCA_964371335.1 of uncultured Anaerolineaceae bacterium. Lineage (GTDB taxonomy): Bacteria > Chloroflexota > Anaerolineae > Anaerolineales > UBA11579 > JAMCZK01. The sequence goes on from CAYJMC010000054.1 coordinate 372, forward strand.
GGGCAGATGGCGGTGCAGTTGCCACAGTTGAAACAAGACTCGACAGAAACGTTACCGAATTTCTTCAAGTCCTGCAACAGGAGGGGATCAGAACGAACGGCCATCACTTCTCCTCGACGAGTCTGTAGATTGGGTAATCGCCCTGCATGCCGTCTTCGGCCACCAGGCCGTACTTCTTCATCGCTGCCAGCCACCACAGCACCTGCTGGCTTGGCAAGCCGGTGGCCGCGGCCACGTCAGGCACTGTGCGCGGCTGTTCTTTGAGGGCTTTGGTGATTTCCTGCTGGCTGTGTTTTTGAGATTTCAATAAATCCTGCGTGCGGGCAAAGGTGGCCGCATGGGTTTCACGTAAACCCTTGAGGACTGCGATAGGTGTTTTGGCCTGTGCGGTCATTGCGCAGCCTCCACGAATTCAGGCAAGTCCAGCGCAATGGCATCTACCATGGCGTTGTATTGCGCCAGGGTCCAGCCCTGGATGTCAACCGCGCCGTTGGGGCAAGCCGCCACGCAGGCGCCGCAGCCCACGCAATTGGCCGGGGTGACTACCGCACGTTTGATTTCTAGGCCGTTTTCGACAAAGGTCTTTTGCTCGATGGCGCCTTCGTATTCGCAGGCTTCAACGCAGGCGGGCTCACCCCCCTTGCATTTCTCGGGATTCACGTAGGCAACGAATGGCGGCAGTTCCACGCGGCCTTTGCCGAGCAGCGAACTCACCTTGGCGGCAGCGGCCGAGGCTGCCGAAAGCGATTCTTGGATGTTCATCGGCCCTTGGGCGGTGCCAGCCAACACCACACCGTTCACGGCAGTCTCCACCGGGCGCAGCTTGGGGTGCACTTCGAGCAGGAAGCGATCGCTGCCGCGCGAGATCTTGAGCATGTTGATCAGCTCATCGCTGGCGCGCGGCTCCATGCCAACGGCCAGGACGACCAGGTCAACGCCGAGTTCGATTTCTTCCCGATAGGTGAGCAGGTCCTTGACCCGCACCAGGACTGGATATTCGTCACCGCCTTCAGCCGCCGAAACCTGCGGGCGCTCCTCGCCGGAATAGCGCAGGAAGCGCACGCCGTCTTCAAGAGCGTTGTAATAAAGCTTCTCGTGGCCGCGCCCATAGGTACGAATGTCTTGATGCAGGTCGTAAATTGTCAGGCTGGGGAAACGCTCGTGCAGCTCACGGCAGGTCTGCAGGGATGCAGAACAACACACCCGCGAGCAGTAATTGTTGATTTGGCCGTCTTCGTGCGGCTGGTCGACGCCTTCCAGCTCGCGGCTGCCCACGCAGTGGATAAGCGCCAGCGAGCGCACGGGCTTCCCATTCCACTCGAGCGAGTCACCGCCCTTCTGCATTGACAGCTTGCGGATCAATTGGGGCAGCGTGACGACTTCGCGCAGTTCGCCAAAACCGTATTCGCCAGTGCGCGGCGTGTAAGGGTTAAAGCCCGTGGCGACCACAATGGCGCCCACGTTGAGTTCGAAGTTATACGGTTCGTCTGTTAGCTGCACCGAATATCCATCCACCTGGATAGGCGCGCCGTCGTAATGCTCCCAATCGACGGCGGGCGTGCGCGGATAACAACCTTCGTATTGGCGGTAAATGACTTTGCGATCGGTCAGCCCATAATTGAATGGATCGGGAACGCGCTGAGTGCAGGCCGCCATCAGCTTCTCGGAGCGGTCAGCGCTCACGCCGCGGCTGTGCTGAACTACCTGCACGGAATAATTGCCCACGTATCCACTGACGCCGGTAATTTCTGCCTGAGTCAGGATGGTTATGTTGGGTTTAGTGGCAACCTGCTCCATCAGGCTTTTCACTATTCCACCGGCCGAATCTTGATTCGGGAAGGTCTTTTCTAGTTGAGCAACCCGGCCACCCAGAAAAGGAGTTTTCTCCACCAGGGTGACGGACAAATCCTGACGGGCCAAATCCAGCGCGGCACGCAAGCCGGCTACCCCCCCGCCGATGACAAGGGCGTGCTTCTTCGCCTCAAGGCGGATGGGTTCCAGCGGGTCGAGCAAACGCGCCTTGGCAATGCCGGCGGCCATCAGGTGCATAGCCTTGTCGGTGGCGCCCTCTTTGTCGTGTGGGTGCGCCCAGGAATCCTGTTCGCGCAAACCCACGTGGTTATAGAGGAAAGGATTAAGACCAGCGCGAGTTACCGCGCCACGGAAGGTCTGTTCATGCAAAGCGGGCGCGCAGGCCCCGACAATGACACGGTTGACGCCTAGTTCCTGGATGTCTTTTTCAATCAGCGCCTGGCCCACGCTGGAGCACATGGAAATATCGGTGCGAGAGCAAAGCACATCGGCTTGCTTGCCCATGGCGGCGGCAACTTTGTCGCAGTCCACCGTCCCAGATATATTCCCGCCGCAATAGCAGGTATAGACGCCAATGCGCAATTCCTTGGCGGGTTGGTCAGCAGGCATAGATGGCTTCCTTCTCCAAAGTGGATTGCCGGGCGACTTCGCATCCTTTTTTCACTTCACGGATATAGGCTGAAGCCGCGGCTGCGGCAGCGCTGGCCGTCACGATGCTGTCGACGATATCCATCGGACCCATGGCAGCGCCGGTAGTGAAGACGCCGGGCTGGTCGGTGGCGTTGGGTGCGGAGTTGGGCGCGGGGACGTTCACAAAACCGTCACTATTGCGCTTTAGGCCCAGGCTGAGCGAAAAATCTTCCGCGGGCAGCATACCGAGGGAGAGCACCACCAGGTCGTGCGTGCGCTCCTCCACGCGGCCTTCTTCGGTGAGTTCGACTTTCACAATGGGATTGTGCTCAGCGTCTTCGCGAATGGCTGCCACTTTGCCGCGCACGAAGTTGATGCCCATCGCTTTGGCATTCTGATAGAACTGTTCGTAGCCTTTGCCAAAGGTGCGGATGTCCATGTAGTAAATGGTCACGTCGGCAACAGGAAGCGCGCCGTTGAGCAGCATGGCTTGTTTGATGGCGTACATGCAGCAGACCCGCGAGCAATATTCCACGCCCAGGGTCACATCGCGCGAGCCCGCGCACTGCACGTAGGCAATCGAGGTCGGCTCCTTGCCATCACCGGGGCGCAGGATGCGCCCGTAAGGGCCCGTGGGCGCAATCAGTCGCTCCATCATCAGCGGATCAATCACGTTTTGAAGCACCCCGCCGTTGTATTCCTTCTTCGCATCAATGGGAGTCAGCTTGAAACCTGTGGCCAGTATGACGACTGTCGCCGAGATGGTGAAGGTTTCCGCCTTCTGGGTGAAATCGATGGCGTCCACCGGGCAAGCCGTTTCGCATTTGCCGCAGAAAAGGCAGTTTGTCAGGTCAAGCACCGCGGTCTGAGGGACGGCAGTGGCAAATGGGACGCGGATGGCGCGATAGGCGCCGAGGTCCTGGTCGAATGAGTTCGTGACGGTGATCGGGCAGGCGTATTCGCACAGGCGGCAGCCGGTGCATTTGGCGCCGTCGACGAAGCGCGGTTTCTGCAGCACAGTGGCAACCGAGCCGGCGCCTTTCTTGGTGATGGATTGCACGTCGCAATAGGTGAAGAGCCGGATGTTGGCATGGTGCGCCGCGGCCGCCATCTTCGGCGTGGTGATGCAAGAGGCGCAATCAAGCGTGGGGAATACTTTGCTCAGCGTGATCATCTTGCCGCCCACGCTGGGTTCGCGCTCAACCACGGCGACCTGGAAACCTTGATCGGCCAGGTCTACTGCGGTCTGCAACCCGGCGATGCCACCGCCAACCACCAATGCATCTACGTGGATAGAACTCATGCCGCCACCGGAACCCGTTCGCTAGGCTCAGGGCAGGCCTTGTTCAATTCGGCTTTGGCGAACCCAATTTCTTTCAACAAGTCATTCATCTGGTTGATTTCTCTTAGGAAGGGTTTGACGCAAACGGTACAGATAGCGGTAAGGCGCAGGCGGCGGATGTCGAGGCCGCGCTCTTTCATCAATGCGTAGGTGCGGTTGATGAGCTTGGCGGTGCCATCGCCCTCAACCGAATAGGGAGAGTCCGTTCCGCTGTACATGACGATGATGGCGTCGATGCCTTGATCGAAGGCGCGCAGGTAAAATTCCGCAGGGAACAAGACCGGGCACATCACCGGCAAGATGTAGGTGTTCGCTGGATATTCGGCGTGAGCCTGACCGGTAGTGTTGGCCCCGACGTAGCCGCCTGAGAAGGTGGCCAGGATCAGAATCTTAGGATCGCGTGGCTTAGCAAGCGCAAAATCAGCGCTTGCTTTAGGAGTTCCTACTCGGCTCTGCCGAGTAACGGAACTCCCCTCCTCAACAATGTTAGGTTGATCCACAATTCTCCGTTGAAGATGCGATTACTTCTTACGAAGGACAAAAAGTCGCTCGTAGCCTTCGCCGGGCACGACGCCGAGATATTCGTGGCCGACTTTCTCGCACCAGCGCGGCAAGTCCACTTTGGTGTTGGCCTCACCGGACCAAATCTCCAGCACTTCGCCGACCTTCACGGTGCCGATAGCCTTCTTGGCCTCCAGCAGCGGCCCGGGGCAGGACATGGCGCGGGCGTCAACTACTTTGGCTGCAGAGATCGAAGTTAAATCTTGAGTAACCATTAGATGCCTCCAGTGATTGTGATTTCGTTGATTGGTGAATAGTTCATGGCCGGGCAAGAACTCAGCCATGGGGATTCGTTGATGCGGTAATAGATGTGCTGGCCATCCCGGCGCGCGCTGATCAGATT
>CAYJMC010000054.1:5159-10469 GCA_964371335.1 uncultured Anaerolineaceae bacterium
TCCATAGCCAATCGCTATCGGGGGTGATAGGAGTTGGCTATTCCACTGAACACTTAAATAAAAAGAGCGCATGGCCTGCGCTCTTTCATGGTGGATTGCTCTTGCTAGTTGCTTCCCGCATCCGGTGGGGGTCCGCCAACCAGAATAACGTTGGCTGCCAGTCCTCCGCTGCTGGATTGCTCGAAGAACACCATCACGTGGTTACCGACTTCGATGTCGCCGAGACCGAGGACGGCGTTTTCGCGGCTCAGGAAGTCTGTGTCCGCGGTCACATCAAACACGAACGTCTCACCGCGGGGCGTTTCGATGGTCAGTGTATCGGCGCCGACCGCAGTCACTTCGCCGCCGAGGCGGGTGCCGAACGGCAAGTCGTTCCGGGTTGCCACGACGCGGGCCACTAAGCTGCCCTCGCCGCTGCGATGGCCGACCACGGCCACGTCCAGCCCGACCTCCAGGTCACTGAAACTGTCCAGCGCACCCAGGTAGCTGGTGAGCTCACTCACCTCGATGGTGACCTCGTTGTTATTGGCGGTAGTCACAGTGAACTGGTCATCTCCGATCTCAGTGATCTCGCCGGCGAGGTGCGGCGGTCCCCACAGAGGGCCGCGTCCAGGTCCGCCGCGCGGCCCGGGGGGATTGGGCGGATCCAAGCGTTCGGTCTGGCTGGGAGCCGCCATTGCCGCGCTGGCAACGGTCGCAGCTAACAATAAGGCTCCAAGAAGCGCTATCCATATTTTCTTCGACATAAGTACCTCCTATCAGGTGAATGTCGAAGAAAAGCTTAACTTTCAAACGTAATCCGTAAACCATAGAAGTGTAAAAAGGGGGTAAAAACCTTCTACAATATTTATTGCATAATATAATGTGACTGCAATTATTTATTCATAAATTCTCCACGAGGGCTGGCACCTCTGCTACATTCCAGCGATCAGCACCGCGCAAAACCCAGTACAAAGAACCTGCCCCTCTCGTCTCTAAATCGGAGAGGAATTGACGGTTGGTCGCCCAGAACTAAGCCTAAACAAGTCTTGAGTGGTTAAAATCCTGCCGGTTGAGATAAGATTTCCACATGAAAAACGTTTCAACTTTGGCACATATTGGCATTGCCTTTGCCACGATATTGTTGCTATCTGTCCTATTCACATTTGCGCCATACTGCCTTCCTACTCCGGAAACGCTGAGCCCCTGGGTCTACCTAACGGCCGCTGTGCTTTGCCTGATTGGGCTAATTCTGCTCAGAAAATCAGGGCGAGCTCTTTTTTTATATATCCCGTTGTTCCTGCTGAGTATTTTTGGCTTCTTGGAGGAAACATCTTATGGCGTAGAGAGTGGTACTTTCCAACCTATCTATTCCCAAGACTATCATGTTGAAATCTATGACGTTCACAATCTCTTACCGGTTATTGAACAAATCCTTTCTCAGGACATGCAAAAGGCGGGCTGGAATTTCTCTATGACCGTCCAGTTTTTACGAGCGGATGGGATCATAATTATGGGATTGATGCTTTTTTGCGTCGCTGCACAATGGTTTTCTAGAAGAGAAAAACCTGCCGATATTCCTCGTAGGGTTTTTCAGTTAGCCTCCCTGGCCGTAATTGCATTCACCCTGATTGCCGTCATCTGGCTAATCAGCCTCCCGGCTGATTTGAAAAATAAGTTTCTATTCGGTTTTTCTCTCACCCGCCTGGCTACAATTGTGGGTCTGCTGATCCTTGGCGTCGTCGTCCCGGTTTTCGGATTGTTATCCAGAGCACGCACCAATAACGCCATTCAAAAAATCAATTATCTACTTTCGTCGAGAAAGGTTCGTGTGACCGGTACGACGATTCTTGGCTTCGCCTTAATTGTCGCCATTGCCTACCAGTTATGGGCGCCGTCGACCATCTACACTGGTCAAATTGCTGTCTTAGAGCGAGTAAATCCATTGATCCTATGGGTTACTGCGATCCTGATGCTCTTTTTGATCGCCCTGGCTTCCCGTAAAGGCGCTCTTCAAAGCTTCTTTGCGCGGCTGGGAAATGGGCTCAAAACTTTCTTTTCAAATAATCCCGCATATATTTATGCAGTTTTTTGCATATTGATTGTAGGTTTTGCACAATTGATGGACCAGAATTTCGTTTCATTGACTCAATATATTCGTTTTCCAAATCCGTGGGGAGAAGAGTGGAATTATTGGATTGAGGAAACATTTGAAATGACCGGGGCTTTTGAGCTTATTGTGGCAACTTTGTTCCTGTTATTCGGAAAGGCAATAATTCGGTTGCCTGCTCTCGCGAAACAAAAAAGGAACTGACTATGTCAGTTCCTTTTTTCATTTCGACCTAACATGGTTTTTTAGGGCTGAGCTTCCGTGAATACCTGTTCGCATGCCAAATCCGGGGGTTCAAAAGATAGATAGGCTGCATTACGGCGCAGAAGTTCCAGATTCACAAAGACACCGTCGGCGATCACGTAGCGCGGCAGGCGTCCGTATTCATCCACGTCGGTGGTGTCGGTAATCAGCAAAACTTGCTTGCCTTCCACCAATTGCCGATTGGCATCCGAAGGCAAATCACCGGCATCAATGCCAATGTAGCGGACTTCAAAACTTTGACCGTTGATATTGACTTGGATCGAATCCCCGCTCCAGATATCTGTCACCGTTCCCATCACACGTTGGCTGTTATCGGGCGTGCAGTTGGCATCGGCTGGCAGGGTAAACAGGGGATCCAGGGTGGGCAGGTCGTCAGGCGGCAATGTTGCAGCAATGGCGGCCGTCGGCTGGGAAGCTGCCGCAGCAGCATCCGCGGTGGCCTGCTGGAAGAGCGCGGCGACCTCCGTATCCACGGCAGATTGATCAGACTGACCACCGCCGCAAGCGGCCAGTAACCAGACGAAAGTAAGCGGAATTAGTATTTTCGCGATTTTCATTAGGCTCTCCATACGGAAATTATAGCGAATCGAAATCAGTTTGATTTAAAGTGGTAATAGAGAATTTCGTTTCGTCTGCCTTATTTTGATCTAAAGCCCGAAAATTACATAATAAGCCTTTAGTCCTAGGTTTGTGCAACTTAACCCCCAGCTTTTACCGGAGACCAGTTTATACTTAGCTCCAAACTCAAAATTCGCCTCTGGGAGTTTGAAGATGTCCTCGCTCGCCCCATCCTCAAAAACTGACCATCCTCGAGATATCCTCTTAGGCGGCGTCACCGCCCTGGCCCAGTCCGCCTGGATGGGCTTCGCCCTAGCCTCCAGTGTGCTCGACCAGATCTGGACGGCGCCGGCTGGCATCGCCCGCCGCCTCAAGGGCTTCCGCCTCACGCTGCCCAAGAACTTCAGCCTGCGCGGGCTGCTGACCCGCGAGTTCTCCATCGGCGAGGCCAGCTTCATTCTGATGGCCGCCTTTTTCCTGTCGGCGGCGCTGGGCTCGGTTCGGCAGATCCTGTTCAACGCGCAATTCGGGGTCTCGCCGGAGGCGAACGCTTACTACGCCGCCTTCCGCCTGCCGGATACATTGTTCAGCCTGATCGCCGGCGGCGCGCTTTCCAGCGCGTTGATCCCGGTGCTGATCAACGCCAAGCAGAAAGATGGCGAAGCCGCCGGCTGGCGCCTGGTTTCCGCGGTGCTCACCCTGCTGCTGGCGGTGTTCATCGTGCTCATCCTCGGCTTGGAAATATTTACTCCCCAATTGGTGACCTCGGTGCTGGCGCCCGGCTTCGACGAGCCCACCGCGCAGCTCACTATCAATCTCACCCGCATCATGCTCGTCCAGCCGCTGATCCTGCTGCTGGGCTCGGTGGCCACCGCGGTGCTCAACAGCCGCAATCAGTTCCTGCTCACGGGCCTTTCGGTGGTCAGCCACAACATCAGCCTGATCCTCTCCATCATCGCCGTCGGCTTCTTCCCCGGTCTCGGCATCCTGGGTCCCACCATCGGCGTGATCATCGGCGCGATTCTGCAAGCCTTTATCTTGTCGCCCGGTTTGCGCGGCAAGGGTTACCGCGTGCAATTGGGGCTGGACCTTGGCAACCAGCGCGTACGCGAAGTGGGCCGCCTGCTGGTGCCCAATGGCTTGTCGGTGAGCGTCAATTACGCCGGCTTCATTGTGGATACTTCTTACGCGTCTCGCGCCGTGAACCCCGCGGGACTCTCCGCGATCTACAACTCGTTCCTGCTGGTCGGTCTGCCAATCGCCCTGCTCGGGCAAGCGGTGGGCCAGGCCGCCTTCCCGCGGCTGGCCGCCCTGGCGGAATCGGCCAAATGGAAAGAAATGCGCGCCATGCTGTTCCGTTCCCTGGGCGGCGCAATCGGCCTGGCGCTGCCGGCGGTCGCTGCGCTGGTTTATCTTGGGCGCCCAACGATTCGCTTCCTCTTCGAGCGCGGCGAGTTCACTGCGACAGCCGGGGATCTAACTTATCAAGCTCTCGTTGCGTATGCTGTCGCTTTGCCCTTCTACGTCGCCACCGAGGTGGTCACCCGCGGCCTGATCAGCCTGCGCGACACGCGCACCCCGCTGCTCACCAACTCCGCCCAATTACTGGGCCGCCTGCTGATCATAACCTGGCTGCTCCCCACCCTGGACGTGGTCGCCATCCCTGTCGCTTTTGCTATTTCGTCCACGCTGGAGACTCTGGCCTTGTCGACAGTATTGCTGGTCAAATTGCGCTCCCGCATCAAGGCTTCTCCCGTCATTGCGAGGACGGCGTCTTGAGCCGACTTTAGCGGCGAAGCCCGACGAAGCAATCTCCAATATTGACCTTTAGAAAATGAATTCCAACATTCAACCTTCCAACCTTCCAACTTTCAATCCCGCGAAGGTCGCCTACTACGAAAAGGCGGGCTGGGCAGCCTACTACGCCCGCGAATGGGGACTCGCCTTCCAGCTGATGATCGAGCTAAACCGCGAACAGTTCCGCATGCCTCTGCTCACTGCTATCTTCGCCGCCATCGACATTGTGCGCGCCAGCATCGCCTTCGCCCCACTGCAAAATAACAACGTGCCCGCCGCCAAGAAACACATCCAGCGCTATTACGAAAAGGCACGCCGCAGCGTGGGCATCCAAACCGATGCCAAGACCCTGGCTGACCTGGAGATCGATTACTGGATCGTGCACCGCCAACTGGCGCGGGAACGCAGGCAGGCAGTCGAAGACGGCAAGGGCGCCATCGACAACACCGCGCCCATGGTCGAATCCCTCAACCGCCTGCACGCCGCGCTGTTCAAGTCGCCGCCCGCCGCCATCCGGCGCTCGGCGGAGCTGCGCGCCCAGGCCGCCGTCGCCGTGGACCGCATCACCGGCAAATATTCAGTTGACGAAGTCGCAGATTGGA
>CAYJMC010000055.1:0-10233 GCA_964371335.1 uncultured Anaerolineaceae bacterium
ATGCAGCTGCTTATTCAGGCTTTGGCGAGTCTCGCTTGTACCGCCTTCGTACCCTTCTTCTAGGTTCACCTCTTCCCACGGCTGGTCTCAGCCACGAGAAAATAGGCAAATTTAAAGCCCTGGCAGCCTTTTCGCCAGACGCGTTATCCTCCATAGCCTACGCCAACCAGGAAATCTTCCTGGGGCTGGCAGTAGCTGGAAGCGCCGGGCTCGGGTTTACTTTTTCTCTGGGGATTGTCATTACCGCTATTCTGGCAATCGTTGCTCTTTCTTATCTACAAACTATCCACGAATATCCCAGCGGTGCCGGTTCCTACATAGTCGCCAAAGAGAATCTAGGAGAGTTCCCTGGATTGCTCGCAGCAGCTGCCTTGATGCTGGATTACCTGCTGGTGGGGGCAGTCAGCCTGACGGCAGGGGTTGAAGCTTTAGCTTCCGCGTTTCCAATTCTCTGGCCTTACCGCGTAGTTATATCCATCGCGATACTGGTCTTCATCACGATCTTGAATATGCGGGGGCTTCAGGAAACAGGAACGGTAATGTCTATCCCGGTTTATTTCTTCATTGGATCATTTGTACTGATGATCGTATTCGGTCTATTCCGGTTGGCTACTAGCCCGTCGATCCCGTTTAGTGTTGGCATGCCTGGGCCTGCCCAACCGTTGAGCCTTTTCATTTTGTTGCGCGCATTTGCATCCGGCAGCACGGCGCTGACCGGGGTCGAAGCTATTAGCAACGGGGTGCCGGTTTTCAAAAAACCGGAGTCCATGAATGCAGGCATCACCTTGATAGTGATGTCTGTTCTGATGGGTGTATTGTTCCTGGGGACCCTGGGTCTGACACAATACTTTGGCATCGTTGCCCAAGGTGAAGAAACCATCCTTTCAGCCTTATCTAGACACCTTTTCGATAATTCGTTGTGGTATTACTTGATCCAAATCAGCACGTTAGCCATGCTCTCGGTGGCGGCCAACACAGCTTTCGCTGGTTTCCCCCGAATTGCAGCCATATTGGCGGAGCACCGGTATCTCCCTAGTCAGCTCAAAGCCCTGGGCGATCGTTTAGTCTTTGCAAACGGAAACCTGCTCCTGGCAGGCTCGACTGCTTTCCTCATAGTCATCTTCGGCGGGGACAGCCACTCATTAATTCCCCTATTCGCCATCGGCGCCTTCATGGCGTTTACGCTTTCCCAAGCCGGGATGGTACGTCACTGGCTGCGAAATCGGACGAAAGGCTGGTTAAGCAAGGCGATGATCAATGGGCTCGGCGCGCTAACCACTGGCGCTGTGGTATTGATCGTGGGCGCAGGAAAATTCCTGCAGGGCGCTTGGATTACACTCATCATCATCCCACTGACCATTCTCCTATTCCTACGGGTTCGCCATCACTATGAAAAAATCAGCGACCAGCTTTCATTGCGTGGGCTGCCGCCGGAACTGAAACCCTATCCAAAATTGCGTTTCGTAATGCCCATCTCCGGAGTACACCGAGGCATCTTCCAGGCAGTGGATTTCGCTCGTTCCGTCTCGAAAAATCTGATTGCTGTCTATGTGGAAGTGGAGCCTGGTTCAGGCAAGCGCGTTCGCAAGAAATGGGAAGAGTGGTTCCCGGACATTTCGCTCAAGATCGTCCCCTCTCCGTATCGCTCCATCATAGGTCCCTTTATTGAATTCCTTGATCGGTATGACGAAGAGGTAAATGACGGCCAACTGGCTGCCGTGATCCTGCCTGAATTTGTGACGGAGGGATTTTTGGGGAACATACTCCATAACCAAATGGCCTGGTTGATTAAGTTCGCCCTGCTCTACCGCCGACGCAAAAAGGGATATCAACAAGTCATCGTGGATGTGCCTTTCCATTTGCGTGAAGATTAAATTTCAAACAAAAGGGCTGTTTTCGAGATTTTCTACTCCATAATTTAAGGTTGGCGTCATTGACTATCAGAAAAAAATAGCACTGATTCCCAATTTGCGACTTCGTCATCGCACATCGCCTTGACCGACCGCCTTAAGGGTTTTTAAGATTGCCTTGTCTGGTCTTCCAGACAATAACGGACTATCCGCCAATGTCCCGCCTGTGGCAAGAAACTTCCGCGCACCCCCATCCGTGGCGAAACCGGCCTTGCAAATTTTTTGTAACCAGTTCTAATATTCTGTTAGCAAAATCTTTAAGACAGCGACACCTTAAAGAATGTTGTTTTTTTAGCTGCGCGTAGGGCTGCGCAATTGTAAAATTCGCGCCTTTTGCTTAGAATCCCAACCCTTAGCGCATTGCGCGTAGTGCGGCGTCTCAGGCGGAGGTTTCGCACAGGAACCTCAAGAAGCGGCGCCGGTTCTCGTCGTAGAAAGCAATTGAATAGAGAGGGCCAGCGATCGTCAAGCTTGTGGGTGACGGTTTGACCTGCCTATCTATCGACAACGGCGAGATTGCCCACTTTCGCGCAGGAGGAGCATCGATGAACGCAAGCCAGGCATGGCAGGCCGCCCTCGGCCAATTACAAGTAGAAATGCCCAAAGGAACTTATGATACCTGGGTGCGCGACGCCGAAATGGTGGCCTATGAAGATGGCTCATTCGTCATCGGTGTCAACAACGCATATGCCCGCGATTGGTTAGATAGCCGACTCAAAAGCACGGCCACCCGCCTGCTCACTGGCATGATGAATCGCACCATAGAGGTGCGTTTCATCATCTGGCAGCCGACGGCCCCCACGGAATCATTAATTGAAACACCAGTCGAACCCAAACCGGATACGGAACTTATTGTTTCAAACACCCAGGGAAGTTTTACGCTAAATCCGCGCTACACTTTTGAAACTTTCGTCGTGGGCGCCAGCAACAGACTGGCGCACGCCGCTTCGCTAGCGGTGGCCGAAAACCCCGCCAAAGCTTACAACCCACTGTTCCTCTATGGACGGGTCGGTCTGGGCAAGACTCACTTGTTGCGCGCCATTGGCAACGCAGCCAGCCAGCGCGGGCTGCAGGTTCTTTACGTCTCATCTGAAGAGTTCACCAACGATTTGATCCATGCCATCCGCACTCATAGCACGCAGGCCTTCCGTGACAAATATCGTCGCACCGATGTTTTGCTCATTGACGATATTCAATTCATTGCCGGCAAAGAATCAACCCAGGAAGAATTCTTCCATACCTTCAACACCTTGCACGGGCAGAACAAGCAAATCGTCATCACTTCTGATCGGTCACCCAAGGGGCTAATGACCCTGGAAGAACGATTGCGTTCGCGCTTCGAATGGGGCTTGATCGCTGACATCCAATCCCCCGATTACGAGACGCGCCTGGCCATTCTGCGCAGCAATGCCGAGCGCATCGGCCGCGCCGTGGATCCTGAAGTGTTGGAGACCATCGCACACCGCATGCAATCCAACATCCGTGAGCTTGAAGGAGCGCTGAACCGCATCATTGCTTACGCCTACTTGCGCGGAATCCCGCTCACTGCCGACGTGGTGGACAATGCACTGGCCGACCTGGTCCCCGAACCACGACCGCTGGAGCCCATTCAGTTGGTGGACGCCGTAGGCAAAGCTTTCGGGATTTCGCAGGAAAGGATGCTATCCCGTGACCGTTCAGCTGACGTTGCCCTTCCTCGCCAGATAGCCATGTACCTCTTGCGCGAAGAGGCTCGGTTATCGTTACCCCAAATCGGCGAAGTGCTAGGCGGCCGTGACCACACCACGGTAATGTACGGCTGCCAAAAAATAGGCGGTCTTTTGGAGCAAGACGAACGCTTGCGCCGCCAGGTAGCAGGCTTACGCGAACAGCTTTACGGAGAACAAGTTCCAGTTTAAGGCTTACGCGAGCGGCGTAGCCAAAAGCGGTACCAGCATCTCTTCGGGCGACAGACCACCATGACGCCCAAGCAGTGGATTCTCCTTCACGCCCCACCACAAATATGCGGAATCCCGCGCAACCAAAATCAGGTCGCCAAGACGTTCAGGCAAGCGCGGTGAAGCTACTCCAGAACCAAACAAGCCCACTTTTTGGGCGTAGGCCGATTCGAGAATAGCAAACTGCTTTGGCCAAGTACGTTCGACATACTCTCGGACCGCCTCAATTTGACCCGGTTTAGCGTAAAGGTAAATAAGCCGATTTTCACCTGTCGGCTGCATATGCAACCGCCGCGTCAAATTGGGGTGATTTCGTAAATCGTAATGAGGATCTGTTTCGGTGTGGACCTGACCGTGGTCGGCTGCCAACAGAAGTAAGGTGCCTTTCTTAAGTTCGGCCGGCAATTTCGCGAGCAGCAACTGTTCGAAAGCACGGCTAAGGTCGGCGAATTCGTAACGCACTCGCTCGTCTTCGGGTCCGTATTTATGTGATAGCGTATCTACTTCTGAAAAATAAGCCCAAACAAACATCCTCTCCTTGGCTTTAGCTTCAATTAGTTGTCGTAAGGTGATGCAGAAATCACTGGTGGAATAGTAACCAATCCGGGTGACATTGGGGAAAAACATGTCAGAAAGCCCCGAGCCCAAAATATGAATTGGCTGCAATGCATAGCTATGAATTCCACTCGCTGCCAAGTGGCTGCCAAGCGTCGGCACGTTCAGGAACTCGGTTGGCAGGAATCCGGCGTCCCGCAACGATCCCGCCTGCCCCACGAAGCTGAAGGGCGCATGGGTAATCATGTTTGCCACCATGCCATATTCCTTCAGCCACATTTCATAGCCCACCACTCCATGTTCCGCAGGCGCTTTGCCAGTCCATATACTGGTAAGCGCAGCGCAAGTGGTGCTTGGCACAACGGAACATAAAGGCGCAAAGATACCCAAGTCCACCAGATGGCGCCAAACGGCACACTCAGGCTCCTGTATCCAGGCTTGAAATCTTTGCAAAGAAAGAGCATCTACCAGCAGCAAGATAACCCGCTGATACGAACCAACTAATTTTGACAGTATCTCTGGGCGCAGAGGTGCCGAACCGAAGGCTGGGGCCTCAAAAAGATTACTGACAGTGCTTGGTAAATTGAGAATGGACTGACCCGAATAATCGGGATGCAGAAAACCTGCTCCCAAATCCAGGCCTGGAACGCGATGGTTCTGGATTAAGGGTAACAGAGTTACATTTAAATCAGGCATTCAACTCCTGGTGCGGGGAAGATATTCCTCTGGGGAGTGGCCCTTTGCCACGAGGACAGAGGAAATTTCCTGCAATGTGGGCATATTGTGGCCCGTTCCCAATTTCTTCACCTTGGCGGCGCCGGTGGCATTGGCAAGCACAGCCAATCTTTCCAAAGGGAGTTGATTCAATATTCCGTAGATCATCGCCCCGGCAACGGAGTCCCCGGCGCCGGTAGCATCGCGTGCTTTCACCGCAAATCCTGCAGACTCCACGCGTTCCTTGTCCCTCGCCAATAGCAAACCCTCGGCGCCCCGCTTCAGCAACACCCAGCGTGCCCCAAGGCTCTGCAGCGCATCCACGAGGGACTCATCGTCTTGTTGCCCAAATAAGCGCTTGGCCTCGGCGCGGTTGAGCATTACCACCTCGCTTAGCGCGACCATATCTTTCATCCAAGCGTTGTCGACATCGGGGTTGCCGGGTCCGGGATCGAAGAATGTAAGCGCACCGGCTTGGCGCGCAATTTCGAAACCACGCAATAAAACCGATGGGGTTTCGGCATATTCCGCCCACCCGTCCGCGAATAGAGCCTGAGCGCTTTGAACCGGCGTATCCCATTTCTTTGGCCAACTGCGGATCTGCAAACTTCCAGCATAACCAAGATATCCAGGTTCGCTGGATTTGTCCACCACGACGCCCGCTACCGGCGTCCTGGCGCCTGCGGTCACCTGCAAATTAGTAACATCGACGCCTTCCCGTTTCAGCCCCTCGCGTACCACCAGCCCGAAGCCGTCGTCGCCCACCTCGCCGAGGCAACCAACCTGCAACCCAAGGCGCGCCGCCATGATGGCAACGTTGCAGGCGCCACCGGGCCCGACCTCCATATAAGAAAGGCGATGGATGTCCTTGGCCTGCACAGGGAATTTTGGCAAGCGCATGCTGATGTCGGCAATCAGGTCGCCAAGGATTTGAACCGTCATGCTCTTTTCTTCCTTTTGTCCCATTTGGAATACGCGGTTACGAATTGGTTCACTTTGAGCGGAGTTACGGACATCTTCAATGCTTGCGCCAATCGAACCAATTGCGGGGGAATTACCGCCGCTCGCTGGAGAGTCGCGGTTTGGCTGAATACTTTGGCCGCGGGGCCATCCGCGAGGATACGGCCATCGGTCATTACGATGGCGCGTTTCGCATTTTCGGCGCAGAAATCCAAATCGTGACTGATGAGCAGAATTGTGCGTCCCATTTTATTCATATTTCGAAGGATACGCCCAATACGTTGGCGTCCGGCGGCATCCTGTCCAATACTGGGTTCGTCCAATACCAAGACCGGGGTGTTCATTGCCAAAGTAGCCGCCAGCGCCAGCAGCTTGCGCTCGAAAGGCTGTAAATCGTAAGGATTCTGCTCTGCCTTGTCGGCCAAGCCGGTGGTTTCCAACGCGTCCTTGGTGATAGCGGCAATCTTCCTTTCAGTAAAGCCCAGATTGCGCGGCCCAAAGGCAACTTCACGTCGCACTGTCTGCTCAAAGAGCTGTTCATCGGGATTTTGAAATAGAAAACCTACTCGGCTGGCCAACTGCGCAGTGCTATAGAATTCAGTATCCCAATTCCCCACGGCCACTTTGCCTTCTTGAGGGCGCAAGAGACCGTTAAGCATCTTAACCAGCGTCGTTTTTCCGGCGCCGTTCTCGCCGACAATGGCCACAAATTCGCCACTCTCAATGGTCAGGTCGATCCCGTCCAGCGCGCGGACCCCAGTTGGGTAAGTAAACGAAACCTGCCGAAAAGTCAGGTTCATTTAAAGAAATTCCAGGCTTGTTTTAGCGTGACCGGCAAGGAAAGAGATTTAGGCCGAAGTTTTTTATTCTGCACCGCCGCGGCTGCCAAGCTATATTGAGTTTGACCTACGCCCAATTTCCGCAGCGTTTCGTTCCCCAGGACCTTTTTGGGTTCTCCATCCAAAACAACGCGCCCTTTGGAGAGGGTAATTACGCGGTCAACGAATGTCGCCAACCATTCAAGTTTGTGTTCCACCAACACCACGGTAGTTCCACCGCGTCGAGCAAGTTTTTCCAGTATTTTGAAAACCTCTTGAGTTCCTTGCGGATCTAGTTGTGACGTCGGCTCGTCAAGGATCAGCAGCTGAGGTTGCATGGCAAGGATCGAAGCAATGGCTACGCGTTGTTGCTGGCCGCCCGAGAGTGCAAATGGTGAGCGTTCAGCCACATCCTCCAATCCTATTAGTTCCAGCGTCTGTTCAATGCGCCGCGCGATCTCCTTACGCGCCAGGCCAAGGTTCTCGAGGCCGAAAGCAATCTCTTCTCGCACGGTGAAACGCGCCCCGCTGATTTGGTTGAAGGGGTTTTGAAAAACCAAGCCCACTTTGCCTGCCAGTTGTCCCAGCGTAGTCCGCGGAACATCCAGCTTGCCAATATGGAGATTTCCGATTAAAGATCCGCGGAAGAAGTGGGGCACGAATCCGGCAAGAGCATAGCAAAGTGTTGATTTGCCTGCACCATTGGGTCCAACAACTCCACAGAACTGTCCTTCTGGTATCTCCAAGTTGACGTCATCCAGCGCTGGTTTTTCCTGATCAGGGTAACTATAGGTGAATCCTCTAACTCGAATCATGAGAAATAAGCCCGCCAAACTCGAAAGCCGACGAGCGCGACCATGAGAAGCAGCAAAGCCCAGCGAACCAAGCGCTGCCAGCCACTATCCTCTAAAACGAGCAAACTGGTTTTGCGACCTGGACGGCTGAAGGCGCGTGCTTCCAGCGCCATGGCGCGCTCCTCGACATCTACAATGCTGCTCAGCACCAATGGTCCTAACAACGGAACCAGCAAGCGCAACCGCTTGAGGATGTTCACACGGATTTCCAGCCCACGTGCTTGCTGAGCTTCCAGAATCACCTGCGCTCGTTCCTGGAAACGCGGAAAAATCTGGATGGAGGTCAAAACCACATAAGCCAGGCTCCCGGGAAGACCGCTTTGTGTTAAGGCCAGCATCAGCACATCTGGCCGAGTACTGAGCATTAACAGCAGCGCCCCGCCAATAGCAAGCAGAATACGCGCAGCGATAGTGAGGCCGGCAAGCCATCCTTCCAATGTGAACACGAACGCACCTAACTGAAATAATTGGGTTTGGCCTGGAGTGAAGAAACCTTGAATGATAGATAGAGAAATCACAAATGGGGTGATCACGGCTGCACAGCTCTTTAGAAAGGGGCGTAACAATCCGCCCCAAGCCGCCAGAGGAAGGAGCAAAAGAATATAGGCGCCTAATAACCACAGCAGGTGAGGCAGGGTAGCGGCAAGCGCCAAGCTGAAAATAGTTAGAGCCAATTTGGTAAGTGGGTGCAGTTGATGGAAACCGCTGTTTCCAGGGACGAAGAGGGTACCGCGCATTGTTGTGATTAAACCACTATTCAAAACTCAAAGGCCCGCGGAGGCGGGCCTTTGACAGGAAGCAGAGTTACAAATTTTAGCGTTTCTTGCGCGCGGGCGCCTTCTTTGCCGGAACGCTTTTTCCGCCAAAACGAGCTTTTAATCGTTGTGGCAAAGTAAGCAAAACAGCCCAAACAATCAGATAGGTGACCACTTTATCCAATGGATCTGACATGGTGCCTTGGGCTACATTGGAGAACAGGGCGTCCAACCCAGCCGCCCGCCAAGCTGCGACAATGGCGTCGGTACCGGCATTACCCGTCACTCCACCAAACACGTAAGCCGCAATCGGAGCGGAGAGAATAGCTGCAACCACGCCGGTGATAAGACCTGCCAGCGCTGCCCGCCACCACTCCTTCATCCAGCCAGACTGTGCAAATACTCCCGCCAAGGCGCCGATGATTGCGGCCACTCCCGCCCACGCTATCGCCTGGGGAAACAGCCCGGTGAAAGTCCATACCACGTTGGCCAGGAACCCGGTCAGAGCACCAGCCCAAGGACCGACGAGTACGCCGACAAGGACAGTGCCTATGGAATCCAGGTATAGAGGCAGGCCCACTGCCCTGGGGATTTGTCCTGCGCCAATGTTGATGGCGATTGCCACCGCCATCAGGGCAATACTGTAAGTTGTGAATTCTTTTCGAAAACCGTTCATGAGTTCTTCCTCCTCGAGTTCAGGGGACGGATATTTTTCATTATAAGACAAATATGCCACGGGGTATTCAGCTACAATCCTTCCATGTCACATGTCACGATCTATTCAGACGGATCCTGTCTTGGGAACCCTGGCCGAGGCGGTTGGGCGGCGCTGATCCGGGAGGGGACGCAAGAGCGCATCCTGACCGGCGGCGAGGCGCAGAGCACTAACAATCGCATGGAGCTAACCGCTGCCTTGCGAGCGCTGGAGGCATTGAGCGGCAATAGCCAGGTGGATTTCTATACCGACTCGCAGTACCTGCGCCGTGGCGTCACCGAATGGCTGCCGGGCTGGCGGGCACGCGGCTGGAAGCGAAAAGGCGGCAAGCTGGCCAACATTGAATTGTGGCAGGCGCTTGAACAGGCTATAGAGCGTCATCAAATCCATTGGCACTGGATCAAGGGACACTCGACGAACAAAGATAATCAGAGGGTGGACAAGCTGGCCCGGGAAGCGATTTTAGGAAGGTAAATTAAAGTCGAAGAGGCCGATCTTTCGATTGGCCTCTTCTGGTTTATATAACGAGCGGAGTGAAAGTCTGTTACGTGAGGCGACGACGGGATTCGAACCCGTGGTGAGGGTTTTGCAGACCCTTGCCTTACCACTTGGCCACGTCGCCTAGCGAAACGGTTAATAGCTGCCTTACTTCAGAGTTGATTAACCCCTTTCGCTATGAATGGGGATTATATCGATTTTACGTCCCAGAATATTTACCCCATTCACTTTAAGAAAAGCGGGCTTGATAGCCCGTTTTTCAAATAAGAGCGGGCGACGGGATTTGAACCCGTGGCCTTCTCCTTGGCAAGGAGACGCTCTACCGCTGAGCCACGCCCGCTAACAAAAATTATTATAACCTAACCCTATCTAGATGAGATTGCTTCGTCGGTGTTGCTTTGCAACGCACTCCTCGCAACTGCGGAAAGCAAAGCTTTCCTTGAGTGCCGAGGGCCAGAATTGAACTGGCGACACCGCGATTTTCAGTCGCGTGCTCTACCAACTGAGCTACCTCGGC
>CAYJMC010000056.1:0-10230 GCA_964371335.1 uncultured Anaerolineaceae bacterium
TCAGATGCGGCTTGCTGCGATCAAATTTTTCCTTCGACATGAATCCTTCTCCTTAGATCAATTGTGTTTTCTTTTTTTTCCAGAGCCCTCAATGGGAATTGAACCCATGACCTCATTCTTACCAAGAATGCGCTCTACCCCTGAGCTATGAGGGCTTGCAAATGAAAAGGCGAAAAGAGCGCCTTTTCATTTGCCTTGGAGTTTCCTCGCCTCTTGCGAGGCTCTCAAACTCCACACTTATTTTTTGAATCAATGCGGTGGCGCAGACTTTACTCACCAATCGCATTTGTGGACAGGGAGGGATTCGAACCCCCGAAGGCGTATGCCATCTGATTTACAGTCAGACCCCGTTGGCCACTTGGGTACCTGTCCAAGATCCGTAAACATGATTTGCAAGCAAATCCATGCTTTTACGGAAGCCGACGACGGGAATCGAACCCATAACCTACCGCTTACAAGGCGGTTGCTCTGCCGTTGAGCTACGTCGGCACGAAACATGTTAAAGAAACCGCGGCTAGGCGCGCAACATCCTGCCATGGCGAACCGAAACTTTGGCCGCTTGGCGAATGGCAAGTTTATCCGCGTTGGTCAGGGGAGTCAATAGAAATGGCGCTAACCGGGCGGCAGGACGCAACAACGTCGGCCGGGATTAGGCGCATGGCCAGCCAAATTAACCCCGGAATAATCAGCAAATCATCCAGGTGCCCCAACACGGGAATGAAATCCGGAATGATGTCAATCGGGGTAATGAAATAAGCGATGGCGGCCCCCAGCAGAATACGCGACAGTTTCGGGGTTCTGGGGTGAGTAGCCAAGCATCTGTAATAGGCTATCTCAAGTTTCAACCTGTCGGTAAGACGGCTCAGGGTGGTCATTTGGTAAAGCCCCGCGCTTGCCAAGCCAGATAAAGCGCAATGGAGCCCGCAACGGCCGCATTGAGCGATTCGACCTTCCCTACCATAGGGAGCCGGAGCAACACATCACAGGATTCGCGTACCAGACGCCGCATCCCCTCGCCTTCGCTACCGACTACCAAAGCAATGGCGCCATCCAGGCGTACCCGATCAACAGGCTGAGCAGCGTCACCACCTTCAAGACCTATAACCCAGACATTGGCCCGCTTTAGTTCCTCGATGGCTTGCGCCAGGTTGTGTTGAGCAATGAACAGGTGCTCACTGGCGCCCGAAGATGCGTTGACCACCGCGGGTGTGACCGTGGCTGTGCGTCGTTGTGGCAGGATAACACCGTGCACCCCCACAGCCTCCGCAGTGCGCAGCAGGGTACCTAGATTTTGCGGGTCCTGCAGGGTATCCAATAAAAGGAAGAATGGCTGCGTGGAAGAACTTTTAGCTTTTTCCAAAAGATCGGTGAAATGAAGATAGGGATACCCGTCCGCCTGAAGGGCAACTCCCTGGTGGCCTTCCGCCAAACCATCTAATTCACGGCGCGATACCTTTTCGGTTGGCAGTTTCTTTTTGGCTGCAAGTTGTTGAGCTTGGTCCAGATGAGCGCTTATTTGAATCCCCTCGGCAATCTTTATGCGGTAAGTTCGTCGCCGACCTGCACGCAAAGTCTCATATACCGCGTTGCGGCCGTAAATCCATTCTTTCAAGGGCTATTCCCAACGCCAGGAGGAACCACCGGCGCTATCCTCCACCAGCACGCCGAGCTTTGCCAGGTTGTCGCGAATCTGGTCGGAGAGTTGCCAAAGCTTGCGATCACGCAGCTTCACTCGGATATCCAATAACGCATCAATCCATTGAGAAGCGTTACCGTTTTTAACATCCAAAGTGGGCCAATTGACATCCTGCAACTCTTTTGCTTCGAGTTTTTCGCGTACCTCATCAAAGATTTTCATGAAAGGCGCGGCATCGACATCTTTATCTTGTCGCTTCAATCGCAGGCCAAGCACGCCGCTCAGCTCAAGCAAAATTCCTTGAGCACTTTGCAACTGCTCGTCGGTTGCCTGAGCCTCGCGCACCTGGTTAATTTGGCGTACTAGTTCAAACAGCAGCCCCAGGACCACGGCAGTATTGAAATCGTCATCCATCGCCTCGATGAAACCAGTCCGCGCCTCCTCGGCCAGCTTAGTGAGAGCAGCCGTATCCGTTTTCGGCGCGCCGGTGGCGCCTGGCAACGCGGGCCGCAGCCCGCTCCGCAGGCGTTCCAGGCCGCGGGCAGCCGCTTCGACGACCTCATCGCCATAGGTGAGCGGATGGCGATAACTTGAATTCAACACCATCATACGCAACACGTCGGGTTCGTGGTTTTCCAGAAATGTTTTGATCGAAACAAGATTACCCACGGACCGTGACATCTTCTCGCCGGAAAATTGCATTAAACCGTTGTGCATCCAGTAACGGGCAAAGGGTTTGCCGGTGAGACTCTCACTTTGGGCAATCTCATTTTCATGATGCGGGAAAATCAAATCGTTGCCGCCGCCGTGGATATCGATCTGCTGCCCCAAGTGATGAAAGGCCATAGCTGAACACTCGATATGCCAGCCGGGGCGGCCGGGTCCCCAGGGGCTGTCCCAAGCCGGCTCGCCCGACTTGGCGGCTTTCCACACGGCGAAGTCCATGGGATGCTCTTTGCGCTCATCCACCTCGATGCGGGCACCGGCATGCATGTCTTCCAGTTTTCGCCCTGAGAGTTTTCCGTAGTCTATATCCTTCGCCACGCGGTAATACACATCCCCGTCGACCACGTAGGCGGCGTCATTTTCCAATAAGCGGGCCACCATGTCGATGATGTAGGGAATTTCAGCTGTGGCGCGCGGATATACCGTTGCCGGGAGCACGTTTAGGGCTTTGAGTTGCTGGTCATACTCACCAATGTAGCGCTCGGCCAACTTGAGGGGGGGCTCACCTTCCTGGTTAGCGCGCTGGATGATTCTGTCATCCACGTCGGTGTAATTCATGGCGTGGCGCACATCATAGCCACGGTAAGCCAGGTAACGCCGCACAATATCGAAGACCAGGCTGGACATGCCGTGGCCAACGTGCGCGCCGCCATAAACCGTGGGGCCGCACACGTACATGGTGACCTTGCCCGCTTCCAGGGGCTGGAAAACTTCCATTTTGCGCGTGAGTGTGTTGTAGATGCGCAATGTCATATTTTCATTCCGGCAAATGTTGGATTTACTTCTCTTTGCGAGAACGACTTGGCCGCGAATCCCCTTCGGGTTTGGCGAAAATCATGCGACCCGCGGCTGTCTGCAGCACTTTGGTCACCGAGGTCTGCACGTCTTGGCCCAACAAATCGCTACCGTCCTGCACCACCACCATGGTGCCATCATCCAGGTATCCTACACCCTGGCGAGCTTCACGGCCTTCTTGGATAATCCGCACCGTCAACTCCTCGCCGGGCAAGAACACCGCCTTCACGGCGTTCGCCAAATCATTGATGTTAAGGATACTCACGCCTTGCAATTCGGCCACGCGATTCAAATTGAAATCATTGGTAAGGATGGGCGCGTGCATTTGGCGCGCCAAGATCACCAGCTTGTCATCCACTTCGCGGGTGCCCTCGACATCGATGTCGCTGATGTGCACTGGGAAGCGCGGATCTTTCTGTAAGTTGGCCAACACCTCTAAGCCGCGGCGGCCGCGCTGGCGGCGAAGCTTGTCGCTGGAGTCGGCAATATGCTGTAACTCGGCGAGTACGAAGCGCGGGATGAGCAATGAACCGGAGAGGAATCCGGTTCGCACGATGTCTACAATACGACCGTCGATGATGACACTGGTATCCAGCAAGATGCTGCGGGGAGAGTTATCCCCGGATTTCGAACGCGAATCCCCGCCGCGCGAGGGGATAAAACTAAACAGCGACAAAATATCATTCTGGCGGGCAATAAAGATGACGACGCCAAGGTAAGCCAAGATAATAGCGACGGCAATAGGCAAGATTTGGCTAAATGGCCGGGGAAGCAAGGATAATGGAAAGGCCAGCAGGCCAGCAATCACCAGGCTGACGATTAATCCAAACAGTCCAGCCAGCAAAGTCCGTGACGATAATTGACCCAGCAATTTCCGCGCGGCGCGAATCGGCCTGACAGTAAGCCAGGGTGTGAGCACCAACCCAGCCAGCACTCCTACCAAAGCAAATACCAACGCCCAACGCTCCGGGTCAGCGGCCTCAGCCAGACGAGCCAAGTTTGCCCCCAAGTAAATCCCCCCAACCCCAAACAGAATCATGCCGATTAATCGGGAAACGAATTCGAAACTCATGGCGCTCCTAAGGACCTCAACCGCTCTGCGTTTAAAACGCGGAGCGCAGAGGTCTGCGCTCAAGCCAAGCGCCCAATAGCATCTGGGCGTTCCTTAGGGTGACGCCTACTGGCTCACCGCTGTTTCGTGGATGGTAAACCGCCCATCCTAATAAGTGCTGTGCCAGCCCAAGGGCCTTGGCGTGAGGCAATAATTGCGTGTGACAATAGAAACGAAACAGCAGCAATGATCGTATCATAGTAATGATCGATCATTGCAATAATCGTAACATGCAGAGAGGCGAGCGTCAAACGCTGCACTAAACTCAAACTCTTATAATACGGCTCTTACGCAATTCTGGTAGGATAACCAAGTACACATCAAGATGGCGAGTCACATCATCCACGTCAATGAGACAGATTTTCAATCTGAAGTACTGCTCCATTCAAATCAGCGGCCGGTACTGGTCGACTTCTGGGCGGAATGGTGCGCGCCCTGCCGCGCCCTTGACCCCATCCTGGAAAAGCTTACCGACGAAGCCAACGGCGCTTTCCGCCTGGCCAAGTTGAACGTGGATGCCAACCCCAAAGTAGCCAACGATTACGGCGTGCGCGGCATCCCCACGGTGAAAGTTTTTCGCAACGGGCAAGTGGTCGCCGAGTTCAGCGGCCTGCGGCCTGAACCTCAGGTACGCGAATTCCTAAAGGCATTGGCGCCTGCCGCCACTGACCTGGCTGTAGGGCGAGCGGACAGCCTGCTGATCCGCCAAGAATGGGCCGAAGGCGAGGAAATCTACCGCCAAGTGCTCGACGAAAACCCCGATCAGCCCGGCGCCTTGCTGGGCCTGGCCCGCAGCCTCGTGGTGCAAGGAGGGGCCAGCCAAGCGCTGCCCATTTTGCGTGCCTTCCCGGTCAGCAAAGAGTACGCGAAGGCTGAACAGTTGATTCCCCTGGCCAAGGCGATCGCAGAGTTGGAAACTGGGGGGATAACGGATGCCGATGAAGATCCACTTACAGCGCAATACAACTCTGCACTGCGCCTTGCAAACCGTGGTCAGATTTTCGCGGCCATGGATGGATTGCTGGATATTCTGCGCCAGAATAAGAAATACCGGGTTGGCGAAATTCGCCAACAAATGCTTGGCCTCCTGGTGCTGCTTGGAGACGAACACCCACAGGCGCGCCCTTATCGCTCTGAGTTAACCGGATTGCTTTTCTAAATCCAGTCGTTAGTAACGCTCTCGAAAAATCCGCTACATGAATCAAAACCTAACAGACGCCATTGAAGCCCTAGATGACCTCGGCCTGCTGGTGGCTCGCTATTTCGACATCGAGCAAACAATTACGGGGGGAGGAAAGTATCCGTTCCTGATTCGTTTTGTTGGCCGTTTGACCACCGACTCCGAACGAGCCTATGCGTCGTTAAGTCGGGATTTAAAGCGCTACAAGATCACCCCGCTATTCCTCGAAGAAAAAGACCAGCAAATCATTCAGTTGATGCCGTCGGTGGTTAAACCCAAAAAGTCCAACCCCTGGATCAACTTGATATTTTTCCTACTCACCTTGGTCAGCATGTTGATGGCAGGCGCCTTGTACAGCTACCAAGGTCCTGAACCCGATAGCACTTTAGGATACTTTCAGCTTGTGTGGGGAAACTTAGCAACTGGGATTCCGTTTGCGGTAAGTTTACTTGCAATCCTCCTGGCCCATGAGTTTGGGCACTATCTGGCAGCCCGTTATCATAAGACAGAAGTTACGCTGCCTTATTTCCTTCCATTTCCATTCAGTCCTTTCGGAACGCTAGGGGCATTTATCCAGTTGAAGGAGCCGCCGCGTAACAAGCGCGTGCTGCTTGACATTGGCATCGCCGGGCCTCTGGCGGGACTCATCGTTGCCATTCCCGTTTTGTTGATTGGACTTTCTTTATCCGAGGTCAGTCGCATTCCAGAATTTCTGCGCGCCGGGCAAGCTTACAGCCTGGAAGGAAATTCCATCCTGTACCTCCTGGCTAAATTCGCAGTGCACGGACAGTGGTTGCCTACGCCAGCCACGTATGGGGATGTCTCACCCTTACTGCATTGGCTGCGTTACGTATTTACCGGGCTGCCTTCTCCGGTGGGTGGCACGGACGTGATGTTGCATCCCATCGCCTGGGCGGGATGGGCGGGCCTGCTCGTCACTGCCTTGAACCTGATCCCCGCCGGCCAACTGGACGGAGGTCATGTTTTGTATTCATTGTTTGGCAAGAACGCTCGATATATTCTCCCCGTGATCCTGGTGGGCCTGGGCGTATTAGGTTTTTTCTGGTCGGGATGGTGGTTGTGGGTGTTCTTGATCCTGCTGATGGGCAGCGCGCACGCCCAGCCGCTCGATCAAATCACCAAATTGGACACGGGACGCGTCGCGCTGGCGATATTCGGATTGATCGTATTTATTCTTGTCTTTATCCCCGTGCCACTGCAAATCATTCAGGGCCCTTCCGCAGGTTTGGCGCCCTAAGGGCGAGCCTCGACTAACAAGTCCACGTCAGCAATTGCTGGTCCCAAACTGTAGACGGTGAAATCGAATTCGGTTTCGCCTGCGCTTTCCCAGCGCCGGACTCCGACAATTTCCCCTTGATCATCATAAGCAACTGCTAACACCCAAATGGTCTTAGCTTCGCCCTGGATCTCAACGCGGCCCGCAACACTTGCGGCCAGGCCATCCTCGGAAAAATCGATGTTGGATCCCTGGATGACGGCTGCCAAATAATAGTCCGATCCGGCGGCCAAAGAATACGCACTCAGCAGCTGGCCGCGGGCAGCCACCCAGCCGCCTGGCAAGTCAGGCGAATAAGCCACCAGCGGCAACGCCTCGCCCGGGCCAAGTAGATTGAGCGGCGGGGTTGCCTGCAGAGTCGAAATCACTTCCCCATCCGCAGAAAGCAAATGGACCGCGGCGGTGAGATTCTCCACGGCGGTGGGTAGATTGTTCTCTATGTAGACGAAGCACCACAGTTCCCCGGCGGTAGAGGCGTAGCACCGGGCCTCCTCCATGGTTACCGCAACCGGCGTCGGCGTCGGGATAATGGGAAGCGCGGTCCCGCCCTCCGCCGGCAGCAGCAGCGTCATTCCAGGCGTAAGCAGGCGCGGTTCTACCCCTGGATTGGCAGCCCTCAGCGCGTCAAGGCTAATTCCAAGCCTGGTTGCGATGCCAATGAGGGTGTCACCTTCCGCAACTTTATAAGTGGCGGGAGTTGGCGTAGACAGGTCTTCGTCGGCGCCGGATTCGATCGGAAACAGTTGAGTAGGCGTTGGCGTCTGATAGGTAAACAATACGACCGTGGGCCCTACGGTGGGAGGAGAACTAGTCACACCAAGTGAACAGGCAGTTAGAACAAATAACAGCATTACCAATACAAAGAATCGTTGGAATCGGGAAGAGGGCACCGCGGGATTATACCTAGCGGCTCTTGTCGCACTATTGCTGCTGTGCTAGACTTCACGCGCCATGGCGAAAAGGGTGCAAACGAAGGAGGAGATTCTGCAAGAGGCCGTGGAGGCGGGACAAAATGGAAAACCCGAGCGCGCCCGCGAATTGTTGCTGCGCCTGCTTCGGCTGGATAACCGCGAACCTCTCTACTGGCTGTTGATGAGTACCGTAGTAGATTCGCGCGAAGAGCGCATCTACTGCCTGCAAAATGTGCTTTTCCTGGATCCGGAAAACAGCGCGGCGATACATGATTTAGAGTTGTTGGGAGCGGAGATTCCCAAGCCCGATACGCCTGCCCTGTTGCCCGAGGAACCGGAGGACTGGCACACCAAAGAGATTGCTGCGCCCAAGATCCCCAAAAAAAGGAAGAAGAAAAAAGAAGAGCCCTGGTCGCTGTCGTGGATTATTGCCAGCCTCGGCGTTGGACTGGTGGTTATCTTATTAGGTTACTACGCGGCCCAGAGCGGATTTTTAGACGTGCTGCTGTCGACCCCGACTGCGGCATCGCCTCAACCTTCTCAAGCAAGCAGCCAAAATACCCCAACGGCTCCGAACGGACCTACAGCGACGCCAGAGGCTCTGGGAGTGCCGCGCGACCCGCAGGATTTACTGGACGCTACTTACACGCCAACTCCGCGCTATATCTACACCCCGCATCCGGGCGAGGCCGATTTCGACCAGGGCCTGGCCGCCCTGGATGGCAAAGATTGGACTGCAGCAGCCAGTTTTTTCCAAAGCTATCTCACTTCAAATCCGCAATCAGCAGACGCGGCCTATTATTTGGGTGAAGCACACCTGGGCGGAGGAAACCCAGCAGATGCCCAGGCAGCATTCGAGCGATCGCTCTCCATCAACTCCGAGTTCGCGCCCGCCTATCTCGGCCGGGCGCGAGTCGGCATCGCACAGGGGGCGGACTCCTCGTTAATTTTGACCGATTTGAACTCGGCCATTCTGCTGGACGCCAAACTCATCGACGCATACCTGGAGAGGGCCGCTTATAACCTCGAGCGCGGCAATATCGAGGACGCCAAGCGAGACGTTACCGCGGCGGAAGCGATCGCCCCGCTCTCTGCTCTCGTGCAATATCATAAAGCCCTGGTGCTGCTGGCCGAGGAGGATTTCTCCGGCGCGCTGCAAGCCAGCCAGCGAGCGTATGAGATCGACTTGACTTTGCTGCCTAATTACCTGGCCAGGGCCGAATCCCAGCAAGGCGTGCAGCAATACAACGATTCCATCGAGACCATGCAAACCTATCTGACTTTCGAAGGAGAGGACGCCCGCGGCTGGGAGCTGTTAGGCCTAGGTTACCAATTCGACGGCCAAACTGACCTGGCGCTGCAGGCCTTCGACCGGGCGTTGGAGCTCGATCCGAATTCCCCGCAGGCGGCCTATTACCGTGGCATACAAGAATTGGCCGAGGAAAACGCGCCAAGCGCGTTGGGATATTTCCAGGTGGCTCTGACTGGAATGCCGGATTGGTTCGAAGCGCATATCGGATTGGCGCGCGCCCAGCTCGGCACCGGCAATCCCAGCGGCGCCTTCTTCGAGGTCAACGCCAGCAGCAACCTGGTGGAGACCGATGAACAGCGGGCTGCCTTCTTTTACTGGCGCGCAATTAGCCTCGAGGCGCTGGGTCAGACGCAGACCGCTTTAGCGGACTGGCAAAGCCTGCTGGATTTGCCCGCGTCTGCCATGCCCGCCGAATGGCGCCAGACCGCGGAAGAGCGCGTCCAGTAGCTTCTCTTGTCAAGGCAATTTGCGGGGGCTATAATGCCGACCGTCTTCGTCTGGACTAATAGAAATGCCTGTCTACACCTATCGCTGCGAAAATTGCGGAAAGCAATTCGATAAACGCCAGGGATTCGCGGAAGAACCTCTCAAGGTCTGCCCTTCCTGCCGCAAACACGCGTTGCACAAGGTTTATTTCCCTGCAGGAGTCTCGTTCAAGGGATCAGGGTTCTACGTGACCGATAAGCACAATGGCTCGTCTGTAACGGCCAGCAGCCCAGCCAAGGGAAAAGAAAACGGCGCCAAGGAAACTGCCGCCAAAGAACCTGCCGCAGAGAAAAAACCTGAGGGCAAACCGGCGGCCAGCGAGAAAGCTAAATCAACAACCAAAGAGGACTAATAAAAAATGCGAGATCTGAATGTCGCATTTTTTCTTTTAACTTATTCGCCAGAGCTCAACCTTCTTCCAGCATTTTCATCGCTTCTTCCGAAGTAATTTTGCCGCTGTCCAAGTCTTCAAGAATCTTGCGACGTTCTTCTTCGGTAAGCCCAGCGGCGCTTTCCTTGCCCGGTTCGTAACCCAAGGCACGAATCACTTCATGCAGCCGGCTGCGAATGGTCGGATACGAGAGCTCAAACTCCTCTTCCATCCGTGTGATCTTGCCTTCATTGCGCACAAAGGCTTCGACAAAGTTGATTTGCTCTTCGCTAAGCCGTGCAAAGGGACCGGCCAGGAAGCGGCCCTCGATCACCGTATCGCATTCGCGGCATACCAGGCGAGTAACGTTCAACTCGCCGTGGCAAACAGGACATTCATGAGGGAT
>CAYJMC010000057.1:0-10148 GCA_964371335.1 uncultured Anaerolineaceae bacterium
AATTTCTCCGCGCCCGAAGTGAGGATCACATCCACGAGCGCGCCCGCCTGCGCCAGCTTGGAGGCCAGATCGGCGGACTTGAAGGCCGCGATGGAACCCGTGACGCCGAGGAGGAGGTGTTTGTTGAGGAAGGGGGGCATGGGGAAATTATACTTCTGGAAGGGGAAAACAAGGATGAAAGATGAAAGATGAAAGAATCCCCCGATTCAGGCGGATGGCCTTTGAACGCGCGCTACTTTATAATTTCCCAATCTTCTCCGCCACGCTCTCGAACGGCTTTTCGTAGCGGTAAGGCAGGCCGCGCAATGGATATGGGTTGAGGCGATCTTTCTTCTGCAAATCGCGCACAACCACTTCCACGACGTGACCGGCGCGGAAGGGGAGTTTAATGGCAATTTTGCCGTCTTTGGTGACTATGGTTTTTGTAATATACGTCTCCATATTTTTTACCTCAATTTGATTTTACCATGCCAAACTAATCCAGAACCCAGGGTTCTGAAAATTTGCGCGAACACGACCACCTGGCTATAATGAGATGCAAGGCTGACACACCGCCGGGAGGTGAACCGATGACCGAAGAGCTTCTGATCCTGGTCGTGGATGACGAGCCGGGGATGCAGGACATCGTGCAGATGTACCTGGCCCGCGAGGGGTTTCGCGTGGCGCTGGCCAATGATGGGCAGGAAGCGCTGGCCGCCGTCGAGCGCGAGATGCCGGCTCTGATCATCCTGGATTTGATGCTGCCAAAAATAGATGGCCTGGAAGTCTGCCGCCGCTTGCGGCGCGTCTCGGATGTGCCGATCATCATGCTGACCGCTCGCGACGAGGATGTGGATAAGATCGTCGGGCTGGAGTTGGGCGCGGATGATTATGTCACCAAGCCGTTCAACCCGCGCGAGCTGGCGGCGCGCGCCAAAGCCGTCTTGCGGCGGCGCGTTACGGCGGCGCAAAGGCCTGCCCTCCCGAAAGAGCATCGGGACAATGTGAGCGGAGCCGAAGGGCCAGCCCGCTCCAAAGCAATCCAGCTTGGCAGCCTGACCATCAGCCGGGCGAGCCGCACAGCCGCCGTGTCAGGCCAACCGCTGGAGCTGACGTTGCGTGAATTCGAACTGCTGTGGATGCTGGCTGACCATCCAGGCCAGGCGTTCGAGCGCGAGCGGTTGATCGAGCTGGCCTGGGGTTACGATTTCCCCGGCGGCACGCGCACGGTGGATATGCACGTGGCGCAGTTGCGCAAGAAACTTGTCGCTGCCAACTGCCCCGACCTGACCATCACCACCGTGCCGTCCGTCGGCTACCGGCTGGATGTGGATTGATATGCTGCGCAGTTTTCGCTCCCGTTTGCTGATCGCCTTCCTGGGGGTGGCGCTGATCTCGCTGGCCGTTTTCCTCGGATTGGTGTGGGGTCAGATTCGCGGTTACAGCCGCGCATCGAAGATCGAGGAGTTGCAACTCAGACTCAAACTGTCGAGCCTATGGGTCGAGCCGATGTCGCCCAGGGTGAAGGATGCCCTGCACAGCACGAGCGCCGAGATGGGGGTGGCCTTGTGGCTGGTGTATGGCGACGACCGGCCAGATTTCTACGTCTCGGATGGTTACGCTATCTCCGAAGCTGACCTGCCGCGGGTGCAGGTAGCACTGGAAAACGAGCTGCTGCAACCGCACGCAGCAGCATTCCAGCGCGGCGACCTGTTCCTGGTGACCCAACCCGTGACCGCCGCCGATAAAACTCCCGCGCTGCTGGTTGCGGTGACGCCCGCCGCAAGCCTGGAGAGCGGGTGGATGCACCTGGTTACAGCGATGCGCGGCGCGGCGCTCTTTGGGCTGGTGATTTCATTGGCATTGGCCCTCCTTCTCGCCGGCTCGATGGCTCGCCCTGTCATCCGTCTCACCGCTGCCGCCGGGCGCATGGCCGGGGGTATCTACGATGATCCGCCTCTCCCTGCCGGGAAAGACGAGTTGGGCCGCCTGACGCGCACCTTCAACGCCATGCGCCAGCAAGTGCGCCAGTCGCAACAGCGCGAGCGGGACTTCCTGGCGGGAGTCTCCCACGATCTCAAGACACCGCTCGCCATCATTCAAGGTTACGCCAGCGCCCTCACGGATGGGGCCGCCTCTGATGACGCCTCCCGCCTGCGGGCGTTATCGGGCATCCAGCGGGAAACGGAGCGCATGACTCGCCTGGTCGCCACCCTCTTGGAGTTGGCCCGCCTCCAATCCGGTCTTTTCCCCTTCAAACTTGTAGCGGTAGAGATGACTGTTCTGACCCGCCGCATGCTGGCCGACCTGGCTCCGCAAGCCCAGGAAAAGGGACTGTGTTTCGTGGATGAACTGCCCGCCGGGATGCCCGCTATACAGGCTGACCCGGCCCAAATCGAGCGAGTCTTGCTGAATCTGCTGGATAATGCCGTGCGATTCTCGCCGCAAGGGGGCGCCATTACGGTGGGGGGAAGCGGCGAGCAGGGGCATCGCGTCTCGGTGTGGGTGCAAGACAGCGGCCCCGGCATCCCGCCTGAGGCGCTGGTGCACGTCTTTGAACGTTTCTACCAGGCCGACGCAGCGCACCCCACCGGGCGGCGCGGTAGCGGCTTGGGGCTGACTATCGCCCGCGAGATCGTGATCCGGCATGGGGGAGACATCCAGGCCGAGAGCCAACCTGGGCAGGGGGCAAAATTTACCGTCACCCTTCCGCGCAGCCCTTCCTGACAATCCCTTACAAGTTCTTTACACCCCCCTGACCAACCCCATACCTCACCATCACGAAGCGTTCACACCCTTTCGTTATGATTGAACAAACGAAAGGAGTTCGCCATGGAAACCCAAAACTTACATCGAACTGTATCGAGCCTGAAACCCTCCCGCTGGGGCCTCATCCT
Source organism: uncultured Anaerolineaceae bacterium (assembly GCA_964371335.1). GTDB lineage: Bacteria > Chloroflexota > Anaerolineae > Anaerolineales > UBA11579 > JAMCZK01. The sequence continues at coordinate 2,877 of CAYJMC010000057.1, forward strand.
GGGGTTGGTTAGCGTGTCCATTCTGGTGGTACTTGCCGTCACCACCGGCTCATCGGCCGCCGCTGCCCGCCCCAGTGAAAACCGCGCCGCCCCTGCAAGCGTCGGCCAGGAAATATCCACTGACCTCTTCGTGGACATCAACAACCCGGCCTGCAACGACGCCAACCCTGGGACGCCCGCGCTGCCCCTGTGCAGCATCCAGGCCGCCGCCGACCGCACGACGCCTGGCACCCACGTTCACGTGCGAGAAGGAACGTACTATGAGGAGGTCGAGGTCAGAACGTCCGGCACGGCAGACGCGCTGATTGCCTTCGTCACCGACAACGAAGAGCGCGTTGTCATCGATTCTCCCGGCGAAGCCGGCTTCGACTTGCGCAACGTCGAATACATCAAGATCCACGGCTTCGAATTGACCGGGGCCTGGATGCCACCGGAGGGCAGCGCGCCCATCACCGATACCGACGAGATCAACCCGGCGCACGCTGGCGGCATCCGCGCTTTCCCCCTCGACGAAAATGGCTTCGGCGCCCAAAACAGCATCTTTACCAACAACGTCATTCACGACAACGACGCCGGTATCTGGCTGGTGTACAGCCACAACAACATCATCAGCAATAACGTCATTTACGGCAGCGGCGAAGCCTCCATCCGCATCAAACGCGGCGACAATAACCTCATCTATAACAACCTGATCTTCAACAACGGGTCGAACGAGAAATGGGGCATCACCTTCTACTGCGCCGAAGGCACCATCGTTCAACATAACACCATCGTCGAGACCAGCGGCGGGGCGGTATATATATACGAGGGCACTTCCAACCTCAATGGCGCCAAGCCTGGATCGAGCGGATTCTGTAAACCAAGCAACCACACTCAGGTCTACGATAACATCGGCGTTGTGGTAGGTTACTCACCGGGAAAGAGCGCGCCGCTGGTGATCGGCAGCAGCACAACCACCGACCGCGACCCCCTTCTGGATGTGTTGTACGGCCCGCTGGACAACGAATACCACCACAACCTGTGGTTCAACAAGTGGCATCCCGGCAACATCGTGAGCTGGGGCAATTTCAGCGAGTGGCTCACCTGGGAGTATTACGACCTCTTGAGTCTGGAGGAGTTTCAACTGAAGCACGAAGGCTACGGGACCTTCTCGCTGGCGGCGAACCCGCTGTTTGTTGACGCGGCGCACAACGACTTCCGGCTGTCAGAGACCAGCCCGGCCAAAGGCGCCGCCTCGGACGGCAAAGATATGGGCGTAATCTTCGACACCCTCCCTGTGGTCGAATATGCCAGCCTCCCCGGTTTTTTCTACGACGGGTTTCCGGTATATCTGCCACTCATCACGAAATGAATTGGGAGGACCTCACAGGTTTGTATTGAAACCTGTGAGGTGCGCGCCGAAGACCCGCCTGCCTCTGTAAAAGTTTACCAAACTTTTACATCAACGCAATCGCCTGGTAAACAATCGTGGGTATGATGTGTTCGTAGTAAGCGCTTCAGCGCCATGGATCGGAGGTATCCCCATGTTCGCCAATTTATTGAGCAAACACCCATCAGTCAAATCCAACGGCCACCTGCCTGCTGACCACACCCTGATTGGGGCAGCAGATAACCTTGCCGACCTCCGGGCCAGGCTGGTAGAGATGGAAGCGCGTGCCCGCGAGATCAACCTGCTCAACGAGATGGGCGAGCTGCTCTTGGCCTGCCGCACCCTCGACGAAGCCTACACTGTCATCACCCAATTGGCCGGGAGACTGTTTCCGGGAGTATCGGGCGCCCTGTGTGTGATCAGCGCCTCGCGCAACCTGGTGGAGGCAGTCGTGACTTGGGGGGAGGCGCAGGTCTCCCCGGTGTTCGCGCCGGACGAATGTTGGGCGTTGCGGCGCGGGCGTACACATGCCGTGACGGGTGGGCAGGCTGGGATGATCTGCCAGCACGTGAGCGCCCCATCCCCCGTTAATTCCCTGTGCATCCCCCTCACCGCGCAAGGCGAGACGCTGGGCCTGCTGCACCTGCAAAGCTGCAGCAGCGAACAACCTGACTGTCTGACCGAGGCCCAGCAGCAGCTCGCCGTCGCCGTCGCCCGGCAGATTGCCCTGGCCCTGGCAAACCTGACTCTGCGAGAGACCCTGCGCAACCAGGCCATTTGCGACCCGCTCACGGGGTTGTACAACCGGCGCTACATGGAGGAATCGTTGGAACGCGAAATCCGCCGCGCAGCTCGCCGTGACAATTCCCTGGGCGTGGTCATGCTCGACCTCGACCATTTCAAGCAGTTCAACGATACCTACGGTCACGCCGCTGGCGACAGCCTGTTGCGCGACCTTGGCGCTTTTATCCAGACCCACACACGCGGCGAGGATATCGCCTGCCGTTATGGCGGCGAGGAGTTCATCCTCATCTTCCTCGAGACTTCGTCGGACGTAACGCGGCAACGGGTGGAGCAGTTGCGCGAGGGGATAAAGTCGCTGGTGGTGTTGTATTACGGCAGGCCGCTCGCCCCAGTGACGTGCTCGGTGGGAGTAGCCGTCTTCCCCGAACACGGTCAAACTGTCGAGGCCTTGCTGCGCGCCGCCGATGCAGCCCTTTACCGCGCCAAGCAGGCCGGGCGTGATCGGGTGATCGTAAGCGGTTAAAAGGAGGTTGTGATGAAAAAGATCCTGGTGGTAGACGACGATAATGTTTTGCGGCAAACGGTCAGATTCTTGCTCATGCTCGAAATACCAGACGTACAGGTGCTCCAGGCCTCGAATGGCGAGGAGGCGATCACCCTGGCGTTGGCTCATCGCCCTGACCTGATTCTGCTGGACGGCAACATGCCGGTGATGGATGGCAGCGAAACGGCCAGAACATTGCGACAAATGCCCGAAACACGCTCGATTACGCTGGTTGCCATCTCCGCAGAGGGCAGTGGCAGCCCAATCCTGATGCAGTTGAACGCGCTCTGTGACATTTCCCTTCCCAAGCCATTTTCGTGTGAAGACCTGATGAGCGTGATTCACGCCATCGAGCAAAAGCGATGTCCGTCGCCCCATTTGCCTGAACCAGCAATGCGCATGGCTTACCCTTGACCGAGGAGCAGCCGGTGAAAATATCCTGTTTCATTCTAACAACGTGTCTTGCCCTGTCCAGCATGGCCTGCGGACTGGCTTCTGCCTTGCCGCCGCAACCAACCCTGAAACCAGCAGCGACCATCCCGCTTACACCCACCTCTTTCCCAACGATTACGGGGGCGCCTCCCACGGCTGTCCCGGCGATACCCACCGAACCGGTGCTCGCGCCGTCTCCCCAACCCAATCCGCTGCCCGTCGGCTTTGTCGCCGACACGCCCGACGATCTCGGCCTGACGCTCTTCGACCTGGCGGGCAATCCCCTCGGGGAGTGGCGCACCCCTGGCCTGGTGAGAGGCGCGCCGGGTTATGCGCACGTCGCGGGCGGCTTTCAGGGAGGCTCGGACCTGCCGCCGCTGGCTTATTATGCCTTCAAGGACGGCCATCGCTCGCTGGCGCTGAACGTCAACGATAACCTCACACTCCTGAGACCACAGGCATTTGCCAAAGTGACTGGCGTTCCGGGGCAGCCGATACTGGCTTTTTCCACCGTTAGCGAGGACTTCGACACCTGGAACACCAAATTATTCGTCGGGACGGTGGACACGATTTCCGATACACAGCCCGTGCTGAAACTGGACGGCCCGCAGAATGAAGGGATAACGCCGCTGGCTGTGCGTGTGAAAAACAGCCAGGCGGTGGGGGTATGGTACACCTTCGAGGCGTGGGGACTCGGCGGAGATTTTCTTTTCCAACCCCGCTTGGGGCTGTATTATCTGGATTTACCCAGTGGGCAAAGCCAGAAAATCCTCGACCGGGAGTTCAACCCATCTTCCCTGTCGCCCGACCAATCCTGGGTCGCATATTCTCGATACGACAACGGTTGGAACGCAGGTTCCCTGACCATCCGCAACCTGACGACTGGCGCAGAGACCGCCTTCCCGCGGCTGCCGGGAAATGACCGCGGGGCAGGCAGTGCCGTATTCTCCCCCGATCATCGCTACGTGGCCTGGATGGAGGGCGGCGGGCATTGGATGGCGGCAACCCCGCCCACGTTTCAGGCCGCGATCCGCATCGCATCCACATCCGGCGAAATCATCACGGAGTTCCCCGTCTCGGCTATCAACGGTATTGGCGGGGTAGCCAACGTACTGTGGATGGAGCCGGTGGGCTGGATGGACGGGCAAACGCTGATTCTGCAAATCGGCCCCAACCCCGGCAATCCGATCGCGCTGGCACGGATAAACTTCGACGGCAGCGGACTGGCCTATCTGGCTCCCGGCAGTTTCGCCGGGTTGGTGTACCCATGAAAAAAATCGTTTTGCTCTTTGTTGTGCTCACTCTTCTGGGCGGGTGCGCACTCCAACGCCCCAGGCGCTTCACCGATCTCTACGCCGGGGACGCCTCCGCCATCACCCGCATCATCCTGCTCAACGGCATCAACGGCGAAACCCACGCCCTCACCGGCGCCGCCGAAATCGCCGAATGCTTCAGCCTGCTGAATTCGCTCACTTTCACCCGGCAGTCAAACCAGTTGCCGCGCGCGGGCTTTCTCTACCGGGTTGAGCTATTCGAGGGTGAGCAGAAGGCGCTGGAGATGATTTTCGAGAACCGCTCTGTGGCCGTGAACGGTGTCTATTACGATCTGGATGCCGACGTTCGTGCATCATTGGATGCCCTCTATGCCAGCGCCCCCGAGCAGATCACCTTCTACCGGCTGCGCTTCGAGCTGACCACCACCGCCCAGGGGGCAAGAATCACTGCCCAGGACACGCAATACTTCCTGACCGGGCGGTTGATGGGCGTCACGGGCGCTCCGCTCAAGCGGGGCGGGAGTGCGCAAGGCGCGTGGGTGGGACAGGAGGTAGCGGGAAACAGCGTGGGGGTGACGATGGATTACGCTGTGACTTCGCGCGGCCTGATGGTCCAGCCTGTCCCGTACGTCTTTGAACAGATCGGCGAGGGATCGAGCGTTCTGCGGGTGTACCGCGTTACCGAGGAGGGGCTGGCGCTCCTGGCAGAGATCATCCATTCTGGGGACGATCCCTACCAATTCGCGCTCGATCTCTCCCCGCTCGACGCCCAGCTTCGCCTGACGGGAGAAATTCCTGCTCGTCCAGCAAAGATGCTCTGGGCGTACTATTATCCTTGGTATTATGCCGGCGGTTGGGATACCTCGATTCTGCAAGACCAGCCTGTGTTGGGCTATTACGGCTCTGACAGCCGGGCGGTCATCGAGCAGCACGTGGCATTGGCAAAGGTCGCCGGTATTGACGGGTTTGTCTCGTCTTGGTGGGGGCCAGACAGCGACACCGACGAAAACCTGCGCACTTTGCTCGACATTGCGCAAGCGCACGATTTCTCGGTGATGATCAACTTCGAGTTGCTGGATGGTGACGGACAGCCCCGCTCGGAGGGCGAAGTCCTGGAATGGCTGCGCTATGCGGTGTCTGAGTATGGGAGCAATCCAGCGTACGTGAGGGTGGACGGCAGGCCCGTTTTTGTCATTTGGGCGTCGGGTGGGCTTTCGAATGCTTCTTGGGAGGAAATTCTATCCCAGCTCAGGGCCGATGGGCTTGAGCCGTTCCTGATCGGGCAGTTCAGCGGGGAATGGGCCAGGCTTGACGATCTGGGCGTTTTTGACGGTCTATACCAGTACAACATCCTCAACGTGATGCAGAGCAACGATCAGGTTGCCACACTTTCTCAAGTTTACGAGGCGACCGGGCGCAGCGTTCACTACTACCCGCTGCTGATGGATTCACCCACCCCGCGCCTGTGGGCGGCCACCGTCCAGCCTGGCTACGACGACCACCTCATCCCCGGGCGTCGGACTCCCATCCTGGGCCGGGAGAATGGGGCCTTATACCGCGCCACCTTCGATGCCGCCCTTGGCAGCGACCCCGACTGGATTTTCATCACCACCTGGAACGAGTGGTGGGAGCACACCTACATCGAGCCGAGCCAGGATTACGGAGACCTGTACCTGCAAATTACGCGGGAGTATTCGGAAAAGTGGAAGTAGAAGAGGACGATTTACCGCTGCGTGGCAAAAGATCGGCTGGCCGAGACCATCGCCGAGATTTCGACGCTGGCCCAACCTTCAGATTTCAATCCGCCGGTCTATGCCGCGATAGGTTTTTGCGGGTGACTCCAAAGCCCCTTCCCAAAGATTGTTTGTGTCACGGAACTGGATATTCATCCTTGTCTGCCTCTCCCGTCAAATTGCAAAAAATCCGATACTTGAATTATAGGCGCATTCGGGGATTTGGGAAATCACAAAATCCACCGTCATTGCGAGGAGGGCGTACTTCCCGACGAAGCAATCCCCTCGAACCACGAGATTGTTTCGCAAAGTGCGCTCGCAATGACGGCATGTTAGGGATGTTTGAATCTACCCGTCCTTCGACTGCGGGAGTACCCTCCGCTCAGGACGGCGATTTTCATCTTTCATCCTTCATCCTTTGCCTTCATTTACTGAACATCCCCATCAACTCGGCTTGCGCGAGGATGTGTCCTTCCATTGCGGCGAGGACTGCATTTTTGTACGCGCCGGAGGAGAGGGAAAGTGTCGTGTCGAGCGCGTAGAGTTTGAAGAAGTAGCGATGCGTGCCCGAGGGCGGACAGGGACCGTCGTAGCCGATCTGACCGCCGCTGTTTTTTCCCTGCCGGGCGCCGTTGACCAACTCGGCGTCCCGCGGGGTATTCTCCGGCCAGCCATGCGCCGAGGTTGGGATGTTGTAGAGCACCCAGTGGTCCCACGTGCCCGCGGGCGCGTCGGGATCGTCCATGATGAGCGCGAAAGATTTTGTGCCCGCGGGCGGTTCGTCCCATGCCAGCGGCGGGGAAACATCCTCGCCTTTGCAGGAATATTTGACGGGGATGGGTTCTCCGTAGGAAAACGCGGTACTGGTCAGGTTCATGGAGGCCTCCGGATTATCGGGGAATGGAGTTTCTTCGGTGATAGTGGAAAAAACTTCACCTTTCACCGGGCCGAGCAGGTATAAGACAAGGCAGGCAATCAGAACGAAACTAAGTATGGAAAGACTGAAGATAATAAGAAGGGGTGGTTTTTTCATGGTGACTCCTGTAGAGCAAATTGCCAATTTGCTTCTTGTGGACAAATTGGCAATTTGTCCTACATGCGCAATTTGGCAAATTGTGTTACAGATCCTCGCGCGTTACGCCGGGGAAATCGAGGATGTAGTCCGCTCCGTAGGCG
>CAYJMC010000058.1:0-9905 GCA_964371335.1 uncultured Anaerolineaceae bacterium
AGTAGCGGGGGAAGGACTCGAACCTTCGACCTTCGGGTTATGAGCCCGACGAGCTGCCACTGCTCCACCCCGCGGCGAAGGTGGATAGTACCATGCCCAAGCAAACAGCGTCAAGGTCAATCATAAAACAGCCAGTTCATCCATGTATTCCAGTTGCTGGAAGGCGTGGGTGTGGCCTGGGCGCCGCTTTCGGGTTGCGGGGTAGCGCCTTGCGGCGCCAACGGGATGACAGGGAAATCGCCTTCTTGCGCCCAGCGTGCATCTTGCCGCGCCCATTCCTCGACGGCGGGCTCTGAAGTGGCGTAGGCGATCTCATCCTCGAGAGAAACCTGGGTTGCAGCCAGTTCCGTGAGGCGCGCCTGTTCGCGTCCCAATTGGCTGTTAAGGCGTAAATATTGTGCGACCCGTTGGCTGAAGGCAAAGAGGACGACCAGCAATATGAGAATGCCTATAACTATGGGAAAGCGTTTAATGAAGAGAGCCAGACGAGTCACAAATAAAGTCTACCTTGCAGGCCATTCAGGTGCAAGTAAGACGCCATATAAGCTTATTTTTTCGTGTTGCCGGAATTCAAAGTAACTGGCAGGGTGAATGAAAACGTACTGCCCTTTCCGGTTCCCTGGCTGGTTGCCCAAATGCGGCCGCCATGCGCCTCGACCAGGCGCTTGGCAATGGTCAGGCCGATGCCGCTGCCCCCACCTGGGCGCGAGCGGGATTTGTCCACGCGATAGAAACGGTTGAATATGAGGGGCAAATGTTCCGCGGCAACACCGGCGCCGGTATCCGAAACATCGATGCGGACATCACCGTCGGCGCGGGCAACGGAAACCAAAACGCGGCCGCCTGCCGGTGTATATGACAAAGAATTGCCGAGTAAGTTGAGCAGGATTTGTCCCAGGCGATCTTCATCTGCCATAACATGTGGAAGCCTCGCCGGTATCTTGAACTGCAGTGAAACACCCTTGTCTGCAAATTGCCTGCCGACTTGTTTGCGCAGAGAACGCTCCAATCCTGCCAGGGAAAGTGGCCGGGTTTGCACCGTGAATCCCTCGGCCTCAACGCGACTTAGTTCCTCCAGGTCTGAAACCAGCCGCTGCATACGCTCGGCTTCTTTATGAATTTGCTTGTAGGCTTCATCATTGGCAGGCAACACGCCATCCACCAACCCCTCGGAGTAGCCCTTGATGGCGGTGAGCGGAGTGCGCAACTCGTGGGAGACATCCGCGATCAGCTCGCGGCGCATTTTTTCGGTTCGCTCCAATTGCGCGGCCATTTGATTGAAGCTCAAAGCCAATTGCGCTAGTTCGTCAGTCGAGTCGACATCACCGGCGGTGCCTACTCGCTTTTCATAATGGCCCTGGGCAATCTCCCGGCTGGCAAGCATCATCTCGCGTACCGGCGAAACCACCTGACGAGTCAGCCAAATGCTTAGCACTACAGCTACGATTATGGCCGTGCCGGCAGCCCAGAGCAAGGCTTCTGACACCGCGGCGCGCGTATTCTGTACGACGTCGCTATTTGGACCCATTCCACCACCCATCTGCATACCCATGCCCATATCCATGTTCCCCATGTGGCGGTTCAGCGCAGGCTGTATTGCAAACCCAACCACAATTATCAAAACGACAAAAGCAATAAGGAGGACCAGCAAATAAGTTGCCAGTAACTTGCTGCCAAATCGCGGAAGCAGTCTACTGAGGAAATTCATTTTTCAATCTCATCAAAGCGATAGCCCACCCCTCGCACCGTATGGATGAACGGTCGTTTGCCAAGTTTTTGGCGCAGATGCGCTAAGTGGACATCCACCACACGAAAATCGCCGAAATATTCATAGCCCCACACCTTCTCTAGCAATTGTTCACGGCTCAACACCAGGCCGCGGTGCTGGGCCAGCACCTGCAGCAAGTCGAACTCTATAGCCGTAAGCGCAATAGATTTGTTATCCACCCAAACCTGTCGGCTGCCCGAATCTAGACGCAGGTGGTCGAAAGCCAGTACTTTGCTGTCTTCAGGCAGTGCTTGGTGTAAGCGCCGAAGTGCCGCCTTGATACGCGCCACCAGTTCGCGCGGGCTGAACGGTTTGGTGAGATAGTCGTCGGCGCCCACGGAGAGTCCGATCACGCGGTCGGTTTCCTCGGTCTTCGCCGTCAGCATGATGACGTAGACATTGGATTCGCGCCGCAAGGTGGCGAGAACCTCGATGCCATCTTTAACCGGCAGCATGATATCCAGTACCATGATGTCAGGTTTGAACGCCCGCGCCTTAGCCAGTGCTGCTTCGCCATCCGTGGCGGTCTGCACCTCATAACCCTCCGGGCGCAGGTAGGCCTCTACCAAATTAAGGATGGACTGCTCATCGTCCACAATGAGGATTTTTGCTTTATTCATTGCCAGATGGCGACGAAATTATCGGTACCCGATTGCTTCATCGCGAAATTGCTCGCCCACAATACCATGTTGGCTGAGTCCAACATCTAGTATATGGTCTTTTAAACGAACCGGGGTCAGGGAGGAGAGACCTGACCCCAGGTTCACATCTTTTTGCTGAGTTATTGCGCCTGATTGAAGTAAGGACAGTTCTCCCAGGGGACCTGACCGTCCTCGCTGGTCCAGTTGCGATGAGGCATGTCGTCAAAGTCCATCATAGGACCGTTCCAACCTCCCATCATGCCACGGGCCATCACGCCCCCGTAACCCCCCATCATGCCGCCTTGCCAACCACCCCCATAGGCGCCTTGCATCATCTGCTGGCGGTAAGGCATGCCAGCATAGTACGTTGTGAGACCTGCCGCGTTGGCGACGAAGGCAACGGCCAGCAGACCAACCGCCACCCCGCCAATAATTAACGCTGCTTTGAGATTTTTGTTCATTTTTTCTCCTTGTTGCTCTGCCATTGAATGGCTTTGAGTCTTATTTGCCCAAAGGGTAACAAGGAGACTTGAAGCAGCAACAAAGGAAATGTGAAGATTGTGTGAAGATTTTGGCCGAGGGATAAAAAAACAAGAACCGCTATAGGTTCCTGTTTTTAGTGCCGAAGGTGGGAGTCGAACCCACACGAGCTTACGCCCACTACGCCCTGAACGTAGCGCGTCTGCCAATTCCGCCACTTCGGCAGTAAACATAGCCATCGAGGCAATGGAGTTGCGTTAGTCGGTGAAACCGAGTAGCAACTCCTTTAGCTGCAGCTTCTTTTTGCCGCAGCGTACGCCACTTCGGCCGGGTAAGTATTCTAACGCGAATGAAAGCGGTGTCAACAACGAGGCCGTAGAAACAAATCTAAAAGATGAGGCTGAACTATAATGCCAACAATCTTTCATTTTATGTTTGATTCCTGGGGTTCTTTTGCAGGATTTCTAGAAAGCGCTCAGGGCAACTTCTATTATGAGGCCTTGTTGCTCTTGCTGCTTTCCATCGCCAGTCTGGCTCTCCATAGTCGGGCAAAACCCAACAAGCTGGATTGGCGTGTAAATCTGGCTGTCGGCAGCCTGATGGGGTTGAGACTGATCCTGGCTGCCATCTATGGTTATTACTGGTACAGCAACCTTAGTATTCCAGCAGCCGCGGCGCCCATTGAGAGGAGTGTGCATCTGATGGGCATCCTGCTTCTGGCCTGGATCTGGTCGCGGCAAGGCGAAGAAAACGGCGCGCGCCAAGCAATCATGGCGATTGCCAGCGCGGGGGTGTTGGCGGTTTCTTTGTACATTACGCTTCCGTGGCTTGACATCCCGCTAGGCTCATCCTTCAATTACACCGACCTGGATTACCTCTGGGACGCCGCCTGCGTTGTGGCCCTCGTTTCTGGAGCTTGGGCCATCTACAAAGGCGGTCAACAAGCGAAGCAGTTCGGCTTGATGCAGATCGGGATTTTGTTGGCTGGGCAAATAGCGCATTTGCTCCTTGCCGAACCCTATGGAAACATGCCCCTGGCAACGGAGGCTGCCAACCTGCTAGCGCTGCCCTTACTCCTTCTTCTACCGGTCAAGGAAGAGAAAAAAGAAATTAGTGCGGGGACCGAAGCTTTTTTCCCGACTGTGGTTCCAACCTACGAGGTCCCTGGAACCAGTCAAAAAGAGCCGCCCCCACCTTCCCCGGAAGCGGAAGACCTGGCAAAGCAAACGTGCAAAGACTTAGACGCTGATGTTTGCGCGTTCGCGGCATTAGACGATGCACAATCTGAAGTGCAAATCCACGCAGGATACAACGCGTTGCTGGAAACCAACATCGACTTGGTCACGGTTCAGAAGGGTGAAGTCCCTCGGCTGGCAGCCGCGTTGACCAGCGGCCAGATATTGCGGCTCTCTGCAGACCAACACTTGACCGATTTCGATACGCTGGTTCGTTTATTGAAATTATCTTTCCCCGGAAATGTGATGGTAGCGCCGGTCCCCAATCCACGCGATCAACGGATTTGGTTCGTGCTGTTGGTGCGCATGGAGGAGCCCTGGCAATTGAGCGAAGAAGTCACCCTCGAGCAATCGACGGAAGAGGTGAGTGCCAAGCTCATCCAAGCCCTGGGATACCTGGAGGAGGAGACATCTGCGCCTCAGGAAATTGAAACCACGGGTGAACCAACCGATGAAAGCGTGCAAAAACTAGAGGAGGAAAACGAACGCTATCGGCAAGATGTGGCCCGACTCTTGGCGCACATCGATGAATTGAAATCGCAGCAAGCTCCCGTCAATGGCCAAGCCGCCGTTCAAAGTGCCGGATTGGTGCAGGCGCTGCAGATAGAAAACGAGCGGCTTAAATCCGCGATCAGTTCGCTGGAATCTAGTCGCGGCGTGGTGGCGCCGGTCAATATTCAGGTCGAAGAAGCCAAAGAAGAACTCCGCTTAGCGCTCGAACAAGTTTCCTCGCTGCAGACGCGTCTCGATGAGGCGCAAAAGGCTTCGTTGGAAGCTGGCGCGCCGCAGGCGCCCGGCCGCAAAATGGCGGCAAACCAGGTGGACGTCATTGCATCCATTGCCCAAGAATTACGCCAACCTCTTTCATCCATCCTCGGTTATACCGATTTGTTGCTCGGTGAATCCGTTGGTATTTTGGGAGCGTTGCAACGCAAATTCCTGGAGCGCGTGCGCTCCTCCACCGAGCGGATGAACTCGCTCATCGGCGACCTCATCCGCATTGCAGAGCTGGATCAGGCCGGATATTCTGCCCAGCGCAAACCCGTGGACCTGAGCGCGGTCATCGACGACGCCATCGGCCAGCTGCGCACCCAACTGCAGGAGAAACGCATCGCCCTGCGGGTCGATCTGCCCAGCCAATTGCCTGAGCTGAACACGGATCGAGATGCGCTGCAGCAAATTCTTTACCACCTGCTACAGAATGCAGACGCTGCCACCCCTGAAGAAGGGGCAATCACATTGCGCGCGGTCATCGATTCGCAACCGGAGTTCGGTGACTTCGTGCTGTTGCAAGTCAGCGACTCCGGCGGAGGCATTCCCGACGAGGACCTGCCCCGCGTTTTCTCCCGCGTTTATCGCGCCAACAATCCCGTCATCAAGGGAGTGGGCGACACTGGCGTAGGCTTGACTATCGCCGAAACTTTGACGCAGGCGCTGGGCGGCCGTATCTGGGTGGAAAGTGAATCTGGCGTAGGCGCTATGTTTAGTGTTCTATTACCATTGCAGCCTGTTGCCAATAAGCCATAGCAGACAAATCGGGAACGTTCAGACACTTTTAGGTGTTCTATTACCTGCCCAATAAGATTCTCGGACACACCGGGAACGTTTAGGCACGTTTAGTCGATAATCCGATTAATTGGCTTGATTATTGCATCCAAATACCTCATGAAATTGCGCGCTTTTTTGCTTTTAGCCTCCATCTCCCTGCTACTGTCAGCCTGCTTCCCCGGCGGTGGAATATCCTTCTCGGCAGCGGGTACCCCCACGCCCACCCCCTTCCTGCCAAACTTTTCCGGTGATAATCCGATAGACCAACCCATTTCGTCGGGGTCTGCCCAAGGTGGAAGCCAACCTTCTACCTATGTAGCTAACTTCCCACCTCCCAGCGCGGCATCCGACGTTCCCATTCCAAATCCCGTTGGTCGTCTTGCACAACCCGAAGGACAGGTGAATATCCTTCTGATGGGATCAGACCAACGGCCTAATGATGGCGGTTTTCGTACCGACGTTGTCTTGTTGCTCACCCTCAATCCGGGTGGGGGCAGCGCCAGCCTCACCTCTTTCCCGCGGGATCTGTACGTCTATGAACCCGGTTGGCGTGTGGATCGCATCAACAGCGCTTTTGCTCGCGGGGACTTCCAAATGATGGCCGACACCATGGAATACAACTTCGGCGTACGGCCTGATCATTATGTGCTAGTGAACTTCGAAGGATTCAAAACCATCATCGACGCACTCGGCGGCATCACAGTCCAGGTGGCCCAACCACTTTCGGATGAACGCGATGGGCCAGGAGATTTTAGTGTCCCTGCAGGCGCTGTGACAATGGATGGGGAGACTGCATTGTGGTACGTGCGCTCCCGTGGCACTTCCAGCGACTTTGATCGCACCCGGCGCGAACAGGAAGTACTTGAAGGCCTATTCCGGCGGCTGCTCAGCCTGGACGCAATTACTAAGGCTCCCGAGCTATTCGGGCAGTACAAGCAAACGGTAACTACCGACCTGGGTATAGCAGATATCCTGCCCCTGCTCCCGTTTGCAGCTGATCTAGGGAGCTCGAGCAATATCCATAGATATACAGTGGGTCCCGAACAGGTGGAGTCATTCACGACTTCAGGTGGAGGCGCAGTGCTCCTGCCGGTCTACGACAAAATCCTGGAGATCATGCGCCAGGCTTTGAATTCGCCTCAATAGTTTGTTGATTTTCGGGGGAGATCAAACCAGCCAACCATTCATCTATAATCAGCATCATGGAATCTCTTTCGGGTTCAGTCGTGCGCGTCACCTATTACAGCCCGGAGAGCGGATACAGCGTCCTCCGGGTACAGCCTGAGGGCGATGTACCTAACATTGACAATGAAGGCTTGGTCACCGTCACAGGCAACCTTCCTGAGATCGGCTCGGGGGAATTCCTGCAATTACAAGGGAACTGGACCAAGCATCCCAAACACGGGATGCAATTCAAAGTCGAACAACTCGAGCGGGCACATCCTGTAACCCGTTGGGGGATCGTCAGTTATTTGAGTTCAGGCCTGCTCAAAGGCATCGGTCCAGCTTACGCCGAACGTATCGTCAGCCACTTCGGACTTGAGACCATCGACATCATCGACAAGCACCCTGAAAGATTGCGCGAAGTAGCGGATATCGGTCCCAAGCGCAGCCAGCAAATCTTGCGCGCCTGGGAAGAACAAAAACAGATCCGCGGGGTGATGATCTTCCTGAGCGGACACGGGGTGAGCGCCAACCTGGCCACCAAGATTTACAAACAATATGGCGACCACTCGTTGGAGGTTGTTCAGCGCGACCCCTACCAACTTGCCCGCGATATTTATGGCGTGGGATTCAAGACCGCCGACCGCATCGCGCAATCGCTCGGTCTGCCGGCCGATCATCCATCTCGGCTGGAGGCGGGCTTGGTATACACGTTGGATGAAATCAGTTCAGATGGCCATGTGTATGCGCCGGAATCTGAATTGGTGAACCGCGCGGCCGAATTGCTCGGTGGAAGATCTGAAGCAATACGGTCTGCGGTTTTGCGTCTGGCAACTCAGGGGCAGGTCATTATTGAAGAGCTCGATGCAAGCTCTGGCAAACCGAAAAAGGAACGACGCGTATATCTAGCCGCATTGCACGCCTGTGAGGTCGGCGTTGCGGAAAGATTGCGCGCTCTGGCGGACACAAAAGAGAGCAGGCTGCAAGATATGCCGCTATACCGGCATGGCCTGGGATTGCTTGCCTTGGACCAACGCCTCAGTTCCGTGCAGCAAGAAGCCATCGTGCAAGCCCTGAACAATCCCGTCAGCGTGCTGACTGGCGGGCCAGGGACAGGCAAGACCACGACTATCAAGGCATTGATTGCCGCACTGGAAGCGGATCACAAGAAGTATGCACTGGCCTCCCCCACGGGGCGCGCGGCTAAACGCTTGGCACAAGCCAGCGACCGGCCCGCCAGCACCATTCATCGCCTGCTGGGTTTCTCGCCGCAGGAAGGCGCCAAGTACAACGAGGAAAATCCATTACGCGCTGATCTTGTGGTGGTCGACGAAGCCTCCATGCTGGACCTGCAATTGGCGCACAGCCTACTGAAGGCACTAAGACCCGGAACGCATTTGCTGCTAGTCGGAGATGTGGACCAGTTACCTTCAGTGGGCGCGGGCGACATGTTGCGCGAGGTGATTGCCAGCGGTGTCGCCGCGGTCACACGGCTGAACGTGATCTACCGGCAAGCCGAGGGATCTCACATCATTGCCAATGCACACCGCATCAATCAAGGAGAACTGCCGCAGACGCCAAAGGTCAGTGATGATTTCTTTCTCTTCCCCGCGCAAAGCGCAGAGGAAGCAGCCAAATGGGTGGTTGAGCTGGTTACAGAACGAATACCCAGGCGCTTCCATTTGGATCCCTTGAAGGATATCCAGGTGCTTGGGCCGTTATACCGTGGTCCAGCGGGCGTCAGCGCCCTGAACGCGGAGCTGCAGCATGCGCTGAACCCCGCATCGCCGTTGAAAATCGAGCGCGCCTTCTTTGGCCAGTTGCTGCGTTCCGGCGACCGCGTGATGCAGGTGCGCAACGATTACGACAAGGGCGTATTCAATGGAGATATTGGGCAGCTGACCGAGATCAGCAATGAGCAGCAAACGCTAACCGTAGATTTCGAAGGTCGAGTGGTGATTTACGATTGGAGCGAAGCGGACGAATTAACGCTCGCCTACGCAGTGACCGTTCACAAATCCCAGGGCTCAGAATTCCCCGCGGTGGTGCTGCCGGTGCTCACCCAACATTTCGTGATGCTACAGCGAAATCTGCTGTATACAGGGGTCACGCGTGCCAGGCAACTCTGTGTGCTCGTCGGCAACAAGAAAGCGATCGCCATCGCGGTGAAAAACAACAAAGTGGCAGAACGCTGGTCGGGATTGGCGCGCAGGCTGAAAAAATAGATGGCTGCATTTGCAGCCGCCTATTCGATGAAAGACCTCCCAAGCTAATTGGGATTAGCGGGAAAAGCCCCTTCTGGTGCGTACCAATCGCTGGGGTTGATCTCCGTAGTTACTTGACCACCCACAACCTCAACAGGCAGGAGAGAATGGTCGGCGCAATCGACACTCAGGCCGCAGGGAACAGCCGCGGTGTAGCCGCCACCGTAATCGCCGCCGACAAGATAAGACACAAGCGCATATTGTCCGGCAGGCAAGTTATCAATTTGAAAAGTGCTGGATCCTTCACTGGTAGTAACCATATACCAATTACCTGAATCTTGATTGAAAGCGACGACTTGCATCGCGGGAATAAATTCACTGGGGTAGCTGAGAACTCCGGCAATTGAGCCCGTCGATACCTCAGCGGGCGACACGGGCACGGAGACTCCCTCTGGTTTGGGGACCGCTCCTTCCCCGCCATACCAATCGCAAACATTGACGCCTGAAGTGATTGAGCCACCAGTGACAGAAAATTCAATCAAGGAGTGGTCAGCGCACTCGGCAGATAAGCCACAAGGCACAGCCTGCGAATAAGAACCGCCAAACGAATAATCCGGGAGCCAGGCAAACGCGGAATACGTTCCGGCTGGCAATTCGACGCTATAGGACGTTTGGTTTTGAGCAACGGGAAAAACAGTCACTTGTCCCGTTCCAGCCAACAGAAAGAATAGATTCATCGGCGGGATACCTTCGCTGGGGAAGCAGACGCTGCCTTCCACTGTCCCGGTCAATGCCTGCAAACCGTCCCCTGTTTCCGTTGCAGGTGCAACGGGCTGGCCGGCCTGAAGAGTTGCCGCCACTATCG
>CAYJMC010000059.1:0-5044 GCA_964371335.1 uncultured Anaerolineaceae bacterium
GCGCTGGCCTATGGGCTGCTGTTTGGCATCTCAGGTTGGGGTTGGGTGTTCTTTATCCTCATCACCGGACTCATGATTTCCGGCGTCGTTGCCGATGATCTCCTTATGGCCGCCAGCGCACGTAAACAAGGCGCCTCCTGGAGCAGCCTCCTTTTTGCCTACCTGGGCGGCATCGCCGGAACCATTCTGCTTCCGCCATTCGGCGGATTATTAGGTGCGCCGCTGGTCTTGTACCTTTCCGAATACGGGCGCAAGCGCAGCCGCGACCAGGCCTGGCAGGTCACCCGCGGCCTGCTGGTTGGCTGGGGTTGGTCCTTTGCGGCGCGTTTCGGGATTGGCTTGGTAATGATCGCCTTATGGATGGCTTGGGTGCTTACGAAATCCGCGGCATAAGAGTCATCCGAGAGTGAGACGGTTGACAGTAGTGCACACGAATCAACCATTGCCTTTACGAGTTCGTCAGGCGAGCTGGTTAATTTCAAATAAAATCTGGGGATTGCTTTCCCTCGTCGCCGCTAAGCGGCTCGCTCGGGACAGGCTCTGGTCTTTCAGCCCTCCTCGCAACAACGTCTGGCTGGGTTGCCTGGCTGTGCTATTCCTGGCAGCCTGCGGTCCCGGGCAGCCTCCCATAAATCCGGTGCAGACCGCCATGGCGGCTACCTTGGCGGCGCGACCTGCTGCCAGCGCCACACCCGAAGTAACTGCAACCATTGATCCCAACGCGCCACCCACGGGAAAGATCGTGTATGTATGCCAATACAGTAAACGCGTGAGTCGAAATCAGATCTGCCTGGTCAACGCCGATGGCTCCGGGCAGCGCGTGCTGACTCCAGGTGGCAGCCACGATGACTTTTTTCCCTCGATAGCCCCGGATGGCAACGCGGTGCTTTTTGTTTCGACTCGCACCGGGAGATACCAGATTTACGAATACGACCTGATCACCAGTTTCGTCACCCAACTTACGGATTTAGTTAATGACAGCGCATATGCCCCGGAGGCTTCTCCGGATAATTCACATATCGTCTTTTACGCTATTCACGATGGCGGGGAATTTCCGGGGGACCATAACCTGTGGATCGCGGAACGCGACGGCAGCAACCCAGTACAGATCACCAATCGCCCGGGTGGCGCTTGGGATCCGGTTTGGTCGCCGGATGGCACCCAGATATTGTTTGCATCCCAGGTAGAGGGCGTACCGCAATTGTTCATTATCGATGCAGACGGCACCGATGCGCGCCAGGTGACTCACCTCGCCGGTATACGCGGCCGCAACGACTGGTCACCGGACGGCGTGACTCTCTCGACTTACATCGGCAGCGCTTGGGACCGAGACATCTACCTCTTCGACACCAATGGCGAAAACCTGCGCCAGCTCACCGATGGACTCGGCAACCTGGCGCCCAGCTTTTCTCCTGATGGCCGCTGGATTACATTCATGTCCTATCGCGATCACCCCCACGCGGTGCTCGGCTGCGAAATCTACATCATGCGCGTGGATGGCAGCGCTGTGCGGCGCCTTACCGATAACGAAATCTGCGATTGGCAGCCGCGCTGGGGGCCGTAATTTAGTTTAATAGTTATGTAGTTGGGTAGTTTCATTTCGTTCTGAAAAGTTTTACCCTTACTAGAGACCCTAAAGGTTTTCTTGATCCATTGGCTTATTTTTTTAATACGCTCGACTTGCCTGCCATCCTTCTGGTTAGAGGGAAAAACCTTTAGGGTCTTCAAATCTGCGTTTATCTGCGTTCATTGGCGGCTTGCTTCTGGGTTTACGATGTAAAGCTGTCTGGACTTTTGAGATCCTAAGTTTTGCCCAGATAGTGGGTAACGAGCTCGGTGTCTATCACCGAGCCTCGTTCGTTTCCAACTGCATAGGCCTTCGCGTTCGGGCGGGAAGTGACGGCCTTGCTCAACTTGTCATCGATGTAATGCAAGGCGGCGCCGTCATCGATTGCGATTCCCGGCTTCAGTTTGCCTTCGGCGATGAGTTTTTGATACGTTGGACGTCGTTCGGGTTCGTAATCGTAATGCGGGGTGCAGGAGCCCGGCAGCCAGCCCAGGCAATCCATCGGTGTAAGCGGACCGGGAATCGAATCGGTCAATCCCTGCTCGAACCAGCAGATGGCGCCGGCGCTCCAGCCGGCTATCAGGATTCCCTGTTCGTAAGCTTCGCGGAGGATTTCGTCCAATTTCCATTCGCGCCAGATAGCCAGCATATTTTTTGTGTTGCCCCCTGCCGCGAAAATGATGTCTTGGTTTAGGATCGCGCCATGAATGTCAGCTGTTTCCGGGAACAACAAGGAGAGATGAGAAGGTCGGCAATCCAATTTGGAAAAGGCCGAATACAAAAGCAGAAGCCCATCGGGGTTATCACCTTGGGCTGTTGTTACAAAACAAATTCGCGGCGTCTTCTTGGCTGAAGATGCGAATAGATATTTGTATAGTAGCTGGTTTTCGTCAGGCTCAGTCAGTGCGCCGATGGCGATTATCTGCTTCATTCACTGGGCCTGCTTGTTAAATTAGCGCTTTTTCCGCCTGATACGCAGCCCGCAAGAACTCCAGCACGCGCCGTTCTGCGTCTTCTTTTTCAGCGAATTCAGGGTATGGCAGCAGCGCCCCTTGCCAGACAGCAGTATGCCAGACCGCGCCGTCAGGCAATTGATTGTGGGTGACTTCCTCTTCGAACGGGAAAGGCGTTGCATAGATATATGGACTTGGCTGGCCAGGATCCTCTGGAGAAAAGCCAAAAGTAATCTGGCTGGTGGATTCTCCGTCCATGGTTTTCACTTGCCTGCCCCCCAGCAAAACAAAGGCCAGGTCAAATCCGTGCGGCCAAAATTGGACGGCGTCCTTTTCTCCCGGCAATTCGCTCCGGAATTGCTCCAGCAGGCGGCCCATGTGGGTGAGGGCAGTAAAGTAGCGCTCGGCGGCGTCCAGGGCATAACTACGCGGCTCATCGCTCTGGTATTTCTCTTTATCCACCTTGCCATGCACTCCCAGTTTGGCCAGCTTGCCAAGCAGCTCCTCGCCGAGTTGGTTCGCGCTCCATCCCTCGCTCATTCGGAACTGCTGCACCGAGCCGTCGCTGCTGCTAATGAGGATGTAATGGTTGAGCAGGTCCAGGCTAAGCGAGAAATTTGCATCCGGGTCATCAGGGTGCGGGATTGGCGTCGTAGTCAAACCCGCCGTGTATAGACGGAGGCTGACATGCTGCCAGCGCGGCTGCTCCGGCGTAAACGCGGCGCGAATGGCTCCCAGCACCTTGATGTAGGCGTGCAAGGTCTCCCTTGTCTCGCGCCAATTCACCAGTTTGGGGAAAGGGTGTTTATGTAGCATATTGCTTAGTATACAAGGAAAGAAGCGGGTACTGAAGCCTGATTGCGGGGTACAGTACAATAATCTAGTTCATCCTACTCTCAGGAGCGCCAACAATGCTGCCCTCGCAGGAACTGGAACAACGAGCCATCAATACCCTGCGCTTCCTTTCCGCCGACGCAGTGCAAAAGGCGGAATCCGGCCATCCTGGCTTGCCTATGGGAGCCGCGCCGGTGGGCTACACCCTGTGGACGCGACACCTGCGCCACAACCCCCACAATCCCAAATGGGCAAACCGCGACCGCTTCGTGCTTTCCGGCGGGCATGGGTCCATGTTGCTGTACTCTTTGCTGCACCTCACCGGATACGATCTTTCACTCGATGAAATAAAGCGCTTTCGCCAATGGGAGAGCAAGACGCCTGGCCATCCTGAGTATTGGATTGCTCCGGGTGTGGAAACCAGCACCGGTCCTTTAGGTCAGGGCTTCGCTAACGCAGTCGGCATGGCGATTGCCGGCGCGCACCTGGCCAGTCGTTTCAACCGGCCGGGCCATGACATTTTCGACTACTTCATCTACGCCATCGTCACCGATGGGGATTTGATGGAAGGTATCAGTTCCGAGGCAGCCTCAATTGCCGGCCACTTGAAGTTGGGCAAGATTATTTTCCTTTACGATGACAACAACATTTCTATTGATGGCAGTACAGACCTGACTTTCACAGAAAATGTGGGCGCTCGCTTCGAAGCATACGGCTGGCACGTCCAGCACGTGGCCGATGGCAACGACGTCGAAGGCATCGATGCTGCTATCCGGGCTGCCAAGGTTGACCCGCGGCCTTCTCTGATCCGCGTGCGCTCCATAATCGGTTACGGCCTGCCTAAGCGCGCCGGCACCGAGAAGGCGCACGGCGAACCGCCTGGCGTCGAGGAACTGAATGGCGCCAAGCAAAACCTTGGCTGGCCGCTGGAGCCCTGGTTCCTCATACCCGGCGACGTGCTGGAATTCTTCCGAGAAGCCGTAGACCGCGGCGAGCAGCATGAAGACGACTGGCAAGCCAGGCTGGCCGCCTACCGCCAAGCGCATCCGCAGCTAGCTGATGAGTTGCAGCGCGTGCTCGATGGCGCCCTGCCCGAAGGCTGGGACGCGGGCCTGCCGGCCTTCCCCGCCGATGCCAGGGGCTTGGCCACCCGCGTTTCTGCCGGCAAAGTACTGAACGCAATAGCCGATAACCTGCCAGATCTCATTGGGGGTTCGGCAGACCTGCATCCATCCACGAAAACCTTCATCGATTCCGCGCCCGATTTCCAGTCGTCAACCCCTGAGGGGCGCAGCATCCATTTCGGAGTACGCGAGCATGCCATGGGTGGCATCGTGAACGGCATGAATTTGACCCCCGGCACCATTGCCTTCGGCGCAACCTTCCTTATATTTTCCGATTACATGCGGCCTGCGGTGCGCTTGTCTGCTCTCTCGCCATATCCCAGCATCTGGGTATATACCCACGACAGTATCGGCCTGGGCGAAGACGGTCCTACCCACCAACCCGTCGAGCATTTGGCATCGCTGCGCGCCATGCCCAACATGGTAGTCATCCGCCCGGCGGACGCCAATGAGGCGCGCGAAGCCTGGATTGCCGCCATCCGTCGCCGTGAAGGTCCCACCTGTCTCATACTCACACGTCAGAATCTGCCCACTTTGGATCGCAAAGAATTCGCGCCGGCAAAAGG
>CAYJMC010000059.1:5144-9235 GCA_964371335.1 uncultured Anaerolineaceae bacterium
CGCGGCGCAGTGATTTCATTGGAGCGCTACGGCGCCTCAGCGCCAGGCGAAGTTGCGCTTGAAAAGCTGGGTTTCAGCGTAAACAATGTGCTCAAGCACGCCCGGGCGCTGTTGAAGAAAAAGAACAGATAAACTTGCCAAACAAACGATCTCCGTCATTGCGAGCACATTCGCTTCGCTCAGTGTCAACTCCGCGAAACAATCTCCCGGCTGGAACGCCAATGCAAATGGATTTCAAGGCGCGGGTGATCTTCGGTGATAACCTTCCTGTCCTGCAATCTATCCCAGATGCAACCGTAAATCTCATATATGTCGATCCACCGTTCAACACGGGAAAAAGGCAGGCGCGCACGCGGTTGCGCACGGTGCGCAGTGAAAACGGTGACCGCAAAGGATTCCAGGGGCAGCGCTATTCCACGACAGTGCTTGGCAGCCGCGCCTTTCACGACCAATTCGAGAATTATCTGGCCTTCTTGGAGCCGCGGCTTAGAGAAGCGCACCGAGTGCTGGCGTCGGACGGCAGCTTCTACCTCCATGTAGATTACCGCGAGGTCCATTATTGCAAAATCCTCCTCGATGAAATTTTCGGACGTGATAATTTCTTGAACGAAATTATCTGGGCTTATGATTACGGCGGCCGTGCCAAAGATCGCTGGCCCGCTAAGCACGACAATATCTTGCTTTACGTGAAGGATAACAAGCATTACACCTTCAACGTTGGCGACATCGAGCGCATCCCCTACATGGCCCCCGGTCTGGTAGGCGAAGAGAAAGCTGCTCGCGGTAAGCTGCCTACGGACACCTGGTGGCACACCATTGTCAGCCCCACCGGTAAAGAAAAGACCGGCTACCCGACACAAAAACCTCTTGGCATTTTACGGCGCATCCTTACCGCCTCTTCGAACCCTGGAGATCTTGTACTCGATTTCTTTGCCGGATCCGGCACCACGGGCGCGGCCGCGTTGGAGTTGGGGCGCCACTTTTTAATTGTTGACAACAATGAAGAAGCGATCGAAGTGATGAAAGAGCGCTTTCAGGGGAAACCTGTGGAGTTTCTTGTTTTGCCTGAGCCCGCCAAGGAGTCCAAATGACCACTAATCCTCAAAAATTGTACGGCCTGGGCCAGTCCCTCTGGTATGACAACATCGAACGGCGTTTGCTTAATAACGGCGAGCTTGATGCGATGATCAAGCGCGGCGATATCTATGGAGTCACTTCCAATCCCAGCATCTTCAACAATGCCATCGCCAAGTCCAAGGATTACGAAGGGCAGATTGCTGAATTAGCGCGCGCCGGTCACAGCACCGCGGAGATCTACGACGAATTGACCATTAGCGATATCCAGGCGGCCTGCGATCTGTTCCGCCCGCTGTACGATTCCACACGTGGAGGGGATGGTTACGTGAGCATCGAGGTGCATCCCGACCTGGCCAACGATACCGAAGAAACCAACAAAGAGGTACAGCGCCTCTGGGGCCTGGTGGATCGGCCTAATCTCATGGTGAAGATTCCCGCCACTGCCGCCGGCGTCCCGGCCATCCGGCATTCGGTTTCAACAGGCGCCAATATCAATATCACACTGATATTTGCCCGCTCGCGCTACGCCGAAGTCATCGAAGCCTACCTTGCCGGCCTCGAGCGTCGCGTCGAGAATAACCTGCCCATCGGCCATCAGGCTTCAGTTGCTTCCTTCTTTGTGTCCCGCATCGACACTAAGGTTGACGGTTGGCTGGATGAGATTGCCAAGAAGGGTGGGGCGGAGGCCAAGAAAGCCGAGTCGCTTAAAGGCAAAGTCGCTGTGGCCAATGCCAAATTGGCCTATCAGTTGTTCAAAGAACAGTTCGCCACGCCGCGCTTCGAAGCTCTAAAAAAGAAAGGTGCTCGCTTGCAGCGTCCCCTGTGGGCTTCCACCAGCACCAAGAACCCCGCCTACAACGATCTGCTTTACGTGGAACCCTTGATCGGAGCCAACACGGTGAACACCGTGCCGCAACAGACTCTGGACGCGGTGAAGGACCACGCTAAGACCGAACTGACCATCGAAAACGATCTGGAGGGCGCCCGACAGGTGCTGGCCGATTTGGAATCTCTGGGTCTTTCGCTCGACCAGGCAACCGCCGAAATAGAGGTGGAAGGTGTCGACGCCTTTAGCAAAGCCATCCACGCGGTGTTCGACACCATTGAGAAACGCTCCAAGAGTCTGGTGGCTTAGTTAGCAATCCATTTTTCAACGAGGCGCAACCCCGTGCGCCTCGTTGTGTTTAAGCGCCTAGATGCCTAAGAAAACCAGTTTCGCCAATTCGCAGGGAATTGAATACAGCATCAACGGCGGCGGGGTTGCCTCTCTAACCGTGAACCGCCCTGAAGTCCGCAACGCGCTGGACTGGGAAGCTATGGGCGCCTTCGCCGAAGCTGTCGAACGCGCCGCACATTCGCTCAATTTGCGCGCCCTTATCGTCACCGGCGGCGGTGATACCTTCGTTTCGGGCGGCGACCTCAAGGCGCTTTCCAAATATCCAAAGGAGCATCACGGGCTAAGGCTGGCTGTCATCATGGGCAAGGCATTGGAGCGACTGCGCGCTTTGCCTTGCCCAACCATCGCCGCCATCAACGGGCCCGCTCGCGGCGGCGGCGCCGAGATCGCCGCAGCCTGCGACCAGCGCGTCATGGCCGAAAGCGCCGACATCGGTTTCGTTCACGCTCGCTTGGGCATTACTACTGCCTGGGGCGGGGCGCGCTACCTGCTGCAACTGGTCGGCTACCCAATGGCGCTGGAACTGCTCACCACCGGCCGCGTGTTGAACGCGCAAGAGGCCAAAGAGATCGGCCTTGTGGATCACGTCGCCGCGTCAGGAGAGGCATTGACCACCGCGCTCGATTTGGCGCGCATCATGGCGCAGCATCCCATCGAAGCGGTGCGCGCCGCCAAGCGGCTGTTGCGCTTCGCGGTGGCCAACCCGCTGGTGGCCAAGCACGCCGAGCGCCGGCTCTTCGCCGGCCTCTGGGATTCGGATTTCCGGAGACAGGCCGTGGCAAGATTCCTAAATCGACATAAACATGATTGAGGCCGCAAGGCTTTCTACAAATCCAGCACCGGTAGGGGCGGGGTTACCCTGCCCTCATCTGTAGAGGCGAGGCAACCTCGCCCCCTAGTGAGCCACCAAAATTTCCATAACATAGGCACAAACTAAGAAGGCTATACTTGCTGTGCGAACTAAGGAGCCATCTATGCAATTAGCAATTTTAGGTCTTGGACGCATGGGCGGCAATATGGCGCGACGCTTGCGCAACGCAGGCCATGATGTGGTCGGGTGGAACCGTACTATAGAAGTCACCGAACAGGTTGCCAAAGAAACAGGGCTTATCGTAGCAAAGACCATCCCCGAACTGGTGACAAAGCTGGAATCGCCGCGCGTCCTTTGGCTAATGCTTCCCGCTGGCGACGTCACCGAAAATACACTGCAGGAGCTAACCGGCCTGGTATCAAAAGGAGACATTATTGTCGATGGTGGCAACTCTAATTTCCGCGACACCATGCGGCGTGCCGAAATGCTGGCCGCGAAAGGAATTCACATGCTGGATGCCGGCGTCAGTGGCGGCATCTGGGGTCTGGACGAAGGCTATTCGTTGATGATCGGCGGGGACCAAAAAATCGCTGAACATCTGCGCCCGATCTTCGAAAGCCTGGCGCCGGCGCCCGACAAGGGTTGGGGGCGCGTAGGCCCCAGCGGGGCAGGTCACTTCGTCAAGATGGTGCACAACGGCATCGAGTACGGCATGATGCAATCGCTGGCTGAGGGCTTTGAAATCATGCAAGCCCGCGAGGACTTTGGCCTCGATTTACACCGAGTGGCCGAAATTTGGCAGCACGGCTCCGTGGTCCGCTCCTGGCTGCTCGACCTGGCTGAACGCGCCTTGAAGGACGATCCCAAATTGAACAATATTGCCGATTGGGTGGAGGATTCCGGCGAAGGCCGCTGGACAGTGTTCGAGGCCATCAACGAAGACGTGCCCGCGCCCGTGATCACCCTGGCGTTATTGCAACGACTGGCCAGCCGACAGGAAACCAGCTTTGCCGGCAAGATGCTGGC
>CAYJMC010000060.1:0-2493 GCA_964371335.1 uncultured Anaerolineaceae bacterium
CAAAGACGATGCTGCGGTGACCGCCAAAAACAATGTGTTCACCTTCGGCGAACACGGGCGGGTCTGAGACCCGCCCCTACGGACGCGTTCCAATCAACGCCTCCAACAGAGCCAGTGTTTCGCGTTTGCTGCCCTGACCCTGTTCTCCTCCGGGGCCTACGCAGGATGGGCAGCCATCCTGGCAGCCGCATTCGTAGACGAGCTCATACGCTGCGCGTATGAGCTCGTCATGGATCTCAAAAAGGCGCTGACTGAAGCCCATGGCGTCGCCCATCTGGTCGAAGACCAGCACGACAGGCGCCCCCTCTGCCAAATCTGACTTGGGATCAGAAAACACGCCCAGATCGCGAGGGTCGCACATCAGATACAACGGCGCCAGGTGTTGCAGCACGAAGGACAATCCCGCCAACCCGCTGCGGATGCGCACAATGGTTTCGGCGCGGCGATGGCAATTGCGGCAAAGGGTTACCAGGTTTTCCAGACGATTGGCTTCCTTCTGCGATGCAAATGTGCGGAATGGAATTTTGTGGTGCACATCGTGCGGTCGAAAAGGGACATTTCGGCTTCCGTTCTCAGGCAGACCGCAGACCTGGCAGGTGTACTGATCGCGGGCACGCACCACATCGCGGATCGCGTTCCAGTTCGGGCCGTATTCATTGGGGTCGTTGGTCCATAAACCACGCTCGCGCAGATCGTTCACGGTGGCTTCACTGAGCGAAAGCCAATAGCCAAAGGTGTTAAGCTCCATGGGCGGTAGATCCAGTTCCCCTCCACCCGGCTTTTCCATTCCTGACCATTGGATCTTGTCGTAGCCAACAATTTCCTGAGTGATGTTCAATTCGCCAAAATGCTTGGTTCCCCCGCGCACCGGCGCGCTGTTTTTTTCTTCGACCAGCGAAACCGTACTGCGACTCTTCGGCACCGTGTAGTAGTCTGCTTCTATGGGACGTAGATAAGCAACGTGTTCATCCAGGTCCAGCTTCTCGACGAAATAGGTGGCCCCATCGTGAATGTAGATCGCATCGGGATGCACCAGCCACATGGCGCCGAACGGATCCACCTCGCCTACCAGCCGCCAGCCTTCTTCGGCTTGCGCCTGGATCACCACTGAATCGGATCCGACGCCGCGCAGACTGACCCCGCGGCTGGGCTGTCCATCGGCCATCCAGAAATATTTGTCACCGGAAACATGCAGTTCACCGCCTTCCGCTAAAACGGCAAGGAATTCCGCCACCTGCTCCGCGGGAATATTGCCGAATCCGTCGCCGCGGTTGAAAGGCAATTCGAATGCCGCGCAGCGCAGATGCGACAGCAGGATCAACACATTGTCCGGGTTGATCAGCGCATGCTCCGGTGTGCGCCCCATCAGGTAATCGGGGTGGCGCGCCAGGAATTGATCGAGAGGATTGGAGGAAGCGACCAGCAGCGCCACCGAGGAATCCGCGCCGCGGCCTGAGCGGCCGGCTTGCTGCCAGGTAGCGGCGATCGAACCGGGGTATCCGGCCAGCACTGCGGCCCCCATGCCGCCGATATCCACGCCGAGTTCCAGGGCGTTGGTGGCCACGACGGCGCGCAATTCACCGGAACGCAGGCCTGCTTCGATGGCCCGGCGTTCGCTGGTGAGATAGCCGCCGCGGTAACCGCGGACCAAGGGCGGCAAAGCCGCCCGCAGTTGCGAGGAGGAACGAAGTTCCGACGAAGCAATCACCGGCTCTTTTGGAGTCAAGGCTTTAGCCGGTTGTTTTTCCGCAAGCCCCCTTCCCCCTTTCAAGGGGGAAGGGACGGGGTTAGGGGTTGGATTTATTTCGCGCAACGCCTTCAGCATCACCTCGACCATGCGGCGCGTGCGGCCGAACAAAATGGTCTGCACATCGTAAGCCAGCAAATCGGAGACCAGGCGCACGGATTCCTGGTACAGGCTGGCGCGCAGTCCCAGTTCGGGGTCGACGATGGGCGGGTTGTAGATGACGAAGTTGCGCGGCCCGCGCGGCGCGCCGTCGCCATCGATCACCGTGACGGGCTGCTCAACCAGTTTCTCGGCCAACTCCTGCGGATTGGCAATGGTGGCCGAGGCCATCACGAACTGCGGCTTGGCCCCGTAGAACTTGAGCAGCCGCGAAAGGCGCCGCAAGACATTGGCGACATGCGAGCCGAACACCCCGCGGTAGCTGTGCATTTCGTCGATGACCACGTAGCGCAAGTTTCCAAAGAACTCCGCCCACTGGGTGTGATTGGGCAGGATGCCGGCGTGAAGCATGTCCGGGTTGGTGATCAGCAGCCGAGCCCCTTTGCGGATCTGGCTGCGGTGATGCGTGGGCGTGTCGCCATCGTAGGTGGCAACGGGAATACCCCTCACCCCCATCCCCTCTCCCGCTTCGCGGGCGAGGGGTGCCTCGCCATCATCCGTAGGGGCGGGTCTAAGACCCGCCCTCGCCGCCACCGGCGGCGGCATGGGGTGTTGGCATGTTTGCAAATGAATAATTTTGTGATTAA
>CAYJMC010000060.1:2503-8727 GCA_964371335.1 uncultured Anaerolineaceae bacterium
GGCTACGGCCCCCTCTCTGCCCCTTCGGGGCATCCCTCCCCCGCTGCGCGGGGGTGGGGTGCCCCGCCATCATCGGTTGGGGGGGGTCAAACCCCCGCCCTCGCCGCCAGCGGCGGCGTCATGGCTTCTAGCCATGTTTCCAATTCATTCTTTTGGTCATACGCCAGCGCCTTCGTGGGAAACAGATACAACGCTCGCGCCTGCGGATCGCGCAGCAGCGCGTCGAGCACCGGCAGGTTGTAGCACAGGGTCTTGCCGCTGGCGGTGCCGGTGACAACCGCCACGTTCTTGCCAGCCTGCAGCAGGTCCCAGGCCTGGGCCTGATGGCTGTAAAGCTGGCTGTAGCCAAGTTTGGCGAAGGCCGCGGCCAGGTCGGGATGGATCTTTTGCGGAAGGGGCTGGAAGGCTGCCGGGCGGGCCGGCTCCTGGTGCCAGTGCACCACGTTGCCGCCAACCGTGGGCTCGGCGCGCCAGTGAGCGAGAAGCCTGCTGAGGTTGCTCATGCGGGTGGGATTCGGATTATACATGAGTTAGAACTTATTTTCTATCCTCCCAGTAAAACTCGGATGCAAGATGTTTCGACTTTTTCGGGGATTGAGGAAAAGTGCCACCTTGCACCCAACGTAACGTACTAGATTTTCCCCTATTAATGCACGGAATCGAGAAAGTTGAAGAAGTTGTTAAGGAGTTGGACCCCCCTTCGACGAAAATCCCTACTGGACGAGTTGACCTGCCCCCGGTATATCCGTGATCGGCGACCAAACCGGCAGCAGAGAGCGCACACTGCTCGTCTCCAAGTGCCATTGGTTTTCGGGGTGGGCGACTTCCAGGATGAACAACTGGTAATTCCCCGTACGCTGCGAATGGAAAACAATGTAGCGGCCATCCGGCGACCAGGTGGGGTTGCCGTCTTCGGAGGGGCTGTCGGTGAGCTGCCGCAAGCCGCTGCCATCGGCGCGCATCAGGTAGATATCCCCTTTGCCGCTGCGCCAGGATTCGAACACGATCCATTCGCCGTCGGGAGAAAACACGGGGCGCCAGTCGAGGCCGGGGTCGGCCGTGAGCCGGGTCAGGTTGCTGCCGTCCGCGTCCATCACGTATATCTCCGAGTTGCCATCGCGGCGCGTGGTGAAGGCAATGTGTTCTCCATCGGGCGACCAGTTAGGCTCGTAATCATGGGCTTCCACGTCGGTGAGCTGCAGAATGTCATTACCTTCCATGTCGGCGATGAAGAGATCGCGGTTCTTGTCGTGTTCCTTCATGTAGACGATATGTTCTCCGTCTGGAGAGAAGCTTGGATAGCAGTCAAACCCAGGTTGGGTGGTGAACTGCCATTGTTCAGGATTCGGATCGACGGTCACCAGGTAAACATCGCGCAACACATCGGAATTGGGGATGCCATCGAAGGCGATCAGCTTGCCATCCCAGGACCAGACCGGCGCTTCGGCGAAGGTGTTCGCCAGGCCGCCGGTGAGATTGTATTCACCCGTGCCGTCCGGCCGGATCAGGAACACGTCGCGGCGCCCGCCTTCACTGGCGGTGAACGCGATCCAGCCCAGGTCGGAAAGCTCCTGGGCCTGCTCGGCGCTGATGGTGGCCACGGCTTCCGTGCGTACAGGCGTGGCCGTCTCGGCGCCCGGAGTCGATTCGGCGGCCTCTTCTGTTTCGTCGCCAAGCACATTGGGCGCCTCAACGGGAGCCGCGCAAGCGGCGAGGGCGAGGGAGATAAGAATAAAAATGCGGAAATTACGCGTGCTTATCGCACCCACACCGTCATTGCGAGCCAGTAAGCCTGCCGATAGGCGAGGCGTGACGCCGCGAAGCAATCTCCCGCACTGCTCGCGAACAATGTTGGAGATTGCTTCGTCCGCTTGCATCGCTACGCGCTGCAATGCTCCTCGCAATGACGGAAGGTGCTCGTCATTGCGAGCCAGTAAGCCTGCCGCCAGGCGGGGCGTGACGCCGCGAAGCAATCTCCCGCTAAGCCTGCAATCAGTGTTGGAGGTTGCTTCGTTCGGCTGCGCCGTTAAAAGCGGCGCAAACCGCCTCCTCGCCATGACGGTGCTAGTTGGCGGCGATGATGGCCTCGATGGGAAGTGCATCTCAATCCTCTATGGGTTCTTCTTCAATCACATCCTTGGCAAGTTTTGCCAACTGGCCGCGGTCCTTGTCTTCAACATGCGCGGATTTCCAATAAATGTCGAGCAGCTGGTAGGCAGAAAGATCGCTGACGCTCTGGTCTTCGGGAATGCGCACCCGCGCCTGGATCTGGGGCCGTTTTACCAGATGGAATTCAAAGGCTTCCGCGGCCGCCTCGCGCAATGTGGTTTCATCGATGAGGGCCTCCAATTCCTTTGGATAATCGATCACCATGCGGAAAATGGCGTCCTTCAATTCCGTCTTCGAGGGCATTTTTTCGAGCAGAGTGGGCATCACATGGTCCGGCGAAGTCAGCTTCACGTAGCGATCGATGAATTTCCGGATGTGTTCCAACCTTCGCCATTCGAATTTGGTTTCGCCTTTTTGGAGTTCCAGGGTAATGAAGAACTTCTCGTCCTGTGCTTCGCCAAAATCGACTCTTTCGATAGACCCGGGATAAATGACAGGGGGCTGGCGGCCCTCATTCAGGTTTTGCGATTTGTGGATGTGCCCCAAGGCGACGTAATCCAATCGCGTATCTTTCACCAGGGACGGGGACAGCACCAGGTCGTTGCCCAACATCACCGCCCGTTCACCGCCGTAGATGGCGCCTTGGACGGAGGCGTGAGCCATGAGGACAGTGGGCAATTTCGGATCCGCTTTTTGCAAAAATCCTTCGTGCTCCTCATTTCCGACAACCAGTTCAGTGAGCAATTGTTCGAGATGCGAATAGATCTCTTCGGTTTCCGTGGTTTCGATATTGCCGAAAGCGATCATCTGCGAGCGGGCAACCCAGGGAAGCGCAATCACCTGCAAGGGCAGGTCCCACAAATCCTTGGGCCCGTAGAGTTCCGGTTTATCGAGCACCTTTACGTAGGGCACGTCGAGAGTGTTGTATTCCTCCAGGGCATGGGCGCGGCCCAAGCTGGGAGAGAGGTCGTGGTTGCCCACCAAGAGCAGCGTAGGGATCTTTGCCTTCGAAAGGCGGATAATGCGGCGGCCCCATTCACGCTGGAAGGTGGGCGCTGGGTTGCGATCTTTGTAGGCGTCACCGGAGAAGAGGACCATGTCCACTTTTTCGTCGATGGCCGTGTCAATGATCTCGTCAAGGGACTTGAGGAAATCCATGACGCGCACCGGCAACCCCGATTGCGGGTCATGGCGGCCGTAGTTGGCCATATCGATATGCGCGTCGGCGAAATGGAGGAGTTTGAGGGCGCTCATTGGTTAAATAATTACCACGGAAGCACGGAGACACGGAGCATTTTAAGACTTAATTACTCCGTGTTTCAGTGTCTCCGTGGTTTTGTTTTGGTTTCTCAATTAGCCGCTGATGCCCAAGGCTTCCAGCTGCTGCCAGCCCGCCCAGAAGTTGGGGTTGATGCGCACGGCTTCCTGCAGGTCGGCGATGGCATTATCCGTTTCTCCGAGGGCCAGGCGTGCCAGACCGCGCCAGTACAAGCTTTCTTCGAGGGTGGGCTCTTGCATGGCATTCAAGGTGGTGTTGGCCAGGTTAATTACGTCGTTGTACCGGCCGCTGTAATAATACGCCCAATAGGGGCCGGTCTGGTACCACATCATGCGGAAGGGCTGGTTCTCATCCTGGGGCAATTCGGAATAAAGCTGGAACGCCTGATCGTAGGCAAAGGCTGCGTCGACGTATTCGTACAATCCCACATGGCTGCTGCCTATATTGAACCAAGCGTAAAACTGGGCATCGCCGGTCAAGCTGGTGGATTCTTCTTGGGCGATCTCGAGGGCATGGGAGATGGCCCACTGCTCGTCGTTCCAAGGACCGAGCAATTGGATCACTTCATTCAAGCGATCTTCGGGGTAGATCACGAAGAACAAATAATTGAAGCCCCGCCATTGAGCAAGAAACTCATCGTAAGACTCGGTAAGGTTTGCCTCTTTGAGATACACGTCCTGAATAGTGAATTCCTGCTTGATGTCGTCATATCCGGTCACAAACAAATAATGTCCGCACCAGGTTGGGCCGGGATTGCACTTCGAGTTTTTTTCCACGATCACAGGAAACCCTGCGGCGATGAAGCGCTTGATGCGGTCGAGGTCGCCGCCCACGCG
Source organism: uncultured Anaerolineaceae bacterium (assembly GCA_964371335.1). GTDB lineage: Bacteria > Chloroflexota > Anaerolineae > Anaerolineales > UBA11579 > JAMCZK01. Next base: position 6,728 of record CAYJMC010000060.1, read on the forward strand.
ATAAACCGCCTGGAGACCCGACACCTGGCCGTCTACAAAGTCCTCGAGCTCATACGGCATCACGTTTTTGTCGGGCCGGCTGCGCTCCACGAAATCCGATATACCCACTGGCCCGGGCTTCACATAGTTGGACACATCATATTTGGTTCCCTGCCAGCCCCAGTAGCTCAACGCCACCGCCAAACTTGCCGGACCGCAAAGGTTCCACCCACCGGTTTGGTCGACATACTTGAAGCCGGTCAAGGACACGGTCTCGGGGATCGGTGGTTCTGTGGGTGACGGAGTAGCGGATGACGGAGGCGGAGTGTTGGTTGCTCTTGGGGTTGAGGCGGCCGCGGTCGCCGAAGCTGCGGCAATCTGGTTTTCTTCCGGAAGAAAAACCGCTTGCTGCGGCGGCCTCAGGAAATAAATGATCTGAGACCTTAGATCATCGATGCGCCAGGCCAAACGGTCATGGACGAAGGGGATGTTGTAGATAAGAAAGGCCAGCGCAATTAAACCAACCGCGGCGCCCAACCAGCGGCGCCAGCAATTGGAATATTTGCGATTAGGAGAGAATCGGCGAAAAAATGGGTTCTCTTTGTGCACGTCGCGCGATTATATCATTCGCAAAATTAAGCCTGCTTAAATGGAAAATGGCACGGGAACTTGGGGATTGTTGGCCGTTTCACCAGCTCACAGGTCTAATAAGCCGAGGTGGGTGCAATTGTCGGCGCAGTCGTGGATCCTACGGTGGGCACAGTGGTGCCGATGGGGGTGGTCACCGGCGAATCGATCGTGTTCGCCTCGCCAATAGCTGCCCAAAACATGAACGCGGCAATCAAGGCAAACATGATGACAGCTACAATAAAAACCACGCGGGCATTTCTTTTTCTTGCAACCATGCAATTCGGTTAACGAATCAAAAAGGGCGGCTGTGACAGCTACCCTTGTGTTGCCGGTTATCGGTCTAGGGCGGCGCTGTCGAAAACCCTGGAGGGATTTTGAAACCTGGTGGTCCAAATGGGTGATTTTCCTGTATAACTTACATTGGATAATTTAATCTTCATATCCAAATTGAAAACCGAAAGGAAAAGAAATGAAAACAAGAAACGAAATTCGCCTGTTTTTTCTTGTTGGCCTGGTCCTCACTCTGGGATTGGCTGCTTGCTCGCCGGGCGTAGAAACGCCCGAAGGGGAAGTCTCGCAAATGGAAGCCCTCGAAGTTGAGCCAGCCACCTTAGCGCCGGTTGAAGAGGAAGCCGAAGCGACTCCATCCGAGGGCGAGCTCTATTACGGCCCAGTGGATGGCGCCAGCGGGACGATCGTGATCGACGCCACCGACCCCTGTGCGCTTGTGACCCAGGAACAGGTGGCTGCCGCGTTCGGCAAGGACGTCGTCGAAGTTAGCGCTGACACGCAAACCATAGGGGCAGGCTGCGAATACAAGTTCGATAGCGAAGGCGACACCCAGGTCCAAATCAGCATTTACGAAGGGGATGCCGCCAAGCACTATTTTGCAGGTATCGTTCAGGCAGCTCAGGAGAGCTGCAATGCGATGCTCGAAAAGTTCTTCGATTTCGAATTCCTTGCCGCTCCGGATAGCGGGCAGGACGTAAGCGGGCTTTCACTCGGCGACTTGTATACGACCTATGTCGGCACTCTGGGCAACTGCATGTTTGTGCAAAACGCAACCCGCAGCGAGGTCGGCGATAACGTCGTGACCGCTGAGACCATTTATCTCAACTGGAGCAGCAACGTGGCTGTGCTTGGTGACGAGCGCGTGGTGGAATTCACATATCAGGAGCCGATCCCGGATGAGGTTAATGCCGAGCTGCAGGCGGGCACCGATCGCGACAGTTTTTATGTGCTGGCGCAACCCTATCGCGATACCATTTTGGCTGATTACACGGAGAGCCTGATCGCTTTGCTGGAAGAGGCGACAGGGCAATAGGAAGAAAGCATTCTGTTGGTTGAATGCCGGGGTGGAGATTTCTTTCCCTCGTCGCCGCTGAGCGGCT
>CAYJMC010000061.1:0-3930 GCA_964371335.1 uncultured Anaerolineaceae bacterium
GTGCGCCCTAGCTACTCATGGAATCTCACTGGTTACGACAGCCCCAAAACCTTCCCTGTTTCCAAATCCAGATCGATATCAAAGAACACCGGCCGTGTCGATAAACCTGGCATCGTGGACATCTCGCCGGCCAATGGGTACAGGAAGCCCGCGCCCATGGCTGCCCGCAGGTCTCGCACTGGGACGCGGAAGCCCTTGGGCACACCCTTCAATGTGGGATCATGGCTAAGGCTTAGGTGTGTTTTCGCCATACAAATTGGAAGGTTGCCAAATCCCAGCCGCGTATAGTTTTCGATCTTCTTCTCCGCTTCGGGCAGGAAATCCACTCCGTCGGCTCCATAGATCTTCTTACAAATGCGTTCGATCTTTTCTTTAATGGATAGATCCAATGGATAGGTGAACTCAAATTCGCCGGGCTGATCTGCGGCTTTCATGACCTCTTCAGCCAAGGCCACTGCCCCAGCTCCCCCTTCGGCCCAGTGGTTTGAAATGGCTGCGCCGGCTGCGCCTGCCTTCAGCGCAGCTTCGCGTACCATTTCTAACTCCGCTTTGGAGTCAGTTGGGAATTGATTCACGGCGACAACGACAGGAACACCAAATCCAACTGCGATACCAATGTTGTGGCGCAGATTGGCCAGCCCTTTTTCGAGCAATTCCAGGTTTTCCTGCGTATACGCAGTATCCAGCGGCTTGCCTGCTACCACCTTGGGCCCGCCGCCATGCATCTTCAATGCACGTATCGTGGCGACCAACACAACGGCGTCGGGTCGCAGCCCCGAATAGCGGCACTTGATATCCATGAATTTTTCCATGCCGATATCGGCGCCGAAGCCCGCTTCGGTAACCACGTAATCAGCCAATTTCAAGGCAATGCGGTCTGCAATGATGGAACTGTTGCCGTGAGCAATGTTGGCAAACGGACCAGCATGCACGAAGACCGGCGTGCCTTCCAGGGTTTGCATCAAGGTAGGCTTGATGGCGTCGCGCATCAATACGGCCATAGCGCCAGCCACGCCGAGGTCATCGGCGGTGACGGCTTCCCCGGCTTTGCTCAGGCCGATCACGATGCGGCCAAAACGCTCGCGCATATCGGCAAGGTCGCTGGAGAGAGCCAAGATAGCCATTACCTCGCTGGCCACGGTTATATCGAAAGAGGACTCGCGGGTGATCAACGCGTCGTCCGTTGGATCAGCTAAGCGAATGTCGCGCAGGAACCGGTCATTGGTATCAATGACGCGCCTCCACGTAATGCTTTCGGGATCAATATCCAGGCGCACCAGTTGACGGCGCTGTTCATCGCTCAACGATTCGACGTCGTCCGCTTTGAATCCCAAGCGCTTCATGCGGCGGACAATTGCAGGCGCCACTTTGCGCTTGCCATCTTTCACAGGCATCAACCGATCGAAGAGTTGCTTATCGCTCTGGCGCGCTTCATGGTACATGCGCGCATCAATCGCAGCCGCCAGCAGGTTATTGGCCGCCGTGATGGCATGGATGTCGCCCGTGAGATGGAGGTTGAACTCCTCCATCGGGACTACCTGGCTGTAGCCACCGCCCGCGGCGCCACCCTTGATCCCGAATGTTGGGCCTTGGCTGGGCTGGCGGATACAGGCAAAGGCGCGATGCCCCAACTGGGCGCCTAATGCTTGCGCCAAGCCAATCGTCGTGGTGGTTTTCCCTTCGCCAAGAGGCGTCGGTGTGATGGCGGTCACCAGTATGTACTTACCAGACTCCTCTTTCTGGAGCCGATCCAGCACACTGAGGGTGACTTTGGCCTTGGTATCTCCATAGAGCTCTAGCTCTTCGGGAAGCAGACCGGCTTGCTCTGCAATTTCCTGAATGGGCAGCAGAGTCGCTGCCTGGGCGATGACAATATCTGCAGGAACTTTGCCGTTATGCCCATTATGCGAAATGGGTCCGGTAATGTGTGGTTTGAGAGGTTGACTCATAGGTTTTGGCTTTAGCCTCCACCCTAATTATCTCGGCTATACGGTTGTGAATAAAGGGACAAATGCCCCATAGGAAGGGCATTTCATCCATATTTATCTGGGCGGCTACCCGTTAGCTGCAAGTACTTTCACCACATGGCGGCCTCGCGCTTACAGTCAAGGGCCTCGATCTGGGGAGGAAATCAGCTAGGAGGTTGTTTCATCGGCTGAAGAAGCCTACTCGTAATACGCTGCTGGTCTAGACCGGCAGCTATTTGTCCCGACGCTTTCATGGCAATTGCCCGTAGAGGATGCCGTCCCATCTTTTTAGACTATAAACGGCATAAAAGGTAGTCGCCAGATGCATGAACTTTCTGTGACGCAGAGTCTTTTAAAGTTGGCTGTAGAGCATGCCGAAGCAGCTAAGGCGACGCGTGTGACTGACATTTATATCGAGATTGGCCAGCTTTCCTCTTACGTGGATGAATCCGTGCAGTTTTACTGGGAACTGATCGGCAAAGGGACGGTGGCCCAAGGCGCCAAACTGCATTTCCATCGCGTGCCTATGGAGCTGGAATGCCGTGATTGCGGCACCTGCTTCCGGCCAAAGGGAGCCAGCTTCGAGTGCCCCAAATGCAAGAGCGATCGCGTGGAAGTCGTGAGCGGCGATGTATTTCAACTAGTCGGACTGGACATAGAGAAAGCCAAGCCGAAGAAACAACAAGAAGCGAAGGTAACGACATGACCGAACGAATTGCAGTCGTTGAAGAAATCATGGGCGCCAACGATCGGCTGGCAGCCCAAAATCGAAAACGACTTGACGAAGCCGGCGTCTTTGCCATTAACATCATGGCCTCGCCCGGCGCCGGTAAAACCTCGCTCATCGAGCGCACGGTAAAGGAACTTGCGCGCGACTATGAAATTGCGGTCGTGAATGGAGACGTGGCCACCGGCATCGACGCCGAACGAGCTGCTCGGGCCGGCGCGCGCGCCGTCCAAATCAACACGGGCGGCGAATGTCACCTAGACGCAGTGATGATGCAAAGTGCGCTGGATCAAATCGAGCTCAAAGAAATCGACTTGCTAATTATCGAGAACGTGGGCAACTTGATCTGCCCGGCAGGATTCAAATTGGGTGCCCACAAGAACGTGCTCATCGCTTCGATTCCCGAAGGCGACGACAAGCCTTATAAGTACCCGTCCATGTATCGAGGTGTGGACGCGTTGGTTATCAACAAGATTGATCTCCGGCCCTACGTAAAATTCGACATGGATTATTTCAAGCACGGAGTGGAAACACTCAATCGCGGAGTACTGACCTTCCCGGTCTCCTGCCAAACGGGCGACGGCCTGCAGGCCTGGCACACCTGGTTGAAATCGATGATCGGATAGCCATGGTCGAACGTGCGGGTTTGCAGGTAAGAGTTCGCGGAGTTGTCCAAGGAGTGGGATTCCGTCCCTTTGTCTACCAACTTGCGAACCGCCTCGACCTCAAGGGTTGGGTGCGCAACACCACGGCCGGTGTAGATATTCGGGTGGATGGATCGAAGGATGCATTGCAGGACTTCGTGCAATCCTTGAGAGTTGAAGCGCCACCGCTGGCGCACATTGACGAAATCCGGGTATCGCGTTCAGAAATAAACGGCTTCAAAGAATTCGTAATCCAAGAATCTCGCAATGTCGCCGAAGCCTTTCAACCTATCTCTCCTGATGTCTCCATCTGTCCCGACTGTTTACGAGAACTCTTCGATCCCAAGGATCGGCATTATCGCTACCCATTTGTGAACTGCACTCATTGCGGGCCGCGTTTCACTATTATTCGCGACCTCCCCTACGACCGACCCAACACGACGATGGCAAGCTTCAAGATGTGCGCGGCCTGCGCCCATGAATATACCGATCCCGCAAACCGGCGTTATCACGCGCAGCCGGTTTCCTGCCCCGAATGCGGGCCGCGCATTTGGCTGGAAGTCGGCGACGAAGCTTGTCCCGAGCGAGCCGC
>CAYJMC010000061.1:4030-5695 GCA_964371335.1 uncultured Anaerolineaceae bacterium
GCGGCGACGAGGGAATGTCAATGATCAGGAAGAAGCGCTGCGCCGCGTCCGCGGCCTGATTGTTGCCGGCGAAGTGGTGGCCATCAAAGGCCTCGGCGGCTTCCATCTAGCTTGCGATGCGACCCATGCCAACGCCGTATCCGCATTACGTGGACGCAAAGGACGGCCCGACAAACCTTTGGCGCTGATGATGGCAGACCTGGACGCGGTTACGCGGCAATGTATTTTGAGCGAATCCGAACTTGAAGCATTGCGCAATCCCATGCGTCCTATTTTGCTTTTGCAGCGACGGGAAAATTCGACCATCGCGCAGAACGTGGCTCCAGGCCAGAACACCTTGGGCGTAATGCTGCCGTACACCCCGCTGCATTATTTGCTGCTTGAACGTGGACAAGGAATCCCAGATGCCTGGGTCATGACGAGCGGCAACCGTAGCGAAGAGCCCATCGTCACGGACAATGATGAAGCCAAACGCGTATTGGGCTCGATCGCTTCCGCCTTCCTGATGCACGACCGCCCCATCCAGGCGCGCTGCGATGATTCCGTGCTGCGCGCAGAGCCGGACACCGGCGTTATCACCCCCATTCGGCGAGCACGCGGATATGCGCCGATGCCCATTCATTTGCCATGGAGCACCCCACCCCTGCTTGCGGCAGGTGGGGAGCTGAAGAACACATTTTGTGTTGCAAAAGACGAATACGCTTTCCTAAGCCCGCACATCGGAGACCTGCAGAATTATGAGACGCTGCGCGCCTTCGAGAAGGGCATTAAGCAATTCGAGCATTTATTCCGGGTGAAGCCACAAGTTATCGCTTACGACCTTCATCCCGATTATTTGAGCACACGCTACGCGCTGCAGCGTGCCGAACGCGAAGGCATCCCTGCTTTGGGTGTCCAACACCACCATGCCCACATCGCATCTTGTATGGCCGAACACGGTTTGCCAGTCAACCAGCCAGTCATAGGGCTGGCCTTCGACGGCACCGGCTATGGCACCGACGGCACGATTTGGGGCGGAGAGGTCTTGGTGGCGGGTTACAAAACGTTCCGCCGTGCCTATCACCTGAACCTGGTTTCGATGCCTGGTGGCGATTTAGCCGTGCAGCAGCCCTGGAGGCTGGCGCTAGCCTGGCTGCACCAGCTGGGCATCGCCTGGAAGCCCGACCTGCCGCCTGTGCAGGCTGCTGGGCGCGATGGTTTGATGGCCGTCGCCCGGCAACTCGAAACTCATACGAACGCTCCCCTGACTTCCAGTCTGGGACGGCTATTCGATGCCGTTGCCGCCCTGATCGGGGTGCGTAGCGAGATTACCTACGAGGGCCAGGCCGCTATTGAACTGGAAAACCTGGTGGACCCCGAAGAAATTGGGGCTTACACCTTTGCTATTACCGGGGAGACCATTGACCCCTGGCCGGTAATTCGCTCGATCTTATCGGATTGGCGCGGCGAAGTTCCGCTGGGAAAGATCGCCGCCCGCTTCCATAACGGGCTGGCTGATTTGGCACTGGACCTATGCCTGCTGTTGCGCAGCCGCGAAGGCATCCAGGAGGTGGCCTTGAGCGGCGGAGTGTGGCAGAACATGACGCTGTTAACCGCCTCTCGCACGCGGCTGGAATCTGCCGGCTTCCGCGTTTATACCCATCATCAGGTGCCAGCAAACGATGG
>CAYJMC010000061.1:5795-8381 GCA_964371335.1 uncultured Anaerolineaceae bacterium
ATGTGCTTAGGCGTTCCGGGAAAACTAATTGAGATCTACGAAGCCAGCGGTTTGCGGATGGGCAAGGTGGACTTTGGCGGCGTTTTCCGCGAAGCCTGCCTGGAATATTTACCCGAAGTCAAAGTGGGCGATTATGTCATCGTTCACGTTGGCTTCGCCATCAGCCAATTGAGCGAAAAGGAAGCTGCCGAAACACTGGCCGTTTTACGCGAGATCAGTGACATCAACGCCGAACTGGGTGCGGAACCCGCCACGGGGCCACAGACATGAAGTACGTGACCGAATTCCGCGACGCGCATTTGGTAAAGCAAGCGGTCGAAAAGATTCGCGCCAGCGTCACGCAGCCCTGGGTGCTGATGGAGATCTGCGGGGGACAGACGCATGCCATCCGGCGCTACGGCATCGACGAGATGCTGCCCAAGGAAATCGAATTAGTGCATGGCCCCGGCTGTCCCGTTTGCGTGACTCCGCTGGAGCAAATCGATAAGGCGCTCGCTCTGGCCTCGCTGCCCGATGTCATTTTCACATCCTATGGCGATATGTTGCGCGTACCCGGTTCCGGCCGCGACCTGTTCTCGGTGCGCGCGTCGGGCGGGGATGTGCGCGTGGTGTATTCGCCGCTGGACGCGGTGAAGCTGGCACAACAAAATCCGGATAAGCAGGTCATCTTCTTCGGTATCGGATTCGAAACTACCGCGCCCGCCAACGCAATGGCGGTTTTCCAAGCAGAGCGGTTGGGGCTGGAGAATTTCAGTTTGCTTGGTTCACATGTGCGCGTACCCCCCGCCATGCACGCCATCCTGAGCGGCGAGCACAACCGCGTGCAGGGTTTCCTGGCGGCGGGACATGTGTGCGCAGTGATGGGGTATTGGGAATATCCACCCATCGCGGAGCAGTATCAAACCCCCATCGTCGTCACGGGATTCGAACCGCTGGACCTATTGCAAGGAGTGCTGACCGCGGTGCGCATGCTTGAGACTGGCTATGTCGGCGTGGAGAATGCCTACGCGCGCGCGGTAACTTTCGAAGGAAACAAGGAAGCACAGAAATTAATAAATACCGTATTCGAAGTATGTGACCGCAAGTGGCGCGGCATCGGCAACATTCCGATGAGCGGTTGGGGAATCCGCAAAGAGTATGCGGAGTTTGATGCCGAAAAACGTTTCGACGTGGCGACCATCCAATCCGATGAGTCGCCGATCTGCATCGCGGGCCAAATCCTACAGGGACTGAAGAAGCCGAACCAGTGCCCGGCTTTCGGAAGCCTGTGCACTCCGCAGCATCCGCTGGGCGCCACTATGGTTTCTTCGGAAGGCACCTGTGCCGCCTATTACCAGTATCGCGACGTCTCAGTTGCCGAAGTGACCAATGACTAAATTGCGATGCACAGCAGTTGCACTGCTGCGATCAATCGTAGGGGCGGGGCCTGTCCCGAGCGAGCCGCTTTGCGGCGACGAGGGATTGGTTCCTTGGTCTAACCACCGAACCCCAGACTCGACTAAACCCGCCCGTTCAATCTGGCCGCCGTACAACTGCGGCCAATCAAAAATCGAGGCTGCCAGTGACTGAGATGGTGAAACCCTCCCTTGAAGGCCTGAGCTGCCCTGTGCCGCTACCCCACCACGAAAGGATCACCATGGGCCATGGCAGCGGCGGGAAAATGATGCAAGATCTCATCGCCAAGGCTTTCATGAAGCCCTGGGACAACCCCGCCTTGCGCGCGGGCAATGACGGCAGCGTGATTTCGACGCAAGGCCACTCCCGCCTCGTGGTGAGCACCGATGCACATGTGGTTTCGCCACTATTCTTTCCAGGCGGCGACATCGGCGCGCTAGCGGTGTGCGGAACAGTGAACGATGTGGCCATGATGGGTGCCAAGCCGCTTTACTTAACTGCCAGCTTCATCTTGGAAGAAGGCTTGGAATTTGAAACCCTCGCCCGCGTTGTGGAATCCATGCGCGCCCGCGCCGAAGAAGCCGGCGTGCAAATCGTAGCGGGCGATACCAAAGTCGTTGGCAAAGGATCCGCTGACGGGCTGTATATCAGCACAACAGGTGTCGGGCTTTTGCCCGATGATGTAAGAATCGGCGGCGCAGAGGCGAAACCGGGAGACGCAGTCATCCTGTCGGGCACCCTGGGAGACCACGGTATTGCCGTCCTCTCCGCTCGCGGCGCCCTGGGTCTCGAAACGGAGCTGACAAGCGACATCGCGCCGCTCAACGGCCTGATTGCCGAAATGCAGGCGACCAGCAACTGCATTCATGTGCTGCGCGACCCCACCCGCGGCGGCCTGGCGACCACATTGAACGAGATCGCAAGGCAATCGGGCGTGGGCATTGTGTTGGACGAGAAAAAGATCCCGGTCAAGCCCGCCGTCGATTCGGCCTGTGAACTGCTGGGCTTCGATCCCCTCTATATTGCCAATGAGGGCAAATTGGTCGCAATCGTAGCCCCAGATGACGCGGCCAATGTGTTGAAGGTGATGAAGGCGCACAAATACGGGCAGGATGCTGCCCTCGTCGGCTATGTGGCCCCTGAACCCTCCCAAAGGGTGCTGATCAAGACATTAATCGGCACCCACCGGGT
>CAYJMC010000062.1:0-4948 GCA_964371335.1 uncultured Anaerolineaceae bacterium
CCATAACCAGCCACCCGTCACCGGGATGATTGGGCCGCCAGTGGTTGTAGTTCCGCCACCAGCGCCACCGCCGTCATCATCGTCACCACCGTCGCCCTCACCACCGTCGCCCTCGCCACCGTCGCCCTCGCCACCCTCATCACCATTCGGTGTTGCATCGCAAGCATTGCCGACGCCATCACCGTCGCTGTCGGACTGGCCGGTGTTTGCTATAGCGGGACAATTATCTGCGGCGTCATCAACACCGTCGCTGTCCGCGTCGGTCGCCGGGTCAGCCGTAAGCCAGGGGCTATACGACACGCACCCGCTCACTGGGTCGCCGGTTCCATCGGCATTTTCCAGTGCCAAAGCGCAGGCGTCGGCAAGCACTGTAGAGTCGTCATAAGGTCCGCTTGCCGAACCCCACCAGTTGCCAGTCGCGTTCACTGTTTCGGCATCTTCATTGTAGACCCCGTTTAGATTGCCTTCAAAAGTGTTCCCTGTAATGGAAATCCCGCTTAGATCATTATCCCAAAGATGGACGCCAGCGGCTTCCGGATAAGGAGCCGTCAAGCCATTGTTGAGTATTTCATTTCCCGTGATAGTGATATTGGCGGAATTCCCGACCCAGATACCGTCCATGGTGGCGTTGGAAATAACATTATCGTTGATTATCGCCCCATCCACATTGTAAATATCGATATTATCATACTGCGTGGAATCGCTAATGATATTCCCGGTGATTTCTACATCATCTGTGTCTTGCACATACAGGTTAGTTTGGTTGCCTTGAATAGTATTATTGGAAACCACTACGCCATCGCCAGCCTGATATAGCAGAACCCCGGTCGAGGTCCATGGCGTGCAGGTAGGACATTGGATCCAGTGGTTATCCAGAATGGTGTTCCCATCGATGGTGCCTGTTGCGCCACGTGAAATCTGAATGCCGTTCTGGGCAATAGTTGCTGTTGCCCCGGCACCAATCACTAGGTTATTGCTTAGAATTGTCGCGCTTGAACCAACATTGTCGACGGTGATACCGTTCTTCTGATATCCACTGATATCGTTATCTTCGATCAACGCTGTGCCCGTTTGACCGGTGGACTGTCTCCCTACTTCAATGGCTACACCATTCTGGCACCCGCTGAACGGATTGTCTCTTACATCCTCTATGCTGTTGTCATGGATGTAGGCATAAGCGCCGTCACGTACATAGATTCCAAAATGTAGGCTGCCACAGTTAGTAGGCCCAGGGCCGGTAATGGTGAAGCCACTGATCATTGCATTCACCAAAGGACCGGTCACAACGATGATACTCTTGGTTTCATCAGGGTCATTGGTCAACACCGCTGGCGCTTGCACGGTGGTTGAAGAAGCGCCTGCTCCAGTCAAGGTAATACTCTTATCTATGACTAATTGTTCTTCATAGTTTCCCGCCTCCACATAAACAGTATCGTCATCCACGGCAAATCCCACGGCAGCTTGGATGCTACTCCAGATAGCCGGTAAAAGAGAATTGCCAGGATGGTCTACGGTGACTGCCCTATCAAATGTATTCCCAGCTAAGGTTTCAGCAACATCGAATACATTGCCGAGCGCAGCGGCAACCTGCACTGTATTGCTGGTGAAGGTATTGTCGCCTATTGTCACTGTATTTCCGTAGGTGTTGTCCTCGATAAAGATCCCGACGCCATCCCCCGAAGGAGCACTCACATTGCTGATTGTATTCCACTGAACCAATGCATTCAGCGTGTCGCCTTCCAGACCGATACCATGCGCCCAGCCCCCGCTGATGTTGTCGATAGTGTTGTTCAAAATCTGAGGCGCAACCGTTTCCCCGGTATATCCAGAGCCAGATCCGTGGTTGATGATAATGCCATAGGCGCCCTTGGTCGGCCCCGTGGAGATATTTTGTATGACATTCTCCTCAATCACCAGATTGGTTACGTCCCCATTCCCAATGCTCTGCAAAATGCCGATACCTGCGACCGTTTCTACGTTTCCAGCCAGGTTCTCAATCAGGTTGTGGCTGATTTCAATGTTGTCCGCATCGCCATTAAGGCTCGGCTCTATCAATACACCAAAGTTGCTTGATGTTCCAGTGTCACTGTTCCCAACATTGGTAATGATATTATTGGTGATCGTAATGTTGTCCGCATTGCCGGAATAGATCCCCCGTTCACCAGTCGGATTCGTGATGTAAAAGCCATCGATTGTCACGTCGTTTGCAATAATCGTAAGCAATCCATAGATGACCGATTCAGCTACTCGTGTGCCCGTGTTGGGATCGATCCCAGCGTTGGCGCCACTAAGGGTTACTGCTTTTGTGATGTTGGGACTCTCGTAATAGTCGCCAGCTTCAACAACTACAGTTTCTCCATCATTAGCGAAATCGATCGCTGCCTGAATAGGAGTTGCTGAAGGGGTGCATGTATTGTTCGCATCAATTGGCTGACCGCTACAATCACTCAAGAAGCGGTGTGTAACGCCTGCGCGCACGATATAAGGATCCGGATTGGTTAAGATCGCCATCGCCTCTTCGGAGGCCAAAGATACCGATTCGCCGTTTGGATCAACCAATATGGCGTCGGCCTCATCCAAAGCCTCAACGACTTCCGCCACAGTTTCCTCGCTGAAAACTGGCTCTTCAGCCAGAGTTTCGGCGGGTGCAGACTCTTCGACTGCAGGTTCCTCCGCAGCTTCCTCAGTTACCGCTTCCTCGACTGCAGGTTCCTCAGTGACGGTTTCCTCGGTTGCAACTTCCTCACTGATGGCCTCCTCGGTTGCGACCTCAAAAGGCGCCGCTTCCTCGGTCACTACTTCCTCGGTGACTGTCTCTTCGACCGCAGGCTGCTCGGGCGCGATCTCCTCGGTCACAATCTCAGGTGGGGGCAACTCTTCCTCCACCTCGCCTTCCGTTGCACCATCCGCTGCGGGAGCTTCTTCGGTAGCTTCCGGAGTCGGGTCGCCTGGTTGCCCTTCATCGGCGAATGCCGTGCTCGGCACTGCCAAGGTGAACATGAGCACCAATGCGGTTAGCGCGCTAAACAGGGAATAGATACGACTGTGCATGGAATCTCCTCTCATATATCCCCCCAGAGAGCCTTACTTTGGCGAAAGGTTTCGCTCAGAAAGGTGGGATGCCTAACAAATTTGATAGTACCTTACTACCAACTAACTATCCAGTCAATGGACAAATGACCCTTACATTTGCCTATTCAATTATTTAATTTTATGAATGTTTACTCGATAACCGGCAATGCTTCAATATCTCCATCCAGCGAAACCAAGGGCACATAAAGCCAGCCGCTTACCCCATCGGCATCGGTTACATGTACCCAGAGCCTATCGGCGCTGACTCCCAAAACTTCCACCTGGGTGTTAGGGAGAAGGGCAGCGATCAACCCTGAATCGGCGTTTGGTTCAGCCCGCAGGTTCGCCCCCGTATCATTAGTCACGATTGCCATCACCGCGGTTTCGGTTGGCGCTGTTGTGGCCACCTGCTGCTCTTGCCCGGACCCGGTAACAGGTATGGCGAACTGGAACGGCGTTGGATATGGCGTCACGGTCGCGCCGATAACCTTGGCCATTTCAAGTTCCATGTCATCCCGGAGCGTGCTTGTGCCTTCCAGGGCTTGCAGCACCAGATCGGGTGGCACACCGCCGACAAAGGCCACCAACAAGTCCACTACCTTGTTCATGTAGTCGACCATGCGAACTTTGAGGTTGCTGAGGCAGCCGGGTACAGGCAGCCGTTCAGTCTCGCGCCGAATGGATTGCATCGCTTCGACTTGCTCCACTACTTGTTCACGGGGCAAGTTGATCGCCAGGATGGCGGCATCATCGAATTCGCGCAACAAGGAATTCAACAATTGGTAACTTTGAGATTGGGCGCCCGCGGTGCAAGGATCTGTGTTCGGTTTTGAATTGAGCGAAGTCTGCCAATACGCACCAGCGAAGAAGGCGGCGCCGCAAAGCAAAAAAATAATCAGTCCTTTAGACCATTGGGGGAGGTTCATCTCAAAGCACCCGCCTTCCGGTGATCGAAATAGTAATCTTGATGCCTGGTTACGTCAATGGAACGACAGCATTCGACCTTTACGCAAGCTTTCAGCGATGAGCCTTCTCATGGAATTGGGTGTATTTACGCTAGGCGGGATTGCCGGCTTCTGGTTGATTACGATTGCTTTCGCCCTCCTGGCGATTGCCTCTCTGGTCAAGGCTCTATAACCAAATTATTCTTCGCCATTATGGAAAAACTCCGGAGGAAATCCTCCGGAGTTTTTATTTATCTTCAAATCACTAGAGCCGCGATGAAAGCCGGCTGGAGTCACGGAAAATGTAAGATAGCAGCAATCCCGCGATGAATCCGCCGATGTGCGCCATGTAGGCAACGCCGCCGGTATCCGCCGTTGCTCCGATGGAACCCACGCCGCTGAACAATTGCAGCAAGAACCAGAGGCCGATGGCGACCAGTGCGCTGGTTTTCGTCACGATCCTGCCCATTAAGACGTTGATCCGCCCGCGAGGGAACATGACCAGATAAGCCCCGAGCACACCGGCAATGGCGCCCGACGCGCCGAGATTCGGGATGTCGGAGTTCAGCGAAAAGAATAATTGGGCAAAGGTGGCGGCAATTCCAGACAAGAGATAGAAGATCAGGTATTTCACCGGACCAAAATTGTCTTCCACGTTGTCGCCGAAGATGTACAAATACAGCATATTGCCAAAGATGTGCAATGTGCCGGCATGCATGAACATGGAGGTGAAAATGGTGATGAATTCGCCCGCGGGGTTCGCCAGGAATCGAGTGGGCACAAAGGACCACTGAATGACGAAAGCGTCACCGGCGCTCATCTCCAGCAAAAAGACAAGCACGTTCAGCGCAATCAAGCCGATGGTGACTACAGGGAAGCTTCGCCGGCCGGTGTTGTCGTCTCCAATGGGCATCATGGCTCAATCCTCCAGT
>CAYJMC010000062.1:5048-8341 GCA_964371335.1 uncultured Anaerolineaceae bacterium
AAGAATTATTTATGTTTAAAACGTAATCCTTTGTGCTCTTTGTGCCTTTGTGGTGAGGTTTGTTTGTTAAGAAAGCCCGACTAAATGGATTTCATCGCCGTGGCAAGAGCCAGTATCACGAATCCCGCTGCCACCAGGACGAAGGCGGAGATCCCACCAAGCGAAAGGGCGTCAAAATAGACCAGGAAGCCAAGGACACCTGCAACGACAGCAATGATCCAGGCGGTCCGAGAAGGGGCGGATAGGCGCAGTTTCATGTTTTTTACTCCTTTGAAATCAAAAGACGAAAATGCTGTCATAGAAAATGTCCCTCAGGCTAATCTGTGATGCATAAAGAATTAGCACTCGCTCATAGTAAAAACGGAGTCGAGGCTTCAGCCGGGGATTAAACACGTGATCCCTAGTCTCAAGTCTCCAAAACAATAACTAACAACCAATTACAAATTACCAATTACTAATTACCAGTCCTCTCTACCCCTCCATCGCTTCTTCTTTCTTCTTCGTTGCGCGGTAGCGTTGGTTCATATCCAAAATGCGCTTGCGGATGCGCAGGCTTTGTGGCGTCACTTCCAGCAGCTCATCCTCGGCCAGGTACTCGATGGCCTCATCCAGGCTCATGATGCGCGGCGGGCTAAGCCGCTGCTCGATCTCGCCTTTGGAGGTCTCGCGCATGCTGGTCAGCTTCTTGGCCTTGCACACATTGACTTCCATGTCGTTATCGCGCGGCTGCTCCCCCACCACCATGCCGGCGTACACCGGCGTGCCCGCTCCGATGAACAGGACGCCGCGCTCCTCCGCAGCCCGCAGGCCATAGGTCACCGCCGTGCCGCTCTCGTAGGCGATCAGCGAACCGCGCGCCCGCGAGCTGATCGGCCCCGCCATCGGCAGGTAGGCATGAAAGATGGTGTTCAGGATGCCGGTGCCTTTGGTGGCCGTCAGGAATTGCTGGCGGAAACCCAGCAAGCCGCGGGTAGGAACGATGTACTTCATCTGCACTGTTCCGCTGCCGGTCTCGTGCATCTCTTGCATTTCGCCGCGGCGCTTGCCCAGCATCTCCACCACCGTGCCGGCGGTGGGTTGGCTGCACTCCACGTGCACTTCTTCGAACGGCTCCAGCGTGCTGCCTTCGTCGTCTTTTTTCAAAATGACCTCGGGCCGCCCCACCTGGAATTCGTAACCTTCGCGGCGCATAGTTTCGATCAGGATGGCCAGGTGCAGCTCGCCGCGCCCGGAAACCACGAAGGTGTCGGCGCTGTTGGTCTCTTCGACGCGCAGCGAGAGATTGCTGCGCAGCTCGTTGAACAGCCGCTCGCGCAGTTTGCGGCTGGTGCCCCATTTGCCTTCGCGCCCCGCGAACGGCGAAGTATTGACCCCAAAGGTGATGCGCACCGTCGGCTCTTCCACGTGAATGACAGGCAACGCCACTGGGTTCTCCGGGTCCGCCAGCGTCTCGCCGATGGCGATATTTTCCAGGCCCGCGACAGCGACGATATCACCTGCACTCGCCTCAGGCACCTCGACGCGCTCCAGGCCTTCTTGAACGTATAAATACGGGATCTTCTCCGGCAGGTTCTCGCCTTTCAGCGTAAGTCGCGCCACGGTTTGTCCCACGCGCATTTTGCCTGCGAAGATACGCCCGATGGCGGTCTGGCCGCGGTAGTTGTCGTAATCCAAAGTGGTCACCAGCATCTGCAGCGGCGCTTCCGGGTCCACTTCCGGGGCAGGGATCTCATTCAATATTGTCTTGTACAGCGGCTGCAGGTCCGGACCCATTGCCGGAGTCATGCCGGCGCGCTGATCTGTCGCCACTGCGTACACCACCGGGAACTCAGCCTGCTCGTCCGTAGCGCCTAATTCGATAAATAGGTCGAAGGTGTCGTTGAGCACGCGGTTAGTATCCGCATCCTTGCGGTCCACCTTATTGATCACCACGATAGCGCGGTGACCGAGTTCAAGCGCCTTCTTGAGCACAAAGCGCGTCTGCGGCCGCGGGCCTTCGGCAGCGTCCACCAGCAGCAGCACGCCATCCACCATATTGAGCACGCGCTCCACCTCGCCGCCAAAATCGGCGTGGCCCGGCGTGTCGACGATGTTGATCTTCACCGGCTCCCCGGTATCCGGGTTCACAATGCGGATGGCGGTGTTCTTGGCCAGGATGGTGATGCCGCGTTCGCGCTCCAGGGCATTGGAATCCATAATGCGCTCCGCCACCTGCTGGTTCTCGCGGAAGGTGTGCGCCTGGCGCAGCAAACCATCCACCAGCGTGGTCTTGCCGTGGTCCACGTGGGCGATGATGGCGATATTGCGAAGATCTGTTCGGGTTATCTTAGTCATTTCACACAAAACGACCCCGTCCAATTTCGGCGGGGCCGAGATGCAGGACAGATTATAGCAGGAAGTGATTCCTACCGTCGGAATATGTTTTAAGTCCTATTTGGGACAATCATTGGACGTGTGTACCTATTAGCGGTGAGACCAACTGCCTAATCTGTATATCAGTTTGAATCAAAATTCGGATTGTTGCAACTTGTAAGGATGCATGCCCGTTCTCTTGAAAGGAAGGTCACTCCTAATGCCTAACAATCAAATCGATTTGGGACAACTCTTTGGACAAGTGGTGCAATCGCTCTCGCAAAACAAGTCGGCGCTCAACGAAGCTGACACCTACAACAAAAACCATGGCGACTACATGGTCGAGATCTTCCAGGTGATCACCCAGGCTATGGAGAAAAAGAAAGGTTCCAAGCCGGCCGCCCAACTGAAGTACGCCGCCGCCCAGGTAAAGAAAATTCCCAGCGGATCCGCCCAGGTGTATGCCAAAGGGCTGGCGCGCGCCGCGAAAGATATCAAGGGGAACTCCGTGGATACCGGCAACATCATGCAACTGGTGCTGGATCTCATCGCCGGTGGCAAGAAGGTGAACCCGGCCCCACAAGCCGGCGACCCGCTAAGCTCCATTTTCACTGGCTTAATGGGCGCAGGTCAACAGTCCGGTGGGGATGACAAGCTGGATGCCGGCGACCTGCTGACCGCCGGGCTGGCGTTCTTGTCTGCCAGGCAAAGCGGAGAGGACACGTTGGGTGCCGCGGTCAAAGCCCTGGTGGCAGAAAGCCCGCTGAGCGAAGCACCGCATCGCGAGCAATCCGGCCAACTGGTCATGGACACTTTGTTGAAGGCGATCGGCGCGATGGCGCAAAGCAGGTAAACTTAATACTCACTTGTCACATCATTAGGGAAGCGAAAGGAGAAACTTATGAGCCTTGTAGGATGGGTGGTCCTGGGTGGCGCTGCGG
>CAYJMC010000063.1:0-4670 GCA_964371335.1 uncultured Anaerolineaceae bacterium
CAATTAATTGGCGCCCGGGCCTTGCAGGCGCTAGGCGGAGCGCTGCTGGCGCCGAGCAGCCTGGCGATGATTACTGCTTTCTTCGACGAGAAAAGCCGCGGCAAAGCCATCGGCACCTGGTCTGGAGCCTTAGCCCTGGCAGCCGCTATCGGACCGCTTTTGGGCGGCTGGCTGATCGGCGCCTTTTCCTGGCGCTGGGCGTTCTACATCAACTTACCCATTGGACTCGTTACATTGGCCATTTTGTTCTGGCGGGTGCCCGAAAGCCGCGACGAGGAAGCTGGTGGCAAGTTGGATTGGCTTGGCGCCAGCCTGGCAACCCTGGGTCTAGGTGGCATAACATTTGGGCTGATTGAGTCATCCAACTATGGCTTGGACAGTCCCATTGTGCTCGCCTTCATTGCTATCGGCATCCTGAGTTTAATTGCCTTTGTTATAAGTCAGAGTCGCGTCCCTCACCCCATGATGCCGCTGTCCTTGTTTCGCTCCTCGAATTTCAGCGGCGCAAACCTGATCACCCTGTTGCTTTATGGAGCCTTCGCCGTCACCCTGTTTTTCATGCCCTTTAACCTAATCCAGATCCAAGGTTACACGCCATTGGAGGCAGGAGCATCTCTCTTCCCTATCAGCGTGATCCTCGGGATATTTTCTGGTTGGGCAGGAGGGCTTGTGTCGCGCTATGGCGCCAAACTGCCGCTCATCGTTGGACCGCTAATTGTCGCTGCGGCCTTTTTGTTCATCGCGCAAATAGGTATCGGCGGCTCCTACTGGCTCACGATATTCCCGGCCGTGGTGATCATGGCCATCGGACTGACCATCGTATTTGCTCCGCTTTCGACCACGGTCATGAGCTCGGCGCCCATGCGATTGTCGGGCACGGCTTCGGGCATCAACAACGCGCTGATCAGTACAGCGAATGTTTTGTTCGTTTCGCTTTTGGGTGTCGTGGCACTCCAATCGTTTGGTGCCGCTGTGGACAGGCACGTGCAGCCGCTGGAGTTGCCGGCTTTAGCATTGCAGCAAATAGACGCAGAAACGGTGAAGCTTGCCGATGCTACCGCGCCCTCATCTCTGAATTCTTCTCAGCAAGCCGCGGTGAATAATATCTTTGACCTGGCTTTCGTGGACGCTTTCAAGACGCTGATGGTGTTTTGCGCCGGGTTGAGCGTCGCCAGCGCGGTCGTGTCCTGGCGCATGATCGACGGCAAGCCGCAGACCACAAAACCTGGATAGAATGCAAATATGCCCGGTCGCCTGACTTTAGCCACCGACGCCCCCGGCCTTCGCGCTGCATTTCCCTTGCTAAAAGTGCCGGACGAATTGCAGCCGCGTTACAACATAGCGCCCACCCAACCCATCGCAGTCGTGCTAAATGATGAGAAAAACCAGATCGATTTCCTCAATTGGGGTCTAATCCCTTCATTTGCTAACAAAGTAAAGATGACCAGTTTCCTGTTGAACGCGCGCTCCGAGGGGATTGAACGTAAGCCGGCGTTTCGTTCACCATTCAAGCGCAAACGTTGTCTGGTGCTGGCAGATGGATATTACGAATGGGTCAAGATTCCGCGCAAAAAAGAGAAAATCCCCTACTGGGTGCACATGAAATCCAGACAGCCGTTTGCCTTCGCCGGGCTGTGGGATAGCTGGCAGGCCCTGGATGGATCGGAAGTAAAGACTTGTTGCTTCATAACTTGCGAGCCCAATGAATTAGTGGCTAAAATCCATCATCGCATGGGTGTCATCCTGCATGAAAAGAATTATTCCAAATGGCTGCAGCCGGGGGAAACAGGTCCCGCCGAGTTGTTACCTTTGCTTAAGCCCTATCCACCGGATGAGATGACTTACTATCAGGTTTCAACAGTGGTCAACAACGCCCGCAACGATGTGCCCGAGTGCATCGAGCCGGTAGAGCCGACGAACAAGTCTGCCATGAGCTTACCCAAAGGGTAGGCGTGAGGAAAGTAACAGAATTTTCGTGTACCCCGTCGCGTTCTTCTACCCGCAAGGCCACGAAGCTCACTATCGCTGGGGACACCCGGAGAGACCCGACCGGGTCGAGGTGATCAAGCGCACGTTAACCGAAGCCGGTTTATGGGCAAGGGGACTACGGGTGGAACCCGAGCAAATTTCTGATGGTGTCATTCGCGCAGTCCATTCCCAAGTACTACTCGAAGCCGTTCGCAGCCACAGTGAACGCGAACAAGATTTCGATCTCGACACCTATCTGACCAAGGAGACCGGGCGTCTGGCCCTTAACGCCGCCGGCGGGGCGGCCACCCTAGCCAGAGCGGTGTGGAGGCGAGAAGCCAATGTCGGCTTTGCGCTGACGCGGCCTCCTGGCCACCACGCCACCCGGGATCAAGCGATGGGATTTTGCCTGCTCAACAACATTGCCATCGCTGCCGAAACATTGATCCAAACCGAGAACGCGAAGCGGCTGGTCATCGTTGACATGGATGTGCACCACGGCAACGGAACGCAGGATATCTTTTGGAAAAGAGGCGATGTCTTTTTCATCTCGACCCACCAATCACCGCTATACCCGGGAACAGGCCAGCTGAATGAACGCGGTACTGATGATGGCGAAGGGACAACCTTCAATTTACCCTTGCCTCCATTCTCTGGAGATCAGGCCTTCCATGTGGCTTATGGCGAGGTCATTCCTGACCTGCTCGATCATTTTCGACCCGAGATGATCTTGGTGAGTTTTGGATTCGATTCGCACTGGAAGGACCCCTTGGCGAATCTCCAAGTGAGTGCTCGAGGATACGGAGAAGCCATAAAATCTTTGAAGGATTGGGCAAGTAAGAATTGCGAAGGACGCATTGCCGTTTTCCTTGAAGGCGGCTATGACCTTGAAGCGGCAGCGGCGTGCGGCCTGGCTGTAACCCAGGCGCTAACCGGCATGGAGATCACAGATGCCATTGGCCCGGCCCCGCAGCCAGAAAGCGAAAGCTGGCTTCCTGTGTTGAACAAAGCCAAGGAGATCTGGAATATCTAGGTGACTATGGACCTTGCGCTGATGATCGAAGGCCAGGACGGCCTAAACTGGAAACGCTGGAAGCGGATCGCCCAAGCAGCCGAGGATCTAGGCTTCGCAGGCCTTTACCGCTCGGACCATTACACCAATTCCGAGCCGCCTGAATTGGACTCCCTAGAATTGTGGGTGTCGCTCACCTACCTGGCCACGCACACCAAACATATTGAATTCGGCCCGCTGGTAACACCTTTTTCTTTCCGCCATCCCAGCATCACTGCTCGCATGGCAGCCGGCGTGGATGACCTCTCCGGCGGGCGATTGCAACTGGGTCTGGGCGCAGGTTGGAACCAGCGCGAGCACCATATGTTTGGCCTAGACTTGCTCAACGTGAAAGACCGCATGCAGCGCTTCGAGGAAGGGGTAGAAGTCGTCAGCAGGCTGTTGAAGAGTAACAAGCCGTTCACCTTCACTGGAAAGTTCTATCAGCTCAAAGATGCGGTTCTGCTGCCGCGACCGGCGAGACCAGCCGGCCCGCCGGTCGTAGTAGGCGGCAATGGTCGACACCGCACGCTGCAACTGGCCGCAAGGTACGCCGATGAATGGAATGGAACCAGCCAGACCCCCGAACGCTTCAGAGATCGCATGCAGCGCCTGGATGAATATTTGGCCTTGCAGGGTCGCAAGCCCGATGATCTTCGTCGAACGGCGATGGCTGGCGTAGCCTTTGGACGGAACAAGCGCGAGGTTAAAGAGAAGATCGCCCTCTATGGGCGCAATGCTGAAGAATTGCGCGCCGATGGAAAACTAGTTGGCGGTGGCACTCAGATAGTCGAGCAATTGAACGCGCTGGCCCAAGCAGGCTGCCAGCGCGTGATGCTTCAATGGCTTGATCAGGATGATATGGACGGTCTCGAAGCTTTAGCCCAGGCTGTACTTCCCCAATTTTGCAAATAGAAGGTGAATTATGGATATTTCAGAAGCTATACGAACTAAGCGCGCCGTCCGAGAGTTCCGCAAGGACCCCTTGCCCGAAAAAGATGTTCGTGCCATCCTTAATGCAGGCCGCCGTGCCCAGTCCTCGAAAAACAGGCAGGGCTGGCGCTTTATTGCCGTTCAAGATCGCGAAACGCTCAGAGAGTTATCGAAGATGGGTACCTTTGCCGGGCACTTGGCTGGGGCGGCACTCGGGGTTCTGATTCTTACGCCTCCTCCCGAAAAGTTCTACGGTGCGTTATTCGATGCGGGTCAGGCGGCTGCCTACATGCAGCTGGCCGCCTGGGAGTTAGGCATTGCTTCCTGCCTGGCAACTTTGCATAAACCCGATAAGGCTTATGAGTTGTTGCGGATTCCAGAAGAATGGCGGGTATTGATGGCAATTTCCTTCGGTTATCCCGCGAAGGGCAAAGGCTTGCATTTCCGCCCGCTGCGCGGGGGCCGTAAGGGCTTTGATGAAATCGTAAATTGGGAGAAATTCCAAAAATAGAGCGCATTGGATGCGCTCTATTTTGCTGGATAATGAAATGCTCAAGACTGGCTTGAACTTGTGTACAGCGCCAGCGTATTCCCTTCTGGGTCGGTAAAGACGCCAAACCAGCCAAAACCGGGAACTTCGGTCTTGCCAAGCACAGTTTTACCTCCCAGGGATTCGATCTTTTTGAGATCAGCTTCGATGTCATCACTCTGTATGTAG
>CAYJMC010000063.1:4770-8117 GCA_964371335.1 uncultured Anaerolineaceae bacterium
ATCGTACTCGGTGAGTTCCCAGCCGAATAACTCCCTGTAAAACTTGCTGTTCTTTTTGCGATCTTTGCTGGGGATTTCGATATGGACAACAGGATGTATGCTCATAATACCTCCATTAAGAATGATTGGCTTTGGCGATTTTACTTGGCTGGACCTGGAATAAAAAGAGGCGGCCGAGCCGCCTCAAGTACTTTGTCACCCGCTGAAAGGTTCAACCACTAGTGAGCCAGAGAGCTGATCCCAACCCCTTCAGCAAGCCGTACGTATGCGCGGAAGATATCTGACTCAGTGATGATGCCCACCACGGTTTTACCCTCGACCACGGGCAGGCCGCCGATTTTATGGTGCAGCATCAATTTGGCGGCCTCAGTGAGGCCTGTCTGTGGCGTCACGGTAAGGGGATCGCGGGTCATGATCTCGCCCACTTTTAGGCGAGCAAGAAGATAATTCATCTCGAAAATGCTCAGCGAGGTGGCGTCCGAAGGGCCAGCTTCGCGCAAATCTCCCAGGGTGATGATGCCGATTAAAGCGCCATCCTCTACCACCGGAAGGCGTCGAATCTTGCGTTTTTTCATAATTTCATGCGCTTCGGGAAGCGTCTGGTCAGGGGAAATGGTGATTACCCTCGCCGACATCCAATCCTTTACGCGTTCTTCCTGAACCATGCTGTCTTGAACCATTTTCCTTTCTTGCAAATTATGGGGTGCAGCTAGCCGCATAAGCAGAGGCAAATGTCCCAAAAACGCGGCGAGAAGTCATGTTGATTGCCACAAAAAAAGAGCCGCCAGTGGGTATAGCGGCTCCTGAAGTGCCAGAGGAAAGAGGTTATCTGGCGTTTCTCTAATTTTGACAATGCTTATCGTAAATGTCAGTCAACGCGTTCCAGAGAGCCTCGCTCATCTGCTCACAGGCAGATATGGCCGAAACGCGGTCGCCGGGGTGCAACATGGCAATCTGCGAAAGCAATTTGGCCGCCTCGTGCTGATTGGATGTATGGACCTCGAAATAAGCCTCAGCTAAGATGGGCAGGTTGTAATGCCTGCGCAGACCTTCCAATTTGCTTTTGGCCGTCTCGGGCTGTTGAACCTCAAACGCGTACAGGGCGCCCAAAGCGGTTTCAAGACGAGAGAAGAGCCCTTGGGCCTTGGTTACCAAGGCGGCCACAGCCGGTAGTTCAGGGCCATCCACATTGGTTTCCAAGCCAACGGCAAATTCATTCCATAGGGCTGCGTGCTCCCGCTCTTCTTGCGCGGTTCCTTCATCGAGCAACATGCTCCAACCCGATGGAAGCTGGCCAATGAAAGCGCCATATTCGCGGGCATAAGTCTTCAGGGCCTCGACCGGCAATGTGCCCGATTCCCAAGCCTGGTAAAAAGGATGGCGCAAAAGGGCCCAGGGCTTGATACGCACATCTAATTCTTTTTTCAAATCCATGGTAACTCCTAATTTATACGGACTATATTTGGCGAGAATCCATTCAAGTTTACATGAAACTGCAATCAATGCAAGCGTTCAACCACGTAATTGGCCAAGTCAGCGAGCGCCTCGCGCTCAGGACAAGGTGGCAACTGTTCTAATGCATTTAGGGCATTTTGCACTTGCCGATCCGCCTCTGCGCGAGCTTTTTCCACCCCGCCAGATTGGCGGATATCGTTCACCAGGCCTTCCATCACCGCCGCGTCTAGCTGCACTCCGGATTGGAAGAGCTTTAAACGTTCATCATTTGGATGACCTTCCAGGTAATAAATGGCCGGAAGAGTCAGCAGGCCGATCCGTAGATCCGAAGCGACGGGTTTTCCCATTGTATTGGCATCGGAAGAAAAGTCGAGCACATCATCCACAATCTGGAAGGCCATGCCGATGCTGTAACCGTAAACGCGCAACGATTCGTCGTATTGGCTTTCCTTGCCGACCAGGTAGGCAGGGGCGCGGGCAGCCATCTCAAACATAGTGGCTGTTTTGGCGTAGATGCGCTGGTTGTAATCCTCGCGATGCGTGACCGAATTCCGCCCGAAGATTTGGGCAATCTCACCATTCACAATTGTGGACAAAGTGCTGGCAAACATCCGCATTACTATGGTGGAATCCACTCGGGCGCCCAAAGAAGCAGCTTGCGAGAACAGGAAATCCCCAGCCAAAATGGTGGCTGGGGCATTCCACGTGGAATTCAGGGTGGGAGTGCCGCGCCGTAAAGTAGATCCGTCAATGAGATCGTCGTGTACAAGTGTGGCCGTGTGAAGCAATTCGACAGCCGCAGCCAGGTTGAGGCTGTCTTCTTTGCCTACTCCGAGCATGCTGCCGACCAGCAGAACCACTGTGGGCCGTACTCGCTTGCCCCCGGAATCCAGCAATTGGTCCAGGGCTTTTTTCAACGCGGGGTGGTAACCGACTGTTTGGCCGCGCATACGGGCTTCAACTTCAGGCATCAGGTCCTGCACCTGCGTATGGAAGGCCAGTGTGGTCATTGGCTATCTCCGAAGCGGAACAACCTGTGTGCGTTAGCTGTGGTGGCCGCGGCCACTCCTTCAAAAGGCAAACCTTTTAGCTCAGCTAACTTCTCGGCGACTAGTTTGACCTTGGCGGGCTCAT
The DNA here is from genome assembly GCA_964371335.1 of uncultured Anaerolineaceae bacterium. GTDB lineage: Bacteria > Chloroflexota > Anaerolineae > Anaerolineales > UBA11579 > JAMCZK01. Next base: position 7,360 of record CAYJMC010000063.1, read on the forward strand.
TACGCTGGCCGCGTTGCGGATGGGGAGAGAGGAAGGGGCTGTCGGTCTCTACAACCAGATGGTCAAGGGACAATGCTGAAGCTAGTTCCTGAAGAGATTTTGCATTTTTAAAAGTCAATGGACCGGTCAGGCCAACGAAGAATTGAGCCGCAATGGCTTTCTCTACCATTGTGCGATCGCCCGAAAAGGAATGCAGCACGCCCGGTCTCTTTGCCAACGGGGATCGTTTCGCCTCCAAGGAGGCTTGCCAATCCAAAAGGATTTTTAAGACGTCTTCACTCGCCTCGCGGTTGTGCACAATCACAGGCAATTCCAATTCGGCAGCCAGATCCAACTGTGCGCGGAAAATAGTTTGCTGCACGTCTTTGGGCGCCTTATCCCAATAATAATCCAGACCTATCTCTCCAATGGCAACGACTTTCGAATGGTGAGCCAAAGCTCTCAACTCATCTCCGGTTTTGGGTGTCCATTCTTCACTAAAATTTGGATGGATGCCAACCGCGGCGAATAATTCCTTGTGTTGATCGACCAGCGCCAATACCTTGGCGCTGTTTTCCAGGTCCGTGCCCGGGATTAATATCAGGTTCACTCCCGAACCCGCTGCCCTGGCAATCACGTCCTGGCGGTCAACATCAAAGTCTTCATAATCCAGATGACAATGCGTATCGATCAGTACGGCTGAAACCGCCGTTTCATGCATTCGACAGACCGGCAATCTTCAAGCCATCCTGCAGAATGGCTTGCACTTTGTCCTTGTG
>CAYJMC010000064.1:0-7917 GCA_964371335.1 uncultured Anaerolineaceae bacterium
CCAGGCGTGCAGGTAGGCGCGGACGAGTTGCGCGTTGTCGTAGAGCATTTTCTCGAAATGCGGGACGCGCCAAAAATTGTCGGTGCTGTAGCGCGAGAAGCCGCCGCCGACCACGTCATACATGCCGCCGCGCGACATGACTTTCAGGGCATGTCGCGCGGCTTTCAGCGTGGGATGCCCTTCGACTTCGCTCCTTGCAGTCGCTCCGCTCAGGGCGGTGGTACGGGAGGAGCGGGCGAGAAGGAATTCAATCGTCATCGGCTGGGGGAATTTGGGCGCGGCGCCCCAGCCTCCGTATCCCCAGTCGTAGGAATCGAGGAGATTTTTCTCTGCCAGTGCGAGATGCTCGGATGTGAACTCTGCGCCCGCGCTGGATGCGGATTGCGATTGGATGTGTTGGATGATTTGCCCGCCGACGCGTTCGATCTCGTCGCGTTGGTTTTTCCACGCCTCCGCGAGGGACGTGAGCACGTCGCGGAAGGAGGGCAGGTTGTGACGCGACACGGGCGGGAAGTAGGTGCCCCCGTAAAATGGGACCAGGCCGGGCGTCAGAAAGACCGACATGGGCCAGCCGCCTCCGCCTGTGAGGGCGGTGACCGCCTGCATGTAGATTCCGTCCAGGTCGGGGCGTTCTTCGCGGTCCACTTTGATGCAGATGAAATTTTTGTTCATCAGCGCGGCGGTGGTTTCATCTTCGAAAGATTCGTGCGCCATCACGTGACACCAGTGGCAGGCGGAATAGCCGATGCTGAGGAAGATGGGTTTGTCTTCGGCGCGCGCTTTGGCGAGGGCTTCTTCAGACCACGGATACCAGTCCACAGGGTTGTGGGCGTGTTGGAGGAGGTAGGGGGAGGTGGAGGAGGCGAGGTGATTCATGGGGGAAAGGATGAAGGGTGAAAGATGAAGTGGCTGGATTATATCGTAGGGATGAAAGAGAGGATAAATGAATTGAATCGAATTCTGCCTTAACCCAAAACAGGTCGCCAACATGGCGGCCTGTTTTGATGTGCGCCCAGCATGGGCGATGACTAGAGGGTGAAAGACCCTTATGGACGCCGAAGGCGGATTGCACCAACCATTAGCCAGGCCCTCTGTGACTATAATGATGAGACACTCGTACCCAATCATTTAGTGCGCAGAGCGCAGGAGAAAAGGCACCTGTTTTGGGCATGATTCAGCGTAATGGCGAAGTCGTCATTAAAATGTTGCCCAATGTTCAGCAAGTCACCATTCAACCTGTCATGACCAAAGTGATTAAATCTGGAAGCCTGATTTACACCGATGAATACAACATATATGACCGTTTGGAACAATGGGGCTACCAGCATAAAAGCGTTAATCACTCTGCTGGCGAATATGCTCGCGATGAAGATGGTGATGGTTTTCATGAAGTGCATGTCAACACGATGGAAGGATTTTGGTCTTTGTTGCGTTCCTGGCTGCGTCCACATCGTGGTATTTCACAAGAGAAGTTGCCTTGTTACCTTGCTTTTTTTGAGTTTATACACAACGTCCGTCGTCGAGGCAAGGCTTTGCTTCACGCCCTGCTTGCTATTCTCATAGCTCCTTGAATCTACTTAAGAGCCATGATCTTTTGCAACGGTCTGTGCCCGTTCTCGAGAATTTGTAGACGCATTACTGGCCTCCTCTCAAAACCATCAGACCCCGCTCCAGACGAGTCAGACCTGCCCCAACACTGGCGCAGAGAGTAATCTCAAAGATGGCGTCTTCAGAGTAACCTGCCTCTTTGAGTCGCTGAACATCTTGATCGGTTATCTTATAGGCGTTCAAAGTCACTTTATTGGCTATATGCTTGTCAAGGATAAAAACAGAAATTTTGACCCTTGACAACACTCTCTTTTGGAGATATATCTGAATCAGACCGACCGCTCGGTCTGAAATAAGGAAAATATGTCATCGGATACACGAGAAATCATCCTGCAAGTTGCCAACAGGCTGTTCGTGAGCCAAGGGTACACGGCTACCTCCACCCGCCAGATCGCCGCAGAGGCTGGGATTGGCAAAGCCACGATTTACCACCACTTCCCGGATAAGCAGGCCATTGTGCTGGCACTGCTCGATCAGAACACAGGGCGAACGCGTCAGGTGTTGGAGGCTGTCAAAGCCGAGACGGATCCGCGTCGCCGCATCGAGACCGCCGTCGAAGCCAGTTTGCGTTTTTTCTATGAGTCGGCGGACATTCTCCAAATCGTGCGGCGCGAGGTGCCGGGTGGCCGGACGCAATTCCAATCGGAATATATTTCGTTCTTCAAGGAACACACAACGTTGTTGACCGAGGCATTGCAGGAGGGCATCGAACAGGGGTTGTTCCGCCCAGTGAATATAGCCGAGGCCTCCCGCGTGCTGTTGACCATGATCCAGGGCACATTTGCGCTGGCCCATCTGAGCGGAGAGCGCCTTGAACCGCCGGAAAAGGCAACGGTGGCCCTCATGGACATATTCTTCCGAGGTATTGAAAAGCAGCACCATGTTGATTGACCAGTTCCTCCCCAGTTACGAAGTCAGCGCACGATACGAGGCCGTCATTCACGCGCCGCCCGATCGCGTGTTTCAAGCCGTGCGCTCCTTGGACGCGAGTGGCTCCCCCATCGTGCGCTGGCTGTTTCGCCTGCGCGGGCTTCCCTCCTCCATGTTATCGCTGGATGGAATGCTGAAATTTGGCTTTATCCTGCTTGGAGAAACATCGCCTCAAGAACTCGTTCTCGGATTGGTTGGGCGCTTTTGGTCCCACTCGGCTGGTATCCAATCCATTTCTCCCGAAAATTTTATAGAGTTCAATCAAGATGGTTTTGCCGAAGCCGTTGTCAACATCTCGTTATCTAAACAGGCAGACGGGATGACGCGCGTCGCCACCGAGACGAGAGTTCTCTGCTTGGGCGAAGCGAGCCGCCGCTGGTTCCGCCTATACTGGCTGCTGATTGGCCCATTCAGTGGGATTATTCGCAAAGAATGGCTGCGGATCATCAAACAGCAAGCCGAAAAATCGGAGTAGCACAGGTCTCAAAGGCTCTCTTTTTTTATCTCGATATTCGACCGAGCGGTCGGTCTAACAAAAAGGAAATCTATGGCTGAACAAGAAATTTCCCCCACCCAACTGCAATCACGCGTCGGTTTCATCGCCGCGCTGCAACAGCCCGCTTTCCTGGTTCTGTGGTTGAGCGAGGCCCTGTCACTGGTTGGCGACCGGTTGCTCATCGTGGCGCTGGTGATGCTGGTTTACGAGCGCACCCACTCGGCAACCGCGGTAGGCATCCTGATGATGTTCAAAGCGGTCCCGTCCCTGTTGATGGGCAGTGTGGCGGGTGTATTCGTGGATCGCTGGAATCGCAAGTGGGTAATGGTGGCGTCCAATCTGATTCAGGGACTGCTGGTCTTGCTGATCCCATTTTCAGATGCGCTCCCTCTCGTGTTTGCGCTTTATTTGGCGATGTCGGTGGTCAACCAATTCTTCGTCCCGGCGCGGGCGGCCACCATCCCCGATCTCGTTCCGCCGGTGGCATTGATGGCAGCCAATTCGCTTTTCGCGGCGGCCTTCGTCGGCGCGATCGCAGTCGGGCCGGCCATCGGCGGCTGGATCATCGAACGCTTTGGAAGCAATGCGGCCTTCTACGCGGACGCTGCGTCTTTCCTTATCCCAGCACTGGCGGTGGGCATGCTGGCGATTCCCCAAGCTCGTCGTTCACCGGGAAGCCGCAAGTTGGGCGCCGACTTGGGCCAGGGATTGGCTTACGCCCGATCCAGGGCCGACATACTGACTGCCCTAGCCTTGATCGCAGCCGCCTTTCTGGTTATGGGAACAACCAGTGTGCTGGGTGTGATCATTGCCCAGGATACGCTTCACGTTGGGGCAGGTGGTTTCGGTTTGATGATGTCGGCCATGGGGGGCGGGATGCTCATCGGGGCGGTCGTCGCCGGTTGGTTGGGCCGAAAAATTAACCGGACGTGGCTGGGGGTGGCAGGGATCGTGCTCATGGGGCTGGCAACCCTGGTGCTGCCCGCGATCACACAGATCAACCTGGCGATAGCCTTGTTAGCTCTGAGTGGTTTTGGCATGGTCACGGTGCAGGTGTGCAGTCAGACCACGCTTCAATCCACACCCGAGGACCTGCGCGGGCGGGTGATGGGACTGGCACAAGCGGTCAACGGCGGTGCACAATTTCTGGCCACGGCGCTGGCCGGGGTGTTGGCTGAGCAGTTGGGCGCCGCGGCCGTGTTGACGGGCGTTGGACTGATTGCGCTCATTGCCGGATTTACGATTACGATACAAAAGCGAAAAAATCCATAGGAGTCATCTCATGCAATTCATCAAATCACTTTCGGAATTAGGATACGCTGACCTGGCGCTGGCTGGGGGGAAAGCAACCAGCCTAGGCGAACTGACTGACGCCGGTTTTCCGGTGCCGCCCGGCTTTTGCGTCACCACCGATGCCTACCGGACATTCGTGGCCGCCAACTCTCTTCAGGCGGAGATCATGCGCTTGAGCAGTGATGCCAGCGCGGGCGATCCAATCTTACTTGAAACTGTTTCCGCCTCAATTCGCACCCTCTTCGCCGACGGACAAATTCCCCCCAAACTCGCCTCCGAAATTTGCTCTGCCTACGCCCACCTCTCCACTTCCCACTCCCCACTTCCCACTTTAGGCACTTCCCCCGTTGCCGTGCGTTCCTCTGCCACAGCCGAAGATTTGCCAGGGGCTTCTTTTGCCGGCCAGCAAGACACTTATTTAAATATCTCTGGCGAGGAGGCGGTATTAACGGCAGTGCGGCGGTGCTGGGCTTCGCTGTGGACGAGCCGCGCCATCGCCTATCGCCAACGGGAGGGCATTTTGCCGCAAGATGTGACGCTGGCAGTGGTTGTCCAGCTACTGATCCCGGCGGAGGCGGCTGGCGTGCTTTTTACCGCCAACCCGCTGACCGGCGACCGTAGCGAAATCGTGATAGACGCCGCTTGGGGATTGGGCGAAGCCATCGTCGGCGGGTTGGTCACGCCCGATCACTTCGTTGTTGACAAAACCACCAATCTTGTCAAGGCAAAGCAGGTGGCCGATAAGCAAATGATGACCATCCGCACACTCAACGGGACAGAGGAACAGCCCACGCCCGAAGCGCTGCGTTCCATGCCGGCGATCTCCGCGGCGCACATCGCAGAATTGACCGACCTGGCGCGCCGCATCGAGATACATGCCGGGCGGCCGGTGGACGTGGAATGGGCGCGGCGCGACGGCACATTGTTCATCCTGCAAGCCCGCCCCATCACCCACCTGCCTCCCGACCTGATGGGCATGGAATGGAGCCGCCAGATACTCATCGAGCGCTACCCGGACCCGATCACACCGTTCTCGTGGTCGGTGATCAACGCCATGCTGCTCGAGTCTTTCGGGAAAATCTTCCGACTTTTAGGGTTGAATGTACCCGATGGAATGCCCCTCTTCCGGTTGATCCATGGAAGACCGTATCTTAACCTGACGGCGCTGTCGCGCGGATTCGCGTCACTGCCCTTCAGCCCTCCAGCCGCTCTCGGCGGTTCAGAAGTACCTCCCCGACAGCGGTTGCCCGGTCTGGGAATATTGCCTGTCTTGGGGAATGTTCTGAAGATCGTTCTCACCTCCCATCGCCAATGGGAGCGACTGCTGCCTTCGTTCATGGCCGCGGTGGAACAGGAATCGGCGCTGGCTTGGGAAACACTGCCCACCGCGGCCATCTTAGAGGGTATCACCCGGCACGAGGCCCAGTCCGCCGCGCTCATGGCGAATCACGCCGAAGCCAGCATCGCCGCTGAACCGCTTGTGCAAATCCTGCAAAAACTTACCCGCGCTTGGTTGGGGGATAAAGATGGGCAGATTGCCATTACACTGCTCTCCGGCCTCACCGGAAACAAAACCGTGGAGACCAACCGCGCCCTATGGCGGTTGGCCGCCTCGACACGTGGAAACGACGCCCTGAGACAAGCCATCGCCGCGGCGGGAGCAGGCAATTGGCGCGAGCCGATCGCGCTGGCCCCCGGCGGCGCGGATTTTCTGGCGGGTTTTGACGCTTTCCTGCAAGCCTATGGCCATCGCACCCAGGGTTACGATATGGCGAAACCAACCTGGCGTGAGCGGCCGGATGTGGTACTGGAACTGCTCCGACTTTCCTTCGACGACAGCGTGCCCGACCCTGGAGAAGGCGAGGCGCGTAAAGCCGCCGAGCGAGAAGCCACTGTCCGCGCGGCCCGGCAACGGCTCTCCCTGCTTAAGCGTTTTCTCTTCGACCGCGTGCTGTCCCTGGCACAGACGTATTTCCGCCTGCGCGAGAATCAGCAATTCTACTTGATGCAGGGAGTTCCCCTGTCGCGGCGCACATTGCTCACATTGGGTCGCCGGTTTCAAGAGGCTGGGTTGCTCAACGAAGTCGAAGATGTGTTCTTTCTCGAAAATAAGGAGATACGATCACTGGCGGCGAACATGGCTGGTCTGCCCGCTTACGGACTCTCGCTCCCGATCAATTCACTCCATCTCGTGGCTGAACGACGAGCCGAGTTTGAACGTAACCAACAAATTGACGCACCGATTCACCTGGGAGGCAAACCTGTCCAGCCGGAGGCGCAGACCAGCGGTGCGCTGCGTGGCATTCCGGCCAGCCGGGGGAAGGCAGTTGGCAAGGCGCGGCTGATACGCACCCCAGACGATTTTCACACGCTGCAAAGAGGCGAGATCATCATCGCCCCGGCAACCACCCCAGCCTGGACGCCGCTCTTCGGCGTGGCGGTGGGATTGGTCACCGAGTTTGGCGGGTTGCTCTCGCACTCGGGTGTGGTGGCACGCGAGTACGGACTTCCAGCCGTATTGGGCGTAGGGGAGGTCATGCGCCTGCTTCATGATGGCGATGAGATTGAGGTGGATGGAGAGCGAGGCGAAGTGAGATTGAGGTGAAATTATTCTTTGCTCTTACACTTCCAATATCCGTATCTGGATCATGGTAGCCGTCTGCGCTGCGCGAAGCAGGTCTTCGGCTTTGGGCTTTCCATTCTCATCCAGGGTAACCTCGTAGACTCCTTTACTGCTGGGATGCTGGATGAGGTACATGGCGAGTCCATCTTCGATGCGCTGTTTATCTTCCGATACCGGCAGGGCAAAACCATTCCGATCCTGCCCACGCAGCCGCAGGGACACTGGCGCGCCGCCCCGCAGGTTCTTCCACCATGTACCATGTGTAAACACATACACCGTCTCACCCTGCCGGGAATAACTGACCGGCGTGGTGTATCGTTTTCCGCTCTTTCGCCCAGTAAAGGTGATCAGCATGATGGCTTTGCTCATCATTGGATGCAACGGCGAGCGGAGAATGGTAATGATCAGGGGATTCAATTTGTGGATGATACGGTTGGCGCTGGTAAAACAATCTTTGGATTCCATAGGACTCTTCATAGTGACCAGAATTTTGTTGTTCATTCCGACTCCAACGATTGACCTGACAAAACTGCGCCCCCGATTTTTCTGGCAATTATTGGCGGCTTTCATGCTGGTGATTATCCTGGCTGGAGGCGGGGTGTTCCTGGCCAGTTCTCCCGATTCGATCACACGCGGTATCTTCTCCCATGATGTTTCATCTGAGATGACACGAATATGGAGTAATCATCTGGCTGACTATTATGCCCGGCGCGGCAGTTGGAGTGATATCGCCATCCTGAGTATTAGCTACCGTCGCGCCCCGTGGGACGATGAGTACAATCCGGTGGATTATATTCTGGCAACGGCGAAGGGCGAGATCGTGGCGGCCAGTGATAGCGCAAGAATGGGTCAGTCCATCAGTTCAACGGAACGGAACCTGGCAATCCAGTTCTTTTCTTGCCCATCAACGCATGATGCAAAGCAAGAAAGGCAAGAACAATGCAGCCAGTTTGTTTCGGGTTGAACG
>CAYJMC010000065.1:0-3161 GCA_964371335.1 uncultured Anaerolineaceae bacterium
AGCGCCACAGACATGCTGTTGGCAAGAGTTTCCAGGAGACGAACGTCGGAGGCACTGAATGCATTTTCGTGATCGACATTTTGTAGAGAAATAGCGCCTATTGCCGTGCCGGATGCCACTAGCGGCACCCAGATGCCTGATTTGGTAGCCTCAGTTCCGGCAAAAACGGTCATACCAAATTCTTTGGTCTTTGTCTCCATGTCCTCATTGATCACCTCGGTCTCTTTCGTGGAAATCAAATGTTTCATTAATCCGGAAAATGGAGATGAGTCAGGATAAAACCGTTCTCCTTTTTCATACACGTAGTAATGCAAGGCGCGGCCCGAGACATGGTCAAAGGAGCGCAAAATTATTGACTGTGCATTGAAGATATCCTTAATCTTCTCTCCCACGGCTTCATAGATACCTTTAATATCGAGCTGCTTGGCCATGGACTCTTGAACGCTGTTAATCACCGCCAGCTCGGCGTTGCGTTGGCTGGTTTCGTCAAACAATTGGGCATTTTGAAGAGCGACTGACATGCTGCTGGCTAAGGTCTCAAGCAGGCGCAGGTGGTTTTTGGTGTACGCATTGCGTTTGTAACTCTGTACCGAGATGCCGCCAATCACACTTTCGCCTTTCATGATCGGTACTCCCAGGACGCTTTCGTTTCGGTCTTCTTCAGCTTTGCGGCGCACGACGCGAATGGCGCCCAGTTTCGCGCCCTCCTCCTTTGTCCCCAGCAGAAGGGGTTTCTTTGTGTCGGCCACATGTGCAGCCAGGCTGGGGCGAATCACCGGGCCATCCAGAACGGGCACACGCTTGCCGCCATCCACGTAGTAGACATGGGTCCCCCAGTCGCGCGCCGCATCATATAACCCCGCAAACACGGTATCGGCGTTGAAGATCTCGCCGACTTTCTCGCCAACCAGATCGATGATTTCCTGGAACTTGAGGCTGCTGGACAAGCCCTGCTGAACGCTGTTAATCACCGCCAGCTCAGCATTGCGCTGAGTGGTTTCGTCGAAGAGGCGAGCGTTCTCAATGGCAACCGCCATGCTGTTGGCAATGGAGGTCAGGATTTTCAGTTCATGCTTGCCATATGCATGCGGCCGGCTGTGCTGGATGGTGAGAGTTCCTAAGGCCTTTTTCCCCACTAGGATGGGTGCCATCAGCATGGTTTCTGATGGCAATTCAGCCGTATAGATTACGTTGTATTTCTCGGCTTCCTTGGCAGTAGGCAAATAGAGGGCTCTGCGCGTCTTCAACACGTGCGAAGTGACCCCTTCGCCATACTTGAATGGAGGCACCTCTTTTAGTTTTCCCCGTTCATAATAATATGGGACCGTAATCATCCCAGCTTCCTCGTCGTAAAGTCCAATGCCAGCGATCTCGGCGTCAAAAAAGTCTTGAACCTTTTCGCCCACAATTTGACCAATGCGACGGTAATCCGCCTGGTCCACCAGCGCCTGGGCAATACTGCTTAGGATTTCAAGTTCGGCACGGGATTGTTTAGCGGCGGAGATGTTGTCTTCGATCTGGGTTTTTTGAAGTGCGGCGATCTTCTCTAAATCTGCAGCCTGTTCCTTCAATTTTCCCAAAACCTTGTAAGCCTCTGCCCGCTTCTCGAGCAACTCCATCTTCTTTGCAAGAGAAATCCCTTTAGCGCGCAAAGCGCGGGTGTACTGAGCAGCCGCTTTTCCCAAATTCCCGGCCTTCCGCGAGATTTGGGAAACCTTGCTCCGCTTCGTCAATGCAGATTTGGATTTCTTCTTGGCAGGCATAGCTGAATAGACTCGTTCAGGACTTTTTTCGCTTAGTCATGGTGAGGACGTTGCCGTCCTCCTGAAATTCAAAATGGACTTCGTCCATGAGTTTTTTCATTAAGAAAAGCCCCGCTCCGCCGGGGCTAACTTTCTCCAGGGGTACGCCCACGGGCAGGTCAGGAATCTCTTCCGGGATAAAAGAATCACCCTGATCTTTCAAAGTCACTGTGAGTTCAGTTCCTCGAACTGTACAGGTGCATTCGATCTCCCCCCGGTCCTCGCCGCCATAGGCATGATCAATAATGTTGGTTGCGGCTTCGTCCACAGCCAATTGGACAGCATAAACCTCTTTTTCGTCCAACCCGGCAGCCATTGCCTGCTTGGAGACATAGTCGCTTAAAGCCGCCAAGGATTCATGGCGACCTGGAAATTTACGGGTTGGCATCTAGATCAGAAACTACCAACAGCTCCCACCACGTCGTCAAAGAAACGGAAATAGTCCGACATGCCAACCAACTTAAGGGATTCCATAATTTTTTCAGGCACGGCCGCAAGCACGATCTGCCCATTAGTTTTTTTGCTGGCCTTCTGCGCCTCAACGAGTACCCAGAGGCCGCGGCTGGACAGAAAATCAACCGCGCCCATATCCATAACGATATTGATGCGGCCACCGCCCTGAATTTCCTTTAGTTTTTTCTCCAGCTGATCGGATGTGGCAGAATCAATCCGGCCAGTAGCCTTAACCAAATCACAGTTTTTATAACTCGAATGAGTCAATTCCATCGAATTCTCCTTGGCGAAAACCAGGACATCTAGATCCCTATATGTCTAACAGAATTGAAAAGCAATTATAGCATGGGCGAAGGAAGGTGCATTTTTAATAAACTTTTGCTTTATATTTCCGAAATAAAATAATCATCGGTATGCCCAATCTCACCCGCTCTTCTGCCCCAGTCGAAGCCACCTGGAAACGCGAGACCACCTTTGCCTCCTGGGAAGCTTGGGATAGGCAATTCCAGGAAGCTAAGAACGCGATGCCTGAATTGAAAACCTGGAGCGGCAAACTCACCAACCCGAAGGCGTTGGCAGATTGGTTTACGGTTTACGAAGTTCACGCGGTACGCATTTACGAACTGCAAGGCTTCGTGAATTGGGCGGGAAATGTGGACAGCAGCGACGCCGAAGCCAACAGCCGCCAGGGTCTGGTAGCGGGGTTGCTGGCCGATTTCCAGGCAACGGTTTCTTTTGCGGAGCCGGAACTGATCGCGAAAGGGAAAGAAATTCTTGAATGGCTAGACAAAGAACCGGCTAAAGCCTCGACTCCGAAACGGGAAGATCCTTCTTCGCCGCCAGAGGCGGGGGGGGGGGGGGGGGGGGGGCGGCCCCCCCCCCAAAAACAAAAAAAACCCAACCGGC
>CAYJMC010000065.1:3171-4694 GCA_964371335.1 uncultured Anaerolineaceae bacterium
AACGCGTATAAGTAATTCCATTGGGTTATTTTTAGTCCGCCCCCTGCGGCGAAAAGGGCGGGTCTAAGACCCGCCCCTACGAAAGATAAACAGGCGCCATCGTCTGCGAGCCCCCCTGCCCCTCTTGAGGGGAAGGGGACGGGGGAAGGGGTCAGCCTACAAAAATACCACCACTACATCTCCAACCTGCTGCGTTTGCAGCAACATACGCTCTCCGCGGAAGTCGAAGAAGTGCTGGGCATGGCGGACGAGCCCTTCGATATGGTCTATCGCACCTACAGCGAACTGACCAACAGCGATTTCAAGTTCGAGGACGCGGTGGATACCGCGGGCACACCGCATCCCGTGTTCCAGTCCACCCTGCTGGCTTCGACGCAGTCCACGGACCGGCAGCGGCGGCGCACTGCCTGGACGCATTTCTACAATGGCTATCTCAACATGGAGAAGACGCTGGCGGCGCTGTACCTGGCCAATGTCAAACAGCAAGAGTTCTTGCGTAAGGTGCGCGGCTACGACTCGGTATTGGAAATGCGGTTGGCGCCAAATAACCTGCCCACGCAGGTTTTTCACAATTTGATCGAGGTCTTCAAAGCCAACCTGCCGGTCTGGCATCGCTACTGGAAAGTGAAAGCGAAACTGCTGGGGCTGGAGAAGATCTCGCCTTTCGATATCCAGGCGCCCATCGCGAAGAACCCGCCACAGATCCCGTATCGCCAGGCGGTGGATTGGATCTGCGACGCCCTGCAGCCCTTGCGTGCGGAGTACGTGGCGACATTGCGGCGCGGCTGCCTGGAGGAGCGCTGGGTGGATTGGACGCCGAATATTGAAAAGCGCCAAGGCGCGGCGTCCTCGCGCATGGTGGGGCGCAAGCCGCCCTACATCTTCATGAGCTACGCCGACAACATTTTCAGCCTGAGCACACTGGCGCACGAGTTGGGCCATTCGATGCACAGCTACGCGTTCGCGCGCCACCAGCCCATCGTGTACAACGACTACGGCGCCATCTCGTCGACGGTGACGGAGACCGCGTCCAATTTCCATCAGGCGATGACGCGCGCACACCTACGAAAAACGAAGGCAAGCGACGACGCATTCCAGATCGCCATGATTGATGAAGCCATGGTGAACTTCCATCGCTATTTCTTTGTGATGCCAACGTTGGCGCGATTCGAATTCGAGGTCTACGAACGCGCCAAGGCGGGCAAACCGCTCACCGCGAGCATCTTCAAAGAGATCATGGGCGCGTTGTACGCCGAAGGCTACGGCGACGCGATGGACGGCGAGCCGGAGCGCACTTCAATGACCTGGGCGACTTTCCTGCACCTATACAGCCCGTTCTATACTTTCCAGTACGCTATTGGCATCAGCGCGGCGCACGCCGCGGCTGAGCGGATACTGACTGGCGTCTCTGGCGCCGTTGACGGCTATCACGCCTTCCTGGCTGCCGGCGGCTCGCGCTACGCCATGGACCTGTTCAAGCTGGCCGGTGTGGACATGAGCTCCAAGGCGCCCATCGAGGCTGC
>CAYJMC010000065.1:4794-7910 GCA_964371335.1 uncultured Anaerolineaceae bacterium
TTCAGCGGTCTTGCCAGCTATCTCTGTTTTTCAACCAAAATTCATGGCGGAAGGCGGCACCTCAAATCGAAACCTGTCCCTACGAAAAATCTCGTTCTCAATGAGAAGGTTCCTTCTTCTTCCCCTACTGCCTGTCTTTATGGCATCCTGTTCGCCCAACGTCGAGGTTCCAGCAACTATGCCAGAGGATTTCAGCCTGACATACCATTGGCAGGAGGGAAGCCTGCCGCCGCCTTATCATTACGAATACACCATCACGATACAACCAGACGGGCAAGGCCAAATCGAAATGATCCCGGATTACGTTTCTGATCAGATTCCGGTTTGGACCGAGGAATTCATTCTTTCATCCGCAGAGTTGGACCAACTTTACGAAACGCTGCTGGAGAACAATTTCTTCCAGACTAATTGGAAAGCTCAATCCGATCCACCTATTGGAGGGAGCAGCGATTCACTGGTTGTCACCTCCCGGGGCAGGGAGATCGAAATCCCAAGCTTTGTGCTCCCAGCCCAGCAGGAAGCACAAAGCCAGATCGTCGCCGCAATCAATTCGTTCGTACCTGCAACTATCTGGGAAGAGCTGGATCTGCAGCGGGAACAGTATATGAAAGACCACCAAGATTAATAGGCTGCCTAATCAAGTGCCCTTGACACGGAATTCACAAAGGCTATAATCCGCATTGACGAGCGTCCGGGTGCCCCCCTCACCTGGGCGCTTGTCACTTAAAAGCAGCTGTTAGCTATCAGCTATTAGCTGTCAGCTAAAACAAGAGAAACTGGCCACCAGTCTCTAATCTCCAATCTCTGTCCAAGCGCAATACCTTTACCAATTACTAATACCCCGCACGCGTCCCCTATCCTATAATCACCAGAGGAGGCATTCGCCTATGCCAGCCAAGAAAGCTTCACCTGCATCTCCATCTCTCGTCTGGATCGGCACCTTACTCGGCGCGCTCAGCGTGCTGACCGTGATTGCCGTGCTCTCGCTGGGGGAGCGGCTGTTCGGATTTCCCTTCGTGCCCTTCGACATCTTCGACTGGATGGCGCGTGCGCTGCCCGGCTGGCTGATCGGCACCGTGATCAGCACCATGGTGGCGGTCATCCGTTTCTTCCAGACGTTTCTACCCATTGGAGACATTTCCACCACAGCGAAATTAGCCGAGCAAGCCATCGCAATTCTGCAGCTTGTGGCTGGCGGCGCGGTGTTTGGCGGGTTATTGGCCTGGCTGGCCGCCAAACCCGGCCGCAACTTGATTTTGATCGGCCAGATCGGTGGATTAATTTTGGTCGTCATCACCATCCTTATTGAATCTGCCATCGGCGCGCAGGCCTCGGCAAATGCCTTTCTCTGGCTCGCATTACTTTTCGTGGCCTTGGGTTGGGGTTTGGCATGGATGATCGGCCGCTATAACCAATTGGAGTCCAGGCCAACCACCAAGGAATTTTCGCGGCGACAGTTCCTATCCGTGAGCGGAGCAAGTCTGGCCGCGGCTGCACTAGGCGCCTGGGGCATCGGCGCCCTCTTTGGCGAAGACGCGGTGCCCGCGGTCACAGAAGCGACGCCGCAGCCAGTGAGCGGCGACGATCCTTTCGACGCCTCACTGACCTCGGGGCCGGCAGCCTCGCCGTCACCGGAAACACTGGCAGCGCGTCCCGCGGCGGTACAGGGGACTCGGCCGGAACTGACTTCGAATGAAGAGTTCTATCGCATCGACATCAACACGCGGGCGCCCGATGTGGATGCTGCGGCCTGGCGTTTGCGCGTCACCGGATTGGTGGACAGTCCGCTCGAATTGACGCTGGATGAAATCCGGGCCATGCCATCCCAAACGCAGATCCTCACCATGCAATGCATTTCCAATCCCATCGGCGGCGATCTGACTTCGTCGAGCCGCTGGACCGGAGTTTTGTTCAAGGATTTGCAAGCGCAGGCCGGTGTGCAAGCCAGCGCGGCGGGCGCGTACATTACATCCACCGATGGCTTCTACGAATTCGTCACCATGGAAGACATCCAGGACGAGCGCTGCCTGCTGGTCTACGCAATGAACGGCGAACCGTTACCGCCCGAGCACGGCTTCCCGCTGCGCGTTTACATTCCGAATCGATACGGGATGAAGCAGCCCAAATGGATTGAGAACATCGAACTGGTTGCTGAACGCATCGATGGTTATTGGGTGGACCGCGGTTGGGACCGCGAAGCCTTGGTCAATACAGTGTCCGTGGTGGATACCGTTGTGGTCGACCCGAGCCTGGGAGAATCCGGTATGGCGCTAACCGGCGGCATTGCCTGGGCGTCGGCGCGCGGCATCAGCAAAGTCGAGGTGCAGGTGGATGGAGGCGACTGGCGAGAAGCGGAATTAATTGCGCCGCCGCTAAGCCCACTCAACTGGGTGCTATGGCGCTTCAGTTGGCCGTATGAAGCCGGCCGCCACACGGTAGCAGTGCGCGCCTACGATGGCGACGGATTGCTGCAAACGATAGAAAGCCGACCGACACAGCCGAGTGGGGCCACAGGGATCCATTCGGTGTCGGTAACCCTGTAACCTGACATTTTGCCGCTGATCCAGCTTTCTCGGTATCAAAGGAACGGATGGATTCTTCGCGACGCCAAGAGCAAAGCTCTTGGCTGCTCAGAATGACAAAAAAGGAAATGGCCGCAATTTGCATTGCGGCCTTTTGGTTTTAACTGAAAGCTAATAGCTGATGGCTAACAGCGTCTTTACGCAATCATGTGCAGATAACGCTCCGCGACTTCTCGCACCTGCTCATATCCGACGGGCTTGACCAGCACATGGTCGGCTTCACCGGCGAATTGCCTGGCCGCCTCTTTGTCCCCCGTAACGAGGACTACATGGGTGCCAGCCAGCCTGTGCTGGCCGCGGATTTGGCGCAGCAACACCGACCCAGAAATACTTGGCAGATGCATGTCCAGCAGAACGATTTCGGGGCTGGTGAAAACCAGCTGTGCCTGCGCCTTGTGGCCGTTGTCCATGATCTCGGTCTGATAGCCGGCGTCCTGCAGGGCGCGCCGAAAGAGTTCCGCTACCAGCGGTTCATCTTCCACGACGAGAGCATAAGGAGCTGACATAGTTTTCCCTATCCCTAGTCGCCGCCCC
>CAYJMC010000066.1:0-7864 GCA_964371335.1 uncultured Anaerolineaceae bacterium
GGCGCCTGGCGGCAGGACGTGGCCGGCGGCAGCGACGCGGGCATCATCCCGCCGACGGCTATTACCCTGGTTGAGCAAGCTGAGGTCTATGGGTACACGCCCATCATCGTGTTTGGCTGGCGTTCGGATGATGGCAGCCTGCACATCAGCATCCCTGCCAACCCGGTGGACGACTGGAACAATGAGGACGCGAAAGTTTTGTTCGAACAGATGCTAGTGGAGTTCGCGGGGAGCTACCACCCACCTTATCTTTTCCTAGGTAACGAAAGCGACGCGTACTACATCAGCAATCCCGAAGATTACGCGCGCTGGGTGGAGTTCTACAACCGGGCTTACGACGCGATCAAAATAGTCTCGCCGCAGACGCAGGTTGGACCGGTATTTCAATACGAGCGGTTATCCGGCCAAGGGACTTTCAATCAGTGGAACACGCCGCAATGGGGAGCATTGGAAGCTCACGACTTGAACAGGGTGGATATCGTCGGGTTGACGGTATATCCCTGGCTAGGTATGGCTACTCCGGAGGAAGTACCAGATGAGTACCTGAATCCGTTGATCGAGCGCATCGGCGACAAGCCGGTGGCGATCACCGAGACCGGCTGGCCGGGCACGGATCTGGGGTTGGAGACCGCTTGGGAGACCAGCCCGGAGGAGCAAATCCGTTACATCGACACGCTACGTCGGATCCTGAAGCCAGCCAACCTAAAAATCCTCAATTGGCTGCATCTTTACCAGATGGTGCCGACTCCGGAAAACGAGAGCTTCTGGCAAGTTTTCAGCAGCATTTCGCTGCGCGACGACGAAGGAAACAAGCGGCCGGCGTACGACGCTTGGGTGGAGTTCCAACCTTAAGAAAATCGATGAATTAGACGATAGATATAATCGCCGCGACCATGCCGATAAAGTTCGCCATAATGCTCATGGCCCTCCTGGTGGCCTGCGTACCGATCACCACCTCCCTGCCAGAACCGAACATACGGGTTGAAACAACTACAGAAACACCACCGCCTTCAGCAACCTTCACACCATCGGTAACACCCACTCTCACACCGCATCTTCTTTCCATAGAATACCTGCGTTCGCGAGAATATCCAGCATCCGAGCTAGTAATCGAGGAAACACTGGAGGTGGGACCCAATTATTTTCGTTACATTGCTTCGTACATGTCGGATGGGTTGAAGCAGTATGGGCTGTTGACAGTTCCATTTGGAGAGAAACCGGAAACGGGCTGGCCGGTGATCATCTTCAACCACGGATTTATCCCGCCCGAGGTGTACCAAACTACGGAACGGTACGTGGCTTATGTGGATGGCTTCGCACGCAGTGGCTATATCGTATTTCGGCCTGATTATCGCGGACACGCCAATTCGGAGGGCCAGGCGAGAGGCGCCTACGGCCGCCCCGATTATGTGATCGACGTGCTCAATGCGGTGTCCGCGCTCAAGGCTTACCCGGATGCCGACCCGGAACGAATCGGAATGTGGGGGCATTCGATGGGCGGCTACATTACCTTGCGCGCCATGGTTGTGGATCCCGATATCAAGGCTGGAGTGATCTGGGCAGGGGTGGTTGCGCCGTACGCGGAAATGGTTGACATCCAGGGCAGACCGAGGTTTGGGACACGCAACCTGCTGCGCCTGTATGGGTCACCTGACCGGGATCCGGAATTCTGGGACGCTATTTCGGCGAACAGTTTTCTCGCCGACCTCTCGGGGCCATTACAATTGCATCACGGCAGCTCAGATACCTCGGTGCCCGCCGCCTTTTCTTTCGAGCTGGCGCTGGATGTTCGAGCTGTGGGTCAACTGGCTGAGTTGTATATCTATGATGGCGATGATCACAACATCTCCCAAAACTTCAGCGGGGCGATTCTGCGCTCAATTGAATTCTTTGATGTTCATGTCAAAGGGGAAGCGGCCGATGCGCAATAAACCATTTCGTTGCGCGCCGAATACGGTTCAACAGCCATCCTCACCTTCCCAAATTTGGTCCGTTGGACTACTATAAGAAGGAGACTTAGTTTGGCACCCGGTCACCCCCCAGCGAGAACTCAAAAAAGAACATCGCGATGGATAAAACCCTAATCCCATTTTTCGATCCAAAGGGTATTGTCTTAGTTGGCGCATCTCGGAATCCCCAAAAATTAGGCTTTGGTTTAGCCCAAAATCTTACGCGCAGTGGGTACACGGGCGCGCTCCATTTTGTCAATCCAAAGGGCGGGTCCTTATTCGGGCGAACAATTTACACAAAGATTGACCAAGTCCCCGATCCTGTTGATCTTGCCATTTTGCTCATTCCTGCACCCTTCGTTGCTGAAGCGTTAACGGCGTGCGGCAAACGCAGTATTCAAGCCGCTATCATAGCTTCTGGCGGCTTTCGGGAAACAGGGGAGCAAGGGGCTAAATTGGAAGCTGCATGTCAGAAGATAGCCCGGGAATATTCCATCCGCCTTATCGGTCCCAACTGCATTGGTTTGTTAGACACACATTTACCGCTAGATGCCACCTTCTTGTCGCCCCCAGGACCGACTCCCGGCGATGTGGCTTTTATTTCCCATTCAGGCGCTATCTGTGCGGCAGTAATCGATTGGGCCAGAGGGCAGGGTTTTGGCCTATCCCGTCTCGTCAGCTTAGGCAATCAGGCCGATGTCAGCGAATGTGACGTGTTTGAACCGGTAGCTGAAGATGCCCACACCCACGTCATTACACTTTACCTGGAAGGCGTCAGTGATGGACGCCGTTTCGTGGAAGCTGCCCAACGCGTGACGCGTAACAAACCCATCGTTGCACTCAAGGTCGGCCGTTTCGAAAGCGGCCAACAAGCGGTCTCCTCGCACACCGGTGCTTTAGCAGGAAAAGAATCTGCCTACAACGCCGCTTTCCAAAGAGCAGGCGTTATCC
Organism: uncultured Anaerolineaceae bacterium; assembly: GCA_964371335.1. Taxonomy (GTDB): domain Bacteria; phylum Chloroflexota; class Anaerolineae; order Anaerolineales; family UBA11579; genus JAMCZK01. The sequence goes on from CAYJMC010000066.1 coordinate 2,901, forward strand.
GCGCTGAAACAAGTGAAGAGCTTTTTGACTGGGCTAGAGCTCTGGCGTGGTGTCCTCCATCACCCGGACGTGGTGTAGCCGTGTTAACCAATGCGGGTGGCCCCGGTGTGACCGCGGCTGATGCCATTGAAGCCAATGGACTTCACCTCGCCCAACTATCCGACAAGACTCGAGCGGATTTGCGGAACCTATTGCCTCCTGCAGCCAGTATCAAAAACCCAATTGATATGCTGGCTGGAGCCTCCCCAGAACAGTATGCAAGCTGCTTAGGCATCCTGCTTGCTGATCCCCATGTGCACAGTTGCCTTGTCATCTTGCCTCCCCCACCTGTGCACTCTGCGGGAAGTGTGGCTAGAGCCTTGATCCCCATAATCAGTTTGGCCAGGAAGCCGGTGGTTGTTGCCCTTATGGGTGAGCGGATGATTCAGGAAGCGGTCGAGTTCTTCCGCGCCGCCCGCGTCCCCGAATATCGTTTTCCGGAAAGAGCTGCATCGGCTCTGGCTATCTTGGCACAGCGGGCTGAATATCTGGCACAAGCTAAATCCCAAGTAGTTTCGATAGACGGAATTCAAAAAGAACTTGTAGCCTCAATCTTACAAAAACAAAAATCAGGTTTTTTGCCCACCGATATTGTCCATCAAATCTTATCTGCCTATGGCATTCCGGTTCTAAAAATGGGGTTAGCCACAACGGCAAAAGAGGCGGTGGCACTTGCGGAAGATGTGGGGTTCCCAGTTGTGCTCAAAGTAGCCTCAACAGAGATTGTGCATAAATCGGATGTAGGCGGCGTCTTATTGAATGTGGCAACCCGGCAAGATGTTAAACAAGGTTTCGAAACCATCCTTCAAAACTGCGCCAGCGCCCAACCGGATGCTCAGATCCAGGGTGTTCATATCCAACAAATGGCTGCCCCTGGTCAAGAAGTGATCATTGGGACTGTTCAAGATGCGCAATTCGGCGCCGTTTTGATGTTTGGCTCGGGCGGCATAGAGGTTGAAGGCCTGCATGATGTCGTTTTTTCTCTCACCCCCCTGACCGAGCATGACGCCGAATCGCTCTTGAAACAATCCTGGGCGGGACGCAAGCTGGACGGGTACCGTAACATTCCCCCGGCTAACAGGAAGGCGGTGCTCAATGTGCTATATCGGGTGGGGCAATTAGCTTCCGATTATCCCCAACTGCTGGAAATTGAAATCAATCCACTCAGAGCGACGACACAAGGGGCAGTAGCCATCGATACTCGAATGAGAGTTGGTTGAGGGAAGGCGTTATTAGCATTCTCCGCCGAAGAGTTGCTTTTCCTAGTCCATAAACCGTTAACTTGTTTCAATAATTAACAGATATGCAAGGATCATTTTCCGAGATTGCTCCATTGGCTATTCAAATGTATACTTCTGCGATTCGTCTCAATAGATTTCGCCTAAGTAAATGTTGGAGGAGTGTCATAGATGATCAAGAAAAGATTTGCCCTGTTGGTTCTATCTGCTCTGTTTTCACTTGCGTTGATTGCCTGTGGTGCCGGAACTGAATCCGCCATTGCCACCGGGATCGCCCAAACTCAGCAGATCAGCCAGCTTGAAACCGCCGCAGCTGCACCAGACACTGCCATGCCGGAAGCATCCGCAACCATTCAGGAGGAGAGTGGCACAACCCAAGCGATAACTACCAAGCAAGATGTCAATATGCGCGCAGGGGATTCAACATCCTATGGCGTAATGACTGTGATCCCCGGGGGCGAAAGCCTTCAGGTGATCGGGATCAACCAGACTGGCACCTGGTATCAGATCCTCTATCATGACGCTGTAGGCTGGGTCTCCGTTGATTTCACAAATGGTGAGGTTCCTGCCAATCTACCCATCGCTACTCCATCCGCCCAGCCACAAGCAACCAGCAGCGGAGGTGGAGGGGGTAATGGTGGCGGCGGGGGAGGAAACGATAACGGCGACAATTCCTTCCTGACCCTAGAAGCCGGCGACGATCAATCTCGATCAGTGAGCGGATCGATCGAGTATCCAGGCAATGACAATCTCGATCGAATTTACATCACCGTCGAGGGACTGGGCGGCAATGAGGAAGCCGAGATCGATATCGCCTTCCAATGTGAGACAGGCGACCTGGATCCAAGCAATGTTCAGATCAGCGCAGCCGGCGCAACCGACAACACCATCTGCAACAACAACTGGTCACACCACGTGACTGGAGACAACAACCAGATCGTTATTACGGTTAAGCTGGAAGTGAACGGTTCAAATGATTGGACCGTGATAGCCAACGTAAGCAATTAGACTTGATAGATACGAAACAAAAAAGGCGGCCGAATGGCCGCCTTTTTTGTGCAATGAGCGCGGGAAGATTCGACTTTCAAAGTGCGCTCTTTGAGGGCCTTACTACTTGATAGACTCAGATATACTAAAAACAACCACGATCGGTAAGAACCGTGGAAGAATAACGTTAATCCTTTGCCTTTTATTCATACTGTTGAATGCCTGCGTATCACAGCGCACAGCAAATCAAGTCGAAACCATTCCGCTGGCACCCATGGAACTAATCGGCCAATGGAGCGAGTTTAGCGAAGTAACGCCACTTCGAGCGCCCCTCCACACCCGAGATACTAGATATCCGTACTTTGGATATTCACCCGAAGGAGAGCAGTTTGGCAAACATGTTGACGAGGTGTTATTTCCAACTGACGTGCTGGTCGTGCAAGTAGATGGGAACATCAGGCACGTGTTCCTAGCGCGCTCCCCTCACGGGGGATGCTTCATACGCTGGAATGGCGGGTGGCCCTATGCGGAGTTACCAAACTGGGCAGGAGGAAATTTTTTTGACGAACCTTGCTTAGGATCAAGATGGGATATCGACGGCCTGTATATTGCAGGACCTTCGCCAAGGAACATGGATGAGCTGCCGTTTGAAGTTAAGGATGGCATGTTTTGGGTTACCGGAGAAATTATTTTATGGGGACCCGCATCCCTAACTGCTAGACAGCTGTCCGCTATCTACTGAAATGAGCGCGGGAGGATTCGAACCTCCAACCAATGGCTTAAAAGGCCACTGCTCTGCCGTTGAGCTACGCGCCCGTGAAGCAAGATTTTATCATGGGGAAAAGGCGAAAGCGTCCCGAGGTCTTGAAATCAAGGTCCGGACGTCATAACTTCTAGACTTCTTGACCTCAAGACCCCATGACATCTGCCTGCTTGACATCGTTCTCTGCTCTTGCTAGGATGAATTTCCCAATCAATGAACGGAGTCGCCCGATGAGTCAATTGCAGCAAGTGAAAAGCGAGAATTTTGAAACCGAAGTGTTGAAATCCCGGAAACCGGTATTGGTGGAATTCGGCGCGGCATGGTGCCAACCCTGCAAGATCCTGGAGCCGGTGCTCGAGGAACTTGCCAAGGAATGGGGAGAGACAGTGAAGGTTGCCAAGTTGGATGTAGACGAGGCGACCCAGCTGACGATTAATTACCAAGTGCTCAGCGTTCCCACGACGATGCTGTTCAAGAACGGCGAGATACTGGAGCGAATGGTGGGGTATCAGCCGAAGGAAAGAATTAGCGGAAAGGTGATGCCGCATTTGCAAACGGCGTAAATCGCCTAGCAGAACTCAGTTATGCCGAAGACGTGGTTATGGGGATCCCTCGCTGACCCGCTCAGGATGACACAATACAAAAACAAAAAGCGCAAGAGATGCGCTTTTTGTTTTACTCAAATTCGTACGATGCCGAGAGCGTGGTAGATTTAAATCATAACCCGGCGGCTTTCGCTAAATCTTTTGCCTTGCTGGTGTTCTCCCAGGGGAAGCTTACATCATCGCGGCCGAAGTGACCGTAAGCAGCCGTCTGCCTGAAAATCGGCCGGCGCAGATCCAGGTCGCGGATAATAGCGCCCGGACGCAGGTCGAAATGTTCGTCAATAATTCTGGCGATCTGCTCATCGGGGATCTTACCCGTGCCAAATGTTTCTACGTTCACACTCATTGGCTTGGCCATACCGATGGCATAAGCAACCTGAATCTCGCAACGGTCAGCCAGCCCGGCGGCCACGATGTTCTTGGCCGCCCAACGGGCGGCATAAGCGGCTGAGCGATCCACCTTCGTGGGGTCTTTGCCGCTGAACGCACCACCGCCATGGCGGCCCATGCCGCCGTAGCTGTCGACGATGATCTTGCGGCCGGTAACGCCGGCGTCACCCATGGGACCACCGATGACAAAGCGGCCAGTGGGATTCACGTAGACCTTGAGATCTTTATCCACCAAGTCCTTGGGGAGCGTGGGACCGATCACTTCTTCCATCAAGCCTTCAACGATATCGGCGTGGGAAATATCGGGAGCGTGCTGCGTGCTGACCAGCACGGTGTGTACGCGCTTGGGCTTGCCATGCGAATATTCAACAGTGACCTGGCTCTTGCCGTCTGGGCGCAGCCACTTGAGCCGTCCGTTACGGCGATTCTCCGCCAGGCTGCGGGTCAGCTTGTGGGCCAGGTAGATGGGCATGGGCATCAGAGTATTGGTTTCATTGCAGGCGAAGCCGAACATCATGCCCTGATCGCCAGCGCCGACAGCCTCGATTTCCTTATCAATCATCTCGCCGGATTTGGCTTCGAGGGCTTTATCCACACCCAGAGCGATGTCACCGGACTGTTGCGAAAGAGCAACCAACACGCCGCATGAATTACCATCAAATCCGTACTCGCTGTCTGTGTAACCAATATCGTTTATGACCGAACGAATCAGTTGGTCGAAATTCAACACAGCCTTGGTGGTGATCTCCCCCAGGACCATCACATAGCCCGTTTTCACCGCGGTCTCGCAAGCCACACGTGAATACTTGTCCTGCGCCAGGCAAGCATCCAGCACCGCATCGCTCACCTGGTCGCAGATCTTGTCCGGGTGTCCTTCCGTCACTGATTCAGACGTGAACAATAGTTTTTCTGCTGCCATGAATGTGCTACTCATCGAAAACA
>CAYJMC010000067.1:0-5980 GCA_964371335.1 uncultured Anaerolineaceae bacterium
CAATTCAATTTTTCAGCCCGCGTCCAGCGCAATCTGGTCTGGGGTCTGCTCATCGCCGGCGCGCTGGTGGCGTTCGAGGCCTTCAACTACAGCACCACCGAGTTCGCCATGCGCGACCTGTTGGGCGACCTGCGTTTCGGCGGCATTGCCTGGGCCACTATCCTGGCGCTGGCCTTCTGCAGCATCGATTTCGCCGGCATCGCCCACATGTTTAGCAACGGCACAGACTTGCGCGCCAAGCAAGGGCTTGAGGTCTGGTACCTGTTCGCCGCCTGGCTGCTGGCCGCCACCATGAACGCCATTTTGACCTGGTGGGGCGTCTCGGTGGCCGTTTTGGAGCATGGCAGCCTGGGAAACACCATCCTTGGCCGCGAGGCGCTGCTGCAAGTGGTGCCGGCCTTCATAGCGGTGCTGGTCTGGCTGATCCGCGTCCTGGTGATCGGCACGCTGATTACCGCCGGAAGCAAGCTGTTTGCTACGCCCAGCAGTGGCCAGCGCCCTATGCCGCCCACCCTGCGCCGAGTGCAATCTGGGAATAATGGGCGTGTAGCGCAACCCGCAATGCAGCATGGATTGGTGCCGAATAAAGTAGACGAGCCCGTCTACGTAGATCAGAGCGAATTCTAGTCTGGGCAATACATCCCTGTGCAAAGAGAAGTTCTTCTCTCCGAGGATTTGCAGCATGATGGAGAGGCAGCCCAACGAGTCGGCTGCCTCTCCATTTTCTTGTTTCCGCCTTTTTCCGTAATTCTGTTTGGAGTATTGCTATTCCTTGGCCTGGTAAGAATCCCTCTTCCGTTTACAAATGACCTAGACGTTCAGCCACGGACTGGACAGCTCGCAAATTTTTTTACCCCTCAAGTCTTACACTGGGAGCTGGAAATCATTGAATGGGCCCGCGCAAACCATCTCGACCCGAACCTTGTGGCCACCGTGATGCAGATCGAATCCTGCGGCGACCCGGATGCAATTTCGAGCGCCGGAGCGATGGGATTGTTTCAGGTGATGCCATATCATTTCAGCCAAGGCGAGAATCCTTATTCGCCAAGCACCAACGCCTTACGCGGGCTGAAATATTTGCGGAATTCATTGGAAGTATTCCAGGGATCTCCGGGATTGGCGCTGGCTGGGTATAACGGCGGCATCAACGGCGCCAAACGCCCGCAATCCGAATGGGCGCAGGAAACGCTGGATTACCAACATTGGGGAGAGAATATCTATGCCGATGCAGCGGCCGGGCGCCCAAGCAGCCCCACACTGGAAGAGTGGCTCGAAGCGGGCGGGGCTAGCCTATGCGCTCAGGCTGAACAGCACGAGGCTTACGCTCGCTGAGTTCACCGGTCGCATCGGCACAATCCTGGTCCGCCAGAGGGAGATGCACGGTGAAGGTGCTGCCGCGATTCAACTTCGACTCCACGTTGATTTCGCCGCCATGATTGCGCACAATCCAATAAGCAATGGAAAGACCCAAACCGAAACCCGCCCCATCCTTGCTGCGCGAACGAGATTTATCGCCACGGTAAAAACGTTCGAACACATGGGGTAAATCTTCAGCGGGAATACCCATTCCCGTATCCTTCACAGAGAAAACGCCTTGTCCATTCTGCTTAGACAAGCTGACAGTTACCTTGCCGCCTTCAGCGGTGTACTTGATGGCGTTGGCCACCAAATTCAACACCACTTGCTTCAAACGGTCCCGGTCGCCGCAGACCAGCACCTGATCGATTTTTTCAATTTCCAGTTTGACGCGGTCCGCGGCCAGCACATGGGATTGGCTGAACACTTCCAGCAGCAAAGTGTCGAGCTCCACGCGGCGCCTGTCCATGGGGAGCTTGCCCGATTCGGCCTGAGCCAGGATCAGCAAGTCTTCCACCAGGCGCGCCAGGCGATCCACTTCCAGCTCGATGCTGTGCAAGGATTGCTGGTCTTCGATACCCATGCGGCGCATCAAGTCGATGTTGCCGCGAATCACGGTGAGCGGGGTGCGCAATTCGTGGCCGATGTCAGCTACGAAACGCCGCTGCGTGGCAAACAGTTTCTCCAGGCGACCCAGGGTGTCGTTGAAGGCGGTGATCAGTTTGCCGACCTCATCGTCCACGATGCCGCGGGTCGGGATGCGCCGAGAGAGGTCGTCGGCGCGGGTGATCTGTAAGGCGGTATCGGTCACGGCGGCGAGGGGAGTCAGCGCTCGGCGGCCGGTCATCAAGCCGAACATGCCCGCCAATATTATGCCGATGACACTGAGCACGATCAGGTAGCCCACGATCTCATTGCGCAGCCCATCGATAATGGTCAGCGAAGTTCCACTTTGCAGCACACCAATGGGGGTATCCCCGGAGTGCAGAGGAACCGTCAGCACGCGAAAGTGCACACTCCCAATGGTGACCGAGTTGTACACAGGTACGGTCGAGGAAAAATTGGCAGAATCCAGAGGCTGCCGAAACGGACTATCGGGTTCGACCGAGGGGGTCAACCCCACCAGGCGATTACTGGTATCCCAGATTTGTATGATGACGCTGGAGTCGAGAGATACCCTCTCCGAGAGGACAAAGTCCCCTTCATCGTTGATCCGGGTGACCAAGATGAGATCACGGGCGGTGCGTTCCAGGGTGGCATCCACCTGGCGCAATTGCACGACGGAGACGAGGCCATACACCGCCAGGCCAAACAACACCAGGACGACGCCCAGCACAACCGTATAAAACAGGGTCAGGCGCGCCCTTAAGGACATTCAGTTATTCGTCTTCGCGCAGCACGTATCCCATGCCGCGCACCGTGTGCAGCAAACGTGGCTCTTTGCCGTCTTCCAGTTTTTGGCGGAGATAGCGGATATACACCTCGATAATATTGCTCTCGCCCCCAAAGTCATAGCCCCACACATCGTCGTAAATCATCTCGCGGGTGAGTACCTGCCGCGGGTTGCGCATGAATAATTCCAGCAATTCATATTCCTTGGCAGTCAGGTCAATGACCCGCTCGCCGCGCTGCGCCCTGCGCGTGCCGGTATCCAGCACGAGATCAGCAAAGGTGTAGGATTTCTGTTTGGGAGTCTGTGTGCGGCGCAGCAGCGCACGAATGCGGGCCAGCAACTCATCCAGGTTGAAGGGTTTGACCATGTAGTCGTCAGCTCCGGCGTCCAACCCCAGCACCCGGTCGCTGACCGAATCCTTCGCCGTCAGCATCAAAATGGGGACTTTGCCAGTGGCCCGCAACCGTTTGCAGACTTCGAGCCCATCCATCCCCGGCAGCATCCAATCCAGCACGACCAAGTCTGGGCGATTGCCGCCAGCCAGCGCAAGACCTTTCTGGCCCGTCTCAGCAGTCTCCACTTCATAACCTTCGAAGCCCAAGCCGCGCCGCAAGAAGGCCAGAATTGCTTCGTCGTCTTCGATGATCAATATCCTAGCTGCCATGGGATTGCGCTCCAAAAACTAGTGCGAATTGACTATATCATAGCCTCAAAAAGAACGAATTGCCGCTGTTAAAAACGAAGGCCGCCCGAAAGCGGCCACGTTTTTTCTGTCATTAAAGCTATTTCAACTCGACCACCGCGCCGGCGGCCTCAAGCTTGGCCTTGGCGTCGTTGGCAACTTCCTTGCTAACTGCTTCGAGCATCTTGGCGTTGCCGGCCTCGACTTGCGCCTTGGCTTCGCCAAGACCCAGGTTTGTGAATTGGCGCATCACCTTGATGACCTCGATCTTCTTGGGGCCAGCATCCTTGATGATCACGTCGAATTCTGTCTTCTCTTCGGCAGCGGGGGCAGCGCCGGCGGCAGCGGGAGCGGCAGCCATGGCCACCGGGGCGGCAGCGGAAACACCCCATGCCTCTTCGAGTTTGGATACGAGCTCAGCCGCTTCCACGACGCTGAGTTTGCCCAGTTCTTCTACTAATTTTTCTAGATCAGCCATTTCTATCTCCTAGTCAATTCTTATTTTTTGAATTCAGGTCAGGCTGCCGCGGCTTTGTCCGCGTAGGCCTTCAACACTTGAGCTACCCGGCGGCCAGGTTCGGCCAGTAAACGGGCGATTTGGGTTGCCGGGGTATTGAGCAGCGCCAAGAACTGAGCGCGCACCACGGGCAGCGAAGGCAGGGTGGCCAGGCGAATGACTTCTTGCGAAGTCAGATGCTTGGTGCCAAGGAATCCACCTTTGATCTTGACGGCTTCCTTGCCCCTGGCGAAATCCGCGATTGCTTTCGCTACACCGGGGGCGTCCGAAAATGCGACACCCAATGCGGTGCTGGCCAGCCAATAATCCTCCGGCACATCCAGGCCGGCTGACTTGAAAGCCAGCTTGCCAAGGGTGTTCTTCACCACGTGATATTCACCACCGGCTTCCCGCACACGTTTGCGCAGTTCGTCGAACGCGGGCATGGTGAGACCGGTGTACTCGGTGAGGAAGACAGCCTCTGATTTCTTCAGCCAGTCTTCATACTCAGCCACAATAGTTTGTTTTTCTTCCTTCGAAAGCGCCAAGGGCTTTCACCTCCTAAACAAAAAGTCTTTGCTCCTGAGACGAAGCAAAGACTCCTTTACGCAGTAATCTGATTCTGCGATCAGTTGCCTCTACCTCGGCAGGCCATTAAGTGGGGCGTCAAGCTCCACACCTGCTGTCTCGGGTAAAGTACCGCCTTCGGCGGGACGCCTTCGGCGGGACGCCTTCGGCGGGACGCCATCCGGCGGGGCCGCCTTTATCTGTCGGCGGCTAACAAGGGCAAGATTTTACTACAGAATCCTACTCCTTGACGTTCATGGTTTGTGCTTGCATCGGGTCCACGCGCACGCCTGGGCCCATAGTTGCGGTCAGCGTTAGAGTGCGAATGAACTGTCCCTTGGCAGCGGCCGGTCGGGCTTTCACCACGGCTTCCATAAGGGCGGCAAAATTCTCGGAAAGTTGCGTAGTATCAAATGAAGCCTTGCCTATGGCCACATGCAGGTTGGCTGTCTTATCCAGGCGGAACTCAATACGGCCAGCTTTTGCTTCTTTGACCGCACGCGGCAGGTCTTTCTCGGGGACCACGGTGCCGGCTTTCGGGTTGGGCATCAGTCCGCGGGGACCGAGCACGCGGCCCAAGCGGCCAACGGCGCCCATCATGTCTGGGGTAGCGATGGCCACATCGAAATCCATCCATCCGCCCTCGATCTTCTTGAGCGTGGCGTCATCATCTGCCACTGCGTCGGCACCGGCATCGCGAGCGAGACGGCTGCCTTCGCCTTTGGCGAAGACCAGGACACGTACCGTCTTACCCAAGCCATGAGGCAGCACAACCACATCGCGCACCTGCTCATCCGCTTTACGCGGGTCAACGCCCAGGCGCATGTGAACTTCAATGGTCGAGTCGAACTTGGTGTAGGCCGTTTCTTTCACCAACGCGACAGCTTCGGTTGGTGAGTATTGGCGGCCGGCTTCAACTTTCGCGGCCGCGGCTTTATATTTTTTTCCTCGATGTGCCATTGTTTCTCCTTGTGGTATTGGCGAGTCCTATGAAGACTCTCCCACTATTAACTAGTCTTTTACAACGATACCCATATTACGGGCGGTGCCTTCGATCTGTTTCATTGCGGCTTCAATGTTATTGGCATTCAGATCGGGCATCTTGATTTCGGCGATCTCGCGCACCTGCGCGCGAGTCACTTCGCCAACCTTCTGGCGATTCGGTTCGCCGGATCCTTTTTCGACGCCAGCCGCTTTGGCAAGCAAGATCGCCGCAGGTGGAGTCTTGAGGATGAAAGTAAACGATCCATCACTATAGATCGACACCTCTGCCGGGATTACATCACCCATGCGGTTTGCCGTGCGGGCGTTGTACTCTTTGCAGAAACCCATCAGGTTGATACCGTGTCCTGCAAGCGCGGGGCCGATTGGCGGCGCCGGGCTGGCTTTCCCCGCTTCAATTCGCACTGTGACAACTGCTTTTAACTTCTTTGCCATTCCTTCTCCTTTGCGGTGTTATCGGATTGCCCTCAAGTTTTGACAATCC
>CAYJMC010000067.1:6080-7842 GCA_964371335.1 uncultured Anaerolineaceae bacterium
CACTAAGCTTTTTCTACCTGCAAGAAATCCAGCTCGACCGGTGTTTCGCGGCCGAAGAAATTCACCATCACACGCACCTTGGCGCGCTCCATATCGATTTCCGACACGGTGCCGCGAAAATCGTTGAAGGGACCGTCCACGATGCGCACGCGCTCGCCCTGTTTGAACGTGACCTTGATGCGCGGCGCTTCCGCTTCCATGCGCTTCACAATTTGGGAGACTTCCTCCGGGCGCAGGGGCAACGGCGTGTTGCCTTGGCCAACGAAGCTGGTCACTCCAGGAGTATTGCGAACCACGTACCAAGATTCTTCGGTGAGGCGCATGTTCACCAGGATATATCCAGGGAAAACGCGGCGCTCGACCGTGCGGCGCTTGCCTTCCTTAACTTCAATCTCTTCTTCAGTGGGCACGACCACATCGAAGATTTGATCCTTCATGCCCATAGATTCGATACGCTGTTCGAGGTTGTGGCGGACTTTGTTCTCGTATCCCGAGTAGCAGTGCACGACATACCAGGCGCGGCCATCACCATGTTCGCTATCTACTTGCGGAACCTGGCTCAGGTCGGGAATGCCTTCTTCGCTGCGGCGCGCCACGGTATCTTCCACTTTTTCCAAGGAAGGTCGCGTGGACTTTGTCTCAACCTCGAGCGCCACCTGTTCCTTTTCTTCAGCAGCCATGTCCGCGGCTTGCTCTTCTTGGACAAGTGGTTGATCTTCGATCAGCTCACCTTCTCCCAATCGAGCAGAAACCTCAGTTTCCTGATCCGCAGCCTGCGATTCATCCTTCTCGTCAGGGGCCGCGGCCTCACTGGCGTCTACCAAAGGCGACTCGGCCAGAGGCACTTCGGCCTCGGGTTCTACAGGTTCGTGTTGTTCGCGCGCGGCGAGGTTGGCGTCTTGAATCGCCTCATCAGCCGATTTCTCATCGGCGATTTTTTCCGCCTGCTCTTCAGGCGCTATGCTTTCGTTCTCTTCAACCATTCAAACTCACTAACCAATTTCCTCTAGCGGCCCAGTAAAGTTCCGAAGAATCGGAAGAAAAGCCAGTCCAAGCCGCCCAAAATGATCGCCATAATGACCATCACGATAATGACAATAATCGTCAGGTTTCTCGCCTCCGAGCGAGTGGGCCACGATACACGGCGCAATTCGCTGATCGTCTCTCGATACCAACGCTGAATGGCGTTGGGTTCCTTATGCACTGATTTGAACGTCATGACACCTCTTTTTCACCGGTTAAAAAGCCGCTTGGCAGCGGCCTTTGCGATTGCTACTTGGCGAAGCCAAGCGGCGCAATCGCTTTGGAGAACGCGCTCGGCTGGGCCGAGCTTGCCTTCTCCAGTGCTCGCTCACGGCAAGCCACAGGCAGGCGAGGCAGGAATCGAACCCACAACCCCCGGTTTTGGAGACCGGTGCTCTACCAGTTGAGCTACTCGCCTGTGACAACTGCAACCTTGCGAAGGGTTGGGCTTGAAGTCATATTAATCTTTTCGTCAACCTTCGCAAGGTTTTACTTCGTCTCGCGATGCAAACGATGCACTTTGCAGCGCGGGCAAAACTTGGTCATCTCCAGCCGGTTCTGATCGTTGCGGCGGCTTTTCTCGGAAGTGTAATTGCGCTCATGGCATTCCGTACACTCCAAGGTGATGATGACACGCACGCCTTTTTTTCCAGCCATGGTTAATTCCTACGCTTTCAATACTACCTTATTCCAAGATCTTAGTAATCACGCCGGCGCCCACGGTCAGGCCGCCTTCGCG
>CAYJMC010000068.1:0-7722 GCA_964371335.1 uncultured Anaerolineaceae bacterium
ATTCTAAGGTAAGAGCAGGGGCTTGTCAAAGGACATGCGTCAGGGACGGATGACACCTATCCCCGGCAGTTTGATAGGAGAAAGAAATATCAGTTTTGCAGACTTTGTTTGAGAATCAGGTACATTGCATGCGACCAGAGCAGGGGCTTGGCAACCGGGCCCCACCGATTTACCCACTCTTGATAATGTTCAGACGATGTAAAGCTTGAATGCACTTGCTCTGGCAGTTGGCCATCTGCATCCGCCTGCCCTTCTACCCAACGCAGCGCCTCTTCTGCCTTTGTGCGCTGGCCTATTTTGGCATAGTACCAACCCAGCCAAGCCGTCAACAGGATCCAGTCGCCGCCGCCGTAATAGGTATCGGTGACATAGCGGCGCAAGCCTCCGCCGGGCGTGCGAAGTTCAAATTCGAGCGCGGAAACCGTGGCCAGCATCCGAGGGTCACCGGGTTCCACCAGTTCATAAGGTAGAGCGAGCCCGAGCAGGTTGGCATCCAAACCAGTGGATCCCAGGGATTTTGTGAAATGATCATCAACCATTCCCTCGGACATGATCCGAGCGAGAATCTCCTCCAGGGCTAAGTCGAGATTCGTTGATGAAAGAGAAGAATAAGCGCGTAAGCCGCCGTAGATTGAGGCCAAGGTATAAGTGTGTTGTTCTTCAGGGGATTCCTCCCAACAGTCATAGCAAGGCAAGCGCCACAGCGCGACTAGATATTGGGCAACCAAACGAGCGGCTTCCAACCAGTTGGCAGGTATATCGCCACCGGTGAGACGCTGGTGCTCATTGAGCGCCCAAAGCCAGGTGCCAAAACCGTCTAACTGGAAATTGGGCCAGTCCTCTTCAGCAGGTTTGCCATCCAGGGCATAACGGGTATTCAGCATATCCTCGGCACTCAGGGGTGTTCCCTTGCGGCCCTTGCTTACAGCATTTTTGATCAGCGGGCGACGACTATGGACGATATTGGCAACCCATGCGTGAAAGTGAGCCGCACTTTTGTGCTCCCCAACAAGATCCATAGCATAGGCTATGAAGGCGCCATCACGAAACCAGCAGTATTGGTAATTAGGAAAGTTCGGACTAGCGATATAAGCCCCCGACACGCTTTGGTTCTGCAAAATAATTTCGATACTTCGCTGACTTAAGCCATTCATAAGCAGAGTTATTTCCGGGACGCGGTCTCGATCAGAAGCAAGGTCCAGAATTCAAGGTGGGGAATTTGAACTTCAAGGGATTGGCCATCGATTCGCCAGGCTGCCAGTTTCAGGGAAAGGTCGTTACTATCCGGGTTGGCGTAAAAGACTTGTTGAATTACATCTTCGAAGAAAAAGCGAATGGCAAAGTCCCTTAGCGGTTCCGGAGCTGGATGGAGTTCGGTCCATAGTGGTTTATTTAATCCGCGCATATTAATCAGGCTGATGACTATTCCATTATCGGCTCTCCTGGTCAAGGCCCAAACACCTTCGGGGATATTCGGCGCAAGATTTGCTAAATCTTCGGCGTTAGGGCCGATCAGTTCGCCATACCGAACGGCAAAATCAGAATAAGCTCGAAGCGTTTGCTTCAAATCATCGCTGATTGCCTCGTGTTTCGGAAAATACGGATCGCTCAACAGGCGCTCGTTCTCGCCTAATTCAATTCGCGTAGCTCCGCTTGCCAAGATTATCGCATCCACCAGGCGAACGTTGACAGGTCGATCAGCTGGCAGATAAAGAGCGATCACCAATGGTTTACCTTCGGATTTGGCTCTCGCTTCAAGGATTATACGAACGATGTCTTGGTAGTTTGGCGTTGATGGCCAGAGTTCAATGTAAAGGAAGTCTAGTGGGGCGACAGCTAAGTCGTCAATTGGCCAATTTTTGACTGCATTGAAGGTGACTGGCGCATCGGGGCACCGTTCTTTGAGGGTATTCACAAAACCCGAGAACGCAGCAGGGAGATCAACACTGATCCCGCTAATGGTAAAACCAGATCTTGGTTCTCCGAATTGATCGATGTGAAAACCATCAAAAGGCAATTTATCGAGCACTTGTTTACATTGATCGAGGAGATGATGATTCCAGGGGCTGCCAGGGGACGGATCCATTAAGCCGAGGAAGTCTTCGAAAAGGTATGGAGAGCCTTTCTCGTTGTATAAAGCCCAGGCAGGATGGCTCTGCGCGAATTGTTTCGAGGCGGCGTAAATCGTCAAATAGGGCATAGCGGCAATGCTGCGTGGATGCGCGGCTGCAATGAAATTTTCAACGGTTCTCAAGGATAAGGAGCGACCCAGGGGGTCGGTGTACTCATTTTGAGGAGGGATTAGCTGATCGTGGCGGTATTGCCAATCATAAAATTGGAGCCCGTTGATATGGTATTTCAGCAACGCGTCCAGCACTCGGTCGATATCTTTTCGGCCCGGACTAAAGTCGCATAAAAACCCATAACGAGGAAAATCACTCCAGGTGTCGAGCACATCAAAGGCCGTTGCGATGGGCCGATTGTGTTCTGAGGAGGGGTCGGTCAAATATGCACACACTCCAAAGCCACGCGGGGACGTATTTATTGGATGCCAGTCATACGTAATCTCCTGAGTCCCGGATTTAACAGAAAAAGGGAAATCGAGTTCAGCCACGATCTCCGATAGATGGGTGATGGTCAGGTGGATAGTTCCCTTGCCGGGCTCCTCGGCGCAGATCACGAAAATTAGCCGGATGACTCCGCCTGGAGCGAAGGTGCCTTTTGCCGGATAAAAGTCCAACAAGTCCATCCTCTTACCCCTTGAGGCCTGTAGTGGCAATACCGCGGATGAAATATCGCTGGAAGAGAACGAAAACGATCACAACCGGAATAAGCGCGACGATCGAAGCAGCGAAAACTTGACCCCATTCTGTTAAATGCGCAGATTGAAAAAGGGCAATGGCAATAGGCAAAGTGCGCCGAGTGGTTTCCTTAATGGCCACGTGAGCCCAGGGGAATTCTTCCCAGCTGTAGAGGAAGGTCGAAATGGCCACCACCGCCAGACCCGGACCCGAAAGGGGCAGGATGATCTTCCGAAAAATCATCCAGCGACTGGCGCCATCAATGAAGGCGGCATCTTCTAGATCGCGCGGAATGCCTTCGAAAAAACCTCGCAACAAAAAGGTTTGCATGGAAAGATTCATGGTCACATAAACAACAATCAACCCCAACAAAGAATCCAGCAGTTTCAAAACCCCGCCTGTCGCCGCGGTGATGGTTTTTGCGATGATGAATTGCGGAATGATGAGCATCACAGGGGGGATCATGGTGCCCAGTAAGAACACGTAGAAGAGAATTTCCTTACCGGGAAATTTCAACCGAGCAAAGGCATATGCCAGCAAGGAAGAAATGAGCATGGTGGAGCCCGTGGCGGCAACGGCAACGAACAAACTATTGAGAAAATAGATGGCGAAGTTCTCCCGTCCCATCGCGGTTGTATAGTTGTGGAGTGTTGGGTTCTCCGGCCATAATTTCGGGGGGATCTCGAATATATAAGACTGGGGTTTCAGAGAGGTAACCAGCATGTACCAGAAGGGAACGGCAACCAAGGCCGCGCCCAGTATGAGGAGGACGTAAGTGAGCCAGCGATTTGAGTCACGGCGCGATTGCAATCCCATGCTAAAACTCCATGCGCGTGCGCAGCAGCCTGATCTGGAAAATGCTGATAATGAAAACAAAAATGGTGAGCAGATAGCTGATGGCGGCTCCCATGCCAAAATCCAGACGCGCAAAGGTGGCTTCATACATCAAGGTCAGGACAAAGTGAGTCAGGTCGAGCGGATCACCGCCATTGGTAATCAACAAGTTGGAAGTGTAGGCATTCAAGCCGCCAATGGTGAGGAACACAAGCAGAAACACCAATGTGGGGCGAAGAAGTGGAAGGGTCACATATCGAAAGCGCTGAAAGGAATTTGCCCCATCTACTTCAGCAGCTTCGTAAAGATGGTGAGGAATCGCTTGAAGACCTGCCAGATAAATAATCGCGGTCCAACCCACCCCTTTCCAAATACCCAGGAGATCAATGGGGACAAAAGTCAAGACGGGGTCAGCCAACCAGCGGATATTTTCTTTCGTCAGGTGAAGGATATCGCGCAGAACATAATTCACCAAACCCGCCTGTCCGCTAAACATATATTCAAACAGTAAACTCACGATGACCCAGGAGGTAATTACGGGCAGGTAATACACTACACGAAACGCAGCCCTAGCCCGTATTTGTTGATTGAGCAGAATGGCAACAATCAATCCCAGTATCATTTGGCTTGGGACCGTAACCAGCGTATAAGCCAAAGTATTGATTACCGCGCGGCGGAAAATCGGATCCTGCAAGGCCTGTAGATAGTTTTGCAAACCCTCCCACTTAGATAATTCGGGGCGGATAATATTCCAGTCATAAAAACTGATGCGCAAAGAATAAATCATGGGAATGATTACGAAAGTAGCAAATAGCGCCAGCCCGGGCAGAATGAACAAAACAGCCGGGACAAGATCATGGAACTGGGAACGCAGGCTCGCGCGCATCAAAAATCGAATCCACCAACAAGAATTCTAAGCTTGAATTTCTCCAAGGATAACCCCACCCATTCTTCGAATGGGTGGGGTTTATGAGATGCTTAGCTAGGTTCTATTGGCCCAGAAGAGCGTTGATCTCTTCGGCTGCTTGGTCGAGCGCCTCCTGAGGAGTCTGCTCGTTGCGCAGCATGCGCTGGAACGCATTGTTGATCGCCCCATCCATGTCGCTCCAGGCAGGGTGTGGGACGCGTGCCTGTGCAGTTTCCAACTGAGTAAGGAAGACATCGAAGTAAGAAGGCAACTCTGGGTTGCCGATCAGGCCTGATAGGGTGGGGATCACACCTACTTGGGCCATCATGAGTTGAGCCTCATCGCTGAGTAAGTAAGCCGCCCATTTCATAGCGGCATCGGTGTTTTCGCTATCGTAGAAGATCACCACATCTTCGCCGCCAACCACCGAGCTGGTGGTGCCGTCTGCGCCAGTTGGGATAGGTGCGAAGTTGACATTGAAATCAGGATAGTTTCCTGCGTAAATATCAACCATCCAGGGGCCATCAATGATCATGGCGTACTTGCCTGTGGCGTGTCCATCCGAAGTACCAATGCCGCCACCCAACAAGTTGGGAGATACGCATCCCTGGTCGTAGAGATTGTCGAGCAGGGTGAAGGCGGCGACGCTCTCCGGCCCATTGATATATCCGGTAGCCGTACTGATGTCATCATCGACGATCTTTCCTCCCATGGCATAAAAAATGGGAGCGGGAGCCCAGAAATAGGTGCCGCCCAGTGCGTAGCCGTATTGCTCATTGGCGGGATCGGAGAGGGCACAGGCGTCTTCGGCAAACTCATCAATCGTAGCGGGTGGACCATCCACTCCAGCTACGCTGAACATCTCTTCGTTCCAGAGAAGGACCTGGGTGTTTGTGTTCTGCGGCAAACCATAGTAGTGACCTTGCCAGAAGTTCGTCGAGAGCGGACCTGGAAAGGTTCCAGACGCGATGGATTCAAAGTCCGGCATTGCTGTATCCAGTTGCAGCAAGGCGCCTTGGTCAGCAAATTCAGACACCCAGGCAATGTCCATACGAGCAGTATCGGGAGCTTCCCCACCGGCCAGGGCCGTGAGCAACGCAGGTTTAAAGTCATCGTAGGCGAAGCGAGTAGTCTCCACAGTTAGGCCAGGATTTGTTTCTTCAAAGGCTGCTACAACTAATTCAAGCTGCGCGGTCTCCGGATCGCTCATGGTGTGCCAGTAGGTGATCGTGACAGGCTCGGCTGCTGGCGCCTCTGCCTCCGTGGGCTCTTGAGCCGCCGGTCCTGCGGCCGCCGGCTCTTCAGTGGGAGTTGCTGCGGTGCCACAGGCCGACAAAACAAGTGAAAGAGTCAACAAGAGACCCAATACAGTTAATGCGTGTCTGTGTTTCATCTTCATCCTCCAATTTCTAGTGAATCCGGTTTCATATTGTTGTATGAGGTTGGCCGTACTCCAAAAGCACCTCCTAGCATCGCAAAACTTGTTTCAGTGAATGAAATAACGCAAGTAAAATTTTTTCCGTTTTTTATTCTGAGGCAACGGGTATTCCATGAATGGGGGATTTAAACAATTCTCCCAGCACAAGGCCTGCTGCCCCCCGAGCCCAGGCATTATCATCCCAGGGTTCAATCCGAATCTCTGTGTCTTCAGCGAGTCCCGGCATTACATACTCGGCTAAAGCCAAATGCATAGAATCAAAAAGCAAGTCGCCCGCCCGTACCCCTTCCCCGCTGATGATGATTAACTGCGGGCTGAGCACATTAATTAAATTAGCAATCCCTCTGGCAAACATTTTTCCCGCAGCCGAAAAAATACCTTTTGCTTTTTTATCGCCACTTAGTGCACGGTCCAATAGTTCATCCATTGTCAACTTTTGGACTCCCAGTCTCTCTTTTGCCGCTCGGATCAATCCCGGATCGGCAACAAGTGCTTCCAGGCATCCGCGTTTTCCACAATCACATACTGGGCCATCGGGATCTATCACTGTGTGCCCAAACTCCCCTGCCCCTCCTTGGGCGCCTCGATAAAGCTGGCCGTTGATAACCATCCCCAGCCCAACCCCGCGCCCAATGGTGATGGTCAGGAAATTGTCAACACCCTGCCCCACACCAAACCACTGCTCCGTTAAAGTCAGGGTATTGACATCGTTGTCCACAGCGGCAGAAACGCCAAGGTGTGTTTGAAGTAATTCTCTCAAGGGTACGTTGCTCCAACCAAAATAGGGGGAGTGACGCAGGACACCATTGTGGGCATCGATGATGCCTGCCAAGCCAACGCCAACGCCCAGCAACTGGCCTTTGTGGATGAGGCCGTCTTTTAGTAGAGCTTTTACGCCCTCCTCCAATGCCAGGATTACAGATTGGGTCGAATGTTCTGAAAGACGGAAAGTACGATTTGCAATTACCTTTGCATTAAGATCTGTAAGTGCCCCAGTAATATGGTCTTCTGCCAATTTGAATCCGATAACATAGCCTCCCCTAGGGTTTAGTGCCAAAGGAATTGGTCTACGTCCTCCAAGGGAATCTCCTGCTTCTTTTTCGAAGATTAAATCACTATCGATCAGCTCCGCAGTAATCCCAGACACTGTTGCTGCACTCAAGCCTGCGATTCTTGCGATTTCTGATCGCGAGATTGGACCACGTGTCTTGATGCAATTAAGTATGTTGGAGCGGTTGATTGCTCGAATTAGCTCTCGGTTACCAGGAAGATTAGTTGGCATAGCTTAGTTAATTCACTGAACTAACTAACACATACTAAGCCCAATTTATAGAGGAGTCAAGATCCTCTTTAGGGCTCATTCTTCCTCTGGCTCTCTATCTGGGTCCATTTCCCTCTAGTACAATCGCTCGATGCGCTTTCTTTTCCTTTTTATGGACGGCATCGGCTTCGTTGCGACGGGAAAAGCACCCGTCGCGTTGGAGTAGATTGATGCACTTTCTTTTCTTATTCATGGATGGCATTGGTTTCGGGGACGATAATCCCGAAACTAACCCTTTCGCTGCCGCTAAAATGCCTAATCTCATTAAGTTGCTAGGCGGTCAACGCCTGGTAAAGGGCGCTTGCGACGGCAAAAGAAGCCGTCGCGTTGGAGTTGCTACTCGACTGAAGCCGAGTAACGCAACGTCCATGCTGGAAACGGAACGCGCCACCCTGCTGGAGCTGGACGCCTCGCTCGGGGT
>CAYJMC010000069.1:0-1992 GCA_964371335.1 uncultured Anaerolineaceae bacterium
GTTTCTCCTTCTAATTGCTAAGCACAATCCATCACGATCTCAGAGATTGCTTTCCCTCGTCGCCGCTGAGCGGCTCGCTCGGGACAGGCTCTGGGCTTTCAGCCCTCCTCGCAACTGCGGAAGGCATAGCCTTCCTTGGCTTACCTTGATTCGGGCTCCGAAATTTGCAAGAAGGCCCGCTTGCCATCGCGGGCGGCGGCCACCTGCAGCAAAATGCGTATAGCGTTTGCCACGCGGCCATTGCGACCGATCACGCGGCCCATATCTTCCTGGGCCACTTTCAACGCAATCTCAGTACTCTCCCCTTTCTTGCGCTGCAATACCCGCACCTGAGTGGGGTCATCCACCAGAGAGCGGGCGATATATTCGATCAGTTCCTTCATTTTCAAAAGAAATTACTCGACGGGGGTTTCTTCGGCAGCCTGTGGGGCCTCGTCCTCGGCAGCAGGAGCCAACTCGGCGGGAGGGGCAGCAGCCTCGGCGGGAGGGGCAGCAGCCTCAGTCGGTTTAGCGGCCGCGGCTTTCTTCTTCTTGGAGCTGCCGGCTGAAGGAGCCTCGCGGCGGGTCTGGCGGCTGGCGTTGCGCGTTGAGGCAGAGCTTTCTGCTTCAGCAAGCAAGGTTTCCACCTTCTCGCCGCCCTTGAAGCGCTCATAGCGCTCAGTCAAACCTGCCACTTTGAAGACTTGCATCGCAGAATCGCTGGGCTGAGCGCCTTTGCCGATCCAATCGTAAATGCGGTCTTCCTTCAACTGAATAGTCGCCGGCTGAGTGCGCGGGTTATAGAAGCCAAGAATTTCGATAAAACGGCCGTTGTTGGGGCTTTCCTTATCTGTGGCTACGATACGGAAACTGGCCTGGGATCTGCCGCCAACGCGGCGCAAACGAATACGAACCATATAATGAAGGACTCCTCTTGTTAGTCTGAAGATTATACCTGTTATGGGAGATTGCTTCGTCGGGCCTTCGGCCCTCCTCGCAACTGCGGAAGGCAAAGCCTTCCTTGACTACCCAAACGGCGGGGGATTGTAGCTTGCGCCTATGCGGCGGTCAAGGGTAACACCAATGAAAGGACGCGACTTCGCACGAAGGGGCGGGTTTTATATGTACCCAACCTGATTCAGGACAAACACTTCCCCAGGAGAAAAGCATGGCCAAAATCGCTTTAGTCACCGACAGTACTACCTATATCCCCAAAGAACTGAGCAAAGGTTTCGAAATCAACGTCGTGCCTTCGGTCATTATTTGGGGTGGAGAAACATTCCGGGATGGGGTCGATATCCAACCGACTGAATTTTACAAACGCCTGGCGACTTCAAAGGAAACGCCGACGACTTCCCAGCCCACCCCGGGTGATTTCAAAGAGATGTATGAAGGGTTAGCCAAAAAAGGTTTCAGCGACATTCTTTCTGTGCATGTTTCCGCGAAATTCTCCGGAACCATAGCGTCGGCGGAAGCAGCCAAGGCCCAAGTCTCGGGGATCAACATCGCGGTTGTGGATGCGCACTCGGCCTCCATGGGCACCGGCTGGCCGCTATTGGAAGGGGCGAAGGCTGCCAAGCAGGGCAAGTCATTGGATGAATGCATCGAGATCGTCAAGAAAACACAAGAACACACCGGCATCTTGCTGATGGTGGATACATTGGAATTCCTTTACCGCGGCGGGCGCATCGGCGGCGGCGCCAGATTCCTGGGTACAGCACTGAACCTAAAGCCTATCCTCGAAGTGCAAGAGGGCGCACTGGAAGCCGTCGAGCGCGTACGCACGAAAGGCAAGGCGCTGGTCCGACTGGTAGAGTTGCTAATCGAACGCATTGCCGGCCGTACGCCGGTACATTTAGCGGTGCTTCATGCCAATGCCGAGGAAGATGCCAGGAAACTCCTCGAAGAAGGCATCAAGCGGGTAAACCCGATCGAAACCGCGGTGGCGGATGTCAGCCCGGCCGTTGGCACCCACACAGGTCCGGGAACATTGGGTTTCGCCTTTATGGCGGG
>CAYJMC010000069.1:2092-7267 GCA_964371335.1 uncultured Anaerolineaceae bacterium
TTATTTCACAGAACCGTAGAACAACGGCAAGGGTTTTACTTTCGTCGGCGACCATAGGTGCGCGGCGAGGATTCGCTGGCGCGCAGATGTTAATTTGGCTTTGTCGTGGGCATGGAGTGTGAAGAGGGGTTCACCTTTTTCTACTTTGTCGCCCACCTTGTGGTGAACGACAATCCCAACGGCGTGGTCAATGGGCTCGCCCTTCTTAAGTCGCCCGGCGCCCAATTCGACCGAAGTTTCTCCGACTTCTTTCGCGTCGATCCATTTCAAATAGCCGGCACGCGGGGAGGGAACCTCTTCGATGAATTGTGCGGTTGGCAATTTCGAAGGTTCATCGACATAACTCACATCGCCTCCCTGGGCTATGACTAACTGGCGGAAACGTTCGAAGGCGGAGTTGTCTTCCAACGCTGCAGCGGCGCGCTGCTTGGCAGCTCTTAATGTGCCCGCCGCTTTACCCAACAAGAGCAAGTTTCCAGCGACCTGCAGGCAATGTTCGCGGAAGTCCTTCGGTCCACCACCCTGAAGGGTGTCAATGGCTTCCTTAACTTCCAAAGCATTGCCAACCGCGTTGCCCAAGGGCTGGTTCATATCCGAGAGCAGAGCAACGGCTTTGCGATTGACTTGTTTGGCGATCTTTACCATGATGCGTGCTAATGCACGCGCCTGATCCAAATTCTTCATGAACGCGCCGACGCCAACTTTAACGTCGAGCACCATGCGCTGGGCGCCGGCGGCAATCTTCTTGCTCATGATTGAAGATGCAATCAAGGGGAGCGCGTCCACAGTGCCAGTCACGTCGCGCAAAGCATACAACTTGCCATCCGCGGGTGCCAGGTCGCCGGTTTGTCCGGTAAGCACCAAGCCGACTTCCCTGAGTTGGAGCAGGAATTCTTCTTTGCTCAGATCCGTGCGGAAACCAGGGATAGATTCCATTTTATCGAGCGTGCCGCCGCTGAAGCCGAGACCGTGCCCGGACATCTTGCCGACCCGCAGCCCGCAGGCTGAAACGATAGGTTCGACAACCAGTGTAGTCTTATCCCCTACACCACCCGTCGAGTGCTTGTCCAAAGCGAAATCCACTACCCCGGTCAAATCCAGAGTTTCACCAGATTCAGCCATGGCAAGGGTCAGTTCGGTCGTCTCTTTATCGGTCATTCCGTTCAGGAGCACGGCCATAGCCCAGGCAGAGGCTTGGTAATCGGTTATGGCCCCCGAGGTATAACCTTCGATAAAAAAGCGAATTTCGGCAGGGCTGAGTTCGAGCCCATCGCGTTTCTTTATGATAATGTCAACAGGGCGCATGGGAAAAATGGGAGGTTTTGGGGCTAAAATTATAATATAGCGTGTCTGTTGGTCATTCACAGGCCGCTTCCCATGAATGGCTGGCCAAGGCGAGGGAGTCCCGCTCGCCTGCTCTTGCATTTTTGATAGGATTGGCTTAATGCCAGGATGGGAAATGCGTTTTCAGAATAAAAGATGACGATCCTATTGACCAAAGTTCGCCCGCCGCAGCGCCGCAAGGATATTTTGCGCCGGGTGCGCCTGGTCGACACCCTTCACCAGAACCTGCATCGCAAATTGACTTTCGTCTCCGCACCAGCTGGTTACGGCAAAACCACTCTGCTGGTGGATTTCGCTGCCGATGTGGACGCCATCGTACTCTGGTATCGCATTGGGGCTGAAGACAATGACCTGGTCCAATTTGTCCAACACCTCATTGCCAGCTTCCAACAAAAAGTCCCCCGTTTCGGAGTCGCCCTTGAGGAGCGGCTAAACACCATCGGCAGCGCCCCCGATGCACCATCGCTGGCCATCGATTTCATCAATGAGGTCGAGCAGAGAGTGGAGGATTTCTCGCTGCTGATCCTGGATGATTACCATCTGGCGGGCGAAAACCAACAAATCGTGGACTTCGTCGAAAACCTCCTCGAGCACCTGCCCGACCGTTTGCGCATCCTGATGGGATCGCGCAGCGTCTATGGGATCCCGACGGCCAGCCTATACGTGCGCGACGAGCTGGTGACCATCAGCGCAGACGAACTGCGCTTCCGCGCCGACGAATTGCAGAAGCTGGTGCTGCAGAACTACCGCATGCGGCTCAGCGACGAACAGGCGGAGGAGTTTTCCAAGCGGGCTGACGGATGGATCGTGGCCATCCTGCTGGCTTTGCGCACTATGGAAAATGGGGTGCTGCCGAAATTGAGAGGGGGCATCACCAAGATTTACGAATACCTGGCCGAAGAAGTGGTCAACCGGCAAAGCGCGGAATTGCGTGACTTCATGATGGCCACTTCCATTTTGAGTGATTTCAACGAAGCCCAGTGCAATTATCTGCTGGAAAGAAAGGATTCGACGTTGTTCTTGCGCGCGCTGGAGGACCGCAACCTCTTCGTCAGTCGCACAGAGACCAACGAGGGCGCCAGCTACCGCTACCACCAATTGTTCGCCGAGTTCCTGCAGGACTATTTCTCCCGCAGCCAGGCCGATCGCTTGCGTGAACTGCACCGGCGCGCGGCAACCTGGCACCAGAAGCGCGAAGAGTGGGAAGCCGCCATCGACCACAAGCTGGCGGCAGGCGACAAGCAAGAAGCTGCCAAGTGGATGGACGCGATAGCAGGCCGATTTTACGCTTCAGACCGTACCGTTTTGTTAATGAAATGGTTAGAACAACTCACGAAAGCACCGGATTGCCGCAGATTTGCACCTCGTCTATTACTTTATCAGGCAAAAAATTTAAACCAAAGCCGGGGCGATACGAGCCTGAAACTATTAAGCATCGCCGAACCTATTTTGAAAAAAGAAAACGATATTGAATCGCTGGCAAATGCCTACGTCACAAAGGGGATGGCATATCGCTTTACAGGTAAACACCGCGAAGCGCGGTCGTTCGCCTCACTGGCTCAAAAAATAATCGAAGGTAAAACCTCTCGACCCAAACGAAGTAGGCAATGGTATCAAGCCGAAAGACTCAAGGGGATAACGTCATATTATTTAGGAGAAATTGAGCTTTCTTACGATCATTTACAAAACGCAACCACCGGATTACGAAAATTGGTGAACACCAGCGAAGGCGGTCTTAGAAATATTTACTCGTATGACCTGGCAGAATGCCTTATTGATTTGGGACTCATCTATATTTCCAAGGGAGATATCCTTAATTCACAAAAAACATTTCAGGAATGTCTTGAAATTCACCTGAATATCCATAGTAACCTGGGTGCATTAGCTTCCGTTCGAAATAATATCGCTTACTTGAATCATCTGACCGGAAATTATGCCGAAGCCTGGCACGAATATACTCTGGCGCTCCAAAATGCCAAAGCCACCAATCGCGTTGACGTGCAAATCGGGATCCTCAATGGGTGCGGCGAATTGTTTCTTGACCTTGACGAAGCGGAAGAAGCTCTTGTCAACTTCCAGGCCGCGATAAACCTTGGCAGGCAATTCGGCGAAAAACCCGAGTTGGTCGCCACATATCTAGGAATGTCAAAACTAGAAAGAAGCCGGGGCCAATACCAAGAAGCCATGACCTGGTTGCGAAAAGCAGCTAGTTTTCCCGGTAACCCACTTGCCAAAGGAGACTACCTTGTTGAGTTAGGCTCTGTTTATGCTGCGATGGGGCAGAACAACCTCGCATTGAAGCAGTTCAAATCTATTTTAGAGGAGACGAGCAATAATTCTGCTCCAACACAGATTGAGATCCTAGCTGCATTTTTAGCCGCGCGGACATTGTTTAGAGAAAACAAGATCAAAAAGGCACAAACATTGCTTTATAAGGCATTAGAGGGTTCGGCAAAACTTGGATATGACCAATTTCTCGTAGTCGCCGCCCGCACTGGTTTAGATTTCATGAAAAACATCATGTTTTCCTACCCAACCGAACAAATTAAGTCTTTGTTTGAAAGGGCGACAAAGTTCCAGACAGGCAAAGCTGCTCTCGAAACTGAACCTTCAATTCAGAAGGCGCCTCCAATACAAATTGAGGTGTGGGCGTTTGGACAAGGAGAGATACGCATTAATGGAGAGTTGTTGCCTGGCTCAGCGTGGAGATCCAGCCGAGCGCGCGGATTGTTTTTTTATATTATCGACCGAGGCAGGGCTCGTAAGGAAGCTATTGGCCTAGACTTCTGGCCCGACTTCAGCGCTGGCAAGATCAGCAGCAATTTCCATGCGACCCTATGGCGGGTCCGCCAGGCGCTCGGATTTAAAGACGCGATCTTGTTCGAAGGCGATCAATACAGTCTGCATCCTTCCATTCAAATTTGGTGCGACGTGGCTGAATTTGAAACTTATATCCATTCGGCAAATGATCCTAGCCTGACAGATTCCGAGCGCAGTGAAACGCTACGCCAGGCGATCAAACTATATCAAGCACCTTATTTGCAAGACCTATACATGGAATGGGCAGATCGACGCAGAGAGGAACTACGTAACATCTATGTAGAAGCTTTGTCTCGGTTAGCAAAAATCGAAAGCCAAGAGAAACGTTTTGGCGAGGCGAAGAAATTATATGAACGGATTGTCTCTGTAGATCCCTATCGAGATGAGGCCCATCTCTCGCTAATGAAATGCCTGACGCTCTCTGGCGCCCCTTCGGCTGCTATTGCCCATTTCAAGAGGTACAAGTCTTTGCTGCGCAAAGAACTGAACTCCGAACCTTTGCCCGAATTGCAAGAATATTATGAAACATTGACCGTAAAGGCGTAGATTGGGAGAAACTCGCGTTTCTAATACAATGTGCCTACCGCTATTCCATCTCATCGATGCTTGCATGGCTGCCCAGACAGGTAGCCATTTTTTGTCAAAATCGCTCATAGCTGCGTTCATAGGGACCACCCTAGAATGCTCGAGCCAAAAACCTGCCGAAGGTTCCGCATGTAAACAGCTAAAGGTTTTTTGCTACCAGCGCTGGGCGGCGGTGTTAGTGGTGCCTGCCTTCCGCCAGCCAACCGGCGGCGGTGTAGGCGGCTACCTAACCTCTGCAGCCTGTGGTTGTATCGGTGGTGGCCATTAAGCCTGGCGCCTCCAAAGTTCAAACTGAATAGCCATTCGCCAAGGAATATCGAGAACGAGAAACAACAAGGAGATCGAGATGTCTAAACTCAAACTGAACGCTATCGCTACCCAAGCTTTGCTGGACAAGGAATTCAAGGCTGCGCTGTTGAGCGGCAA
>CAYJMC010000070.1:0-7193 GCA_964371335.1 uncultured Anaerolineaceae bacterium
GCTCGGGACAGGCTCTGGGCTTTCAGCCTCCTTGCAATGACGAAAAAAAGAGACCGCCAAGAAAATTGGCGGTCTCTTTTTATTTATTCATTACGCGTCGCGGAATTCGCCTTCGACCACTTCGCCTTGGCCTTCGCCGGGCTTGTGGCCTGCGCCGTCGGCGCTTGGTCCATTGTGTCCGTTTGAAGACGCAGAAGGGCCGGATTGCTGCTGAGCGTACAGCTGTTGACTCAGAGCATGGAAGGCGTTCTGCAAATCTTCACTGAGGCGCTTGATCTTTTCCTTATCTTCGCCCTCGAGCGAAGCGCGCAATTCCTTGACCTTGCTTTCGATGTTGCCGCGTTCGGCAGCCGGCACTTTGTCGCCAAGGTCCTTGAGGGTCTTCTCGGTCTGGTAGGCCAGGCCGTCGGCGGCATTGCGGGCTTCCACCAGTTCGCGGCGCTTGCGGTCTTCGCCTTCGTGTTCGCGAGCTTCCTTCACCATGCGCTCGACGTCGCTCTCTTTGAGGTTGGTCGATGCGGTCACGGTAATCTTCTGCTCTTTGCCGGAAGCGCGATCCTTGGCGCTCACGTTGAGGATGCCATTGGCGTCGATGTCGAAAGTGACTTCGACTTGCGGCGTACCGCGCGGTGCAGCCGGGATGCCTTCCAGGCGAAAGTGGCCCAGGCTCATATTGTCCTTGGCCTGCGCGCGTTCACCCTGCAAGATGTGTACGTCCACAGCGGTCTGGTTGTCATCGGCGGTGGAGTAGACCTCGGTCTTCTTCACCGGGATGGTGGTGTTGCGCTCGATCATCTTGGTCATCACCCCACCCAGGGTTTCAACGCCCAGGGAGAGCGGAGTCACGTCGAGCAGGAGCACATCTTTGACTTCGCCGCCGAGCACGCCGCCTTGAATGGCGGCGCCGACAGCAACGACTTCATCGGGGTTGACGCCCTTATGGGGCTCTTTGCCAGTCAGTGAACGAACGAGGTCCTGCACCATGGGCATGCGCGTGGCACCGCCCACCAGCACAACTTCGTCCAGGTCGCCGGTCTTGATGTTGGCGTCTTTTAGCGCGGCTTCAAAGGGGCCGCGCAGGCGAGCCACCAGGGATTCGGTGAGTTGCTCCAGTTTGGAGCGGCTCAGCTTGGTCACCAGGTGCTTAGGACCAGAAGCATCCGCAGTCACATACGGCAGATTGATCTCCGTTTCCATTACGGACGAGAGTTCGATCTTGGCTTTCTCGGCGCCTTCGCGCAGACGCTGGAGCGCCTGGCGATCGGCGCGCAGATCGATGCCTTGATCGCGCTTGAACTCGTCGGCGATGTGATTGACGATGGCTTCGTCC
Organism: uncultured Anaerolineaceae bacterium; assembly: GCA_964371335.1. Lineage (GTDB taxonomy): Bacteria > Chloroflexota > Anaerolineae > Anaerolineales > UBA11579 > JAMCZK01. The sequence continues at coordinate 1,331 of CAYJMC010000070.1, forward strand.
CAGTCGTCGCCACCCAGGTGGGTGTCACCGTTGGTGGCTTTGACTTCGATGACGCCGCCACCCACTTCGAGGACGGAAACGTCAAAAGTGCCACCACCCAGGTCGAAGACCAGGATGGTTTCATTGTCTTTCTTGTCCAGACCGTAGGCTAACGCGGCGGAAGTTGGCTCATTGATGATGCGCAAGACTTCGAGACCGGCAATCTTGCCGGCGTCCTTGGTAGCCTGGCGCTGGCTGTCGTTGAAGTAAGCGGGCACTGTGATGACTGCCTGGTTAACCTTTTCGCCCAGGTAAGCTTCAGCATCCGCCTTCAGCTTGCCCAGCACCATGGCAGAGATTTCCTGCGGGCTATATTCCTTACCGGTAGCCGGGATCTTGACGCGCACATCGTTGCCGGCGCCTTCCACCACTTCGTATGGCACCATCTTGCGTTCGGTGGCCACTTCGTCGAAGCGGCGGCCGATAAAACGCTTGATTGACGAAACCGTGTTCTCCGGGTTGATTACGGCCTGGCGTTTAGCCGTTTGGCCCACCATGCGCTCGCCGTTCTTGTTGAAGCCCACTACGGACGGCAGCAGACGCGAACCTTCGGCGGTCGGGATTACCGTCGGATCGCCGCCTTCCATAACGGCAGCCACGCTGTTGGTGGTGCCTAAGTCAATTCCTATGATTTTTGGCATGATTCACTCCTTCAAAATTAGTAAAGTGCACTTGTTGTAACGACAAGCGCATTACCCCTACTATAGGAAGAGAGCGAAAGAATGGTGTTAACGGAATATCGGATTTGCATAAACATAATGACGTTCCAAGCTATCAACCTTGGGGATTGCTTCGCCCGCGGCGTTTATACTGAGCGAAGCGAATGTGCGGGCTCGCAAGACGGACAGAGGTATGATTTTTGTGTGAGGAGGTTTGACAATGAAAGCCATCCGCGTTCACGAATATGGGGATGCCGATCACCTCAAATATGATCAGGTACCGATACCGGAACCGAGGCTGGGTGAAATCCGCGTCAAGGTCGAAGTTGTCGGGCTGAACTTCATTGAAATCTATCAGCGCAGGGGGCTGTATCCGATGCCGTTGCCGTTCACGCTCGGCGGCGAGCTCGCCGGAATCGTGGAGGCCGTGGGCCCGGAGATCACTGACTTCCATATCGGCGATCGGGTGGCGACGGCCAGCGGCCGCGGAGCGTATGCGCAGTTCGCGATTGCTCCAGTCGCCAAGACGATCAAAATCCCAGAAAAAGTAACTACGGAGCAAGCGGCGGCAGTGATGCTGCAAGGCATTACCGCGCATTATCTGGCCATGTCGACCTATCCCTTGAAAGCCGGGGAAACCGCGTTGATCCACGCGGCAGCGGGCGGCGTGGGTCAATTGCTCGTGCAGCTCGCCAAGAACTGCGGGGCCCGAGTGCTGGGCACCACATCCAGCGAGGGGAAGGCAAAAATCGCCAGGGAAGTGGGAGTAGATGAAGTGATCTTGTACTCGCAGGTTGATTTCTCAACCGAAGTCAAACGCTTGACCGAGGGAAAGGGTGTGGATGTGGTGTACGACGGCGTGGGGGGGGCCACATTCGACAAAAGCCTGGATTGCCTCAAGCCTCGGGGAATGATGGTGTTGTTTGGGCAGGCCAGCGGCCCTGTCGAACCCCTGAATCCGCAAGTCCTCAATCAAAAAGGTTCGCTATTCTTAACCCGGCCCAGCATTGGCCATTATCTGCAGACGCGCGAGGAATTTCTGTGGCGGGCCAACGATCTGTTCGAGTGGATGAAGGCCGGCAATTTGAAGGTCAGTGTCGACAAGACTTTTTCTTTTAAGGAAGCGGCGGCCGCACACCGTTACATTGAAGGCAGAACTAGCAAGGGAAAGGTGCTGCTGATTCCAGGGCAAGCCGGACCCTCATTTTCTTGAATACTTACGTTGCGGCCAAACTCGTCCGGCGCATCACTTCGAAAGCCCGGTGCGATTATTCCGGCAGGTGATAGAGCATGAACGTGCCTGCTTCCGTCAAGCCTTCGCCGGGATCTTCTGTGATCCATTCTTTCTTGGCGAAATACTCGTTGCCAAAAATCTCCCAGTCTTCGAGGGTAAATCCGCCTGCCGCCTCGCTCATTTCACCCTCGTGGGTTATCAGATAAATACCCGTCCAAAGTAGCGAGAGTGGCTGGGTAAACGAGGGTTGATCCGGGCAAGTGACGGTAAAGCTTTCAGATGTATTGCCAGGATAGTAGATGAACTTAAAATCTCGGACATAACCAACAACATCCGTAGGGGATTTCGTATCGGAAATGTAAGAGAGGTCCATGGCCTGAAAAGTGCCGCCTCCGGGAGTAGTGCTTACTGCGCAATCGGGGTCGGTGTAGTCAAAAGCGGTATTGTCCAACGGCGCCTGCCCCTTTATAGTCAAATCCTGGGTGTTGAACTGGAGTTCGATGGTTGATTCGACCGAGGAAGTAAATCCACCGCCAAAGCCATCATCAAAGCTGCCTTGTGATTCAAATTTCATTTCAAACGTCAGGCACTTACGCACAAGTTCTTCGGCTTTTTCGAGCACCGCGGCCGCTTGGTCCATACCACCGATGACCTCGAAATTCTTTCTCGCGCCTAACCAGGCAGGGATGATCCTGTGGATGATATGCTCATCGCGGCACAGTTCATATTCCTCCTGCATACAAACGTCTGTGACGGTTATCAACAGACCTATATCTAGCTGCGTACCCTCTACAATCCCCACTAATTGCTTTTGGCGGCTGAGCTCGATGGCAGTCTGCACGGCCAGCTGCCCAGCGGCGCAGCTTTCTCCAGCGGCGTCCAGGCGCGGTTTGAGCACCTTTTCCTCAAATTCCTTAAAGAACTCTTTAAAGGCTTCTAATACTCCTTCGCTGGTCTCCTCGCCCAAAAACTGGCGCTGTCGCTCCAATGCCAGCTTCTCCGCTAATGTACTGTACAAACGCCTCTCTACACTCCCTCCCAGTCGCTCACGCACCGGCTCGATATCTGCCAGAAGACCTTTGGTGACCCCACTGCCGCTGAAATGATCCATCAGGATCTTGATCTCACTCGAATCGACCACCGGCGCGGCGAGGACCAGTTCCGATCCTTCCCCCAGGTAGCTGAAGACGATCTGCTGGTCAATCGGAATGTCCTGGGCCGGGGTAATAGTCAGCGTAACGAAATCATGGAAATACAAGCCGTTCGGTTCAAACTGCACCGCATAGTGGTCGCTGCCGAATGGCATTCCATCCAAAGTGCTGACCGGAATCATGCGGATCAATGTATCGAATACCAGCGCGCCTGCTGGGATATCAAGCTGAAAGATGGTCCCATCAGCGCCTGTGACGCTCAAGGTCCCCCCTGATGCAGGAATAATTGCCTCGGCCTGCCTCTCTGTGTCTAGGATCGGCGTGACACTGATCGGATCATCGGGAACCTCAAAAACATATTGAAATTCGGGCGGCACGTTGCCACCGCCTCCCGAGCAGGCACTAACGAGAAACAGAAGCAAGAGCGAAAATGCCAACATGTTTTTGTTCATAAATTCTCCCTAGTGAGCTCTAAGGGGCAGCTTTCTGTCAGTGTTGAATTGGACGAAACGTTATCTTACCACCGTGTCGCCTTTCACGTCTCAAGTCGGGGTGGTTTTGGAGTAAATGACCTGGCAATGCATGGTCAAGGGCTTCGAGCGGTAGGGAATCCACCAAGATTGAGTCCTCTCCGGAATATCAGATTCACTTTGCAGCCTTGTCTGATTTCGTGTGGGGGCGTTGCGGCCACACTCGCTGGCGCATTACCTCAAAAGCCAGCGCGGCAGTAGAAGAAGTTACATCTAATTCGGCTTTGAAGTCGCGACCGTAAGGAATGGAAAGCAGCACATCGCAGAGCGCCAGGGTAGCAGCGTTCAGGCCGCGGCGCTCACCGCCAATAAGCATGAAGAGCGGACCATGCAGATCGACGGCATAGACCGATTTGCTGTTGCGCTCTTTGGCAGTAGCGGCGATGCGGAAGCCGTGCGCCTTGAAGAAGGCGATTGCTTCCTTAATGTCCCTCACGCGGGCAGTGGGCATAAATTCGGAGGCGCCAGCCGAGGCGCGGGTGACTACAGCCAGAGCGGTATCCCAATTGCGCTCAGGAGCCACGAGCCCATGGGCGCCGGCAGCATATAAGGCGCGAATAGCCTGACCGTAATTGAAGGGATCTTCGACGCCGTCCAACATGACGATGAATGGAGATTGGAGACTGGAGACTGGGAATTGGTTATTGGTTATTAATTCATCGAGCGTTTGAAATTTACGCTCACCGGCGAATGCAAGCACTCCGCCGTGGGATTTGCCTTGGGCAAGAGAATCAATCTCGTCTGCGGAAACATGCTTAATCTCGACGCCGGCCTTGGCCGCGGCAGCCCGCATCTTGCCTGCGTCGCGGACCTCTTTATCGCGCTGGATGTAGACGGCCGTAATCGGCCGACGGCCAGCTTCCAGAGCGGCGAGCACGGACACCCAGCCTTCGAGAACAAGGTCTGCCATGTTGAGGAGTATACATCTCGTGGTGGCTTGATTAACGGATTAACCGATTAACGGATCCATTAATCGGTTAATCGGTTAATCAAACGATTTGCAGGTCTATAATTGCCGCCATGCCCAAAGACGGCCAATTGTTCATTGCCACCACGCCAACGCAGCTCAGCCAATTAACCGAACGGCTTTCCCAGGAAGCTTTTTTGGGGGTGGACACCGAATCCAACAGCCTGCATGCCTACAAAGAACGACTCTGCTTGCTGCAGTTCTCTTCGTCTGAGGAAGACGCAGTGGTGGACCCGCTGGCGGTCAAGGACCTGGCGCCACTGGCTGCCCTATTTGGCAGCTCGGACATCGAAAAAATCTTCCATGCAGCAGAGTATGACCTCATTGTGTTGAACCGCGATTACGGTTTTCCGGTGGCGAATATCTTCGACACCATGATTGCCGCACGGACTCTGGGACGCAAGAAGGTTGGTCTGGGTAATCTGTTGGAGGAGGAATTTGGCATCAAGCTCGAGAAGAAGTTCCAGCGAGCAGATTGGGGTGAACGGCCCTTACGACGCGAAATGCTGGAGTATGCTCGCATGGATACGCATCACCTGATCGAGTTGCGTAACCGGCTCAAGGCCGAGCTGGAGGAGCGCGGGCGTTGGGAATTGGCCAAGGAGGACTTCGAACGGTTGCCGCACCTGATCAAAGCGAGCAGTGAGCCGCAGGCCCAGGAGGTCTGGCGAGTCAAAGGCGCCCGCGACCTGAACCCGCGGCAAGCGGCCATTTTGCAGGAACTGGCGCGCTACCGCGAAGCCAAAGCGGCCGCCGCCGATGTGCCATTGTTCAAGATAATCGGCGACAGTACGCTAACTGCCATCGCGGTCAAACGGCCGTCTACCCCGGCGGATTTCAAAGGGATCGCGGGGATGACGCCGGGGCAAATCCAGCGCCACGGCAAGGGATTGCTGGACGCGGTTAAGCGGGGCGAGCACGCTCCGCCGCTGCGCAGGCCCATGCGTGCGCCTTACGATGAAGCATTCGTCGAGCGGCTGGATAAACTGCGCGCCTGGCGCAAGAACGCAGCCAAGGAGATGGAGGTCGAATCGGATGTAGTCCTGCCCCGCGACCTGATGGAAGCGGCGGCGCGGGTTAATCCGAAGAAGCTTAGCGAAGTCGAAAGGCTGATGGCCAGCGTGCCCTGGCGATTGAAACAATACGGCGAGCAAATAGTTAAAGCTCTGCAAGGTACCGAAGAGGAGTAAAAGATCGCTTATTAGGAGTTTGCTTCGCAAACTCCTAGGCGGGTCACAGATCCCTCGTCGCTGCAGCAGCGGCTCGCTCGGGACAGGCTCCGC
>CAYJMC010000071.1:0-2531 GCA_964371335.1 uncultured Anaerolineaceae bacterium
CTCAACGAGCGCAGCACCCCGGCCGCCCGTCTGCTGGAGGGTGCAGGCATCACCCGTGAGCGCGTGCTGGACGCGGTGATGCAAATGCGCGGCGGCCAACGGGTGACCGACCCGCAAGCCGAGTCGCGCTACCGCACTCTGGAGAAATACTCCCGCGACCTGACCAAGCTCGCCCATGAAGGCAAGCTGGACCCGGTCATCGGGCGGGATACAGAAATTTTGCGCGTGATCCAGATCCTTTCACGCCGCACCAAGAACAACCCTGTGCTCATCGGCGAAGCCGGTGTGGGCAAGACCGCCATTGTGGAAGGGTTGGCGCAAAAGATCGCCACCAACGACGTGCCGGAGATCCTCAGCGGCAAACGCGTCATCTCGCTGGACCTGGGCGCCATGATCGCCGGTTCGCGCTTCCGCGGTGAATTCGAAGAGCGCCTCAAGGCCACGCTGGAAGAGATCCAGCGCGCCGGCGGCGAGATCATTCTGTTCATCGACGAGTTACACACCGTCGTGGGCGCCGGCGCCGCCCAAGGCGCCATGGATGCTTCCAATATGCTGAAGCCTGCCTTGGCCCGCGGCGAACTGCACGCGGTGGGCGCCACCACGCTGGACGAATATCATAAGTTCATCGAGAAAGACGCCGCGTTAGAGCGCCGCTTTGCGCCCGTGTACGTGGAAGAGCCGAACGTTGAAGACACCATTCAAATGTTGATGGGTCTGCGCGACCGCTATGAGGCGCACCACAACGTGCGTTATTCCGACGAAGCCTTGGTGGAAGCCGTCAAGCTTTCCCACCGCTACGTCACCGACCGCCATCTGCCGGACAAGGCCATCGACCTGATGGACGAAGCCGCCGCCAAACTGCGCGTGGCTCTCTATTCTTTGCCGGATGACCTGAAAACCCTGAAGACGGAAATAGACCGGCTGCATACCGAAGAAGAGCAAGCCGGAACCGAACGCAACTATGAACGCGCCGCCGAGAAGAAATCCGAGCGGCTGCGCCTGGAAGAAGAATTCAAGGCCAAGCGCGAGAAATGGGAAAGCGAACACCAGCTGGACGAAGTGGTGGATGTGAATGACATCGCCGAAGTGATCGCCCAGTGGACCGGCATCCCGATAAGTCAAATGATGGAAACCGAATCTGAGAAACTGCTCAAGATGGAAGAACGTTTGCATGAACGCATCATCGGCCAGGACGAGGCGATTGCCGCCATCTCCGATGCTATCCGCCGGGCGCGCTCCGGACTCAAAGATCCTAAGCGCCCCATTGGCTCGTTCATCTTTATCGGTCCTTCCGGTGTGGGCAAGACCGAGCTGGCCAAAGCGCTGGCTGAATTCATGTTCGATGATGAAGATGCGCTGGTGCGCATTGACATGAGCGAATACCGCGAACAGCACACCACGGCGCGCCTGTTTGGCGCCCCGCCTGGATACGTGGGCTACGAAGAAGGCGGCCAGCTCACCGAAGCTGTGCGCCGCCGCCCGTACCGCGTGATCCTGTTCGATGAGATCGAAAAGGCGCACCCCGACGTATGGAACGCGTTGCTGCAGATCCTGGATGACGGCCGCTTGACCGATGGCCAGGGCCGCACCGTGGACTTCCGCAATACCGTGCTGATCATGACCAGCAACCTGGGCACCGAATTCGTGCGCAAGTCTGGCTCGCTGGGCTTCCTGCAAGAAGCGGGCAGCGAAGAAGAGCGCCAGTCCAGCCAGAAGATCCAAAAGGCGCTGCGCGATACCTTCCGTCCAGAGTTCATCAACCGCATCGACGAGATCATCACCTTCTCGCCGCTGACCACTGAAGACATGATGCTGATCGTGGACCTGCAGATGAAGGAAGTGCAGGACCGCCTGGCAGAGAAGGGTGTGACCGTCGAGCTTTCCGCCAAGGCGCGTGAATGGCTGGCCAAGCAAGGTTACGATCCCGCCTTCGGCGCCCGCCCGCTGAACCGTGCGTTGCAGAAATACGTGGAAAGCCCGCTCTCCAAACAGCTGTTGGCCGGTGACTTCAAACCCGGCGCCACCGTGGTAGTCGACATCGACGAAAAGGGCGAGAACACCACCTTCAAGCCCGGCAAGCCCAGCGGGGTCAAGAAGAAACAGGAAATCGAAGCGTAAACAGCTGTTAGCTATTAGCTGTAAGCTCTAAGCTAAAACAAAGATTACGGCCGCAGTTAACCTGCGGCCGATCTTTCAAGTTGAAGCGTAACCACGTCCGTCATTGCGAGGAGTGCGTTGCGAAGCAACGCCGACGAAGCAATCTCCAACAAAAATGAATGGGGGGATGAAAACGATAGAAACCAAAAAAGCCTCCCAAAATTCTTTGGGAGGCTTTTGCTATCAGAATCGAATATCTAATTGGGAATCACCGGCAAACCGGTGGCGTCCTCGAGAAATTCCAAGAAAATTTCAAGCGCGTTTTGCCCTGTCTCAGGATTGATGGGAGTGATAGCGGGGTCGACCAGAAACATTGCATGCGGATCGCCCGAGTAGATAAACGGCGCCGGCGGAACGGGCGCTGAGGCCATCTC
>CAYJMC010000071.1:2631-4068 GCA_964371335.1 uncultured Anaerolineaceae bacterium
CTCTGTCCGAAGCCGTTGTAGTCGAAGACCAAGACGCCAAAGCTTGCTTCTGGAAGGATGGCCGGGAACCAAGAATCGTCCAGCCACGGTCCATCGATCTGCCCGACGGGTCTGGCGAAGCCGCCTTTGTGCGAGAGCTCGTCGGCGCGGTTCTGCAGCCAGGGGGCGATGGCGCGCCAATCGGTCATGTCCCCGCCGGCCCAGTGCATCAGCACCACGATAGGCGCCGGGTTCACCTTGGCGGGATAGTACAGCCCGGCCAGGTTACGGCCATCTTCAGTTGTGATGGTCACTTCTTGCGGCGCAGCAGGCAAAGCCGGGAATTGGCTCAGCCAGGCAGATGAAATGATCTGCGGCGTCTCCGTTGCTGCTTCGACTTCTGTGGCAGTGGGTTCAACCGGGGCGGCTGTTGACTCCTCCTGGATTTCGGCCGCTTCAGTTGGTTCTGCTCCGCCACAGGTGGAGAGCAGCAAAACGAAAATAGCGGGAACGGGAAGCAACGCTTTGCGCTGAAACATAGAATCCTCCTGATCTAGCGGCCCGTTGAGTTCAGTATATAGGAAATGGTCAAAAAGTCGAATCCCCCCTGGTTGGAATCACGCCCCCGGTAAAAAAGTTGAAGGCAGGGCTTCGTTTAGAAGTAGCTGAAGTCCTGCCTTCACCCTCGAGAACGTTATCGCCCCTATTTGTGTTACGCAAACAACATTAATAAAAAGGCGCACGAAGGTGCGCCTTTTCCTTGCTAGTATTCCACGCCGCTTCTGACGGCGTTTTTCACCTCGGCGATCGCCTGGGTAACGTGGATCTCGCGCGGGCAGGCTTCGGTGCAGTTGAAGGCTGTGCGGCAGCGGAAGGCGCCTTCGCGGCCGCTGAGGATCTGCAGGCGCTCGTTGGCAGCCATGTCGCGGCTGTCGAAGATGAAACGGTGGGCGTTGACAATGGTGGCCGGGCCGACATATTCGCCATCCGCCCAGAATACCGGGCAGGATGTGGTGCAGGCGGCGCACATAATGCACTTAGTGGTGTCGTCGAAGCGCTCGCGCTGCTCGGGGCTTTGTAATCTTTCCTTACCATCGGCCGGGACTTTGTCGTTGATCAGGTAGGGCATCACCGAACGATAGCTGGCAAAGAATTGATTCATATCCACGATCATGTCTTTGAGCACCGGCAGCCCCAGGATGGGCTCCACAGTGATCTCCCGACCCAATTCTTTCACCAGGACTTTGCAGGCGAGCTTGTTGCGACCGTTGATGCGCATGGCGTCCGAACCGCAGACGCCGTGGGCACAGGAGCGCCGGAAGGATAAGGTTCCGTCCATATGGGATTTCACGAATTCCAAGAGGTCCAGTACGCGGTCGGTCGGTTCCGCCTCCACGTTATAGGTATCGTACGAAGGCACGCTGCGGCCAGCCTCGGGGTTGTAGCGAAATATCTTTA
>CAYJMC010000071.1:4168-6992 GCA_964371335.1 uncultured Anaerolineaceae bacterium
AGCATCGCTCTCCTCGGTTAATAGACACGTGCCATGGGTTGGTATTTGGTAACAGCTACCGGTTTGTAATCCAGCCGGACATCATCACCATCCAGCCAGGCCAGGGAGTGTTTCATCCAAGTGGCGTCGTCGCGGTTGGGGAAATCTTCGCGGGCGTGCGCACCGCGGCTTTCCTGCCGGGCCGCCGCGCAGGTTGCAGTTATCAGGGCTACGTCCAGCAGGCAGCCGAGTTCCCATGCGTTCAGCAGATCGGTGTTGAACCTGCGGCTCTGGTCTTCCACGCGAACTTTCTTGTAGCGTTCACGCAATTCGCGCATCTTCTGCTCAGCACTGCGCATACCAGCTTCGACGCGGAAGACGCCGACATCGTCCATCATTTTGACTTTCATCTCTTCAGAGATGGTCACAAACTTTTCGCCACCGCCATCGCTCAAAAGCAGACGATCCAATTGCTGGCGGGTGAAACTCGTCGGGTCATCCTCCAACGGCTTGTATTGTGCGCCTTTGGAATATTCCGCGGCGCGCAAACCGGCTTCTTTGCCGAACACGAGAATATCGAGCAAGGAATTGGTGCCCAGGCGATTGGCGCCGTGAACAGAAACGCAGGCCACTTCGCCGGCGGCATAGAGACCGGGCATCACCGTGTTCTTGGAGTCGATCACCACCTCGGCATGCATGTTGGTGGGGATGCCGCCCATGGCGTAGTGCGCGGTGGGCTGCACCGGCATGGGTTCTTTGATGGGATCCACATTCATATAAGTGCGCGCAAAATCGATAATGTCGGGAACTTTGGCCAGCAACTGATCGCCGGTTACACGATAGGGCGTGCCATCCGGGTTCTTGCGCCCGTCCTGCTCCGCGTACTTGTTCACCGTCTCGGGCCGCATGTCGAGGTGCAGGTAGCGTTTGCCATCGATGCCGTTGCCGGCTTTGATTTCCAAATTCATAGCCCGGCTGACCACATCGCGAGAAGCCAGGTCTTTCACGGTCGGGGCGTAACGTTCCATGAAGCGTTCGCCCTTGCCATTGAGCAGCACTCCGCCTTCACCGCGCACGCCCTCGGTGATCAAAATGCCCATGCGGCGGATCCCAGTGGGATGGAATTGAAAGAATTCCATGTCCTCGGCCGGAATCCCACGGCGCAAAGTAATGGCAACGCCGTCACCGGTGTAAGCATAGGCATTCGAAGTAACTTCCCACACGCGGCCGTGGCCGCCCGTGGCGAAGACAACCGCCTTGGCATGAAAGACGTGCAGATCGCCGGTCGCCAATTCCACAGCTACTACGCCGTTGGCAACTCCGTCTTTTATTAGCAGATCTAATACATGGAACTCGTCATAAAAGTGCACTTTGTTCTTGATGCATTGTTGATACAGGGTCTGCAGGATCATGTGTCCGGTGCGATCCGCGGCATAGCAGGCGCGCATCACCGGCTGCTTGGTCTCATTGTTGGTGTGGCCGCCAAATCTCCGTTGGGCAATGCGCCCGTCTTTGGTGCGCGAAAACGGCAGGCCCATGTGCTCCAATTCATACACAATGGGCACAGCCTCGGCGCACATGAATTCAATGGCGTCCTGGTCGCCGAGGTAATCCGCGCCCTTCACGGTATCGAAGGCGTGCCATTCGCTCTTGTCGGGCTCCAGATTGCCCAGCGCAGCGCCCACGCCGCCCTGGGCGGCGCCGGTGTGCGAGCGGGTAGGGTAGAGCTTGCTGAGCACGGCGGTGTCTGCGCCGCGTGAAGCGTAGAGGGCGGCCATCAGGCCTGCGCCTCCGGCGCCGACAATCACTACTTCATGTTGGTGATGTTGCACCATATTGGTCGATGACCTTTCGAGTTACGCAAGCTCGGGGCGGGCGCCGGCAATGATGGCAACGGCGCCGATAATGGAAACTACGATCCACAAAATAAAGATCCCTATGCTCAGCCAGCTTCTTGCCCTGGGGAAATGCTCGATGGAGACCTGGCGCAGCCCGTACATGCCGTGGGCGAAGGCAAAGGAGAGCAGCAGGATGTCGTAAACCTGCCAGCCGATGTTGGCCCAGCGCAGGGCGACGTAATTGATATCGATGGCATGCACGCCGACGAGCACGTCTTGGATGAGTACATGGATCCACGCCAGCGGGATCAATAAAATGCCGCTGTAGCGCATCCAGCGCCAGGCGATCGTCTCGAAATTGGGTTGGAGTTCTGTGCGCACGGCCATGTCAGCCTCCCAACCCGATCGAGCGCAGGATTTCAGGGAAGCTGTGCTGCAGCATGGTGTAAAACATCCAGCCGCCGGCTGGCGCCCAGAGCAGCAGGCTCACCAGCAATGTGGCGCGAACTGTGTTGCGCGAAAATTTAATCGTCCACTTGGCAGGCGCCCAAAGGTCCAAGATGGCGATGCGCAGACCATTAACGCCGTGATAGATCACCGAGAAGACTAAGCCGATCTCACCCATCATAAAAATGGGGTTACGGTAAAGCTCGATGGCATGTTCGTAAAGCGAGGGGATGAAATAAACGGTGGCAGTATCCAGGATGTGAATGAGCAAGAAGAGCAGCGTGCCCAGCCCGGTGAGCCGGTGGAGCAGGAAGGCATATTGGCCTTCTCTCCCTTTGTACAGGGCGTAACCTGTTACCGTGGTTCTAAGCGCAGAAGAAGGTGCAGCCAAGGGGCCTCCTAATAATTACGAATTACAAATTGCAAATCAAGAAAGCCAGAGGCATTATAGCATTGAGGAAAAACCTCACCACAAAGACACAAAGGGCACAAAGATTTAATAATCTGAGGAATAGGTTACGCATTTGAACATTGGAGATTGCTTCGTCCGCTTTCGCCGC
>CAYJMC010000072.1:0-6080 GCA_964371335.1 uncultured Anaerolineaceae bacterium
GGTCGTCAAAGAGGCTCGTGATTAAACGGTCAGCAAGCTGTGCGCGCTCTTCGGGAGCGAGGGACAGTGCCTGGGCCTCGATAATTTCAAGCTGAGTGGGCATACGAGCCTCCAGAAATCAGTAGCGCAATGATACGCCCGTCACGCGAACTTTGCCGAGGCCCAACGTCCAAACTCAGAGGCGCGCCGCTTGCGGCGCGTCCCCCGCAGCGCGGGGTTGGGCGCCCCTAACACGAACGTACAAAGTCACATTGTTGGAGCCGTCACTCGTAGGGACTTCGCTGACCTCCAAGAAATCCTGTTTACGCACCAACTCGCCAAGCTTCGAAAAACCGTAATTCCTCGAGTCAAATGAAGGGTGGGTCTTGCTGATCATGGCGCCGACGGCCGACAAAGGAGACCATCCGCTTTCTCTCGCGGTAGCTTCTATAGCAGTCCTGATAATTTCATCGGGCGGCGGGACTGTCGAACTAGCGGGCACGACCGGCGCTGTTTTCTTCGGACGCAGTATCTCCGTGTAGATGAACTTGTCGCAAGCAGATACGAACGGTTCGGGCGTCTTGGCTTCGCCAAATCCGTAGACCACCACACCTGACTCGCGAAGGCGCGTGGCGAGTCTGGTGAAATCACTATCCGACGACACGAGGCAGAACCCATCAACCCTACCTGAATGCAGAAGGTCCATCGCGTCGATTATCAACGATGAATCCGTAGAGTTCTTGCCAGTTGTATAGCTGAACTGCTGGATTGGCTGAATTGCCAGCTTATGGAGATGCTCTTTCCAACTCTTCAAATTTGACGTCGTCCAATCTCCGTAAGCCCGCTTGACGCTCGCCGTTCCGTACCTGGAGATCTCCGTCAATAGGTCTTGAGCTATTGACGCCTGCGCGTTGTCCGCGTCTATGAGAACCGCAAGTCGATCACTTGTCTGAATTGCCATGCAGTCTCCTAAGGGGCCCAACGTCGATAATCAACGGCCGCCGAAGGCGGTCCGTTGCATTTAAAGTTGGGCAGCATGTCGGATAAGAGCCTTAAGGTTAGCCGTCCGCTGGAGCGCCCTGTTGGGCTTCCATCCATCGTCCATCGGCAAGTACAACCGACGTTTCGACCTGTCTCGCGGGAATTGACCAGTATCTCTGGAGCAGGGAGTCTTTGTGCCTGTTCGGGACGATTGTAAATCCGTTCCGCTGATAGAACTCGATGGCCCAAGACGCGTCTGCCCAGGTACCAATCAATACGGGTTTGCCCGTGAGTCCTTCCACGTGGCGGAGGAGCCTTGTCCCCACCCCCTTTCTCTGAATCGTCGGCGTGACGTAGGCGTGGCGTACCAAAGCGACTTCTCCCTTGTCCTGAATCCCCATCACCCCTATCAGACGTCCGTCCTCCTCCGCGACCCAGAATATAACGCCGTTCGCAATCTCTTCCTCCAGTTCATCCGGCGGCATATAGGGTTCGTGCCACCGGTCAGCCGGTATCACTCCTCGATAAGCCTGTGCAGCCTCGTTAACAATTGCTAACGTCGCACCCAAATCGATTTCCCGCATTTTTCGGATCAGTACCATGCGATTCGAGGAGCCCAACGTCCGAATTGTGCGGCGCCGACAGGCGTCCGCACCAATGAGCAGTTAGATTTCACGACCGCCAAGCAACTGTGTTGCTGCATTACGCGCTCTCGATAAAACCGAAATCGTTTGATCAATATTGTTCATTAGTTCCTTGATCTCGTCGGTCATATTCTTATTCGCTCGATTGAATTCCTTTTCGATCCGTGGCATCGCTTCCATAGTGGTCACCAGCCCGGAAAACGACTCTCGTCCTACTTGTGATTGTTGCTCAACGCCGCGCATTGTTGATATTAATGACTGAAGTGCGGGGAATGCGTCCTCTTCAATCTTGAACTCCCCACTGAAAAGAGCGTTTAGACTTTCACTTAGGCGCGCCAGCGCTTGGCGGTATCGCCCGTTCCCTCCACGCAGCCACTTTGCGTATTCTTCCAAAGAAGATGCGAGGGTACGTACTATGGTCCTGCGCTTCTTTGTAGATGTATTGGTCGAATCTCGCAGTTGCTCTCCTGCCGTCGTCACCTCCGGATTGAGCGACTGAAATCGGGTGCCAACTTCCGCGAGGACATTCGAGATGATCTCAAAGCTTTCTTCTAGGTCGCTCTGAAAATCTAGAAACCCGCGATCATCTTTCCTTCCCTCAAGGTCCTTTGGAAGAACGGAACCTGGCGTAACCGGCTCCGATCCAGATAGCACGCTGAAATCTGATACTGGACTCCCAAACTGGACAGTGCGATCCCTAGCACCGACGGCAAGCTGCCTGAGCTCTTCTCTTGCTTCATTGATCCGGGAAAAATGAGTCGTATAAGTGACCACACGATAGGAGCGAAGATCAAAGGGTACCTCCTCAATATCCTGCGCGAGGAGGATTACTTTCCTCCCGAAGGCATGAGCAAGACCGAGTTCGTAGTAGACGTTGGGATTGGCCGTTGACAGATCGGCAATTATCAGATCAGACGCGCCAATCGCCTGCACAATGTCAGCGAG
This sequence comes from uncultured Anaerolineaceae bacterium, assembly GCA_964371335.1. Taxonomy (GTDB): domain Bacteria; phylum Chloroflexota; class Anaerolineae; order Anaerolineales; family UBA11579; genus JAMCZK01. The sequence goes on from CAYJMC010000072.1 coordinate 2,550, forward strand.
GATATTCCGCTGATTGCGAACATCGTCTGCGCGACCAACATCAAAACCAGCTTCGCTGACCGCACCACGGATCAAGTATTCGTAGATGTCGTCAAACTCGCTTGCAAGTGGCATTAAGACAAAAGCTTTGGGATTCATCGAATGTGGTCCATGTGCTCGCGAAATCTAACGTGCCTATTCACCCGCCGCCGAAGGCGGTCGGGTGCTACTAGAGTTAGGCTTCATCCGCAGCCAGCTTAGGAGACGAATTTGGACGATCAAGCGGCTCGCCTCCCTCGGTGGCAATTAGGTCTTCCAGCCATTGCACGAAACGTACCGACGTCAAAGGAACGAAGGGCACCCCAGGGGGCATAGCCGGTTCTGACGGAAGCAAGCTCTCGACTTCCTCAACAAGGGACTTTAGCGTTCGAATGAAGTTTGACAGTGCGGCGTCAAGTTCCAGAGAAGCTAGTCGGTTCGGCTTCGAGTGGTCTCCGCCTCGAGAAATACCAATGTTGGTCGTACCATTGTCCATCGTAAGGTGGAAATCGGCATGAATTAATGAGTTGCGCGCGGTCGCGGCCTCATTTGTCCGTCGCATTGCGTCTCGGACCTTGGCCAAATCAGGAGAATTGTCTTGTAGCGTTTCGGCCGAGACCGATAGGATTAGCCCTCTCTTCTTATTGCCGGTATCGAGTGACCGATAAATCGCATCGGTTTGCGCTCTGCTCGTTCCTTTTAAGAGAACCGTGAAATAGAGATACCAGAGGACTTCAATTTTGTTCCAAAGAAGATTGGCGAATCCGATTTGCTGCAAAGTGCGACCGATCTGTGAATTCATCGGGAGGCCTAACGTTCGCAGCCACCGGCGCGCCGCGCACAAAGTTGAATTACGCACGTCGCTTCCCGCGCGTCCGCGTGCGCTGCGGAGTTAGGCTGCACGTCGTTCGCCGCCTGCACGACGGACTTCTTCGACAACGCTTTCAACTGTCGTATTGAAGAACTTCACGCGGTGCTCCCGGACATAGCGGAAAAAGGCAACGAGATCCAAGTCTTCCATGAGCGCCGCCTTTCCGCTCCAAGGGTCAGTATTGCTTCGAACGCGCATTTCCTCAATCGCTCTGCGTATCAATGCATCCGACCCTAGCGCGGCCAAGCCCAAACGGGCGACCGCGGTAATTCCAGAATCGTACCTCCTACGGGCCATGTCAACATATTCGTCGGCAACCTTTGATGCCATTTCCTGTTCTTGTCTCTCACGCTCAAGTGCACGCTCGTGTTGTTGGCGCTCGCGCTCCAGTTCTCGCTCGTGTGCTTGATGATCCACCTCCAATTGACGTTCATGTTCTTGGCGCAAACGTTCCTGCCGCTCGCCGTGTTTCACGCCGGCAAAGTACACCAGGACGGAGACAATGACTCCGATTGCGGCAATGATGATCTCGGCGGTCATGCTTGTGCGGCCTAACGTCAGTAATCAACGGGCGCCGAAGGCGGTCCGTTGCATTTAGAGTTATGTGTAGTATTCATGACAGAGGAACTAGTTGCCCGCCGATCACCACACCGAAACCATATCGGACGTTTGGATTGGATCGTCGGTCTATAGGAATTTCGATGACTCTTATCGACAGGTTACCCGAGATGTCAACGTGTCGGGCACATAGAAAGACCATCATCAACTCAACAACATCAGCGATGTTCGCGCAGGCCGAAGACATAAACGCCTGTATGGGAGTGCCATTGAATGGCGTTTTCGGGTGAACGAGTTGGACAATGGGCGGCACCAACTCATTTTGGGAATTTAGCGCGAAATCAGCAGCGATCAATTTCATTTGCGGTTGCTCATGCTCGACGGCGTTCCTTGCGTTTCTGATCGTGCGGAGAAAAGCTATCGCACCACCTAGGAACTCCTCGAAATTATCGATCCGAGCTTCGCCCTCAATGCGACTCTTCAGACTCTCCCAACCACCGCTACCCAGATCGGGGTAAAACAGCTTTGTGAGGTCGAATAGCTTCTGGAGAGCATGATCCGTCTTCTGAATGAACTCACGGACACGAATATCAACATGTACCATTGAAGGAAGCATTAACGAGCGATCGTTTCCGATCTTTCCTTCAAACTTTTCGACCGCTTCCTGTTCCTCAGAGGTGAAGCGATCCGATAAGCTCCTCATTTCTGCGACGTTCCGCGTGATCTCGGCAGCATGGTCCATTGCGACATTTGCGTCGATGTTGGCTGAAAGATGGCCCTTTTCGAGCAGACCATGTGCGGTGAGGAGGATTTTGCCGATGAACTCCTCATCAGACCCGAATGCCGCCAACCGTTGTACCGTGTTGGGAACGTTTGGATTAGTGCGCTCCGGATCAATCTGATCAGCCATCTTGATCTGATAAATCCCTTTTCGCTTCACCACAAGCAGGCTGTCACCGAGCGTGAGCATGCCAGTGATCTCGCTATCATCGCCAGGCACATTCATGCTCATCGAGCCCGCGCTGTCGCGAATGCGGTCAATCTCGCGTTTCGGCTCCCTGTCTTTTGGATCAGGCATCGGGGTTCTCAGACTCCCTGAAACACATAACGCACAAGTTGAGCAGCCGCCCGCTCTTGGGCGGTCTGATCGAACGCAGGGTTAGATTTTTTGCGGAGATAAGACATAACTATTTCAACTGAGAAAAATCCCGATGCGGCGACCCTCTGCTTCAACAGCCATGAGGATGCTATCGACTTTGCCAATTAGAGTTTTCAAGACACCGTCCGCTGGCAGGCCATAAATGACGTCAATTTCGCCAAACGATACGAGCGTGGTGGCCTCCACGTGGCAATCGACATTGAGGTCGGAAGTCTTTCTGACCCAAGCAAATGCCATCTCATTATTGTCGCGGTCCCAGGTCGGATTCATAGCAGCCTTCATGGGACCGCTGCTCAAAACCCTGAAATTCCTAAGCTGGAATTCATCGGCGATGATTGCCATCGGGCTAAGGATTCTATGTTTGTTGGCGTTAGCCAACTTGTTCAAGGACCACAGTGCGTCATCCCCTCCCTTGTATGGCTTGAACGATTCCATGACTGTAAAGATGTCTGGCGGGATTTCGCTGGAACCTCCCGCCGCTCTACTTCTCACTTCTGCGGGGGTATCTCCAAACGGGAAGTAAGTGTCTTTCCCCTTGCCACCGGACGCAATACTGCAAGCGTATCCAGCTTGATCGAGAGCGGAACGCAAGTTGCAGACAGCATCGGACGCGGTGCCGTTGAGCATAGCTGGCATCGGTTTGACGATCTTGAATTTGTAAACATACTCATTGGCTGCCGCATTTTCTTCCGCGACCGGGGTCACGGGGTCAGTGTCCAAATAGACGCCGATCTCCCGTTCAAGTTCGGTCACATGGTGCTTTGCTCTTGCAAGCATGTATCGCGCGCTGTCGAGCGGATTAGCCATAAGCAAGGTTGATGATGGAAAAATCTAACGTCACCGTTCACCCGGCCGAGGGGGGGCGCGGGGCGCCCCGCCCCGCGGTGGGGGGGGCCGGGCGGGTTGGGGGCGAAATTTTTTTTGT
>CAYJMC010000072.1:6090-6838 GCA_964371335.1 uncultured Anaerolineaceae bacterium
GCGCCGCTCCCGAGGATCGGGTGCAACGGCCGGTTAGGCGCCAATATTGTGATCGTCATCCATGCCTCCGCGTTTTGAATCCGCGTGCCAGCGGTGAAACCCGTATGCTGCCACGAGAGCGCCCATGCCGAAAAGAATTCCTGCCGCGAGGAAATAGTAGGCACTATACTTTTGCACCAGCTTTAGTTCCTTTATCTTCGGTATGACGTCTCCAACGAGATTAATATATGCCTCCGATTCTAACTTCAACTTATCCGTTACGCCCCTAAATTGGTCCACATCGGCAGAGTTGATCTCCTGCCCTGAGTCTGCTCTTTCAAGGAGACGTTTTTTGTTCTCCTCAAATCGAGCAACAGCGAGCTTCGACGTCATGTCCCTGAAATCGATTTCGGTATTGAGTCTTGCTAGTTGACCTTCTATCTCTCTGTATTTTTCCAGTTCTTTGTAGGCGAAGCCGACACTAGCAATAGCGAGCGCCAAGCCAAAAATGGCAAGAAACTTATGAATGCTATCGGTCGGTATTTGTAGCATTGGTGCCTAACGTCCGCGTTGACCGCGCGCGATGTAGTTTCGCGTCGCGGTCGAACGCGTTGTTATACCGCGCCTCATGCTAGGTTCCAAGCCGCACCAATTCTGAACTATTCAGAAGCTCATATCCCATCTGTCGAAGTGCTACCAAGTGTGCGTCGCTTGCAGATACCAAAGCGTATCCGGCGCCAGTATCGCGCGTGTACGTCCCCGCCGCCCC
>CAYJMC010000073.1:0-2739 GCA_964371335.1 uncultured Anaerolineaceae bacterium
CCACTGGCTTGCCGCACGCGGCAGATCCGCCAGGCGGCCGCGCTTCACCGTGCAGGTGGGCAGCGATTCGATGAACGAGGCCCCATAGGTCTTCGTCAGGATGCGTTTGTCGAACACGGCCACCACGCCGCGGTCCGACTGCGTGCGGATCAGGCGGCCGAAGCCCTGCCGAAAGCGCAGGATGGCTTCAGGCACCTGGTACTCATAGAACGGCGACTCGAAGGTCTCTGAACGCGCCGCCACGATAGGGTCGCTGGGCACATCGAAGGGCAGGCGGATGATCGCCAAAACGCTTAGCGCCTCCCCGGGGATATCCACGCCTTCCCAAAAGGCACGGGTGCCCAAGAGCACGGCCCCCTCGCTCGATTTGAAGCTCTCCAGTAGGGTGTGCGGCGATGCCCCTTCGCCCTGCTCGTAGATCTGGATGCCCGCTTCCGCCAGCGGCCCGGCAATGGCCTGTGATGTGCGCCGCAATTGTTCGTACGAGGTGAACAGCGCCAACGTGCGGCCGCCGACGGCTTTGGCAAGCTGGATCAACCCACGCTCCACCGCGGCTTGGTAGGGGGCGCGCTCGGCGGGCTCGGGGATGTCTTCGATGAGGTAGAGCAATGCGGCGCTCTCGTAGTCAAACGGTGAGCCGAGCGCCAGCTCCTCGGCATGCTGGGCGTTCAGCCGCCTCTTGATGTAATCGAATTCTCCCGCCGCCGTCAGCGTTGCCGAGGTGAGCACCACGCCGGTCTTCTTGTGCCAGATGTGCTCTTCCATCAACTCGCCCACCTGCAAAGGCGCGGCCTGCAGCGTCAGCTGGTGTTGTCGCTGCGGATTGATCTCCACCCAATACACCATGCCCTCGTGCGGCTTGAAGACAAATCCCTCCATCTGGTCTCTCAGGTCTTTCAGCGCCCGGTAGCTGTTACCGATATTTCCGCGGATGTCCTCGATTTCGCCTTCATCCCGCGCCACAATATCTTTGATCCCCCGGCTGATCTGCTCGACTTCACTGAGCAGATTGTCCAGGATATGGCGCGAGTTATCCCAGGCCACCTCGACCATCTCCCAAGAAGGTTGCGTACGGGTGCTCTCCAATATGCGCTCCTGGTGCGCGTAGTCGCCCAGTGGGCGGCCCTCGCGCTGGTCTTCCAGGAAGATCTTCAGCTCGGTAAATACTTTGGTGAATTGATTCTGGAATTGGAACGCGTCATCGGTGGCGCGTTCGACCAGCGTGTTTAATGCGCCATATACGCTGGGCTCCAGCAGATGCTGCGCAACCACCAGCAGTCTACCCAATTGTCCGGATTTGGCGCCGCCGAGTTCGCGCAGCAGGCGCTCGGGTTCCGTCTGAGTGATGCGCACGCTCATGGCGCTGGTGGTGGCGGCTTCCAGATGGTGAGCCTCATCCACGATAAGGTACTGGTATTCGGGCAGCACGCGGCTGCCTGTCGCCAGGTCGGCCAGCAGCAGCGCGTGGTTCACCACCAGGAGATGCGCGTTCTGCGCCGCTTCGTGGGCGCGGTGGAACGGGCAGATGCCGCTCATGCGCCGCACGCAAGTCTCTTCCGTGCAGTTCTCGTCGGCGGCGGAGATGCGCGACCACACGGCGCGCTCGCCGTTGCCGTTCAGGTTGATCTCGCCGCGGTCGCCGCTTTCGGTATCCCGCAACCAAACCAGCACTTTGCCTAACACGCGCAACTCATCGGCAGTTTCCGGACCGCGGCGGCGCAGCGCGATCAGTCGTCGCGGGCAAAGATAATTATTGCGCCCTTTCAGCACGGCCGCGTTCAAAGGCATGCCCAGCGCGGCTTGCAGGTCGGGGATATCTTTGTAGATCAACTGGTCCTGCAGGTTAATGGTGTTTGTCGAAATGACCACGCGGCTGTCGTTCTTCAGCGCCCACAGCGCTGCAGGGATCAAATAAGCCATCGATTTCCCGGTGCCGGTGCCCGCTTCCACCAACAGATGTTTGCCCAAGCTCAGCGCGTCCGCCACGGCGCGCAGCATCTCCACTTGCTGGCTGCGCTGTTCGAACTCGGCGCCGCTGGCGGTGAAACTCTTCGAAAAAGCGCCGCCATGTTGCAGCAAGGCGGCGGTCTCTTCCAGGTCCAGGGATTTGGGCTCGGGCACCTCGCCTTGCCGCGGCCGCTGCCCCCCAGGGCCGGGCCGCGTGAAGATCGGTCCGCGCCATTCCTCCCGCGTGGTCAATTCCAGCATTTCGCTGCCGCGTGCCTTCAGCGCCTGACGGAACGGCCAGTCGCCGCTCCAGATCTGGTCCTCGCCCAGACTGGCAATCTCGTTCAGCAAATCGATAGGTAGTTCGAGGATCTTCTCATAAAGCTGCTGGTACACGGCCTGGGTGACGCGGGCATCGTCCAGAGCGCGGTGGGTGGCGGGCAACAGGATGTTGAGCTGTTGGCCAAGCGCCCCCAGGTTGTATCGCATGGCCCGCGGCATCAACACCGCGGCCATATCGTAGGTGTCGATGACTTCGTTATCGCGGAAGAGGCCGTGTCGGCGCAGGAAAGAGAGGTCAAAGGCGATACGCTGGCCGAGGATTGGGGCCTGGCCGGCGAATTTTGCCAAATCTGCCACCACATCCCGAATGGCGGGCGCCGTTCGCACCATATTGTCGTTGATGCCGGTGAGCTGAGTAATGAAAGGCGGGATGCGCCGTCCAGGGTTGATCAGGGTATGCCATTCGTCCTCAATGCGCCGCCCGTCGAAACGTACCGCGCCGATCTCCAG
>CAYJMC010000073.1:2839-6833 GCA_964371335.1 uncultured Anaerolineaceae bacterium
CCCTTCACAAGCCTACCCGCGAGACTATAATAGGCGTTTGTGTTTTCCGCCGGAACGACGGCTAAGATTTAAGGAGTGCATTGCGCGACCCAAAAGAAAAGAAATTAGCTGAAATCGCCAAAAAAGACGAGCACATTTCATATAAACATGTAGGAACTCAACCGAAGAAGGGGGTAGTGAACTGGCTGGTTGGCCGTCCTCTTCCATCGGCAGATGCCCCTCATCAGACCATCGGCAAAGCCGTGGGTTTGGCCGTCTTCGCCTCGGACGCGTTGTCCTCCACCGCCTATGCCACGCAAGAAATCCTTGTGATCCTGGCATTAGCAGGGGCCGGTGCCTTTGCACTATCCATCCCCATTTCAATAGCCATTGTTGTTCTGCTGATAATTGTCACGATTTCTTACGAGCAGACGATCCACGCCTATCCGGGCGGCGGCGGAGCATATATCGTGGCGCGCGAGAACCTTGGTGAACTACCCGCGCAGACTGCAGGCGCAGCCCTGCTCACTGACTACATTTTGACCGTAGCTGTTTCAGTGTCCTCTGGGATCGCTCAATTAGTTTCGGCTTTTCCTGAATTATTGAATTACCAGATAGAACTCGCAGTCGGGGCGGTTTTCTTTATCATGGCTGTCAATTTACGTGGCGTGAAGGAATCCGGTTTCGCTTTTTCTATTCCCACTTATTTCTTTATCGTTATGGCCTTCCTGACCGCGGGATTAGGACTTTTCCGATATTTTACGGGGTCATTAGGTCAATTGACCGATCCGCCTGAATTGCATTTGATCGGCCCTGTAACAGGCCTGACAGCATTCCTGATCCTACGGGCTTTTGCCAGCGGCACCGCGGCATTAACCGGTATAGAAGCCATATCGAATGGCATCACGGCATTCAAAGAACCGCGTAGTCGAAACGCGGGCATCACATTGCTTTGGATGTCGGCAATATTGAGCGTTCTATTTCTAAGCGTTACCTTCCTCAGCCAACAGATTGGTGCCGTCCCATCGGAGACTGAAACCGTAATTTCCCAAATCGGGCGAACGGTATTTGAGGGGCGGGGTATTTTTTACCTTGGCCTGGTCACAGCGACTACGATCATCCTGATCATGGCTGCCAATACGGCCTTTGCTGACTTCCCGCGCTTAAGCGCCTTGCAGGCGGGCGACGGCTTCCTGCCGCGTCAATTAACTTATCGCGGCAGCCGGCTGGTTTATTCCCGCGGCATTGTGTTGTTAGCAATTGTTGCTTCCGTAATTATCATTTTGTTTAGAGCAAGCGTAACCGCGCTTATCCCTTTGTATGCCATTGGTGTATTTCTTTCATTTACTCTTTCTCAAACCGGCATGGCCCGTCACTGGTGGAGAGTGGGCAAACACGGCAATGGCAAACACCCCCGCAAAAAGAAATTACCCAATGTGGAAAGCGGGCATGTTGCAGAAATGACATTTGATCCGCGTTGGCGTCTTAAGATGATCATTAACGGATTTGGCGCGTTGTGCACAGGCATCGTCATGATCGTGTTTGCTGTAACAAAATTCCGTGAAGGTGCCTGGTTTATTCTGATCCTGCTGCCTACGCTGGTCTTAATATTCCTGTCGATAAAGGGCCACTACAGAGATTTAGCTAAGCGGCTCTCATTACAGCACTACAAAAAGCCCGTTGCCATTCGCAAACAAAAGGTAATCATCCCTGTTTCCGGTGTGCACCGCGGTACCCTGGAAGCTGTGCGCTTCGCCAAATCTCTGAGCAACGACATCACCGCGGTTCATGTTGCGACGGATGCTGGTGAGGGCGAGAAGACTCTGATCAAGTGGCAGGAGTGGGCCAAGGACGTTAACTTAGTAATCCTGGGCTCGCCTTATCGCCTGCTATACGAGCCGCTGCTGAAATACATTAAAACGGTGGCAGCAGACACAAAACCCAGCGAAATAGTAACCGTTGTGGTGCCCGAATTCGTGCCTCGCGTTGGCTGGCACGGAATGCTCCACACCCGTGCCGCGCAACTGTTGCGCTGGCGCTTGCTTTTCACGCCGAAAGTTGTCATCGTCGAAGTCCCGTACGTGGTGGATTAACTGCTATAATTTCTCCACCTCATACGGAGCTACGCTCTCATCCTCTTACAGAAATCTGCCGGTTGATGCGAGGCAGCAAGGAGCGAAGGCTTTCCACTCCGTTGTTCGTAGGAACAGAGGACTGCAGAAATGCAGCGGGTTCGCCCGATAGCGCGAAGACAAGGTTACGCGTCCAAATGCGTAACGAATGCAGGTGGCACCACGGGCGCCCCTCGTCCTGCAAGGCGATGGGGCGTTTTCTATATCGCCAAACCCCAGCATCAAAGATGCGGTGCTTGTGCGATATTTAGGAGGACGCATGATCGACATCGAACTCATTCGCGAACAGCCCGATCTGGTCAAAGCAGGCATGGTCAAGCGCAACATGGATCCTGCGCTGATCGACAAAGCCCGCAGCCTGGATTCCCGGCGCCGCGAACTGCTGGTGGACGTCGAAACATTGAAGGCGGAGCGCAACAAAGCTTCCAGGGAGATTGGCGCCGGCAAAGATAAGGCGGTTCGCGAAGAAAAAATTGCCGCCATGCGCGCCGTCGGGGATAAGATCGACGCTCTGGATGCAGAGCTTGCCGGCGTAGACAAACAGCTTGACGAATTGATGGCAACCTTGCCCAATCTCGTGGAAGACCGTGTCCCTGCCGGAGGCGAGGAAGCCAACCTGGTGGTGAAGGAGTGGGGCGATAAACCCAACTTCGATTTCGAGGCCAAGGCGCACTGGGACCTGGGCCCTCAGCTCGGCATTATCAACTTCGACCAGGGTGTGGCTCTTACCGGCTCGCGCTTCTATGTGCTTAGCGGTGCCGGTGCTCGCTTGCAGCGCGCCATTATCTCTTGGATGCTTGACCTCCATATTCGCCAGGGCTATACGGAAAAATACACTCCCTTTATGGTGCGCTCGGAAACATTGTATGGCGCCGGGCAGCTTCCTCGCTTCGCTGACAACCTCTACAAGGATCACGAAGAAGACCTGTACATGATCCCCACCGCTGAAGTGCCGCTCACGGGCCTGCATATGGGCCAGATCCTCGATGAAGCTGATTTGCCGCGACGCTACACGGCGTATTCGCCGTGTTTCCGCCGAGAGAAGATGAGCGCCGGCCGCGACGTGCGCGGCATCAAACGCGGCCACCAGTTCGACAAGGTTGAGATGTATAAATTTTGCACGCCGGAGGATTCCGTCGCTGAGTTCGAGCAAATGGTGGCGGATGCCGAAGCCACCTGCCAGGGGCTCGGGCTGCCATACCGCCTGGTGCTTAAGGGCGCCGGCGACACCAGCGAGGCCGCCCATATCAGCTTCGATATCGAGGCCTGGGCCGCGGGCTGCGGTGAATGGCTGGAGGTGTCCTCCATCTCGCGCGTTGGCGATTACCAGGCGCGACGCGCAGCCATTCGCTATCGCCCCAGGGGCGAAAAAGGCACGCGCTTCGTCCACACCATCAACGGATCCGGCTTGGCTTTGCCGCGGGTCATGATCGCCATCTTGGAGAACAATCAGCAAGCCGATGGTTCGGTCCGCGTTCCCAAAGTATTAGCGCCCTGGATGGGCGGGGTGGATGTAATTCGAGCCGAAAAATGATTCTGAACGAACTTTGCCGATAGCATTTTGCCATTCTGAGCAAGCTAAGGTTGCCAAGGCAAACCGTGCGCCGCGAAGAATCCACCCGAGTCAACACTGACCCAGCTTCTTGATTTAATAGTGATTCGGATGGACTCTTCGCTTCGCTCAGAGTGACAAAACAAAGAAATGACCGACTGGCTCTCGTCACTCTTTACCGGATTAGCCAACGCGTTTCTGCTTGTCGTAATGCTAATTGGCCTCTTCGGCATGGTCATCCCCATCTTCCCGGGCGGTGTTGTAATCTGGCTGGCAGCGCTGGCCTATGGGCTGCTGTTTGGCATCTCAGGTTGGGGTTGGGTGTTCTTTA
>CAYJMC010000074.1:0-6162 GCA_964371335.1 uncultured Anaerolineaceae bacterium
GGCTGCGGCGGGCGGAGCCGGGGGCGAGGTCTTCTTCTTGCGCCCTTTGGTCTTGGCCTTGCGTAGAACGAGTTCGGGCTGCTCTTCGCCCACTTCGACGTCGATGACTACGGTGTCGCCGTCAGCGAACTCGCTGTTGAGCAACGCGTCCGAGAGCGGGTCTTCGATCTTGTTTTGGATCACGCGCTTGAGCGGACGGGCGCCATATTCGCGGTCGTAGCCAAGCTCAGAGAGCAAGTCCAGCGCGGCATCGGTGGGTTTGATCACCAATTGATGCTCTTCGAGGCGCTTGGCCACTTTCTCTATCTCCAGGTTCACGATCTGGCGCAGGTTTTCCTTGTTCAGCGAGCGGAAGATGATCACCGAATCCACGCGGTTGATGAACTCGGGGCGGAAGACACGCTTGAGCGCGTCGGTGAGCTTCTTGCGCATGTCCTTATATGCCATCTGCTCTTCGAGGTCTTCATCGGTCTTGAGATTGAAGCCGATGTCACCCTTGCGCATGATCATATCGGCGCCTACGTTGGAGGTCATGACGATCAAGGCGTTGCGGAAATCCACTTTGCGGCCGCGGGCGTCGGAGAGATGGCCTTCTTCCATGATCTGCAGCAACATGTTGTGCGCTTCGGGGTGCGCCTTTTCCACTTCGTCGAAGACCACGATGGAATAGGGGCGGCGGCGGATGGCTTCGGTAAGCTGGCCGGCGTCTTCGTAGCCTACGTATCCAGGCGGCGCGCCGACCAGGCGGCTCACCGAGTGGCGCTCCATGAACTCAGACATATCAAGTTGAATCAGCGCTTCTTCGCTGCCAAAAAGGAAACCGGCCAGCGCTTTGGTGAGTTCGGTCTTGCCTACGCCGGTGGGCCCCAAGAAAATGAAGGAGCCGATGGGGCGCTTGGGATCCTTGAGGCCGGCGCGGGCGCGGCGCACAGCTTTGGAAATGGCTTCGATGGCTTCGTCTTGCCCGACGATGGCTTTGTGCATCTCTTCTTCCATGTGCAGCAAGCGTTCGGATTCCTCCTGGGCGATCTGCATGACGGGCACTCCGGTCCACATGGCGATCAGTTCAGCAATGTCGTCCACCGAAACGATGGGGCTGTTGTCGCGGTCCCAGGTGGTGCGTAAAGCTTCAAGTTTGGCTTCTAGTTCGCCTTCCTGCGCCTGGATGGTTTCGCTTTCTTCTTCGCGGCCATCGTCCTCGGCTTCGAGGCGCTGGCGGCGCAATCCCTTTAATTCTTCGGTGACCGCTTTGGCTTCCTTCGCCGCGGGCGACTTGTACATGCGCACGCGGGAAGCGGATTCGTCAATGAGATCGATAGCCTTGTCGGGCAAGAAGCGCTCAGTGACGTAGCGGGCCGAGAGGCGGGCGGCCGCGTCGAGGGCTTCATCGGAAATGCGCAGGCGGTGGTGTTCTTCGTAAGCGGGGCGTACGCCGCGCAGAATATCGATGGTCTCTTCGACGGTGGGTTCGTCGACTAATATGGGTTGGAAGCGGCGCTCCAGGGCGGAGTCGCTTTCAATGTATTTGCGGTATTCATCGAGCGTGGTGGCGCCAATAACTTGCAATTCGCCGCGCGACAGCGCGGGTTTGAGAATATTGGCGGCGTCTACGGAGGAGCCTGCGGCGCCGGCGCCCACCAGCATGTGGGCTTCGTCGATAAAGAGGATGGCATCGGAGGCCTTGAGTTCGTCGATGACTTTCTTGAGGCGCTCTTCAAACTGGCCGCGGTACATCGTGCCGGCGACTAGCGAACCGACATCGAGTTGGAGAACGCGTTTGCCCAACAACGGAGCTGGCACATCGCCATTAACGATACGCTGCGCCAGGCCTTCTACGATGGCGGTTTTTCCCACGCCGGGTTCGCCGATGAGCGCGGGGTTGTTTTTGTTGCGCCGCGCCAGGATTTGGATGACGCGTTCGATTTCCATTTCACGGCCAATGACGGGATCCAGTTTTTCCTCTTCGGCCAGGGAGGTGAGATCAACGGCCAACTGGTCGATCATTGGGGTTTTGGCCGAACGAGACTCGCGTCGAGTCCCGCGGCGCTCAGGAGTTGTCGCCCCTCGACGCGGCGCGCTGCTCTCTTGCAGTACGCGGCGGGTTTGGCGCCGAATCTGCTCGGGGGAAACGCCCAGTTTGCGCAACACATTGAGGGCAATGCCCTCGCCGTAGCGCACGAGGCCGAGCAGCAAATGCTCGGTGCTGACGTAATGGTTGCCCAGGCGACGGGCTTCTTCGAAGGCAAATTCGAGTACTTGTTGGGTGCCGGGCGAGAGGTCAATCTTGCCGCCTTCATGTTGGCCGGCGCCGGTGAGTCGCTCGACAATCTCTTCCACGCGGGCCGCCTCGAGACCCAGCTCGCGCAAAACACGGGCGGCCACGCCGCCTTCTTCGCGAATCAAACCGAGCAGCAGGTGCTCGGTGCCAATGTAATTGTGGCGCAGGCGCTCTGCTTCGTGGTGGGCAAGGCTGAGCACGCGGCGTGCTCGTTGAGTTAAGCGTTCCATTCCGGCCAAGGCGACGTCTCCTAACTGAAACCCGCATCCGGGCGAGCCGGTTTGCTCTTTCAGTTTGGCGAGATTCTACCAAAAAGGGGGTTGCCTAGAGCAGAGAATCATTAATGTGGAGAAATTGCTTTACGCCATAACGCAGATACGAAAAAAAAAGAGCGCACAGACCTGTGCGCTCTTGCGAATCTCAATATCTTTATATCAGGCTTCGGCCGTTTTCGGTTCCACGGACTCAGGCACGGCTTCTTCAGCTTTTACTTCTTCGACATGATTGCCAGAATGGTTCTCGGCCTTCGTTTCCTCGATGGGTTCAGCGGTGTCTTGGGGAGTGTTTTCCACCGGAGTCGCGGGCTCGGCTGCGGGGGCCTCGGAGGAACCGGCTTCAGCCATGGCAGCTTCGTAATCCATGTCGCTGAATTGCGCCGAGTCAACTTTGCGCAGCGAGAGGCCGATTCGGCGGCGATCGGGTTCGATCTTGATTACCCGCAACGCCAGCTTGTCGCCCTCTTTCACCACTTCCTTGGGATGCTCGATGCGATCTTCGCTGAGCTCGGAGATGTGGATGAGTCCTTCGACGTGGTCATCGATGCGGGCAAAAGCGCCGAACTTCACCAGGCGCGTGATAGTGCCTTCAACAATCTGGCCAACGTGATAATCCTCGACATTATCATCCCAGGGGTCTTTCTGCAATTGGCGCATGGAGAGACCGATCCGCTTGCGTTCCGTGTCGATGCTGATCACTTTCACTTCGACTTCATCGCCAACCGCGAGCATCTTATTGGGATGATCGATGCGCTCCCAGGAAAGCTCGGAGAGATGCACGAGGCCGTCGGCGCCATTGATGTTCACGAAGGCGCCGAAGTCAGCCAGGCTGGTCACGCGCCCCTTGCGCACATCGCCGATATGAATCTCGGTGAGCAGACGCTCTTTGAGCGCCTCGCGGGATTCTTGGGCGGCGGCGCGCTCAGAGAGGATAAGGCGGCGGCGCTCACGGTCCACTTCGATAACCCGGGCCACCAAGCTTTCGCCGATCATTTCACTCCACCGCTGCTCGGGGGTGTCACCCTTGTAGCGCATGCGGCGTGTTTGGCTCACTTGCGAAGCAGGGACGAACCCTCGCAGGCGGCCTACACTGACGATCAGACCGCCCTTGTTGAAGCCTTCAACTTTGCCCTGATAGGCTTCCTTCGATTTGAGCAGCGCTTCCGCTTTGCCCCAATCATCGTCTTCCATTGAGCGAGTGTAGGAGAGCTGCATGATGCCCTTGCTCCCCTCAGGGCTGACGATGTAGACCTGGATCTCCTGGCCAACCTTGAGATTGGCACGCTCCTCGGGGCTCATCGCCTCGAGTTCACGCGCCGGGATCACGCCTTCGGTTTTACCCCCGATGCTCACCAGTACCTCATCATCCGAGATACTGGCGATCATACCCATGCGCATGTCGCCGGGCTTGGGCATGTCCAGGTTTAAATCACCCTGATTGAGCAGCTGCTCCATGGTCAGGCCGGGCGCCGGCTTTGCAGCCTCGAGAGGTTTCGCCGCGGCCTGCTCCCCCGTCTGGGGGATTTCGTTTTGCTCCATTTAGTTTTGGTTACTCCGTTATTAAGATGGCGGCTATTATAACCGCTAAAAAAGCGGCTTAGCCGTTGGCTATCAGCCCTTGGCCTTGGAAAAGCTAAAGAGGAAATAATGAGTAGCCAATATCAAATTCTCCTTCTCCAATCGCCAATCTTTAGCCAAAAAAACTCAAATTTCAATGCATTTGTGCCTGTGATAACATACCGCGGCCCTAAAAATGATGAACAGGCTCAGCATTTATCCTTTCACCGCCATTGTGGGCCAGGAGCGCATGAAGCGCGCCCTGATCCTCAACGCGGTCGACCAGCGCATCGGCGGTGTGTTGATCCGCGGTGAACGCGGCACGGCCAAATCCACCGCAGCGCGTGCCATGGCTGCGTTGCTGCCCGAGATTGAAGTCATCGCCGATTCGCCGTTCAACGATGATCCGCATGCCCCGGAATCCTGGTCCGACTGGGCCAAGGAGCACAAGGCCAGCGGCGAAGATATGAAAGTAGTGAAGCGCAAGATCGGCTTCATCGACTTACCGGTGAGCGCCACGGAAGACCGGGTAGTAGGCACCCTGGACATCGAAAAGGCGATCAAGCAGGGAGAAAAGCATTTCGAACCCGGCGTGCTGGCGGCCGCCAACCGTGGCTTGCTCTATATCGACGAAGTGAACTTGCTCGATGACCACGTGGTGGACTTGCTCCTCGATTCAGCGGCTATGGGCGTAAATATCGTGGAGCGTGAAGGAATTTCCTTCAGCCATCCGGCGCGTTTCATCTTAATTGGCACCATGAATCCAGAAGAAGGCGACCTGCGCCCGCAGTTGCTGGACCGCTTCGCCTTAGCTGTAGACATCCGCGGCATCCGCGAGGCACGGCAGCGTGTGCAAATCATGGAACGTAATTTGAAATTCGAAGGCAACCCAGATGCCTTTTATCGAGATTGGGAACCCAAAGAGAAGGAATTGGCCAAGAAGATCATCGCCGCTCGCGAAGTAGTCGACAATGTGGAATACACTTCGCGCGATTTGATCTCGATTGCTGCCCTGACCTCGTCACTCCAAGTGGACGGCCACCGCGGCGACTTGGTGATCCTCAAAACCGCCCGCGCTCAGGCCGCCTTCGACGCTCGCAAGGCCATCAGCGATCTCGACATTGCCATCGCCGCCGAATTGGCATTGCCTCACCGCATCAAACGCGGTCCCTTCCACCAGACTGAGATCACGGTAACGGAGTTGCAGGAACGCATCGCCGAGATGCAGCGGCAGGCTGCGGCTCAGGGGGAGTCTGAGGTGGAAGCCGAGGAAGAGTCCGACGAGAAGGAACCCGTAAAAAAAAAGGCTTAGACCAGCAACAAGCCAGCGAAGCTGAACCGAAGGACCGCACTCCCGAGCCGGGTCCGCAGGAAGTTTTCGACAGCGGCAACGCCCATTGGTGGGAAGGCGGTCAGAAGGTAAGGCCTAGCGAAACCTTCACCCCACGCAAGATAGACAACCCCCTGGACAAAATCACCCGCCGCCAAAGCGGAAGGCGTTCTCGTACTCACACGGAGCGCAAGCGCGGCCGTTACATCCAGGCGCGGCCGGCTGGCGAGGACAAGAGCGATATCGCCTTCGACGCAACCTTTCGCGCCGCCGCCCCCTACCAGAAGAAGCGTAGTAAGCAGCGCGAGAAAGTAGCTTTTGCCATCCAGCCGCAAGATTTACAGCGCAAAGTTCGTGTAAAGCGGACAGCGAACCTGGTGTTATTCGTGGTCGACGCATCCTGGTCCATGGCGGTGGCGGAGCGCATGTCGGCAACTAAGGGCGCCATTTTGTCTTTGCTCGCTGATGCGTACCAGCGTCGCGACCGCGTAGGGTTGATCGTTTTTCAGAAGGACCGTGCGAATTTAATTCTGCCGCCGACCAACTCAGTTCAATTGGCGCAGCGCGCCCTGGTGGATATCCCCGTGGGTGGCAAGACTCCGCTGTCTGCTGGCTTGTTCCTGGCCCACGACGTGGTCACGCGCGAGAAACGCCTGCATCCAGATGTGATGCCGCTATTGATCTTCCTCACAGATGGAGCGGGGAACGTGGCCATGGGTGAG
>CAYJMC010000075.1:0-1752 GCA_964371335.1 uncultured Anaerolineaceae bacterium
CAGCCAGCAGCAACAAAGCAACCAGGCCAAGAATCAAAAACAGGCCTCGTTTTCTACGATCTTCTTGTGTTGCCATTGAAACCTCCTTGGGCGATTGCCCACTGTTGCTAAACGAGGTAAGACCCTTATTGTTATCACATTAACCTAGCTCTCATTGTTGTCACAAAATGGAAAGCTTGCGAAACCGAGTACACTCATCCCATGAAGAAATTTTTATTGTCCTTCGCAATCTTCATTACCTCATGCGCATCTGGGCTTATTGCGGCCGAAACTGAAACAGCTCCTATCACAACTCTTCCACCCCACATCGCAAACGTTGAAACGCCAACCAACGCGACGCCATTCTGGTGGCATCCTTTACCGGGCAGCAGTTGGCAGATCCAGTTCACAGGCGAGATTATCGACACCAGTCTGGACGTGGACATCTACGATCTCGACCTCTTCGACACGCAAGCAGAGCTGATCGAAGAGCTTCACGCGCAAGGAAAGCATGTCATCTGCTACCTGAACGCAGGCGCTTGGGAAGATTGGCGCCCGGACGCTGGCGACTTTCCGGCCGAAGTCATCGGCGCCGATTACGAGGATTGGCCGGGAGAACGCTGGCTGGACACCAGCAACCTGGCCGCGCTGGCGCCCATCATGCAGGCTCGATTGAAGCTTTGCGCCGAAAAGGGTTTCGACGGAGTGGACCCCGACAACCTGGATGGCTTCACCAATGAAACCGGATTCGAGTTGACACAGGATGAAGCCATTGCCTATGTGCAATGGCTCTCAGAAGAGGCGCACTCCCGCGGTCTCGCCATTGGATTAAAGAATGTTCCCGAGTTAAGCAAAGAACTCGAACCTTACTTCGAATGGGCTCTCACCGAGAGTTGCTTCGCCCAGGATTGGTGCGAAGAGATGCTTCCATTCATTGAATCCAACAAACCTGTATTCGCTATCGAATACATCGAAGAGGGCATGCAAACAAGCGACTTCTGCCCTCAGGCTACTGACCTGGGCGTCAGCGCGATCTTGAAAAATCTTGACTTAGATGCATGGGCTCAGACCTGCTCGGGCTAAGCATTCAAGAATCCAACTTTAAACCTTGGACTAGTTGTTACGCACCTCCACCACAAACCCCTTCAAATATTCTCCCTCTGGGAAATTCAGCGCCACCGGATGATCTGGCCCCTGGCTCAAGTGCCACAGGATGCGGGCATCGACGCCTGCGTCCTGGGCGGCGCCCGCCACGATCTTCTGGAAAAGCGCCGCGTCGATGCCACCAGAGCACGAGAAGGTGACCAGTAGACCGCCGGGACGCAGCAGCTTGAAGGCCAGCAGGTTTATATCCTTGTAGCCGCGAGCAGCCCGCTCGGCTTGTGCCTTGGTCGGCGCGAATTTTGGCGGATCCAGGATCACCAGATCAAATTGGCGCGCCTCGTCGCGGAAGCGACGCAACACTTGGAAAGCGTCGCCGTCGATGAATTCGCAGACTCCGGTGTCCAGGCCGTTTAGCGCAATATTCTCACGGGCCAGAACCAGCGCCTGCGCCGAATCCTCGACCAGCGTCACGGAAGCCGCCCCACCCTTCAACGCATTAGCTGCAAATCCGCCAGTGTAGGAGAAACAATCCAGAACTTCGCGATGGGCGCCCAACCCGCGAGCGATCAACCTGTTTTCGCGTTGGTCGAGGTAGAAGCCGGTCTTATGCCCTCCTGCGGTATCTACACTGAATTTAAGTCCATTTTCAACGATTTGAATCTTCGTTTG
>CAYJMC010000075.1:1852-6138 GCA_964371335.1 uncultured Anaerolineaceae bacterium
ACCGTGGCACGCAACCGAGCCTTCCCTTGTTCCACCGCGGGGGAGACCACAGGCAGCACGAACACGTCTTTGTTCTGCACTTCGCGCGTCATCGCATACGCAAGCATGTCGTCGCCGCAGAGGACCGGGACGATTGCCGTTTCGGTATAGAGCGTGTCGAAGCCGCGTCCTTTGAGGCCTTTGATAAACTGCTCGGCATTTACCCGCAGTTTTTCAATTCGCTCCGGTTCGTCCAAGATTATCTTGAAGGATTCGTTAGCGGCAGCCGCCTGGGCGGGTGGCAGAGCAGCCGAGAAAATGTAAGCGCGGCTGGCATGGCGCAGGTAAGTGATCATGTCTTTGCGCCCCGCCACGTAGCCGCCCACTGATGGGACCGTCTTGCTCAGCGTCCCCATCTTGATATCCACCACATCG
The DNA here is from genome assembly GCA_964371335.1 of uncultured Anaerolineaceae bacterium. GTDB lineage: Bacteria > Chloroflexota > Anaerolineae > Anaerolineales > UBA11579 > JAMCZK01. The sequence goes on from CAYJMC010000075.1 coordinate 2,267, forward strand.
CCGAGCCCGAAATGCTCCTCTATGCCGCGTCCCGTCCTGCCCAGCACTCCCAGCGAATGCGCCTCATCGATCATTAGCCAGGCGTGATGCTTTCGGCACAGGTCCACCATGCGCGGCAGATCGATAACGTCGCCGTCCATGCTGAACACGGCGTCGGCAATCACCAGCTTGGCAGCGCTGGCAGGCGCTTCCTCCAGCCGCTTCTGCAAATCATCCAGGTCGTTGTGCTTGAAACGCAGGAACTTGGCGCCCGACATCATGCACCCATCCACAATGCTGGCGTGGTTGAGCTTGTCAGAGAACACGTAATCATGGCGTCCCACCAACGTGGAGACCACCGTAAGATTGGTCACATAACCAGACGTATAAGTTATCGCGGCTTCGGCATGCTTGAAATCGGAGATGGTCTGCTCGAGTTCCGTATGCAGTTCCAGCGTGCCGGCCAGGCTGCGCACGCCGTGCGTCCCGGTGCCGTACTTGTCGATGGCGTCTTTGGCGGCCTTGTTGATGCGCGGATGGCCGATCAGTCCGAGGTAACTGTAGGAGGCAAACATGCCCATTTCGCGGCCGCGCACCAGCACTCGAGCGCCGCCGCGCAGCTCTGTGATGGGTTGGTTGTAATAATATAGGTCAAGCCCCTTGGCCTGCTCGACGCGCTCGACCATAGCTTGAATACGTTTCGTGATGGCGTCATCGATGCGCTGTTGGTTCATTTTTCTCCAGGGAAGACGAAGTTGAGTTTAGCTTAGGCGGCGCGGGCTGTCAAACGCCAACCCTTAGCACAACAAAGGAGTACAATCTGCCGGTTTCCACATGAAAAAAACCTCCTCGCAACTATTTGCCCTCTGTCTGCCGCTTGCAGCAGTCCTGTTGGCAGCCTGTTCGCCCCAAAACGCAGCTCCTGCTGCGCCGTTCGGAGAAACATCGGCGCCAACCAGCATCCAAACCGCTGAACCCACCCAGAAGCCAACGCCGACACCTCGGACCGCTGCCCTCTCTTCTGGCGACACCCGCGTTTCCGAAGTCGATGGCATGGAGCAAATCTATATTGCCGCAGGCGAATTCAACATGGGCACCGACGACGATGAAGCCAAGGACACAGGCTGCCGCATAAATGGCGTGGCCTGCGCTGAAAATCCGGTGAGCACGGTTTACGTCCCGGCATTTTGGATCGACAAATACGAAGTAACCAACCGTCAATACAGCTTGTGTGTAGATGCGGGCGAATGCCTGGCGCCGAAATTAGGCAGGGGTACTTTTACAGGCAACCCCGTCGACGATCTATTCTTTGATTATTACGACAATCCCCAGTACGCGGATTATCCAATGGTTTATGTAGATTTCTACATGGCGCGCAATTATTGCGCCTGGGCTGACCGGCGACTACCCAACGAAAGAGAATGGGAAAAGGCAGCCCGCGGGGAAGATGGCCGCAAATACACTTGGGGCAATGAACCGGTCGGTGACGACAAGGGCAACTTCTGCGATGGAAACTGTCCCAAGGATCATGCTAATAACAATTATGACGACGGCTATGCGCAAACTGCGCCAGTCGGCAGCTTCCCGGCTGGCGCCAGCCCCTATGGCGTTTTAGATCTGGCTGGCAATGTGTGGGAATGGGTCGACACTATCCCGATGGATTACCCCTACGATGCGGAGGATGGTCGCGAAGAACCGGATGTGCGACCTGGCAGTTGCTACCCGCCCAATCCCTGCGGCGAAAACGAAACCCCATTTGGCGCCGGGCCTGAGCGAATTTGGCGCGGGGGCACCTGGGCCAATGGGCCTTGGTGGATCCGAGCCACGGTGCGCTATCACTCAGTCCCCGGCTACTATCACAACAGCCTTGGCTTCCGCTGCGCGGCAGACGCGGAATAGCTCAAGTTTAAACCATTGTGAGGAGATCGAGCGCAGCGAGGCCGACGTGGCACCTCCCACTTTGTTCTCCTAACCGCCATTGCAAAGGAACGGAAACAGGACTCGAGGCTTTAGCCTGACATGTTCGAAACCGGCTAAAGCCTCGAGTCCGTCAACTAGCAGGTATTTTTCGGAGGATGCTACTTCTTCGCTAATGCCTTGAGCGCCGACTCGTCCAGAGTCTTCACCCCCAACTGTTTAGCCTTATCCAACTTGGATCCCGCGTCCTCGCCGACAAGCAAATAAGAAGTTTTGGCGCTAACTGAATCCGTCACCTTGCCGCCCAAGTTCTCGATGAAATCCTTGGCTTGCTTCCGGCTGAAGGTGGGCAGCGCACCAGTGATCACAAAGGTGAGTCCGGCAAACGGCTGTGGTCCGCTGGGAGCTTTACGCGGCTGAGAAACCGGCCATACTCCAGCCTTCTTCAGCTTCTTGAGCATATTGCGATTGTTGGGATTGGAGAACCAGTCGACAATTGTTTCTGCAATGCTCGGTCCAATGCCGGGAATTTCATCGATAGCCGAGACCCTGGCCGAGGCCAACTCATCCAGGTCGTGAAACTTCTCTGCCAGTAGGTTGGATACGACTTCGCCTGCCCCCCGAATTCCCAAGGCGCCTATCAGCCAGGGCAGCGAACGCGATTTAGCTGCTTCAATCGATTCCAGCAAGTTATCAGCTTTTCTGTCGGCAAAACCTTCCAATCCCATCAGATCTTTTTTCTGCAAGTAGAAAACATCTGCTGGGTCTTTAATCAACCCGGCGGCAATCAACTGCGCCACGACCTTTTCCCCCATGCCGACCACGTCCAGCACGCCGACAAAATGCTCGACGGTACGCTGCAATTGTTCGGGGCAAGCCGCGTTGACGCAATACCACGCCACCTCGCCTTCGACGTGTTCCACCTGCTGCCTGCAGACCGGGCAATTCTTTGGAGGCTTGTATTTCTTTTCCTTGCCTTTGCGCGCCGCAACCACTGGACCGATAACATAAGGAATGACATCGCCTGCCCGCTTGACGGTCACCCGGTCACCAACACGAATGTCGCGCTCTTCTATAAAATCGAAATTGTGGAGCGTTGCCTGGCGCACAATCACCCCGCCTATTTCTACAGGTTCCAGAATCGCATAGGGTGTAAGCACCCCCGTGCGGCCGACATTGACGCCGATGTCATGCAGCATCGTCGTTACCTCGATCGCTGGAAATTTGTACGCGATGGCTCCGCGGGGATCCTTGCCGACATAGCCCAGGTCTTCGGCAAGCCTGAGGTCGTTGATTTTGATCACCATGCCGTCGACTTCATAGGGCAAATCGTCGCGCCTGGCCTTCCACTTTTCGTAGGTGGCGATCACTTCGTCGAGGTCTCTGCATAGCTTTGAATCTGGGGCCACTGGGAAACCAAGCCCGCGCAATAGTTCCAGGCTTTCCCATTGGGTGCCGGGAATTCCATCGCTGGCGCTGACGATGTTGTATGCAAATAAGTTCAGCGGCCGCTTCGCAGTGATGCCGGGGTCAAGCTGGCGCAAGGTGCCGGCGGCAGTATTGCGCGCCGTCTGGTAAATCTGGCCGCCTTCGGCTGCTTGCCGCTTGTTAAGTTCTTCAAAATCGGCCTTGGTGAAAAATACTTCACCCCTCACATAGATGTCTAATGGCGGCTTGGGACCTTTGCCGCTGACTGGAATCCTCAGAGGCAGGGTCCGCAGGGTGCGCAGGTTGAGTGTGACATCTTCGCCCACTTCACCATTTCCGCGGGTCGCGCCTTGGACAAAGAGGCCGTCTTGATAATGCAAAACCACTGAAAGGCCGTCGAGCTTGGGCTCCGCCACGAAGCTGGCGCGGCGAATCCGGTCATCCAAACGACTTACGCGCTCAAACCAAGCGCGCAAGTCGGCTTCGCTAAATGCGTTGCTCAGACTGAGAATAGGGGCCGGGTGGCGCACCTTGCTAAATTTCGCCGA
>CAYJMC010000076.1:0-6043 GCA_964371335.1 uncultured Anaerolineaceae bacterium
TGACGATTCTTCAACAAGTCCCCCAGTCCAGCGTCTTCCAGCTTGAATCCGGACCCATCGTCCTCCACCTGCAAATCGACGCCGCTATCACTGATTTTCCCGCTAATGATGATAGTCTTGGGCGCACCATGGCTAAGCGCGTTCTCGCAGGCTTGCTGGATGATGCGGAAAAAGTGTTGCTCAACGGCTGGCTCGAAGCGAACTAAGTACGAGGGAACGCGAAAAACAATTTGGGTTGATTCAGCCAGCCTAGCGCTCAACTCCTCTGCGAATTGTTCCAAGGCCAGGTAAAGGCCTTGGTCTAAGAGCGGAGGTCGCAAGCCGGCCATCATCCGTCGAATGTGGGCGATGAGTTGATCAATACTGGCGTTCAAGTTGGCCGCATTCATCGTCAGGTTGCCAAGTTCATTGATGCGCGGGAGCACATCATCATGCAGTTCGCGCGCCAGATGAATGCGCTCGGCTTCCTGGCGCTCAATATCGGCTTTGTGCAAGGCGCGTAGGCTGTGCGCTTGCGAGATGTTAGTCAAAGCAATAGCCATCTGGTCTGCCAAAGAAGCAAGGAGGGCGCGCTCGTTTTCATGGTACAAATCGTCGGGGTCTTTTCGGCCAAGCAACCAGAGCCCGCGAACGGAACCTCCCACGCGAAGTAGTACAGCCAAACGCACCCATTCCGCAGAAGAACGTATATCGCCGACCTTGCCTAATTGCAGACTCGCCATTAAAAGATTCAATTCGGCCGTTTTGGGGAGTTGGGATTTGTTCACTCCCTGCAGGTAAACAACCGAACCGGATTGATCCCCATCCTCAAAATCGAGCAGGGCGGATTGCCGAATGAGTAGAGTGGGAAGGACATTTTCCTTTAGCAATCTGACCAGGTTTTGACGAGAAATACTGGTGGAGATCTGACCCGCAAAACCGGTGAGCAAGCGATCTTGCGTTTCCGGAATACGCAGAAGGCGCCGCTCTACAAAACGTTGAAAGGGCGGAAAACCAAGGCTTGTGACCAGCGTGGTTGCCAAGGCAGTAAGCACGATGGCCCCGCCCGCTTGCTCAAGGCCAGCGGGGAAAAATGGGAATATAGCCAAAGCCAAAGTGATCAGCAGCACAGCGAAAAGGTACAGGGAAATTAAGCGATTGGTGCGCAATTCCATACCCCCTAGTTGGCGTCGGTAAACAACATAAAAATAAGCGCCCGGTAGGGCTACGATTGAAAACAAAAGACCAGGAAGCGCAGGGTTGATAGACGACTCGCCGCTGATAAGTGCAACAGCCAGAGCGGGCGCGAAGGCAACTGCGGTGGCAAAGAAAAGTAAGCCAATTTCGCGCCTTTCGATTGGCCGCCAGATGTAGCGCCCCAGCAGAATCAACGCACTAACACCAACGGCGATCAGGAAGGCGTAAAAATATGCGCCCCTTGCCACCCAACCAAACCATTGAGCGATAATGCCCCCAAAGCCGATTAGGTAAAGGGAAATCCAAACAATGCGTGGAACTGGGTGTATACGATTGGGGAAATTCCAGTGGAAATGCAAATAGATGGGAAGGCTCATCCAGATACCAGCCCGAAAAATGAAAGAACTCGCTAGAACTCCCCACGAGGAGAGGCCGCCGGCAGTGAACCAGATAGCAGTAACGTAATTGAAGGCGACCAGCAGAGCCCAACGTTCATTCCTTGGACGAACTAGCAAAAGGACAGCCGTCCCAGCCAACCAGAACGCGTAGGCTGGCGGCCAGGTATTGATCATTCGGGTCCAAAATTCTGGCATGTTGAATCCAGGGGCTACCCATTCGATAGTCTTCAACCCCTGCGGGTTCCGGACTTCAAGAGATACAATTTCCCCATGTCGTATCTCGGCCAAGGGGTTCGCTCTAAAACCCTCATGTAATTCCTCCCATCCTATTCCATTGACTGCCACCAAAGTGGCCCCAGGTTCTAAACGTGGGGGAATAGCTTGAGGAACATAAACTTCCACAATCTTGCCACTGGCGCCGTTGAATTGAAAACCTATGTAGGAGATCAGGAAAAAACGGGCGTAGGTGTATGCCAGCAGAACAGTCAAGACCAGGATTGGCAGCAAAAGTTCGGTAAGACGTCGCGGAGGTTTTGAAGACGCCGTCATCAATTTCCTACGAAGGAGGTGAGGACCTCGTCATATCAGTGAACCGAGAACATACCACCCCCCTATTGCCAAATCTATGAACAAAAAGGAGAAAAATGGTTTCGATGCAAGCATTTTATACAAATTTGTTCTCTAGGGAGAACAAAGACTATTCGTTCGTGGGTCTGCTGCGCATCGCGCAAGCTAGCCTCAAGGATATCCTGGCCGTTCGCTCGGAATTGGCCTGGGAAGTCTGGGACGCAACTAAGTAACCGAGAGGCGGTGCTGGCCCAGTTTAGCCAGCACCGCCAGCTTCCAATGGAGAACAGATGAACTTATACCAGAACGCAATCCAAATGCTGCTCGACAGTCCGGAGAGTACGCAGTGGGAAGCCCTCAGGAGCGCCCTAGAGCGCGCAAAGACTCACCTGCCAGTAGCCCTGGCATTTTCCCGTGAAGGCGTGTGAAGCCGTGGGCGGGGAACCTGAAGAAGCCATCCCGGCGGTGGCGGCCATTACTTGCACCCATATGGCCATCATTCTCATCGATGACATCCTAGACGAAGACCCTCGAGGAGCCTATCGGCAAATAGGAATAGGGAGGGCCGCCAATCTGGCCGTCGGCCTCAACGCGTTGGGCATCAACGTACTGCTGTCAGCCGTCAGTTGCCGGGAACGCGAGAAAGCAGCAAGGGCGCTGAATCACATGATGGGGTGCACTGCCTACGGACAAGACTTGGACATCATGAATCCCAAAACAGAAGAGGGCTATTGGGCTGTGACCCGTGCCAAGAGTTCACCGTATTTTGGCGTGGCCATATACATTGGCGCGCTTTTTGGCAAAGCAACAGTCACGGTTGCCGAAGCCCTCAAGCAGTTCGGGGAAATCTATGGCGAAATCATGCAAATCCACGATGACCTAAATGACAGCCTGGCGGTTCCCGCCAATGTGGACTGGCTTGCGGGTCGCTCCCCTCTTCCAATGCTGTTCGCTGAGCTCGTGACTCATCCGGAACGCGAACGTTTTATTGAATTGCGCCGCAAAGCGGATGATTCCCGAACCTTGAGGGAAGCGCAATCGATTCTCGTACGTTGTGGTGCGATCAGCTTCAGCGTAAATGAGTTGCAAAAGCGGCACGCGCTGGCAATAGATCTACTGAAAAACATTCCGTTGGCGAATCCTGAGCCCTTGGAGCAATTACTCGAAGAAGCTATTGCGCCAGTCCGGCAGCTTTACGCAAAAGTGGGAGCGGATTTTCCTACGGCTGTTTAGGTTTTTGGATACCTGCTTGAGGCGGGTAAGGTGTGATGAGCCCCAATTGCCGCGCCCTTGTGATTGCCGCCGAGCGATTGCGCACGTGCAGTCGTTTGTAGGCCTTGGACAATAGGTTACGAACAGTGGAAGGCGCTATGTTCATCTTGTTGGCTAAATTTTCCGTGGAGATTTCCGGGAATGCGGCAGCGATAGAAAGGGCCTCTACCTGGCGCTTGCTCAAATTCTGAACAGAATCCATGGGGTCGGGTTCGGTGAACAGGTTGCGCAGTTGTTTTGAAAGATAGATTCCCCCCGTGCTAACCAAGGTCACTGCCTCGGCCAATTGCAGTGTCGCCTCGCGGTCATCTTTCAGGATGTAACCGTTTGCACCCGCGTCCAACACGGCACGAACCAGTGGCCTCTCCCCGTGCATCGAGATAACCAGCACGGCCATCCGCGGATAATCTCTACGCAGGCGTGGCAGCACATTCAATAGTGGAAATGGATTCTCGTCTTGTTCAGAATTGGGCACTGAAACATCTAGCAACAAAACGTCCACGTTTCCATTGGCAACCAAGTCTTCTAGTTGGTCGCCGTAATTAGCACTCCCCACCAACTGAATGTTTTTATTGGCTGAAAGGCGATACGCATAACCGTCGACAACGCTTTGGTGGTCATCCAAAATTGCTACCCTAATTTCCTTTTCCACAAATTCCATTTTATCCCCAACACGGTGTGTCAACGTGCCGAAAGCAGTACAAATGTCTACAAACTAAATACAAGCGTCTATTCCCTTCTGTGACATTGAGACGTATAAAACACAGTGTCCGCCGCTCCATTCATTGCAGCAAGTCCTCGCCATCAGTCCGAGGGGAAAGGCTGATGGCAGCTTCTTTAACACAGCTAACTGCGTTAAACATCTTCTGTTGCAGTCTCCGCTTCTTTGCGGGCGCCATAAACCGGGCGATCCTCGTTTTGCAACTTCTCCCAATCCTCACTGCGATAAGCCTTCACGGTGAATGCGATTTGCTCATCGAAAGCAGCTGGGCTGTGGGGAAAAATCACTGGCTGCATCTCAACTTTCCAGCCCGGAAGGAGATCTTCATCCAATAACAAATCCCGCCGAGCCCTCGACTCAACGAAGAAGACCGCTAGTCCACTAGGATTGCCAATGAAGTGATCGTGATAGACGACCAAGGCAGTTCACGGTCACTGATGAATTCATTGAATTTGCGATTGGCTTCAGCGGCTGCCATACTTTCGGGCGCCAGAGCATACACCATGAAGCAGCGGGGATTTCACGGTGCGATGTGGTTTTCGTTTCGCAGGCACGAGGTGATTATAGCAAGCCAGCCTAGAAGGCTCGCATGATAAAATTTCAAAAACCAAACGCCCCTATAGCTCAGTGGATAGAGCACTGCCCTCCGGAGGCAGGGACCTGCGTTCGAGTCGCAGTAGGGGTACAAAATGATGGCGGCAAAAGGCCATCATTTTTACTCCCCATTTTCGTTATCAGGGAGGATTCTTGATTTAACAATAGAAAAACCCAACCAAATGATGCTATTTTTCGCTAATTTCGTAGTAAGAAAACTCCAATACACAAAATAGCGACAAAACCTCTCTACCTGAAGAAGGAGACGGGAACTATAATCATCTGAAATGTAATGTACAAAATTGGAGGTGCAATATGGCACGCATTGCAATAAATGGTCTAGGTCGCATTGGCCGGGCAGCCCTGAGATTAATCCTGGAAGCCAAGGACCTCGAGTTGGTGGCAGTAAATGACATCGCCCCCGCAGATAATATTGCCTACCTAGTGAAATACGATTCGGTCTATGGCCGCTACGGCGAGGATGTCTTTGCCAAGGATGGCACTCTTTACGTGGACAAGAAGAGTTTCAAATTCTTCAGCGAAAAGGACCCTGCCGCCCTTCCCTGGAAGGACCTCAAAATCGATATTGTGATCGAAAGCACTGGGCGCTTTACTGAGAAAGAGGATGCCGCCAAGCATCTACAAGCTGGTGCAAAGTATGTAATCATTTCCGCCCCCACTAAGAGTGAAGATGTTCCGACAGTGGTGTTCGGGGTCAACGATTCAGACAAAGACGACACCATCATTTCCTGTGCCAGTTGTACTACCAATTCGCTGACGCCCGTTGTTGAGGTGATTGGTCGCAATCTGGGCATCCAGAAGGCGATCATGACTACAGTTCACGGCTATACAGCGGGCCAAGGAATTGTGGATGGACCCAACAAGAACCTACGCCGCGGAAGGGCCGGTGCCATTAATATCGTGCCCACCAGCACTGGGGCCGCAATCGCCACGACCAAGGCCTTGCCACAGTATGCAGGTAAATTCGATGGGGTAGCTTTGCGTGTGCCTGTTCCTGTTGGTTCCGTGTCCGACGTTGTGATCCTGACTGAAAAGAACACGACTAAAGAACAAGTGAATGAAATCCTGAGTAAGGAAGCCGGAACCGCGCGTTACAAGGACGTTATCCGTGTAACCAATGATCCGATTGTGTCTTCGGACATCATTGGCGATGCGCACGCCTGCATCATCGATTTGCAGATGACTAAGGTCGTCGATGGTAACTTAGTTAAGATCTTTGCCTGGTATGACAACGAGTGGGGCTACACCAACCAAATGATTCGCAAGGCCAAGGATATTGCCAAAGAATTGAAGT
>CAYJMC010000077.1:0-4078 GCA_964371335.1 uncultured Anaerolineaceae bacterium
GATCACGCGTGCATGGGCTGTCTGATCCGAGTAAGTTGTTTTTGGTTGGTCGTATATAGTCATAGTTATTTCCCTCCATTTACATCGCCCGTCTTTGCGAGGACTACCCACGCAGTGGGTACGACGAAGCAATCCCCAAAAAACTTAATCCTTTAGTATGGGCTGGGGATTGCTTCGGGCGTTGCACGCCCTCGCAAAGACGAAAAAGTGGACATTCTAAATTCGCAATTCAGAATTCATAAGTCGAAATTGTTTTTGCTTTTCCTTCATCCCTCATCCTTCATCCCTTTAGTAAACCTCCAGCCCTCTCTTTCGAAACTCCCGCTTCACCTCCATCAGTCCCGCCACGTCGCCGGGGCGAAGGGCGGCCAGGCGCTTTTCGTACTCGCCGCGCAGGTCCGGCACCGGCAGCCCGCCGCCGGAAGGCTGGATGATGTGGCTGGCTTTGGCGGCGGGTGCTGGCGCTCCCCCTTGCGCCAGTTGACGAGGAGATGAGGATGCATTAGCAGCCTGATCTACGGTGTCATTGCGAGCCGAGGAACTCGGCGAAGCAATCTCCTCGGTCAGATCGGCCAACAAGCGAAGGGCTTGGGGAGTGACAGGGAGCTGAGAACGCTTTGCGGACTCATCTCCACCGTCGTTGCGAGCCGAGGAGCCCGGCGAAGCAATCTCCTGCAGCAGGCGCAATGCCTGGGCGAACGGTGATTCGGATTGCGTTGGCTCGGGGCCGGAAACGGGCACAGCCTCGGCCGGAGGCTGAACACCTGTTTCCGTTAGCGCGTGGCGTTCCTCCAGGTCCGCGGCCACGTTCCTGGTCACCCGCTCCTCGACTCGCCTTTCGAAGGCAGTCGGCTTCCTTTGCAAACGCTTTTTCCGATTCTCGGTTGGCGGATTCGGCAGCTTTTCCCCCCTGCCATCCAGTTCGCCAACTTCCAGCTGATCATCCTGCATTCGTTCGCCCATACCTACTCCTTTCGTGCCAGTGATTACCGTTGATGGCGGATAATATAGCACGGGCGTTCTGGAATTTGATGGAACGGCGGCAAATATCAAGGGTCTGGACAAAGCCAACGAACTCACTTCTTTCGTTTATGATGTTTGAAGATTCGCTAATTTGAAAGGAACGCTATGAAAAAGATCTTTGTCTTATTAGTTATCTTCCTCACCTTACCAGCCTTACTATTCATATTCAGTCCTAACTGGCAGCTCGGCAGCTTGGGTTTGATATTGGGTGTGATCGGCAATTTTGTGTCGCCGGTCCTGATTCTCTATCTCCTATATTATTTTGCCGTTCGGGAATGGCGCTAACTCCGCCCCCTTGCCGTCTGTTGCCCGCTCGCCCTTTTTGAAATCCCGCCCTTCTTCTAAGCTTGCGCACCCGCGCGGTCGGCTCGCTGCCGCCTTTCAGGGCGCTATTTCCGAAATTCGTTCCGAAGGATTGAATAAATAGCTACATCCTGGTAAGCACCGTTGTGGAACCAGGCCTCACGAGATCAACACAAATCCTGAGGTTGATTTCGCAGTGTTTTTATGAACAAAACCGAGGATTTGCCCCTTTCGAGTATACTTTCTCCGTTTCCCTTAACCCTGGATGGGGGACGCGAATGCAACGAAGACTTCTCACAGTCTATAACGAATACCCGAAGCCCTTCTGGGTCTTAATGCTGGGTACTTTTATCGACCGGTTGGGCGGGTACTTGCTATTCCCGTTCTTCTCGCTGTACATTACCCAACGCTTCAATGTGGGACTCACGCAGGTTGGCATTCTCTTTGCCATTTTTTCCGTGACCGGCGCTCTGGGTGGCATCCTGGGCGGCGCGCTCACCGACAAACTGGGTCGCCGTTCCATGCTGATTTTCGGCTTGCTGATTTCCGGAGCCAGCAGCTTGCTCATGGGCATCATCGACAACCTCAACCTCTTCTACGCCTTTGCCGGCATCGTGGGGCTGGTCTCCAACGCGGGAGGCCCGGCGCAGCAAGCCATGATCGCCGACCTGCTGCCCGACTCCAAGCGCACCGAAGGTTATGGCATGCACCGCGTCGTCTTCAACGTGTCTGCCGCCATCGGCCCTGCACTGGGCGGCTTACTGGCAGGCATCCTGGGTTATATGGCGCTCTTTATCGCCGACGCGGTAACCAGCGCCATTACGGCCGCCATTGTTTTTATCGCCATACCAGAGACCAAGCCGCAGTTGGCTGAAGGCCAAAAAGAAGAGACTCTGGCCCAATCGGTGGGTGGTTACGGCACCGTCTTTCGCGACCGGGCGTACATGTTCTTCCTGTTCGTGTCGACCCTGGCTACCGTCGTATACGTGCAAATGAACTCAACGATGCCGGTGTTCCTGCGCGACCAGCATGGCATCGATGCTACGGGTTACGGCCTCATCCTGGCGCTCAACGCTACCATGGTGGTCTTGCTGCAATTTTGGTTCACCCGCCGAATTAAAGGCCGGCCAGCCATGCTGATGATGACTCTGGGCACTCTGCTGTATGCCATCGGCTTTGGGATGTACGGCTTTGGCTCCACGCTGCTCTACTTCATGTTCGCCATGGTGGTGATCACGATCGGTGAAATGATCGTGGCGCCGGTGGGCACCACCCTGGTGGCGCGCTTCGCCCCGGAACAGATGCGCGGCCGCTACATGGCTATCTTCGGCTTCACCTGGGGAATCGCCTTCGCCGTCGGCCCGCTACTGGCAGGCTACATCAACGATTACATCGCCCCGAATTGGGTCTGGTACGGCGCCTTCGTGGTCGGGATATTCAGCACCATGGGCTACTTCACCATGCACTACAGCGACCGTAAGCGCACGGCGGAGCCCGTAGAAAGCCCTTCGGCTTCTTAATTGCCTTCCCCCAGGGGACCTGTGCTCAAAGCGTTTCGCAACCCTACAGAGTTTCCTCGCCCATTCTGGGTACTCATGCTCGGCACCTTTATCGACCATATTGGCGCGTTCATGCTGCTGCCCTTTTTTGCGCTTTACATCACCCAGCATTTTGGACTGAGCATGACCGGCCTGGGCGGGATTTTGTTTGTGTTCGCCATTTCAGGAACCATCGGCGGTTTCCTCGGCGGCGCGCTGGCTGACAAATTCGGGCGTCGCTCCATTATCCTCTTCGGCATCCTCTTCAGCGGGGCCAGCAGCCTGCTGATGGGTTTCATCGACAGCCTGGTCATTTTCATTGTCATCGTCATGGTCGTTGGCTTACTGCAAGATATCGGAGGACCCGCCCAGTCCGCTCTGGTGGCCGACGTGCTGCCACAGCACAGGCAATCTGAGGGCTTTGCCATTTGGCGCGTGGTGGTGAACATTTCCGCAGTCATCGGGCCGCTGATAGGAGGGATCCTCGCCTCCAGTAACTTCCGGCTGCTCTTCATCGGTGACGCACTGCTCAGCTTCGTCACTGCCATTATTGTTTTCCTGGCTCTGCCGGAGACCAAACCCAAACTAAAAGAAGGCCTCGTTCCCCAAAGCCTGCTGCAGACCGCCATCGATTACCGCAGAGTTTTGGCCGATCGCCTGTTCATGGCTTTCATCCTGATCGGCATACTGAGCGTGATGGTGTATTCGCAAATGAACACCACCATGCCGGTCTTCCTTCGCGACATCCACAACATGCCGCCCGAAAATTACAGCTACTTGATTGCGTTGAACGCCACCTTGGTGGTCCTGCTGCAATTCGGAATCACGCGCAAGACCAAGGAATATCAACCCCTCATAATGCTGGCGTTGGGCGTGTTCTGCTTGGCGTTCGGTTTCGCCATGTACGGCTTTGGCGGCGGCCTGCTTTATTTCGCGGTGGCCATGGTGATCATCACCATCGGCGAAATGATCATCGCGCCGGTAGGGCAGGCCTTCGTCGCCCGCCTGGCGCCGGAAGAAATGCGCGGCCGTTATATGGCCATGTTTGGCTTCAGCTGGGCCTTCCCCTTTGCCATTGGCCCTCTGGCCGCCGGTTTAATCACTGATCAGATCAGTTTCTATTGGGTTTGGTACGCGGCGGGCATAGTTGGCTTGATCTGCACCGCAGCCTATCTCTTGCTGCATGCTCGCGTCGGCGGCAAACTACGCAACGC
>CAYJMC010000077.1:4178-5783 GCA_964371335.1 uncultured Anaerolineaceae bacterium
ACAATCACCCTTCCCCTTTCAAGGGGAAGGGTAAGGGGATGGGGTAGGTTAAGTCATGTCCATCACCTACCAAGTCAATCCCCCACTCGATCTCGACACCGCCATCGATCTCTATCGCGCTTCAACGCTCGGCGAGCGGCGCCCGGTAGACGATCGCGCCTGCATGCAGCAAATGCTCAATGAAGCCAACCTCACTCTCACCGCCTGGGACGGCGAGCAATTGGTTGGCATTTCGCGCTCGCTCACCGACTGGTGTTATTGCTGCTACCTCTCCGATCTTGCAGTGCGCCTCAGCCACCAGCGCCGCGGCATCGGCAAGGAACTGATCCGCCGCACACAGGCAGAGCTGGGCCCTAAGGCCACCATCGTCCTGCTGGCCGCGCCCGCCGCGGTGGACTATTACTTGCGCATCGGCATGGAAAAGCACCCCAGCGCGTGGATACTGAAAGGCGGCAGAGCCTTAAGGGACTAAGCCGGCTTGCGCTGAAAACGAAACGAGGGCGGCAATGCGCCGCCCTCGTTGTTTTATGTTTTGTCCGCTACGTTATTGCACTATCAGTGTATAGGTATCACTGAAGGCAAAGAAGTCTCCAGCCGCATCATAAGCATATACGACCCAAGTATAGGTTCCCGGTTGGATAGTTTGAGTCACCGCGTAGCCATTGGTGTCAGCCTGGACGAAGTCCAAAGGATTGATGCTGCTATCGTCGGCTCCGTACATGTTGATTTTGTAATACGCGGCGAGTTCATGCGCATCCCAGGACAGGGTCAGGTCCCCGGCAGGTGCCGAGGCGCCGTCAGCGGGGCTCAGCCCGGTAACGAAGCAGGTGTAGGGCTGATTGATTTCCTCGAAGTGCCACATGCCATCAGTCTCGGCAATTTGGATCCCTTGGGCGTTGTAGGCTTTCACGTACCAGGCATAACCGCAAGTCAGCAAATCTTGGGTGGGTGCTATGCTCGTTTCTTCAAGTTCCTCAAACAGGAAGATTGAATATCCCCGATCCGCATCCAGGGTGATCTCATAGGTATCAGCTTCGGGGTAGGCTTCCCACTCCAGCGTCGGGCGCGGCTCGCTGAGTTGGCTATCTTCCGCAGGTTGGACCAGTTTCATATCGTATCGAACAATATTCTGGTCGCCCACGTTCAACACATCTCCCGCGGTCACTTCAAAATCGCGTGCATCCATAATCCCTGAGGTGAAGTACATCCAGTCGTCACTCTCCAGCGCATGGAAGGTCAGGCCATAGGTCATCGGGGGAATATCCGCAAAAAGGAAAACGCCACTGTCATCTGTAGTGGCATCGTACTCCTGGCCCTGGCAGCCGCCGAAGAATTCGATCTCATCGCAGAGTTTAACGGGCAAGCCAATCACTGGCTGCCCGTTCCAAAGCAGGCGGCCAACCACATTGCCGGTACCAGTGGCAGGCTGCGGGCCGCTGTAGGCGAAGGCCGCGGTGGGCTCGCCGCCCTCATATTGAATGCCGCCCGTTTCACCCGCCTCCTCCCCTTCGGCGCCTGATGCTGCCGGGGCGGCGCCGCTTTCGCCACCAGAGGTGCAAGCAGCCAACGCCAGCAGAAGGATGGCCAGCAGCCATGGAACCTTGC
>CAYJMC010000078.1:0-5655 GCA_964371335.1 uncultured Anaerolineaceae bacterium
TTTGGTCATGGGCGGATGGCCAGTTCCCTTGTAAGTATAAAGAATATATGCAAATAGTTGTCAGACAGATTGTAATGAAAATTGTAGGATGTTTGTCCCTATCGTTATTGAAAGAAGGGAAAATAAATTTGATTGCTGTCTGGACAAGAAGGAACCATAAAACAAGAAATACCAAAACTGTTTCTTTTCACAATCAATTCAACTACGGAAATCATTAAGCCTTTTGCTCTTCAGTTTCTTCCTTCATAACCTCTTCCAGCGGGAACATCGTTTCGCATTTCAAACAATGCGCCGACTGTTTATTGGCGATCACCAGAGTCCCGCCGCAATTCGGGCAGGGTGTGGCAATGGGCCGCTTCCAACTGGTGAACTCGCACTCGGGGTAATTGGCGCAGCCAAAGAACACACGCCCCTTGCGGGTGCGCCGCTCGACCAGCTCGCCGCCATCCAGCGGGCAGGTCACACCGATCTTCACCAGCCAGGGCTCGGTATGGCGGCACTCGGGGAAGCGCTCGCAACCGATGAACTTTCCATAGCGCCCCCAGCGGATGATCAACTGGCCCTGGTTGCAGGTGGGGCAGGTGCGGCCCACGTATTCGGGCCCCGCCTTGGATTCGGGCATCTCCGCTTTGGCGCGTTCCACCGTCAGGGCAAAGGGTTCGTAGAAATCGCGGATGATCTTCACCCAGCCTTCTTCGCCCTGGGCGATCTTGTCCAGGTGCTCTTCCATCTCGGCGGTGAACTGGTAATTCACCACCTCGGGGAAATGCTCGGTGATCAGGTCGTTGACCAGCAGCCCGGTCTCCGTGGGGATCAGGCGGCGTTCTTCGCGGGTCACGTAGCCGCGGGCCTGCAAGGTGTTCAGCGTCGGCGCGTACGTGGAGGGGCGGCCGATGCCGTATTCCTCCAGCGTCTTCACCAGCGTGGCCTCGCTGTAGCGCGGCGGCGGCTGGGTGAAATGCTGCGCCGGGATCAGCTGCACCAGCTTTTGCGCCTGGCCTTCGACAACCTCGGCGGGGATCTTGGCGTTCTCTTCTTCCTCTGCGCCGACAGGGACGGTTTCTTCGTACACCGCCAGGTAGCCGGGGAAGACCAGGTTGGAACCCGAGGCGCGCAGCCCGTATTTGTGCAGGGAAGCATCGCCGCTGACGCGCACCGAAATGGTGTCGTATACCGCCGGGTTCATCTGCGAGCCGAGGAAGCGCTGCCAGATCAGTTGGTACAGCCGGTGCTGGTCGCGGCTGAGGTGGTCTTTAAGCTGGGACGGCGTGCGCCGCGCCGAAGTTGGGCGGATGGCCTCGTGGGCTTCTTGCGCGCCTTTGGCGCGGGTCTTGAATACCGGCGCCTCTTCGGGCAAATACGTTTCGCCGTGCACTTCTTTGATGTAGTCCCGCGCTTCCTGCTGTGCAATGGGCGAAATATTGGTGGAGTCCGTGCGCATGTAAGTGATCAGGCCGGTGATCTCGTCATCGCCCAGGTCGATGCCTTCATACAATTGCTGCGCAACCGCCATGGTGCGCTTGGCGGTGAAGCCCAGCTTGCGGCTGGCTTCCTGCTGCAGCGTGCTGGTGGTGAACGGCGCAGGCGCCTTGCGCCGGCGTTGGCCGCGCTTGATTTCCGAGATGCTGTACGCCGCCGACTGCATGTCAGCCAGCAGCGGGTCGACTTCGTTTTTCTTGCCGAGCTTGGGCTCGGCGCCGTCGACCTCGAATAATTTGGCGATGAATGTTGACGCGGAACCTTCCGGCTGAAGTTCGGCTTCGATGCTCCAATATTCCACCGGCACGAAGGCTTCGATCTCGCGTTCGCGCTCCACGATCAGCCGCAGGGCCACGGATTGCACGCGTCCCGCGGAGAGACGATTGCGCACCTTGGTCCACAATATGGGGCTCATGCTGTAGCCCACCAAGCGGTCCAGCACGCGGCGCGCTTGCTGCGCATCCACGAGATCCATATTGATCTGGCGCGGATGGTGGAAGGCTTCCTCAATGGCGGGCTTGGTGATCTCGTGGAACTCCACGCGCTTGACGCGATCTGTGGGGATCTCGGCGGCCTCGATCAGGTGCCAGGCAATGGCTTCGCCTTCGCGATCCGGGTCGGTGGCCAGGAAGATCTCCTCGGCGCGCTCGGCTTCTTTCTTGAGTTCTTTGACCACCGGGCGCTTCTCATTGGGAATGCGGTACTTGGGCTCAAAATTATTTTCGACGTCGACCGAAAGCTGCGAACGCAGCAGGTCGCGTACGTGGCCCACGGACGCTTCCACGCGGTAACCGTTGCCCAGGTAGCGGCCCAGGGTGCGCGCCTTGGCCGGCGACTCAACGATCACCAGCCGCCCGGAGCGTTTTGCGTCGATGCGCTCCTGCGGCGTGGCTTTCACCGGCGGCGTCAGGCTGGCGTGCGCCGGGGTATTGCCCATGCGGAACAGCGTGGTGCCGCAGACCGGGCATTTGCCGCGGGTGCCCGGCGCGCCCGCCTTGGTGTACTCGGGCACAGGATTCTGCATCTCGCGTTTCGTTTTGCACTTTACACAATAAGCTTCCAATGACGAACCTCGTTCAGTTAAAGATAGATCCGTTAATCGGTCAATCTGTTAATCGATTAGCAGATTAACGGAATAGGCAACTATACACGTTTTATGGATGCAACAGTAGTAATTAACGGTGAACTACAAATATCGTTGCAGCCCTTTTTCTTTCAGGAGCTCGATCACTTTACGCAGATCCTGTGAACGCTCTTTGGAACAAACCAGCAGCACATCGCCTGTATCCACCACAACAAGATCATGCACGCCTACGGTAACGATTATGCGATCCTGTCCGTTCCCGTGCACTTTGTTTTCAAACACGAGCGAATTGCGACTCTCGAAGTCCAGATGCATTTCGTGCCTTACCAGATTTCCATTTTCGTCGGCGCCCAGCACCTCGAACAACGAAGACCACGACCCGACATCGTTCCATTCCATGCCCTTGGCTGGAATCACCGCTACCTCTTTGGCGTGCTCCATGATGCCATAATCAATAGTCTGGGCAGCGATGCGCGGCCATTCGTAATTCATAACCTTATCGGACTCTGCCGTTCCCCAGGCCCGGCTGATTTTTTCCAAAGCAGCCTGTAACTTCTTCATTTGCTGCGCGAACTCAGCCCAGATACGCTCAGCCTTCCAGATGAACATCCCCGAATTCCACGCATAGTGTCCCGCATCCAGCATCATCTGCGCCTCGGCAGCGTCTGGTTTTTCTTTGAAACGTTGAACCTTATACGCCGGGTAGCCGCCGACTTCACCCAGCGAATCGCCCATCTGGATGTAGCCATATTGAGTGGCCGCGTATGTCGGTTCAATTCCCAGCGTGACCAGGTATCCCTGATCAGCCAACTCCTTGGCTGCCAGCAAATGATTGCGGAACTCGGCCTCATTGCCGATGTAATGGTCAGCGGTGAGCACCGCCATGGTGGCGTCGGGTGCCCGCTTGCTCAGGAAGGCCGCCGCCAGCCCGATAGCGGGCGCGGTACCGCGCGGCTGCGGCTCCAGCAGGAAATTCTCTTCGAGCAATTCCGGGGCCTGCTTGCGCAGCTCGAGGCTATGTTCTTTGTTGGTAACCACAAGGATGCGCTCCGGCGGAAATAAGGTCTCCAGGCGGCGCACAGCAATCTGAAACAGCGTGTGGTCATCGATGAGTTGCAACATCTGCTTTGGTCGAGATTGACGCGACAAGGGCCACAGACGGGTGCCGCCGCCCCCGGCCATGATCACTGCGAAATAATTTTCAGTCAAAGTTATCCTTATTTTGTCTCGGGGTTTGCTTCGTCGCTTCACTAACGCTCAGCTCCTCGCAACTGCGGTAAGCAGAGCTTACCTTGCCTGAGTAGTGTACTCGGCGCGGGTTTCGCGGGCGGCCACATAGTTCATGCCACCTACCTGGCGAACCAAGCCTTTGAGTTCCATCAGCGCCAAAGCGGAAGTCACCTGTTCGATAGGCATTTCAGCCAGTACACCCAGATCATTAACATGAACCGGTTCCTGGCTTAGCAACTCAAACAATTTGGCTTCGGTGGCATCGCCGGGCAATGCCAAGCGAGCATTCTTTTGCTCGCCCATCATTTCGAGATTCAATGCATCCAGTAGATCTTCGAAGCGCACCAGTGGGTGCGCGCCTTTCTGGATAAGCAAGTTAGTTCCTTTGCTTTGGGGCGCATAAATGCTGCCGGGGATGGCGAACACTTCGCGACCTTGTTCGGCGGCGAAGCCGGCGGTGATCAGCGCGCCGCTCTCAAGGCCGGCCTCGACGACCACCACGGCCAGCGACAAGCCGGAGATGATGCGATTGCGCGGCGGGAAGTTGGCGGCGTCCGGCGGGGTGCCGATGCCGTAGTCGCTAACCAGCGCGCCGTTGGCAATGATATCTTCGCCCAGGCGGCGATTCTCGCTGGGATAAATCCGATCGAGACCATGAGCCAGCACAGCAATCGAGCGGCCCCCGGCATTGATTGCTGCTTGATGTGCAATAGCGTCCACCCCTTTGGCGAGCCCACTGATGAGGGTGATGCCGTTGCGGCCAAGGAAAGCACCCAATTCATCGGCGACCTGATGACCGTAAGAGGTTACGCGCCGGGTACCCACGACGGCGACTGCCCATTCATCCGTGGGCAGCAATTCGCCGCGATAATAGATGACGGGCGGAGCCTGCTCCAGTTCGCGGAGGCGGCGCGGGTAATCTTCATCGTCCCAGGTCAGAGCCTTGATCTGATGCCTGTCCAGATCAGCGGGAATGGCCTGCGGATTGATTCTCTTTCGCGCCTCAAGGAAGTTCGCCACAATCGATTCGCCCAATCCTGCTTCGCGCAGACGATTTGGCGATGCGTCCCAGGCCGCCCGTGCACTGCCGAAAGTTTCCAGCAGGTTTCGGAAACGCACGGCGCCGATCCCTTTGACCATGGTAAGAGCCAGCCAGTAGTTGCGTTCGTCAGGCATAAACAGCCCCAAAGCGGCGTCAGAATACCACGGGGCAAATTTGTATGTCAAGAAAGGCAATCATATTCATTATGGGAAAGACTTTCTGGTGTTACAAGAAGAGGTTGGGGATTGCCACGCTCGCTTCGCTCGCTCGCAATGGTTCAACAAACAAGAAATCCGCTTATATCAAGCCGGGCAAGAGATGAACAACAATACGTTTCTGTTCTAGTTCAATACGCTTAATCACATCACTAATGGCGGGCAGGAGGATCTCCTTTCCTGAATCATCGCGGACCACGTAAATATCGCTTGCACCAGTGTTGAAAATCTTCGAAAGCGTGCCGAGAACCTCGCCACTCTCTTCAACAACTTTCAACCCGAGCAACTGATGTTGATAATATTGTCCTACCGGAAGAGCGGGCGCCTCAGTAATTTTGCTATAGAGCGGCAAATTATAAAGACCTTCAACGGATGGCTTATCCGGAAATTCTTCGAGAGACAAGAGCAAACCTTCGGCGTGTTGCCTGCTCGTGCGAATTGTGACAGGCTGATGCTCGTCCCCCAAATAGAATCTCGCACCTTTGACCAGCCGCTCCGGGAAATCCGTTTCCAGCGAGACCAACAGCTCACCTTTCAATCCATGCGGGCGGCGCACAATGCCTACAACAACAAACACAGGCTCGCTTTTTTTGGGCGAGCCTGTT
>CAYJMC010000079.1:0-5643 GCA_964371335.1 uncultured Anaerolineaceae bacterium
ATAAAACAAGAGAGCCGCAATTGCGGCTCTCTTGTTCTTGCTTAAATTTCGTTACGGAGTGGAAGGTGCATCGAAGTCAGCCGACCAGATGCCGCCGTCGCCCATTTGCACAGAGTCGAACGCGTTGAGCAGAGTCACAAAAGTTTGGCCCTGAGCTAACGGGAAGGGATTGCCGTCCAAGTCTGTGAAGCGTATCGGCAGTGGATGCCCACTGGTTTGCTCGTACTCGGTGGCGACCGTGGTCCAGAGGGCTTCGTAAGACTGCCCGTTGCGGAAAATGAAGGCGGCGCCCGTCTTGTGATCCATATCCAGGTTGATGATGGTGCCCGCTGAATTCTGCGAAGTGTGTTGAGTCAGCAACACAATCACGTTCTCGAAACTGAGCGTTTCACCCGTGAGACGATCGGTCATCACCTCAAAGGTATCCGGAGCCGAGGGAAGATTCTTGGCCCAGGAGTAAGCGCTCAATTCGGGGTCGTAGACAAAATGATCGACGTTGTTGACGTTGTATTCGACAAAGAGTTCCTGCCCCGGCATGCCCTCGAGTCCAGGCAGTGTACAGAAGAGGTTGCCTGTCAGGTTTGGCTCGCCGCAGGAGCCTTCACTGTTGTTGGTGGCGATCGCCTGCAAGCGGGTGACATCCAGACCGGCGCCGCCGATGTTGTTGGGATCGTTGCCAAAGGCTGAGGCGCAGGTGTTGATCTGCGCGGCCACGGTGGGGTCGGCGCCCGCGGTCACCAGACAGCCGCAGTAGTTGACCTGCAAATCCTGGTAAGCCACGCGTCCGGAACGCAAGCCTTCGATGCGATAAGCCTGGCGTAAGCCGGCGTCGAAGTCCAGTTGTTCACCGGGTTCTTCGTCGGTGGGGTCGAAGAAGTCAGTGCGGCCCAATTCGGTGACGTCACTGTCGATGGCATCGTCGCCCGCGTCTTTGTTGACCCAGTAATAATCGCTAATAGAAGGCGGGGCGCCGAATCGAATCTGGAAAGAAGAATTCTCCGCTACGTCAATCAATGCAAAGTAGTAATGGCCGGACGCATCCGTGGTGGTTTCCTGCACTAGGTTGAAATCCGAGTCAAGCAGTCTTACCGGTACATCGGGCACGCCCGGTTCTCCATCGTCTTGCAGATGGTTGCCATTCGAGTCGAACCACACCCAATCGCCAATCAAGTAGTCGAACTGCTCGGGGGCTGGCGAGCCTTCGCCGCCTCCTCCCTCGTATGTTGGCTGCGGGAATTCCCCGTAGAAGCCCGCCATCAGGCGGGTGTCGCCTTCACCGATGTAAAGCTCATAGATGATTGGCGAAACGGAGAGGCCGGTGGGTGGGCGAACACTGGGCGGAAAGATGGATACGGATAGGAAGACTGGGCGAAGGTCCAAGAGGGATGGATCGTTGACGGGAAGACCCGTTAATGGAGAGATACCTTCTGGGAAATCTTCCGGATTGGGGCCGTAGCAAACCTGCTCGGGAGCCGCAGCCTCGGGTTCAGGGATCGGCGTAGGAGTTGGGGTCGGGGTCGGGGTTGCAGATGGGGCTTGTATTACCACAGATTCGACGATCTCTTCGATTTGAACCAGACCAGCGTCAATGGTATCGTCCACTCCGGACAGAGCAAGTAGCGAGGTCTCCCCATTGGATGGGTCTACATCACTATCCAATTCGTCGCTACCCTGATCTTTCAGGGTGTAATCAAAGCCCTCAGGCAGTTCAAAGGCCAAATAATAGGAACCAGAAGTGACTCCTTGCTGAACGATCTGATAGGCACCGCTGGCGTCAGTGGTCGCATTACCTATTTCAGCTCCATCATTTCGGTAAAGGGTAACCGAAACCCCTCCCACACCGGGTTCAGCGCTGTCTTGCAGTCCATTGCCATTTTCATCCAGCCAGACGAAGTTGCCGGCACCCACACAACCGGTAAGCAAGACCGTAAGAAAAACCAGCCAGATAACCTGCCTCTTCGAAAACGATTGAACCAAGGCACGCATTCACCACCTCTTCCTGACGAAATTAGATGATGGATTCTATCATTTTCATCAATTCTTTAAGATTAAGGCCCCCTTCGTGGGCAGGAGTTGGAACTGAGCACCAAAACGGTATAATCCAATGCTGGAGAACGGATGCATAAAGATTACTTTAAGAGCAGAAAAAACCTCGTTGTTGGAAAAAAAGAATATACGTATTACAGCTTGCGCCAACTGGAAATCGACGGGCTTACCCGATTAGATAAGCTGCCCTTCTCCATTCGCATCATGCTGGAAGCCGCCCTGCGCGGCTGCAACAACTTAGATATTTTCGAGCAGGACGTACGTAACCTGGCCGGTTGGCAGCCCAAGGCCGCCGAGCGCCCGCCCACGCCCTTCAAGCCCGGTCGCGTGCTCTTGCAGGATTTCACAGGGGTGCCTACTATCGTGGACCTGGCCGCCATGCGCGCCGCAGTGGCCCGCCTGGGCGGCGATCCGAGCAAGATCAATCCGCAAATTCCCGTCGATCTGGTTATTGACCATTCCGTCCAGGTGGACTTCTTTGCCACACCCGACGCGCTGCAGCGCAACGCCGAGATCGAATTCATGCGCAACCGGGAACGCTACGAGTTCCTCCACTGGGGGCAGCAAGCCTTCGATAATTTCCGCGTAGTTCCCCCTGCCACCGGCATCGTTCACCAGGTTAATTTGGAATTTCTGGCCAAGGTGGTCCTTACGAAGAAAGAAGGCGAGGAGACCATCGCCTTCCCGGACACAGTAGTCGGCACCGACTCGCACACCACCATGATCAACGGCCTGGGTGTGGTGGGATGGGGCGTAGGCGGCATCGAGGCCGAAGCCGCCATGTTGGGCCGCGCCATCGACATGCTGGCGCCCAACGTGATCGGCTTCAAACTGTACGGCCGACTCAAAGAAGGCGTTACGCCAACTGACCTGACACTAACCATCACGCAGATGTTGCGCAAGAAGGGCGTGGTGGATAAGTTTGTCGAATTCTACGGACCCGGGCTCGACTCTATCAGTCTGGCGGACCGCGCCATGATCGGCAACATGTCTCCGGAGAACGGCGCCACGATCACTTATTTCCCCGTGGATGCGGAAACGCTGCGTTACCTGCGGCTGACCGCGCGAGACGAGTCGCAGATTGCTCTGGTGGAAGCCTATTGCCAAGAGCAGAACTTATTCCGGGATGCAAACACGCCCGATCCAGAATTCACAGACACGAGCGAACTTGATCTGGGCTCTGTGCAGCCCAGTCTATCGGGACCCAAACGACCCCATGATCGCGTCACCATCGATCAAATCAAGAGCGAATTCCACAAAGCGCTCACGTCGCCAAAGAGCGAGCGCGGTTTCGCTCTGGATGCGGACGCACTGGACAAGAAGGTTAGTTTCGGCACCAACGGTTCCAAGGCCGAAATGGGCCACGGTTCGCTAGTGATTGCAGCCATTACGTCGTGCACGAACACATCCAATCCTGCGGTGATGTTGGGCGCGGGATTGTTGGCCAAAAAAGCAATCGATCGCGGCTTAACAGTCAAGCCGTACGTAAAAACCAGCCTGGCACCCGGTTCACGAGTGGTGACCGAGTATTTGGAGAAAGCGGGACTTATGGGGCCCCTTTCGAAATTGGGCTTCAATTTGGTGGGATACGGATGCACGACTTGCATTGGCAATTCGGGTCCGCTGGCCGGTGAAGTGGTGAAAGCCGTGACCAGTGGTGACTTGGTGGCTGTGGCGGTACTTTCCGGCAACCGCAACTTCGAAGGACGCATCCATCCTTATGCACTGGCAAGTTATTTGGCTTCCCCGCCGCTGGTGGTTGCTTACGCCCTGGCCGGAACCGTGGATATCGATCTCACCAAAGAGCCGCTGGGCATCGGTACACAAGGCGACCCCGTATATCTCAAAGACGTTTGGCCCAGTCGCGAAGAAGTGCGCGCCGCCATCGAGGCCAACGTGAAACCCGAAATGTTTGCCGAACGCTATTCAAACGTGTTCACCGGCAACGAGACCTGGAACAACATTACCACCCGCGGCGGCGACGTATATGAATGGGATCCCAATTCCACCTACGTGCAAGAACCGCCTTTCTTTGAAGAGCTAACTCTTGAACCGAAACCCATCGAGGATCTACACGCGGCGCGCGTGCTGGTTTCGCTGGGCGATTCCGTCACCACAGACCACATCTCGCCTGCGGGCGCCATCCCCGCTGACAGCCCGGCGGGGAAATACTTGCTCGAGCACGGCGTCACCGTGCCCAACTTCAACTCCTACGGGTCTAGGCGCGGCAACGACCGCGTGCTCACCCGCGGCACCTTTGGAAACATCCGGATTAAGAACCTGCTAGTGCCCGGAGTGGAGGGCGGCTACACCGTGCACCTGCCCGATGGCGAACAGATGACCATCTTCGACGCGTCGCTGAAATACAAAACTGAAGGCACACCCCTCATTGTGTTGGCGGGCAAAGAGTACGGGTCCGGGTCGAGCCGCGATTGGGCGGCCAAAGGACCTTTGCTGCTCGGTGTAAAAGCCGTCATTGCAGAATCCTTCGAGCGCATTCACCGCACCAACCTGGTGGGCATGGGAATTCTTCCCCTGCAGTACAAAGCGGGCGAGACCGCCGCCAGCATTGGACTGGATGGTCGCGAAATCTATGAAATCACTGGTTTGAACGAAGGCATCACCAAGCCGAATAGAGAGATTCAAGTGAAAGCGTTGAGCGGAACTGGCAAAGAAACTATCTTCTGGGTGAAGACGCGCCTGGATACACCGCAGGATATCGAAGTTTACAAACAGGGTGGGATTCTGCAAGCCGTGCTCAGGCAACTAGCTACTGAATAAAAGCCAAAGCCTCGAAATTGCGAGGTTTTTTTTATTTCAAATTAAAGAGGTGATTTGTCCCTCGATTCAGGGTATGGGCTTCTCTTTTGTCGACAATGGCTTTGCATTATGTAGATAAGAGGAGGAGGCATGGAAACTAATCCGTTGACAGTGATTCGCATCCTGATATTTGGCTTATCCATTCCCTATTGGCTTTGGTTAACACGCGAGCCATTGACTCCGGATGCCACCTTCGTGTGTGTGATTCTGGCGGTGGCGGCCAGCTACCCCACCGTATGGATCGGGCGCCAGCTACTGGATGCCAAACCGACCAAGAAGCGTATGGAATGGGTAACCACGGGGGTGCATTTCATACTGTTGCTCTTCCTGGGCACTGCAATCATCGCAGCCATCACCACCGCAAATAATTGGCGCGGTTGGGTCATTCCGCTGGACCAGCGCATCAGCCTGGTACTGATGGCGGTCACCAGCTTCGTGGCTTTCTTGACGGTGATCAACCTCGCGCTGCGCGGCTGGGGCGCGCCCTTTGCCATTGCGCTCACGCGGCGGCTGGCAAGCGATTGGCTATACGCCTGTACGCGTAATCCGATGGTGCTCTCCACGATGGCATTCTTTGTAGCCTTAGGTCTCTGGATGCAATCGGCGCTTTTTGTTCTCTGGGTACTGCTATGGTTGACTCCCGCCTTTATCTTCTTCCTTAAAGTCTACGAGGAACGTGAATTGGAGATCCGTTTGGGCAAGGCGTATAAAGACTATCGCAAACGAACCTCATTTATGTGGCCGCGACGGCCGATTTCATGAATAAAAATGCTCGCC
>CAYJMC010000080.1:0-5638 GCA_964371335.1 uncultured Anaerolineaceae bacterium
CATTACGGCGGCGAGAAATACAACGGCTGCCCGGACTACCTGAATATCACCTACCCCGACGCGCCCGCCGCGGTGCACCGCTCCTACCTCGAAGTCGGCGTGGACGTGATCGAGACCAACACCTTCCGCAGCAACCGGCTGACGCTGGGCGAATACGGTTTAGGCGAGCGCACCATTGAGATCAACAACGCCGGCGCGCAATTGGCGCGCAAGCTGGCGGATGAATTCAGCACGCCGGAGCAGCCGCGCTTCGTGGCCGGCTCCATGGGCCCAAGCGGGAAGCTGCCCAGCGCCGATGATCCCACTCTCTCCGACATCACCTACGATCAACTGGTCGACCTCTTCCGCGAACAGGCCGTAGGCCTGATCCAGGGCGGCGTGGATGTGCTGCTTATCGAGACTTCGCAAGACATCCTCGAAGTGAAAGCCGCCATCATCGGCATCCAGAAGGCATTCGAGGAGACCGGCGAAGTGCTGCCCATCCAATGCCAGGTGACCCTGGACACCACCGGCCGCATGTTGCTGGGAACAGATATCGCCGCGGCGCTCACCATTCTTGAAGGTATGCCCATCGACGTGATCGGGCTCAATTGCTCTACTGGCCCTGAGCACATGCGTGAGCCCATCGCCTTTTTGGGCGAGCACGCCCGGCTGCCTGTGTCAGCCATCCCCAACGCGGGATTGCCGCTTAACGTAGACGGCGAGGCAGTCTACCCACTGGAGCCGGAACCCTATGCCGAGGCGATGGTCGAGTTCGTCACCAAGAACAAGATCAGCGTGGTGGGCGGCTGTTGCGGCACCACTCCAGAGCATTTGAAATTATTGGTGGAAAAGATCCACAACCATCCACACCCGCCGCGCCCCAGCGAGGACGAGGCGCGCATGTCCTCGTCCATCCAGGCCATTGCCATGCAACAGGTTCCGCCGCCGTTGCTCATCGGCGAGCGGCTGAACGCCACCGGCAGCCGGCAGTTCAAGCGGTTACTGATGGCCGAAGATTTCGATCTCATTTTGGAGATGGCACGCGAGCAAATTGGCGGCGGGGCGCACGCCCTAGACGTGAGCGTAGCGCTCACCGAACGGCCTGACGAAGAATTTTTAATGACCAAGGTGGTCAAGAAACTGGCCATGGGAATCGAAGCCCCGCTAGTCATCGACAGCACCGAACCGGAAGTTATGGAGGCCGCGCTGAAGCTGGCGCCCGGCCGCTGCCTGCTGAATTCGACGCACCTGGAAGCCGGCCGCCCGAAGATGGAGCGCATATTCAAGATCGCGCGGCAACACAACGCCGCGGTGCTCTGCCTGACCATCGACGAGAGCGGCATGGCCAAGAACACGGCGCGCAAAGTGGAAGTCGCCCAACGTATTTACGACATCGCGGTCAATGAATTCGGCTTCCGGCCGGAAGACCTAGTCTTCGATGTGCTTACCTTCCCGCTGAGCACCGGCGACGCGGAATTCAACAACAGCGCGGTGGAAACGATCAATGCCATTCGCGAGATCAAAACCAGATTGCCCGGCGTATTTACTTCGCTGGGCGTCAGCAACGTAAGCTTCGGGCTTACCCCTCAGGCGCGCAACACGCTGAACAGCATGATGCTGCACTTCTGCGTGCAAGCCGGGCTGGACATGGCCATCGTGCATGCCAGCAAAGTGAAACCCTACGCGGAAATTCCCGAAGAAGAACGCGCCTTGATGGAAGACCTGATCTTCAACAAGCGCGCGGATGCACTCCAGAAAGTTATTGAGTTTTACGCCGAGCACACCACCACTGAAGAGGAAGAGCAAGGCGATCCCACCGAAGGCATGACGGCAGAGGAGCGTCTGCACTGGAGCATCCTCCACCGCCACAAAGAAGGCGTTGAAGCAGCGATCGACGAAGTCATTGCCCGCAAGGCGCACGCCAGTGATCACGAAGCGGCCGTACATTTGCTCAACAACACATTGCTCCCCGCGATGAAAGAAGTAGGCGATAAATTTGGGGCGGGCGAATTGATATTGCCCTTCGTGCTTCAATCTGCCGAAGTGATGAAGAAGACCGTCGGCCATCTGGAGAACTATCTCGAGAAAGTCGAGGGCGTCAGCAAGGGCAAGGTGGTGCTCGCCACCGTGTATGGCGACGTGCACGATATCGGAAAAAATCTGGTGAAGACCATTTTGGTGAACAATGGTTACGAGGTCTTCGACCTGGGCAAGCAGGTGCCCGCGGAGACAATCATCACCAAAGCACAAGAAGTGAACGCAACTGCAATTGGTTTGAGCGCACTGCTGGTGAGCACCAGCAAGCAGATGCCGCTGATCGTCAACGAATTGCACCGGCGCGGGCTGAACTATCCCGTGCTCATCGGCGGAGCGGCAATCAACCGCCGTTTCGGCTGGCGCATTTTGTATACGGAGGATGGACCGCCATATGCACCGGGTGTCTTTTATTGCCAGGACGCGTTCGAAGGTCTTGAGACCATGGACAAATTGATCGATGAGCCGAAACACAAAGCGCTGGTCGAAGACATCTTCACCAAAGCGGCGAAGGAGATCAGCCGCGAGGTGAAACCGCGGCGCACCGCAGCGGTGACAGGGCGCTCAGCGGTGGGTGCCGCGCCGGATATCCCGACGCCGGACAAATGGGGCGTACACGTGGTGAAGGACATGCCGCTCGAGTCAGTGTTCGAGTATCTCTACAAGAACGAACTCTTCCGCTTGTCCTGGGGAGCCAAGAACAAGCAGGGCAAGGAATGGGAGCAGATCAAGAAAGATTTCGAAGCGCGGCTGGCGCGCATGAAGAAAGAAGCCCAAGCCAGCGGCTGGCTGAAGCCGCAGGGCGTGTACGGCTATTGGCCGGCACAGGCCGAAGGCGACAGCCTCATCGTGTATGACCCGAACACCGTTGGCAATGGCAAGCCGAAGAAGATCACCCAATTCGATTTTCCTCGGCAGCCCAGTGGCGAACTTCTATGCTTGGCAGATTACTTTGCCCCCGTAGAAAGCGGGATCATAGACCTCGTCGTCCTGCAAGTCGTGACTGTCGGACTAGAAGCCACAAAGCGGTTCGACGAGTGGCAGGGAAAAGGCGACTACACCGAAGCCTATTTCATGCACGGGCTAGCCGTGCAGACTGCGGAAGCCACTGCGGAATACTTGCACCGCCACATCAAACGCGAATTGGGGATGGCGATCAACCGCGGCAAGCGTTATTCCTGGGGCTACCCGGCCATCCCTGAATTGGAAGACCATGCCAAAGTGTTCCAGCTGCTGCCGGCGGAGAAAGAGCTCGGCATGCAGCTTACCCCGGCCTACCAGTTGATCCCCGAGCAATCCACCGCGGCCATCATCGTGCACCACCCTGAAGCCAAGTATTACAGCGTGGGCGAAAGCCGCGTCGAGCAGTTGATGAATGCGTGAAGCAGATGACAGTAGGCGGCAAACAGTTGACAGTCCAAAAAAGGTCAAAGGAGCCCGCCCAACCGCAGCGACGAAAGTTACTGCGCCTTCCCGAATACGATTACGCCAGCACTGGTGCGTATTTCGTTACGATTTGTGTAAAAGATCATAAACCGATTCTGGGAAAAATTGTCGGAGAAGACATCAAGCTAAACCGGTTAGGCCAGATTGTCCTGGAAATTTGGAACAATCTCCCGAATCATTATGACAACGTTGAACTCGACGAATTTATTGTGATGCCAAATCATGTCCATGGAATCATATGGATTCTTAGCAATGCACCATCGACAAAATCCGTACGGGCGGGTCTTAGACCCCCCCAATCAACTAGGGAGGGTCTTAGACCCTCCCCTACGATCTCTGGCAAGCCGAACCTGCCAGAGATCATTAGGGCATTCAAGTCTTTCTCTGCCCGTGAAATAAATAAAACCATCAATAGCCCGGATAAATTTTCATGGCAGCGCAATTGTCACGATCATGTCATCCGCAACGATGATGATCTAAATCAGCATCGCGCTTACATCCAAAATAATCCGCTCAAATGGGCGCTGGACGAGTATTACCAATGAACAATACCGATTGCTTTGTTTGTCGCAAACATCGCGGCGAGATCCAAATCCCTGGCGGCGTCATTTACGAAGATGATCTGCTTTATGCCAGCCACGCGCAAATCCCTGATGGAAAGATTAAGGCTTTTCTCGGCACGTTGTTCATCGAGCCGAAGCGTCACGCAGATGCGATGGAGGATCTTACCGAGGAGGAAGCCGCGGCGGTCGGGCGCCTCGCACGGAAGTTGAGCCGGGCGCTGAAAGCGGTGACGAAAGCTGAAGGAATTTACTTGTTTCGCTTCGGGCATCATGTGCATCATTTCCATTTGTGGTTGGTGCCGCGCTATCCGGGGACACCGCGAGAATACTGGGGAACGAAAGTAGATGAGTGGCCCGAAGCGCCCTATGGTGATGCCGAAGAAATTACTAAATTATGTGACCAAATTCGCCTGGAGTTAACGAAAGTTTGATGACTGAGAAAAATGATTTTCTATCACAGCTGAAGACGAAGACACCCGTACTTGCCGATGGCGCTATGGGCACCATGCTGCACGAAGGCGGCATCGACTTTGCGCGCTGCTTCGATGAGCTGAACTTGATCAAACCCGAACTGGTGCAGGAGATCCATTCGGCCTACCTGGATGCCGGTGCCGAATTGGTGATGACCAATACCTTCGGCGCCAACCGCTTCCGCCTGGCCGAGCATGGCCTTGAGGATCAAGTCGAAGAGATCAACAAGGCCGGCGTGGAAATCGCCCGCAAAGCTGCGTTGGGATCCGGAAGGCGCGTCTTTGTGGCCGCCGACGTCGGGCCGCTAGGTGTGCGCCTGGCGCCCTTCGGGCGCGTGCAGCCCGAGCAGGCGCGCGCCGCCTACGAAGAGCAAATCCGCGGGCTGGCCGCGGGAAAACCGGACTTGATCATTATCGAAACGATGACGGACTTATACGAGGTCCGTGAGGCGATCCAGGCGGCAAAAGCGGTGAGCGATCTGCCGATCGTGGCCTCGATGACCTTCACCCGCGACGATCGCACGTTGTTGGGTGACACGCCCATCAAAGTGGCCAAAAAGCTCCATCAAGCGGGAGCGGATGTCATCGGCATCAACTGCTCCAGTGGACCGGCGCAACTGCTGCGCATCCTCAAGCAGATGCGCGAAGTAGTCCCCGATGCGTTGTTTTCCGTGATGCCGAACGCCGGCTGGCCGGAACAGGCCGGCGGGCGCATCATGTACCCGGCCGGTCCGGATTATTTCGGCCAATACGCCAACGCATTCCGGCTGGCTGGCGCGGTCATCATCGGAGGCTGCTGCGGAACTACGCCCGAGCACATTCGCTCCATGAGGATAGCACTGGATCATCCAACGCAGGCTACCAATGGCCAGAACGGGCAGATCCGAGTCATCGAACGCACGGAAGAAGTGGTCGGCGCGGACAAAGGCTCTCAGCTGGCAGAGAAGTTTAAATCGGGAAAATTTGTCATCTCCGTGGAAATGGACCCGCCGCGTGGACTGACCACTCACAAATTATTGGCGGGCGCGGACTTATTGCAGGAAGCCGGCGCTGACGTAATCAACGTGGCCGACAGCCCGATGGCGCGAATGCGCATGAGCCCCTGGGCGGTGTGCGATCTCATCCAACGCGAGGTGGGCGTGG
>CAYJMC010000081.1:0-5351 GCA_964371335.1 uncultured Anaerolineaceae bacterium
ATCGGTGAGATTGGGGGCTAACGAGGCTACCTGTCCGTAATAATATGCCGCGTCCTGGGGATAGGCGAACCAAAACGCATTGCCAAATAAATACAGGCGTGCCCAGGTGCGGTAATTTTCGGCTTGCGCGTCCAGCGGACCGAAACTTTCGGCCAGCGAAAAATCGTACAGGCCAGGTTCGAAGAGGCCCAGTTCCAAAATATTCTGCGCGCCGCGGTTGCGCAGGGCGGCGTAGAGCATGCCGTCAACGTCAGCGGTGTGGAAATTCACGTCAGCTTTGCGCAATGCGAGCAACGTGTCAATAGTGCGCGTCCAATCGTGGGCAGCCAAAAGGTTCCTGGCTGCAGCAAAAAGCTCCTCTTTGGGGCGCGGGTCTTGTGTGGGTGTGGGAGTTTCACTAGGCAAACCAATGCCGCCAACCGCCTCCGTGCTCGAACCCAAGGCTAGCAACACCTGCAGTAACTGATCATGTACATCCAGGAAATCCGGGTCTTGTGCAAAGATGTATTCCAAGCGCTGACGTGCCAGTGACAGATTGCCGGCTTCTGCGTCGGCCAGCGCCAGGTTGTACTGATCGAGCATGTATAACCCGGCTTCGAGTGTCGCAGTGGCGTTGTACTGGGCGGAGCCA
Source organism: uncultured Anaerolineaceae bacterium (assembly GCA_964371335.1). Taxonomy (GTDB): domain Bacteria; phylum Chloroflexota; class Anaerolineae; order Anaerolineales; family UBA11579; genus JAMCZK01. Next base: position 632 of record CAYJMC010000081.1, read on the forward strand.
ACAGACCAGCCAACCGCGGCGCTGGCTGCTGTGACCAGGAACAGGGCCAGCAATACGGTCAGGATGGCAATGACAATGGGTGATCGAAAAAAGCCACGGATGCAGCCCGGTTTGTCGTTTTGCGCGACTGGAGGATTCTTGGCGTCACCCGCACCACTCAAATTCGGGCGGCGCGGCGCAGTAGCCGCCGGACGCGTGGTCTGCAGACTATCGGGATTGATCCGACGTGGCTGGGTAGGGCCTGGACTCGTCGACATAATGGGGGAAAAAGACCTTAATATTTTACTGTTTTTGAAACCGGGTTGCATGAGCACAATGCAAAGAAAAAGAGATGGGCGCAAGAGCGCCCATCTCTTTTTAGTCTGCTGTGCCAAATCTCATTTAATTCGATTCGTTGTTGTCTGTGCCGCTGGAACATTGCTTATCGCGACCGTCAATGGCGCCGTCCCCATCGTTATCCCTGCCATCACTGCACTGAGGTATTGACGGGGTGGCAGTTGGCTGCTGGGGCTGGCTACCCGAAGTAGACGTTGCCTGCCTGGGCACATTGGTTGGGATAGGCGTCGGGGTGGGATAGTTGATGTAGGGCAGCACATCGCCCGGTAGCAGATTGAGCGGTCCGAACGGCACAAGGAACAGGAAGGTCGGCGCCCAGCAGCGCTGGTTGGTCACAGGTCCGCGGAACAGCATGAACAGATTGTCCGGTGTCCGCCCCAAGGGAATGTAGCCAATTCCTTTGAACAGCGTATCAATGATTTGCGAGTCGGAATCTGTGGAGCGACGGCAGTTGGTATCCTGTTCGGGAAAAACCATCATGGCCGCCGTTACCGGAGTAGGTGTGCACGGCATCAGGTTGCCAGCTGCGTCGGTAGCGAAACATTCTGTTGGAGTAGGCGTTGGAGTACATTCCTCGTACGCATAGATAGGCGCGCCAGCCTGGTCGTACCCAATAATCGTTCCTGCTACACACAAGGTCGGAGTCGGGGTTGGCGTGCAGTTGGAAACCAAAGCAGCCGTTAGGTTGAGAGTTACGCAATCTGTTGGTGTCGGCGTGCAAGGCGCCGGCAAAGGAGCCGTCGTATTATTGCTGAGGCTCGTGCACAAGGTTGGCGTTGCGCTGGGCGTAAGCGTCGGCGTGGGCGTGCAATTGATCACTGCAAACGCATAAGGCACTACACATTCCGTTGGAGTGGGAGTCAACGTGGGTGTGCAAGTGGCGATCTGATTTGCCGCTCCGGCGATGACTGGCGCATAACAGTCAGTAGGTGTTGGCGTGCACGGAGCCCTTTGTGTAGAGTTGGGATCTGGGCAAAGTGTGGGCGTTGCGGTGTACGTCGACGTGGGTGTAGGAGTGCATGTAGCGATCACCGCCGCGGCTAAGAAGTTCGAGAGGCTGTAACAAGTCGTTGGTGTGGCTGTGGGTGTTTCGGTGAGCGTTGGTGTGGGAGTGCAGGTGTTTGGAATGTTGGCGGTTGCCGCAAACGGGATGCACGGGGTTGCCGACGCGGTTGCTGTATTTGTTGCGGTATATGTTGATGTGGCAGTTGGAGTGCAGGTGTTTGGAATGCCTGCTGTGTTATTTGGATTGAAAGGCACGCAGGGTGTCGCCGATGCGGTTGAAGTTTGAGTTTCCGTGGGCGTTGAAGTCTCACTCGGCGTGGCAGTTTGGCTGGGTGTTGGGGTCGGTGTACATGTTTCCGGTGTCGCGTCTGCGACAAGATCGGCAACCACACATGGGGTTGCCGTAGGCTCAGTGGGGGTAGGTGTTGCGGTTTCGTCGCCAGGCGTTGAGGTTGCAGTCTCGACTGGTTCTGTAGGCTGGGATGGAGTTGATAGGGTGACTGGTGGCTCCACCGAATCATCATTAACGCACAATTCCGGGTCATCGCCTGGCTGCGCCCCCCAAATGGACGCACAGGTATTGTCCAGCTCGAAGATGGCTTTGGAGGGGAAGTATTGTTGCCCTGCGATCGGGTCGCCCGCGTCTGGGTGGTCGAAGGTGTCGTGATAGTCTGCACTGGCGTGATCATTCACGCCTAAATCAGACCAGGCCCACCATTTGAAGCTGGGCGAAAAATAGATGCTGCTGGCTTTGAAAGCCAGCTCCAGTTGTGCAGGTTTGCCCGGGTGCAGGCGTACCCAGGCCAAACCCGGGTCGTCTCCTTCGCCTTGATCGAAGACAAGAGTGTCGTATCCGTCGGATTGGCTGGGCGGGTCCGGCGATAACGGAACTTCGTTCCCGACATCATTGTTGCCGTCCCCAAAAAATTGGACTCCGGCCACGGTCCAGTCTTCGGTGGCCTGCTCACCCGGTTGGGTGGCAAGTACAAGTACATCGCCGCGGCCATCGATGTCAAGATCAAGCTCGATGGCATAAGTGCCATCTAGGTAACCGCTTTCCGCGTTTACATCAAAGATGGAAAGCCGCGCGTAAAACCAGGTGCCATCGCTGCCGAGTTCCGCTGATAAAAGGTCAAGATCGGGAAAGAAGGTGTCCTGGCTTTCTGCATTGAAGGGCCGTTCGTAACGGTTGATTTGCCAACTGTCGCAGCCCCCGTCCGGTTCGATGGCATCACCGTCCGCGGGGAGGGTATCACCGGTGTTGCAATCGAAGATTAATTGAGCGTAGACGGGTTCCCCGGGTCTATTGCCGCTGGTGGGTTCCTGTTCGGTGCCACTGGGTGAACAGGCGGTAACCAGCACGGCAAAAACCATTATCGTGTTGGCGAAAGGTAGTATTCGGTTATTCATTCCTTCTCCTCACAAAACAACGTTATGCTGCGGCGAACAACAGGCCGGGAGGGCCGATAAGGTTTGCTATCGAATTAGATGCATTGTAGAGCCAAAACCTTCAAATTTGAATAGGCAATATTTATCTGCTAGTGCATTTTTTCCCAGGTTGCCTGTATCAGGGATTAGTTTCATCATTGTCGTTTGCGTTTCGACACTCCTTGTCCGCCAAGTCGACGAGGCGATCTCCGTCATTATCGATCCCATCGCTGCATTGGGGTACGAAGGGAGTAAAAGTAGCTGTGTCTTCAGGCTCTTCGGGCATCTCAGGCTCGGGCGTGAAGGTTGCCGTTGGCGATGGCGACGGGGTTGGCGGATAGCCGGTAAAGGGCAGCAAGGCTTCCGGAATATCCTCTATGTCCGTTGGCGTCTCATTAATTTCAAGAACCAGGTTGTCAACAAAGACCCAGCAATTCACCTGGGTGACGGGTCCTATAAACCTTACCCAGAGATTGTCGAAACCACGCCCAGTCGGCATGTACTCTTCACCCTCGTACAATGTGTCCGCAATTTCGAATGCAGAGCCGTTGCCTTCGCGGCAGTTCACGTTTTGCTGTGGGATTGCAAGTAACACTAAAACATTAGGCGTAGGTGTCTCAGTAGGCACAATAATTACTTTTAATATTGTTGTTGTCGTTTTCGTTGGGGTTGGCGATGCCGTTTCCGTTGGCCCTTCAGCCGGCGGATTTCCGCCGGTGGCGGAGACGAGCCAAAACAAACCCAGCGATAGCAGTCCTACCAGGCCGATACCCAGCAAGACGGCCAGCGTCGGGAAGCCGCTGGAAGACTTGGGGGTACCAATGTCCCTGGGAGGGAATTTATCTTGCAGCGCCTTAACCACTTTGGCCTCGCTGCTCTCGGAGAGCTTGGGCTGGCCCCAGCGTTCCAGTAGCGTGGCTCCGAGCGAGGCTTCCAGTGCAGCAAACTCAGCGGCGTATGCGCGGCAATCAGCGCAACCCTTCAGGTGGCTCTCCAGAGCGCGCTGTTCATCGGAGGTCAACAGACCATCGGCGGCTTGCTCGATAAGCAGTCGAGCCTCGGAGTGGTTGAGCGCCTTCATTTCTTCGACCTCGCGTCGCGCGAACCGCGTTTCAGATCTCCGGCCAATTGCGCCCGGGCGATGGATAAGCGTGAATGAACTGTTCCCTGGTTGATGCCTAATACCTTGGCGATTTCTGCAGTGGAAAGCTCATTGTAATAACGCAAAAAGATCGGTAATCGGTGTTTTTCATCCAATTTGTTGATCGCTCCCCACAAAGCACGGGAACTTTCTGACTTCAAAGCCTGCAGTTCAGGTGTAGGTGTCCCCTCGCCCGCAACCGCCGGGTCCGCCAAGGAGACGCCGAGCTGCGCGCGGCGCTTGCGCTGGCGCAGCGAAGACCGGCACACGTTTAGAGCAATCGAAATTAGCCAGGTCTGGAAGGCACTATCGCCGCGGTAGCTCTTCAGCGCTTTCAGCGCGGCGATGAAGCTTTCCTGCGTGGCGTCCTCGGCGTCTGCAGCATCATCCAACATGGATAAGCACAAACGGTAAATCTTGGCTTGGTGCTCATGCACCAAGACCTCGATTGCTTGCGGGTCGCCCGATTGACATCTGGCGAGGAGCTCGGAGTCCAAGTTTCCGCTCTCTAGGAGATTAGACGAGTTTCGGCCAGCTTCTCTTCATTATTAAGATAATAGCGGTCATTTTAACCACAAAGGGACAAAGGACACAAAGCAATGTTCCAATCTTCTTTGTGTCCTTGTCCCCTTTGCGGTGAGATCGAATCGTGAGAATGTCGATGGTTGATCGTAAATCTTGCGGGAGAACGGCCAAACATAGTTTGTAGTAAAGAATTCCCTTGGCCGTTCTCCTTAAAAATGCGAGAATGCCGGTGGTTGATCGTAAATCTTGCGGGAGAACGGCCAAACATAGTTTGTAGTAAAGAAT
>CAYJMC010000081.1:5451-5605 GCA_964371335.1 uncultured Anaerolineaceae bacterium
TCCCTTGGCCGTTCTCCTTAAAAATGCGAGAATGCCGGTGGTTTTCCGGCATTCTCGCATTTAGCGCTCTCGGCGCGACTCGAACGCGCGACCCCTTGCTCCGCAAGCAAGTGCTCTATCCACTGAGCTACGAGAGCCAAGGAAAGCTTGCTTT
>CAYJMC010000082.1:0-5487 GCA_964371335.1 uncultured Anaerolineaceae bacterium
GCTGAAGGTCCGAAAACTCAGCCAAGTCTTCATCACTTGCAAGCAAATTGAACCAGACTGCTCGATGGACTGTTGAATTACAGTCCGAAGGATGTTGACTGAAATTACCCTAAGCGTAAGCATCTGAGGCAAAATAGGCGGAGGACCCAAGTTACCTTTCGCTTAGGTCCTCCGAAGCACTCTCTGATCTTTTTCCCGCGGTTTATTTAGCTAGCAATTACGGTCCTCTGGCGTCACGAATGACAACAAATCAGGCAAAACAGCTTGAGGCTAGTCATGTTGTAATTCCGGTTATCTTCCCATGCGCCTTCTCATTGGCCACTAGAAGGGAGAACTCGCCCACTACCTCGCCTTTAAGGCTGTCTCCTGAGCGGGCTAGCTCTTTCACCTCAAAGTTCCTTAGCGTATAAAAGCCGATTTTGTTGCTATCGAGGATGTAGGCGGTGGTCGTCGGGCACCAGCGATCCATTACTAGCTCCAACTCACCATACTGCGTTATCACGCGCTCGATAGGCCTCATGCCCAGTTGGTTTTCATCTTGGTGCACACGCACAAAACTGCTGTTATCGAGCAAAGCGCGCAAATCATTGGACACGCGCGGATTCATCAACAGTAAGTCCGGGTGCCCACCATCCATAAAGATCTCTTCCATGGCCGCATCCAGGTGAGCTTTAGCAATTGGACCGCCAGCCGCCACAACATTGTCACTGATAAACATCTCCAACCCACCCATGCTTCTTGGGCCAGCCGCTGAACCAGCCGCACGGACCCCGTGGAACGAAGCGCGCTCCACCAGGCGCAGCAAATGCGGCACGGCTTTATTGGCTTGGTACAGGAATTCATCCTCGATTCCGTATTGCGAGATGACCTGCTGAGTTCCGGAAACCTGCACGGCCTTTTGGAAGATGCTGGTGTAGTTATACGGCGCTTTCATGGCCACGATAGGGCCGAAGTCGGCGTCGTCCCCTTCCAGGCGCGCCATGCCCACAATCTGTATGGCCGCGTCAGCAGCATGAGTGGCGTTAGTGCCGCCATAGCTGCGAGAATACACCACGATCTCGTTGGTTTGTGTGTTCGCCAATTTCACCACCATATACTCGGCGTCGATCAAAATCACATGTCCGTCCTGGAACACCGAGGCGTCCGTCACGGTGAAGCTGGTATCGGATGCTCCGATGGTGATGCCATTGTTGGCCGTAGTCCCCAGCATGTCGAACTCATCTTCGAGCAACTCGATCTTGTAGCCATTGAGTATGATATTGAACTTATTGCGGGCCCCATCCAGCCCCAGCCGCGATAGCAGCGGCGTGTCGCGCGGATCGATCATCTGGATCACATCGCTGATCACGCGTGCTTGTGCGGTGGCATCGGAATAAGTTGTTTTTGGTTGGTCGTAAATTCCCATGATCGTTTTCCCTCCATGAAGCTGCCCGCTTAGCGCGTTCAGCTTTTACCTTAGTTTTAGCCAGAGCTTCAAATCAGAAATCTGAAACAGAAAATTTTATTCTTCCTTCATCCCTCATCTTTCTCAATACACTTCCAGTCCTCTCTTCCTAAACTCCCTCTTCAGCTCCATCAGGCCCGCTACGTCTCCCAGTCGCAGCGAGGCCACGCGCTTCTCGTACTCGGCACGCAGATCCGGCGTTGGCAGCCCGCCGCCAGAAGGCTGAATGATGTGGCTAGCCTTGACAACGGGCTCCGATTGGCTGTCCAGTAGTGGTTTAGGAGAAGGTGAAGGCGCATTAACGGCCTCTTCTCCATCACCGCGAGCCGACGAAGTCGGCGTGGAAATCGCTTCCGCCAGGTCGGCGAGCAACCGCAACGCCTTGGGACTTCCCGCTATTTCGGCGGCCTGCAAGAGACGAAGGGCTGACGATAGTGAAGAAGGAGCCTTTGCAGTCTCTTCTTCGTTATTGCGAACTGGCGCTGTCGGCGTGGAATCCCCTCTAACGAATGAAGATGCAGCCTCGATAAGCTCAGGAGCGGAAGCAGGCGCCTCCTTGGCCGGAAGTGTGGTGCCAGCGTTGAGTCCCAAGAGTTCCACACGTTCATCCACGGTGCTGCTTACCTGGTCCAATGCTTGCGAATCAGTTTGCTTTTCGATGGCAGTGGGCATCTTTTGTTTGCGATTTTCCCTATGTGTATCTACCGGCTTAGTTTCCCCTTCCTTGGTTTGCTTCGGTTCAGCTGATTGCTTTGTTTCAGGCTTCAAGACATCCATACTTACCTCCTTGTGGTTTTTCATAATATAGCACTAATATTCTGTATTTCAGGCAAAAGGCAAAAAAAATCAAGGAGTTGGACAAGATCTTTTTTGTTTGGGGACTGATGTCGTTGGCAAAAAAACATATGAATAGTATTATAGGGAGTGTTATCAACTGTCAATGATAAGTAAATGACTTTTCCAATATATGCCCGCGATGAAAAAGGACACAGACCTTTTATTCCACCCATACTGCGAATCACTAGTATTGTTAGTATAAATTTAATAAAATCCGAGATAACCAATGGAAATGATTCCGCTCAACTAACATCCCGGGAGTTGGGCATGTTTATCTTGCTGATAAATTCTTGTTATCCACTTACTTCATCTTACTTAGTTGATCAGATTTGGAAAGGAAGTAGAAACAAGAGCAAGATTTGGACAACAGCACACCGTTTAAGAAAAAAACTTGCGAAGATAGGTCTGAATAATATTGTTGCTAGTGGGCCAAAAGGATATATCTTTAATTATTCAGCGATTAAGCAAGCTTGAATCAGCGCAAAGAGGTAGCTCAAGTTATCCGTAGATCCAGGCATGGGTGCGCCCTATGGCACCAACCCACTGAGGGCGGCCTTAATCATTCAGGCGCCTGGTGCCAATGGAAAAATTCAACCGGGCGAATTCCCCGAAATATTCCAAGGCCGCTTTATCATAAGCTTGGGCAGCCTCTACAGGGTCGACATAAGTACCCAATCGGATTTGCCTTCCTTTGACCTTGAGCTTTACCTGGAATTTCCCACTATCTTTCCGACAATAAACTCCTCTATAACCGGAATTGTTTTTCCACCCACGACCACTGGCTAGGCTCAGGCTCTGGTTTGAAATACGTAGGTTACTACGAACATTATTCAATGGGTTACCATCTCGGTGGTTAATTTTCTGACGTGCGCTGGCCTTAGCAACCAATCTGTGCATGTATATATTCTTACCGCCTTTTCTAGCCCTGGTATAAGCATAACCAGAGCTGTGCAGATTCCAATGAAACTTGGACACGAGATTGAAATCCCGTTCATCAACTAGTGCAAAACCGCGGTGATTACCTATGGGTACTTTCTTGGTTCTCATCCGGGATGATTTTACAAGCTCTTTTTTCTCTCAAGTCTTGATTATATCTTTGTAACAAAAGGGCAAAGGAACAACGGGAATGAATTTTTCATCCTTCATCCCCCATTTTCTTTTCCGGCCCCGCCGCCTTCACCGCCGCGCTGGCCTTTCCCTCGAAGCGCTTGAAGTTCTCGCGGAAGCGGGCGGCCAGTTCGGCAGCTTGCTTGTCGTAGGCGGCCGGATCCGGCCAGGTGGCGCGGGGCATCAGCACCTCGCTGGGGACGCCGGGCACCGCGGCGGGCACTGCTAACCCGAAGACGGGCTCGGCCTGCGTAGGTACGGCGTCCAGTTTGCCGGCCACCGCGGCGCGCACCATGGCGCGGGTGTAGGCCAGTTTCATGCGCTTCCCCACCCCGTAAGGCCCGCCGGACCAGCCGGTGTTGACCAGCCAGGTCTGCGCCCCGTGCTTGGCGATTTTCTCCGCCAGCATTTCCGCGTACACATTGGGATCCCAGACCATGAAGACCTCTCCGAAGCAAGCCGAGAAGGTGGCCTGCGGCTCGGTGACGCCGCGCTCGGTGCCCGCCAGTTTGGCGGTGTAGCCGGAGAGGAAATAGTACATGGCCTGCTCTGGGGTGAGCTTGGCGATGGGCGGCAGCACGCCCCAGGCATCCGCGCTGAGGAAGACGATGTGGTTGGGGTGGCCAGCCATGCCGTCGGGGTCGGTGTTGGCATTGAAATAAATCGGATACGCGGCGCGGGTGTTCTCGGTAATGGCGTCGGAATCCAGGTTCAGGCTGCGGTCCGGGTTCAGCACCACGTTTTCCAGCACGGTTCCGAAGCGGTGGGCTGCGCTGTAGATATCGGGTTCGTTCTCGCCCGAAAGCTTGATCACCTTGGCGTAGCAGCCACCCTCCAGGTTGAAGACGCCGTTATCGGACCAGCCATGCTCGTCGTCGCCGATCAGGGCGCGGGTGATATCCGCGGAAAGGGTGGTTTTGCCGGTGCCTGAAAGGCCGAAGAAGAGCGCGGTGCGCCCGTCTTCGCCCTTGTTGGCAGAGCAGTGCATGGAAAGCACTCCCCGTTTGGGCAGCAAATAATTGAGCGCGGTGAAGATGGATTTCTTGAGCTCGCCGGCGTAGCGCGTGCCGCCGATCAAAGCGATCTTCTTGCCCAAGTGCAGGATAATGAAGGTGCCGGAACGAGTGCCGTCCTTCTTGGGGTCGGCTTGCATTTCTGGAACGTGCAGCACGGTGAATTCAGGCTTGAAATTCGCCAGTTCCTCGGCCTTGGGGCGAATGAACATATTGTTGAGGAAGACCATGTACCAGGGCGCCTCGGAAACGAAGCGCACCGGCATGCGATAGGCCAGGTCGGCGCAGGCAAACAGGTCGCGGGTGTAGACCGATTTCTTCTTATTCAGATAAGCGATCACCTTTCGGTGCAGGGCGTCGAACTTGTCTTCGTCGAAGGGCTGGTTGATTTTCCCCCATTGCACGTCGGCCGCGCTGGAAGGTTCGCGCACGATGAACTTGTCCAGCGGCGAACGGCCGGTGTGCGGCGTGGTCACCGCGTTGAAGGGGCCGGGCGCGGTCACTTGCACCAGGCCGCCGCGGATGGAATGCTCGTAGATTTCGGCAACCGACAAGTTGCGGTGAGCCCTGGAAAGATTCAAGATTGCCGACTTTGCCGGGCGTTTGGAGACTTTTCGTTTTGGCGCAGCCTTCTTAGGCTTTGCGTTTCGTTTCCCGGATTTTTTCTTTGGCGGCATAACAACTCTCTTTTTGCAATAACAATGGCGGAAGGCTTGTGTGATTATAAGGCATAGCTGTTTGCGTTTAGCGGTTAGCTGTAAGCCTTAAGCCGTAAGCTCCAGGTCAACCTGTTTTAATGCTAAACGGTAGAGGCGATGTTTCCTCGCCCTAACTGGTGAGGGCGGGGTAACCCCGTCCCAACCGGGCGTGCATTGAATTTTGTGATTCTGACTTTGGACGTTGGACATCGGACATCTTTTTCTTCACAGGCGTACAATGGGCAAAATCATTCGCGCTGCCGGAGAATACTATGCCCAACACAATCGTAAATGCGGAGATCCAGGCATTGGAACTCGAGGTCAGGCAGGCCTTGGATAAACGCAGGCGTCGGGATTTGCGCTTGTTATTGGCGCGGGAACACCCCAA
>CAYJMC010000083.1:0-5389 GCA_964371335.1 uncultured Anaerolineaceae bacterium
GCAACTGCAGGTCTGCAGCAATTTGGCGAACTTCGGGTTTGGTGAGATCGCCCAAAGGAAACAATGCATGCTTTAATTTGGCTTGACCCAGGACATGCAAAACGTACGATTGATCCTTGTGAGCGTCGACCGCTTCGAATAGCTTGACCGGTTCAGCTTCGTTGCGAACCAAACGCACATAGTGCCCGGTCGCCATGAAATCTGCGCCGAGCGAAAGCGCGCGCTCCAACAAGAATTCCCAGCGGATCTGGCGATTGCAGGCCAGGCAGGGATTCGGAGTGCCTCCGCTTGCATAGCCATCCAGGAAGTATTGAACGACAATGTTGCGGAAGCTTTCTTGCGCGTTGACTGCATAGAAGGGAATACCCAATTGCCCCGCCACGCGCCGAGCCACGCTCATCGCTGCCGGGGTGCAGCAGCGGTTGCTGGCTTCGCGGCCCGGCTCGGACCAAAGACGCAGCATCATGCCGATCACTTCATACCCTTGCTGCTGGAGCAAAGCGGCGGCAACCGAACTGTCGACTCCGCCGCTCATGGCAACTACGACTTTGGTCATGCGGTCTCCAAAGCGCGTGCCTTTTCTACCAGGTGGGGCAGGGCGACGAGAAATGATTCGATACTTTCATCCGTGGTTTGGATGCCGAGCGTGACGCGCAGCGACCCGAGCGCCCAATCCGGCGAAAGGCCGAGCGCCAGCAATACTTCGCTGGGTTTAGGGTCGCCAGTCTTGCACGCGGAACCCGACGAGCAGGCGAAACCGGCGTCATCGAGAAGCATCAGCAATGCGTTGCCGTCCACACCCTTGAAAACGAAGCTGGCGTGATTGGCAAGGCGTTGCTGGCGATGACCGGTGAGACGAGAATCTGGAATGGTGGTTAGTACGGAATCGATAACCTTATTGCGCAAAGCGGTTAATCGCTTAATTCGCTGGTCAAGTTCAGATTGTGCGAGCTCAAACGCCTTGACCAGGCCTACGATATAGGCCACATTGGGCGTACCAGCGCGGTGACCGGATTCCTGGCCGCCGCCGGTTTGCGTCGGGATCAGCGAGGTGCCGCTGCGAACGTAGAGCGCGCCAACGCCTTTGGGGCCATAGAATTTGTGAGCTCCGATAGAAAGCAGATCCACGCCTAATTTCTGGGCATCCAGTGAAAGATATGCGCCAGATTGCACGGCATCGCTGTGGAGAAGCACGCCTCGCTCTCGGCAAACCGCGGCGATCTCGCTGATGGGATTGATGGTCCCGATCTCATTGTTGCCCAGAATTATCGAGGCCAGCGTGGTTTCTGGGCGAAGGCGTTTGGCAACTTCGTCTGGATGCACCATGCCAAATTCGTCCACTGGGAGATGCTCCACCTCAAACCCGAATTGGTCGGCTAGTTGAGCCGCAGTCTTGGCCACCGCATCGTGCTCAACGGGGCTGATCAGAAAATGCGAAGCCCCATTGCGCTCGCGAGCCGCGAGCGCGCCGCCGCGCAAGGCCAGGTTATCGCTCTCTGTGCCGCCGGAAGTGAAAATGATCTCATCCGGCTGAGCACTTAGCAAATCAGCCATTTGTTGTCGAGCGGTCTCAAGCGCGGTTTCAGCGCGTTGGCCGTATGCATGGACAGAGGACGGATTGCCGAAATCCTCGGATAAGTAGGGCAGCATGGCTTCCAGTACGCGTGGATCCAATGGAGTGGTGGCGGCGTAATCGAGATAAATTTGCTTGGGCGAAATCATTTAACCGTGAATTATATCTTTGGATTATTCCGACTTTCGACTATGGGTTTAAGGCCGCGCTCTTCTCCTTTCTTCCCGGCAGGCCTTACGTTGCTCTGCCGACTTTACTTGCCTAGTTCTATTTTGTATTGCCCTCATTCAATGATAAAGACCGCAGAGGCATCCTCGGTACATTCACCAGAGGACCAGGCTTCGTATTGCCCTCTTTCATCATTGGCTTCAGTGTTCAATTTAATTGCTGGGATATTACCATTTGCGTCGGTTCTCAGTTCTTTTTCAAAAAGGGTTTCAAAAGTAGCGTGATTCCAAATGTGAAAAAAGACCTGCTCGTCTGCATGGTACCCCGTGATCGTAAAAGTAAAAGTGGTGGGGTGTTTGCCATTCGATGGATCGACGAACATGGTGATATCCCCATAAGCGCAGTGGTCCTCGGGCCTCCATTCTTCGTCCTCTCCGCCATCCTCGCCATCATCCTGATTCTGATCCTCCTCAGCCACAGGAGCTGGTGCCTCAGGCGGATTGACGGATGCGACACCTTGAGTGTCACCTGAGCTTTGCCCAGTTTCCTTCCATACCCAGCAATCCATCCCTTTGACCGTGACAAGCCACCATTCCTGCGCGGGTGGCTTGCCTACACCAACAATGGGCACACTTTCGCCGGCGAAAATGGTCTGGCGGATATCGAAAGCAGATGAACTGGGACCATAGCGGCAATTGGTGTCCTTGCTTACGGTGAACATGGGGGAACCTTCGACGGAGTTCGTTGAGGTCTGATCTTCTCTGGAAAAGACGACGCCGTTGTCCCACTCAATACGCGTTCCGTATAGATCTGCATCAAAATCTAAGCGACCAGTTGCGGAGCCGGAGCCATCCTGATCATCTCCCCAGACTACTTGAAGTGTCCGGCTACCTCCCAGCGGGCCGCCGCTACCCATCCCAACAAAGTTCCCGAATCCATATTCAGTTACATCTTGATGGAAAACGACCCAGGAAAACTCAGGCCCATTTTGACTGATCTCGTAAACCCACCCCAGGTTGTTTATCCACATGCCTGAAACATCTGGCCACACATCGACGAACAATGAATAGGAATCAACTTCATCGCTGCCATAAGTGTCTTCGCTTCCGTTGTCATCCAGATCAAATCCATCTGTAATTTGGTGGCTGTATCTCGTGGTCCCCACGACTTGATAGGTCCCTGGACTGAGTTCCCCTAGAGGATACTTCCATTCCACCTGGTAATCGCTTAGCCCGTCTCCATCAAAATCGCTGTAATCCGTCACCTCGGACCAATAGCCTTGCAGATCCGTCGTGTGTTCCCCGTCGAGGACCAGATCGAACTCGACGACGCTGGCGAATTCGCTAGCCGCATCCGCTGTCTTCGCAATCCAGCCTAGGACCAGCACAAGGGGTGTGTTGGCCGGAGCATACCTGTCGTGACTACCATTAAAACTGATTTCGTAGCCTATTGGTAACTCTTGCGCGGTTTGGTTCGATGGCTCTTCAGACTGTTCACCGTTTCCAGCAGCGGCCGTTTCCAGTCGGCTGATCTGAGCTGTGGCGGCAATGCCGGTCTCTATCACGCTTTGCGTATCGACAGCAGGGGCGCAGGCCGCCATGAAAAAGCTTGCTAAAAGGGTTAGGCTAATGACAACTAAGGATTTCATGTTCGCTCCAATCGGCATGGGTGTTTGTCGGTCGCTATTTCCTCTTTTTCCTTAACTGTGCCGCGTAAATCTAGGCGCCGATCTCGGCTCCCTGTTGGCTCAAGGCCTTTCAGGTCGTATTAGTTTGATTCTGGATGATGGTGAGCTGGCTTTGGGTCCGCCTCCCTTATTATTCGAACCATTTCTTGAAACTGTTCGCGGGTAATTTCTCCCAAAAGCGTATCGCCGCCTCAGAATATCTGTCGCTGAAAGCTCATGCTGCTGTAGGTGGGAGTGTTCCCCTTCTTGGTCTGAGTGTCCCATCAGATGCATCATCATGCACATCATTTTTTTGACTTCCTTTCTTTGCGAAAAATGTAACAATTAGGACAAAGATTTTCTTACATGCTCCGATCGAGTGGGACACATTTAAGTCTGGAATTTATTATTTGGCTCAGACTATATGTTTTGTTCCCATCAATGAAGACGTAACCATCATCAGTAGCGCAGGACATTTGACCCATCTTTTTGTTTACAATAGTCCTGCTATAATCACTTTGTACCAATTATCACATTTGCAAGTCGCATCGCCTCAGAGGAGCGCATGGCTGCCCAAATAAAGTTCGGGACGGATGGTTGGCGGGGAGAGATCGCAAGAGATTACACATTTGAAACGGTGCAGCGCGCTGCCCAGGGATTCGCTACCTATATAAAGGATCAGAAGAAGGGCGAGGCGGGCATTGTCGTGGGCTATGACCAGCGTTTCCATTCGGAAAATTTTGCCGCGGCAGTCGCAGAGGTGCTGGCAGGTAACGGCATCCATGTTTACCTGACGCAAGATGCTACGCCGACTCCGGTGATCGCCTATGCCGTGCTGACTCAGAAAGCGGGGGGCGCGGTCAACATCACTGCTTCTCACAATCCCCCCACAGACAACGGCTTCAAGGTGCGCGACCACCACGGCGGGGCAGTGGATCCTGAGGGTTTGAAGCAAATCGAAGCCGCCATTCCCGATTCAATCGACAAGGTTAAGCGGTTGCCGTTCAAAGTCGCAAAAGATAACGGGTTGGTCGAACTTTTCGATGCGGCGCCCAATTATATTGAACACCTTAAGGATCTAATTGACTTGCAGCCGCTCAAAGATGCTGGCCTCACCGTGATGGTGGATGCCATGTGGGGCAACGGGGCAGGCTGGTTCCCAAAATTGCTGGCTGGTGGAAAGACGCGAGTGTTAGAAATCCATAATTATCGCAACCCCATCTTCCCCGAGATGGAACGCCCGGAACCGATCCGCCCCAATGTAGATGCTGGCCTGCGTGCCACGCTGGAGAACAAGGCTGATGTTTTGCTCATCACCGACGGTGATGCGGACCGTATGGGCTTGGGCGACGAGAGGGGCGAGTTCATCGATCAACTGCGTGCCTATGGGCTGCTTGCATATTACCTGCTTGAAGTTCGCGGCCAGCGTGGTCCAATCGTGAAGACGTTATCGACCACGACTATGCTCAACAAGCTTGGCAAGCTATATAGCGTTCCCGTTTACGAAACCGGCGTCGGTTTCAAATATGTTGCGCCCAAGATGCTGGAGACCGATGCCATCATCGGCGGCGAAGAATCTGGCGGCTATGCCTTCCGCGGCAATGTCCCGGAGCGCGACGGCATCCTTGCCGGTCTATATTTTCTTGACCTGATGGTGAAGACCGGCAGGAAACCCACTGAACTCATTGATTGGCTATTCGCTAAGGTCGGCGCCCACTACTATGACCGCGTTGACAGCTTTTTCAGCGGAGATCGTAAGGCACGCGAGCAAATGATCCTGGATGCCAGGCCGAAAACGATCGGTGGCCTGAAGGTCACCAATCTGGTGACGCTCGACGGCTTTAAATTCGATTTAGAGGATGGTGGCTGGCTGCTGATCCGCTTTTCGGGAACGGAGCCGAAGATGCGGGTCTATACCGAAACCACCCACAAGGACAAAGTGCAAGCCATTCTGCAGGATGGCTTGAAGATTGCCGGTCTGT
>CAYJMC010000084.1:0-1070 GCA_964371335.1 uncultured Anaerolineaceae bacterium
GATTGCGCGTAGCCCCACAGATCGGCTGCGCGGCCTAGGATGGGCTGAGTGACAATGCCGCCAGCGGAACCCATCAGTGAGTCAAACGAGAGCACCGTGGCGCGTTGTTTGGATGGGATCAAGGAATTCAGGTATGTCTGCCGAATTGGGGTGATGGCAGAGAACAAGAGCCCCCAAAACACCACGATCCCTATGGCCAGCCAGAAATTGTTGGCTAAACCAAGTAGAAGTAAGAAACCCACACTGAGGGTTTCGCCAACCAGCAATGCCGACGTTCGCAGCTTGAATAGTCTACGCGCTAACGGGGCGGTGAGGCTGCCAGCAACCTGGCTCAAGGCAAAGATGGCGGCTGCTAGGCCCGCGATCGAGTATGCGGTCGGATCCCCGAAAAGGGCCAGCAGATGCGGCTGCATGGCGTAGAAAACATAGAATCCAACACCGGAAGCAAACGGTGCGCCCAGCATTATCCAGCGCACCGCCGGTCGCTTGAGGCCTTCATCGATGGAGGTCGCAAAAAGCTTGCGAACGTCTGCACCCAGGTTGACGCTTTTTTCGGGAGTAAAGCCCCAATCACGCATGAAGAAAACCGCGACGCCGAAATTTACAAAAAGAAAGGCTGCCCGCAAAATATAGGGCACACCTAGGTCAGAGAGTTGCGCGATGAAACCGCCTGCAACCGAGCCGGCCAACATGGCAATGCCGGATACGGCTTGCCCTTTCGCAAACACTGATTCCATTTCGCCTTTGTACTCAGAGTAGGCCATCGCGTCCACCAGCCAGGCTTCGGTGGCGCCGGAGAAGAATGTGTAGCCCAGGCCCAGCAATATCGAAGAAATTGCCCAAGCCCAGAATGGGGCGTGCACCATCCAAGCGGCGAAGTAAAGCAGGGTGGAAGCAGCCAGTGTCAGGGTGCCCAGAATGTACGAAGTGCGCCTGCCTTTAATATCCGCAACAATTCCAGTGGGTATTTCAAACAGGACTTGACCGATAGTGAAGAACGCATTGGCTAGAAAAGCTTCGGCGTTGCTAAGCCCCGCGTCCAACAGAAACAGCGTGTTGATGCCCCAAAT
>CAYJMC010000084.1:1170-5363 GCA_964371335.1 uncultured Anaerolineaceae bacterium
TCTTGCTGGCGAATCTCCTCGGCCCATTTCAGCGGGGCCAGCAATTCGTCGGTGAATTGCTTCATGGGCGCCAGCGCCGGCAGGCGGCTGGGGTTGGCCGCCTCCAGGTTCACCGAGACGCGATCCGCTAAATGCATAGCGCGGCGAAGCTGGTCCTTTTCAGCACCCGGCATGATTTTGAGATGCATGTACCCTTTGTATTTCAGCTTGTTGCGCAAAATTTCTGCGGTGTCGATCAGCTTATCCTGAGTAGTGACTCCACCCTTGAGGATCCCTGAGCTCAGGAACAAGCCTTCCACCGCGCCGGCTTGGTAAACGGTGATGAAAGTCTTGGTCATCTCCTCCGGCTTGAAGGTCTCGCGACGCATTTTTCGGCCGGCGCGAAAGGGGCAGTAGTGACAATCGCGCTCGCAGGCCGTGGTCAACATAGTCTTGAGCACCTTCATCTTTTTGCCGCCTGGCAGAGCGACTTCGGTGATTGGAATCAGAGGCAGCGATTTACCGCGTATTACTGGCTGGCATTCTTTTTTGCTTTCGGCCTCGAGCACCATGTCCTTTGAGAGGGTTGCAAGTTTGGCGAACTTGTCCATGCTTGAATATTAGAACATTTTTTCTATAATGGCAAGTTAGTCAAGGGGCTCTAATTTTTCTGACAGTCGTGAAATTGCTGACTTATAATTATCCAATGAGCGGAAAATTCATCCTTTGTGATCGAAAAGGGGCAGTTGCAGTTATCACTCTCAATAGACCGGAGAAGCTTAATGCGCTGAGTCCTGAGCTGCTAGCGGAATTAGCCGATGAACTTCAAACCTTGAGCGCTGATTTAGATGTGCGTGTATGTGTGCTAACCGGAGGACCTAAGGTGTTTGCCGCCGGCGCGGACATTGAGTCGATGGCAAAGGCCTCGGCTATTGATATTTACCTGCGAAGGACACGCAAACTTTGGCAGCGTATTTGGTCATTCGATAAGCCGCTGATCGCGGCAGTAAGTGGGGTTGCCTTCGGCGGAGGCTGTGAACTCGCCATGTCCTGCGACCTGATTGTTGCCGGCGAATCGGCTCGCTTTGGGCAGCCGGAGATCAAGCTCGGCGTCATGCCCGGGGCTGGCGGCACCCAGCGGCTGGCAAGGGCTGTTGGGCCCTATCGGGCTATGGAGATGGTGCTCACGGGGGAGCCTATCAGCGCTCAAGAGGCTCTCCGCCTAGGTTTGGTAAACCGCGTGGTGAACAATGACGAGGTAATGAAGGAAGCGGAAAAGCTTGCTCGGATTATCTCCGGAAGGCCGCCCGTCGCAGTTCGTTTAGCCCGCCAAGCTCTACGCTTTGGGGTAGAGCGTACCGTGCTTGAAGGGCTGGAAGTGGAAAGGCGTAATTATCTGATGCTATACGATACTGCCGACCAAAAGGAGGGGATGACTGCGTTCCTCGAGAAACGGCCAACCACCTTCAAAGGCAGTTAGTGCGCATAGCCAATCCCCAATCATCCAACTTTCGACCTTAGCCCTTAACCTTAATGACTGTCAAACCTTTACCAATTATCGGTGTGGTGGGCGCAGGAACCATGGGTTCCGGCATTGCCCTAGTGGCTTTATACGCTGACTGCGAGGTCTATCTTCAGGATGTGATCCCCCAGACGTTGAGCAAAGCTGCGGAATACATTAGGATGTTTCTGGAGAAAAAGGGACAAGGTGTCCGGTTCAAGAAGTTGCACCTGGTTGAAACAATAGAGGAATTGGCGCCAACTCGTATCGTCATAGAAGCCGCGCTGGAAAACCTCGAGCTAAAGGCTGAAATCTTCCGCAAGCTGGATTCTGTTTGTCCGCCGCCTGCCATCCTGTCGACAAACACCAGCACGCTCTCGGTCACCGCCATAGCCGCCGCCACGCGGCATCCTGAGCGCGTGGCTGGTCTGCATTTTTTCAACCCAGCGCCCGTTTTGCCGTTGGTTGAGGTGGTGCGTGCGGCCCTCAGCAGCCAGGACACCATCAATCGCCTCGTAGATCTGACTCAGGCATTTGGCAAGACGCCGGTGGTCACCGGCGATACGCCTGGATTCATTGTGAACCGGATCGCGCGACCGTTCTATGGGGAGGCGCTGCGCTTGCTTGGCGAAGGCGTCACCACACACGAACAAATCGACCGGATCGTCGAGCAGGGCGGCGGATTCAAAATGGGGCCGTTCAGGCTGATGGACTTAATCGGCATCGATATAAACGCGGGAGCCATGCGCTCAATGTACGACCAAACGTTCG
Source organism: uncultured Anaerolineaceae bacterium (assembly GCA_964371335.1). Lineage (GTDB taxonomy): Bacteria > Chloroflexota > Anaerolineae > Anaerolineales > UBA11579 > JAMCZK01. The sequence continues at coordinate 3,422 of CAYJMC010000084.1, forward strand.
GCGAGCCGCGCTATCGTCCACATTGGATCCAAATGCAAAAGTCGGCTGAAGGTGCGCTTGGACAAAAGACAGGAAGGGGATTTTACGAATACAAAGATGGGGAAGGAAGCATACGGGACAAGGATAAACGACAGCTAACACTCGGTGGAGGCTCCGGTCATGTTTTGATTTCGGAAGGAAGCTGGGCATCTGGATTGGTTGATTTGTGTACCAAAGCTGGTTACGAAGTGGATTCTGTGCCAGTTCCCGGCGAAAAACCGGCAGCTTGCTTCGTGGTGGCCGGCCGCGCCGAGGAAGTCGCCCGCCTGGTCGCGTGGTATGACCAGGGTTTGCCCCCCGACGTGCCGCTAATCGTGCAGTGCGCAGATACTACAATGAGCGAGGCGGCGACCTGGGTACAGCATCCGGGGCGACTGGTTGGCTTCGATGGCTTGTTCTTTCTCGATGGCGCTGCAGTAACACTGGTAGATCACAGCCGAATGGCGCCGGGAATCAAGGAGCAGGTCGATGAAATTCTTCGACACCTGGGCAAAGAACCTATTTGGGTGAGCGAGAGCCCGGCACTGGTCCTGCCGCGCCTCGTTTGCCAGTTGGTCAACGAAGCCGCTTTCGCCGAACTGGAAGGAGTAGCAGATGGTCTCACGATTGATATCGCCATGCGGTTAGGCATGAACTATCCCCGTGGGCCGCTGGAATGGGGCAAAGCAATTGGATATGGCAAAGTACTTGCTGTGCTGGACCATTTGTACAACGAATATCATGAAGAGCGGTATCGGGCGTGTGTGCTGCTGCGAAGGCGGGCGAGCATGGCGCTAATTTAAACGGCTCTTGCCTCAGCAATCTGCCTACGTAGCATCAGGAATATCAAGCCGGCTGCCAGCAACACGCTGAGCGCGAACCAGTTGATAATTGCCCAACCCGCGGAACTCAACACAGCGCCAGCCGAGAACGACGACAGAGCCTGCACAGTAAAGATGGTGAAGTCATTGGCTGCCTGCGATTTGAAGCGCTCTTCGGGGCGGTAGGTGGTGGTAAGGAGCACTGTTCCGCCGACAAACAGCAGGTTCCATCCCAGTCCTAGCAACACCAACGCGCCCCAGTAATTGTTTAGGTCTACCCCAAGCATGGCTACAACATTGGTGCCCAGCATCAGCAGAGTGCCCGCCAGCATGATGCGCAGCGTTCCCAGTCGCTCCACCAGGAGTCCGGTGACCAGTGAGGGCGCGTACATGGCCACGATGTGGCTTTGGATCACCCAGGCAGTATCCTGCAGGCTGAAGCCGGTGGCGTGCATATGAATGGGGGTTGCAGTCATCACGAAGTTCATCAAGCCATAAGAGACAACCCCCGCGAGCACGGCCATGAGAAAGGCCGGCTGCCGGGCGATGGCTGTAAGCGGGCGCCCCGCCGATTCTCCGTCCAATTTCGGGGCGCGAATATCATCCAATAAGGTTATGACCAATATAGCTATCGCATACAAAATCGCCAAGGCGACAAATGAGCCCGCGTATTGTGCGGGCAGCCAGTTTTGGGTCTGCTGGGCTATCTCAGGGCCCAGGTAACCAGCCAGGATGCCGCCGACCAGCACAAACGAAATGGCGCGGCCCGCGTGCGCAGGTTCAACACTCTCGGCCGCGGCGAAACGGTACTGGAGGATGAAGGCGCCATTCTGGCCGACCAGAACGATGGCAAGGCAGAAAAGAACAAAGTTGGCCTGCGTTACAGCGTAAGCCGCCAGCATGGCGCCGGAGCTGGCGATCAGATTGCCGAGGATAAAACCGCGTTTGCGCCCGATAGCGCGCATCAGGAGCGCGCCGGGTATGCTCATCAGCGCCATGCTGACGATGCCAAGTGATGCAGGCAGCGTGGCCAGGCCGGGGTTTGGCGCCAGGTCTGCGCCGACAATGCCGCCCAGCAGCACTACGGTGCCGGGGCCGGCCAT
>CAYJMC010000085.1:0-3464 GCA_964371335.1 uncultured Anaerolineaceae bacterium
TCAGCCGCCCCTTATCCGTGAGCCAGGCAACCAGCAAGCCCAGCGCGGGAGCGATCAGCGTGGGCGGCAGCCAGATGGAAAAGAAAACATTGCCGCCCCGGTAGTCTCCGCCAACGGCGCTTATCAACACCCAGAAATAATTGACCCAGAAGATCAACCAGAAGAAGCCCATCATGATGCCGTCATACATCTGCACCCGCTTCTTATCCAGCGGGTCCACCATGGCGCTGCTGGATCGCATCACCAGGAACATGCCCACGAAGCCGGCGATCATGCCCAGCAGCCAGCCACCGAAAAAGGCGCCCACCCACACGCAGGCCAGGAAGATCAGCGTGTGGTTGATGAGTTGGCCGGTGATCTCGGTCCAGGGATAGTGCAGGATTTCGTCATAAGTGATCTTGGGGTGGCCTGCCACGAATTGTTCGATCTCCAATTTCCTGCCCTCGGGCGAGTCGCCGCGGGCGCAGCGCATACACAGCGTCCGGCCCCCCGAGACCATTCCTCCGGCGCGATTCCACATCGTCAAAGTGGTTCCACACATTTCGCAAACTGCTGCGGTCATACCTCCTCCTCTCAAGGATGGATAGATGATTTATTTCAACGCTTTTGGATGGGTGATACGAAACAAAAAGCACCTAATCTGATGGGACGGGGACGCTGAGGCGCCAATGAATGCCGCGATGCCCCCTTATAGATTAGGTCAAAACCGAGCTGTACCGAATGGACGAATGTCCCTGGTCGGACAGGTCAGTTGTCCAGTCAGATGGCGGGGAGGTCCAGGCTACCAGCGCATCACGCGTAGGGGTGCACGGCCAAGTTTGCGCAGCAAACAGCGCCCTCAGGAAAATGGGCGGGGAGACCCCGCCCCTACCTAAGATTATTTCCAATCAGTGATGGGGAAAATCAAAATGTGGCAGCCAACCAAAATCATAAATCTGAAATCGGCAATCAGAAATCTAAAATGGCTTTGCTTTTGCTCTCTCCCAGATCTCGCGGGCGATCTTCTCCTGGTCCACCGGCAGCCGGTCGACGCGCACGCCCACCGCGTTCCAGATGGCGTTGGTGATCGCCGGGGTGGTGGGGATGCTGCTTACCTCGCCCACGCCTTTGGCGCCGTAGGGTCCCTCGGCGGTGGGATGCTCGACCACGATCGAGGTGATCTCCGGGGTGAGCATAATGCCCGGCACGCGGTAGCGCGCCAGGTGGTCGGTGACCACGTAACCATCCTGCATAATGAATTCTTCGGTCAGCGCGTTGCCCAGGCCCATCATCACCCCGCCCTCCACCTGGCCCTGCAGGCCCAGCGGGTTCACCACCGTGCCCACGTCGCTGGCGGCGATCACGCGCAGCACGCGCACTTCGCCGGTTATGGTATTCACTTCGACCTCAGCGGCCTGCGCCGCAAAAGAGAAGGCGAAATGCATGTCGCCGCCGGTTCCCAGCGGCTGAGTCTTGGGCGCCTCGTATTCATACACTACCCGCGGTTTCTGGCCCATCGCCAACATTTCCTTGGCGACTTCATCGAAAGCCATCGAATGCCCGTTAGCGTGCACCCTGCCCGCTTCGAAGCGGATCTGCTGCGGAGTAATGTCATACTTTTCCGCCAGCGCGGCGGTGATGGCGTTGCGCAAGGTTTGCGCCGCCAGCCTGGCGGCGTTGCCGGTGACGTAAGTCTGGCGCGAAGCGGTGGTGGGCCCGCCATCGGGGGCCAGGTCGGTATCCATCACCAGCACGCGCACCTGCTCGGGTGGGACGGCCAGCTCCTCGGCCACCACCATGCGCATCACCGTAGTAAGGCCCTGCCCCAGTTCGGCCGCCGAGCTGCGCACCTCCAGGCTGCCGTCGGCATACAATTCCAGGTCCGCCCCGGATTTATCCGGAGCGCCGCCGCCCAGGCCGGTGTTCTTGTAGGCCGCCGCCAACCCCCAGGCGGTCACCAAGTGGGGAGAACCTTCAACCGCTCGGGCCGCAAACGGATCCTTTTCGTGTTTCAAAATCTCGGCATGGACTTTTTCGATGCACTCGCGCAAGCCCACCGACTCGTTGAGCGTCTGCCCGGTATTAGTCACCGAGCCGACGTCCAGCGCGTTCATGCGCCGCAACTCGACCGGGTCGATCTTCAATTTATCGGCCAGCATGTCCATCATCGACTCGACGGCGAAGGCCGATTGGGTCACGCCGAAGCCGCGGAACGCGCCGGCCGGCGGATTGTTGGTGTACATCGCATAGCAATCGGCGCGCACGTGCGGGATGTCGTAAGGTCCGGCCGAATGCGTCGTAGCGCGGGTCATCACCTTGTCGCCCAGCGACGCGTAGGCGCCGGTATCGCCATAAAGCTCGGTTTCCATCGCCACCAGGCGGCCGTCCTTCTTGGCGCCGACCTTGATGCGGATCTGGGTGGCGTGCCGCTTGGGATGCACCAGCATGCTCTCATGCCGGTCGAACAGTAATTTCACCGGGCGTCCGGTTGCTTGCGCCAGCAGCGCAGCATGGATCTGCCCGGCGATATCTTCTTTCCCGCCGAACCCCCCGCCCATCAACTGTCCGACGATGCGCACGCGCGTCTCCGGCCAGCCGAGGACGCGGGCCACCTGGGAGCGGTCCTGGTAGGGGATTTGCGAGCCGCAGTAGATCTCCATGCGCCCATCTTTAGTGGGCACGGCGATGCTGCACTCGGGCTCGAGGAAGGCGTGCTCGTAGATCGGCGTGTGGAAAGTGTGCTCGAGGATCACGTCGGCCTCGGCGAAGCCCAGGTCGATGCTGCCCTTACGCACCTTGATATGCTTCAACAAATTCCCCTTTTCGTGGATCTGCGGCACATCTTCGCGGCGCGCCTGCACCGGGTCGCTGATCACCGGCTGCAAGTCGAACTCCGCTTCGATCAGCGCCGCAGCCTGCTCGGCGATCTCTTCGCTCTCCGCGGCGACGATGGCCAGCGCGTCGCCCACATAGCGGACGCGTTCGCCGACGCCAACCATCACGGGCCAGTCGAAATACACCAGCCCGTGGTTGTGTTCGCCGGGAATATCCGCGGCGGTGAGCACGGCGACGACGCCTTTGAGCGCTTTCGCCTTGGAGACGTCCAGCTGCTTTACGAATGCATGCGGGACTCCGGCGCGGCGCACCTTGGCAAACAGTATGCCCTCGAAGACCAGGTCATCGCTGTACATTGCCGCGCCGGTAACCTTCTCGACGGCGTCGGGACGCGCCAGTTTTTGTCCGACGATTTTATGCGGATTCGCCGAGAGCGGAATCACCGGCTGCGAGAGAGCTTCGCCGGTGCGCATGCTGCGCGCCGCGGCCAATATGGCATTTTCGATGCTGGGGTAACCACCGCAGCGGCACAATGTGTCTTTCAGCGCCACGCGCAAGTCATCGCGCGACGGATCGGGGTTGCGCTGCAGCAAAGCTTGCGCGGTCATGATCTGGCCGGGGATGCAGAAGCCGCACTGCACCGCGCCGTG
>CAYJMC010000085.1:3564-5346 GCA_964371335.1 uncultured Anaerolineaceae bacterium
CCTTCTATAGACAATATCGACTTACCCGCGGCGCGCTGGGCGGGGTACATGCAGGCGAGCACGGGTTCGCCATCCACCAGGACGGTGCAGGCGCCGCATTCGGATTCTTCGCAGGCGACCTTGGTGCCGGTCAACCGCAAGCGATTGCGCAGCAAGTCAGCCAGCGTTTCGCCGGCGACCGCAGGGAGCGTGTGATTTTGACCGTTTACCGTGAGAGTGAATTGGTTATTCATATTAGGTCTGTCATTTCGACGAGGGCGCCCAGCGCCGTTTGTAACGGCGCTGCCCGAGGAGGAATCCCTTTGGATTCAGGATTCCTGTTAGCAAAGGGATTTCTCTCTTCGGGCGCGCCAAAAGAGGGCGCAAACGCCCTCGTTCGAAATGACAAGAGTGTAGGATTTTGAGTAATGTTCATTTTTAGGTACATGACTGCTACTCCGCTCGCTTCCAAGCGGTCTCGAGAGTCTCGCGGAACAATGCACCGACGAGATGGCGGCGGTATTCGGAGCTGGCGCGCCGCGCGCTGCTGCGGAAGCCGACGTGGGCCAGCAAGGCTTCCAGCGCGGCGGCGATGGATTGCTCGCTCAATGGCTTGCCGAGCAACTCCTGTTCGGATTGCTGGGCGCGCCAGGGAATAGCGGCGCCCGGGCCGACCGCGATGCGGATGTCTTCGACCATGTCGGCTTTGCGCGAGATTCGAGTCGCCAAATTGATGATGGGCAAGGCAACACCTTGCGGGCGCATGATGCGTTTGAAGCAGGAGGCTTGATGAACTTTCAACAAGGGGAGATAAAAGCCGACCAGCAACTCCTCGCCGTGTTTAAGCGCCGATTTGCCGGGCCCGAGGAATAAGTCACCAAGCGGCACTCGCCGCGTCCCGGTGGCCGAGGCGATCTCGGCTTCGGCGTCCAGCGCCAGCAGGGCAATGGTGCCGTCGGCGGCCGGCAAGGCGTGGGCAACGTTGCCGCCCAAAGTGGCGACATTGCGCACCTGCGGCCCGCCCACCAGGTCGCAAGCCTCGACCAGCGCCTGGGCGTGCTGGGCGACCAGGGGATGGCGGGCGATGCGGTTCAGCGGCACGGCTGCGCCGATGAAGAGCCAACCAGCGCGCTCTTCGAGCTGGGTCAGCTCGGGGACGGCGGTCAGATCGACGAGGGTGTGGACCAGGGTGTGACGGCCTTGCTGGATGTCCAACAGCAAGTCGGTGCCGCCGGCAATGGGAATTACCGGTCCCGGCGCAGATGTAAGCGCTTGGATGGCTTCGGGCAGGGAATGTGGACTAAGATACTGCTGCCAAAGGTTCATAGTGGGTCGACCTTTCAAGTCGGCGGCACTTTTCGAGGGATCAACCGCAGTGTTTCTGCGGTTATCCCACGCCGCTACAGCAGTCACCTGCCGGCGACCACCGAACCAATGGAACTTAGATTGTACCTTCTTTAGTCAAAACCTTACCACGGAGACACAGAAACACGGAGGCTTTTAATTTTTAAAACTCGGTGTCTCCGTGCCTCCTTGGTTGGTTTTTGTGATTCCTTCTTCCGGCTGTACGCCGGCCATCAGCAATCCCAACCGCTCGGGGGTAGCTTCGGCGCGCGGCAAGATGTCCATGATCTGGCCTTCGTAGATCACGGCGATACGATCCGAGAGGGCCAGGATTTCATCCAGGTCTTCTGAGATGAGCAAGATGGCGGCGCCCGCGGCGCGCTGCTCCAGCAGCTGACCGCGTACGTATTCGGTGGCGCCGATATCCAGGCCGCGGGTAGGCTGTGCGGCCACGATGGC
>CAYJMC010000086.1:0-5264 GCA_964371335.1 uncultured Anaerolineaceae bacterium
CAGCCCCCGCCTTGGTTATTGAGACGGCCGGAAAGATCACGCTGACCCGCGTCGAGGTGAGTGACAACAATGGGTCAGGCGCAAGCCTGGATAACACAGCAGGAACGAAGGATGTCAGCATTAATCTAAGCACCTTCAATAACAATGAAGGCGGTGATGGATTGAACATCGCTTCGAATGGTTTGGTGACTCTTAAAGATGTAGAGGCAACACACAACGGAGCCGACGGCGCTTCCATCAACAACGTCTCGTTGACTTTGAAAAACGTTACCCTTCTGGGTACCAATATGTTCTCGGAAAACCTGGGTCACGGTCTGGAGATCCACAGCAGCGGTCAAGTCAACCTAAGCAATTTGGTAAACAATGTCAATGGTAACTACGGTTTATGGATTGATAATTCAAGTTCCACCAAGGCAGTGATTATTTCTGGGGCCAATGAATTCAAATTCAACGGCGGAGGAGTAAAAATCCTTTCCAACGGAGCGATCACGATTAACAACATTACCGCCACCAACAACTCGGTCTTCGAGGGGGCGCTTATAGATAATTCGGGGGGCCTTGCCGCCAATGTCGTGCTGACAGGCACAAACGTCCTTAGTTTCAATCATCTGGATGGATTACACATTTTGAGCAAGGGTGTCATCACGCTTAGCAAAACGACAGCCAGCGGTAATGGCCTGGGCGAAGTGAATGGATATGGCGCGTGGTTGGATAATTCTGGTGCAACCTCGGCCAGGGCGATCGTGATTAACACCGGGACTTTTAGCGACAATTTTGAAGGCGGTCTACTTGCGACCAGCAATGGAGCCATTACTATCTCCAAATTGGTCGCAAACGGAAATGAGGGTAAAGGGGTTGAGCTGAGTAATCTGGGCGCCAATCCTCTGGTCCCTCAAAATGTCGTGCTGACAGGTTCTGTGAACGCAAACTTGAATGAAGGAGCTGGACTTGACATCCATAGCCTCGGAGTGATTACCCTGGCTTCGGTAACTGCAAACGGCAATCAGGGTGATGGGGCGATCTTGAACGCAGCAAAGTCGGTCACGATCACTGGCACGAGTAGTTTCAATGAGAACGGAGCGGCTGGTTTAAGTATCACAAGCAAGGGGTCGATTACGCTAAGCAATCTCACCGCAAACTCGAATATCGATCGTGGCGTCTTCTTGGATAACAACCTCGGGGGCGCAACTGGAAACGTCACCATCAACGGCGCTAACGAGTTCTCTGAAAATCACGTCACCGGATTGGAAATATCAAGCCGCGGATCTGTCCTGATTACTAATCTTCACGCACTTGGAAACCTGGCTAAGGGAGTCTCCATTGATAATTCTGTCGATGGGTTTCAAGGTTCCGTAACTATTGGCACTGTGCTGTTGAATTGGTGCAACGAAATTTCCCTGAACGCAGCGTCGGGGTTGGAAATCTCCAGCAATGGCACGGTGACTATGACCAATGTATGCGCCTCTGGAAATGGCAGGTTTGAAACTCCGGGCTACGGCGCGGTGATCGACAATAGCACTGCTAATTCGCCTAAGGCGGTGATTTTGAATGGGGTCAATTCATTTACTGAAAACTACACAGGTGGGATCCAAATACTGAGCAATGGAAGCATTAAGCTGGCTAATTTAACCGCCTCCAATAACATCCATGGGTTTGGGGCAACGCTGAACAATGCCAGCAATGTAAACAAGCCTCAGTCGATTACCTTCACGGGATTCAATCAAGTTTCCGCCAATTATGGAAACGGCTTGACCGTAACCACTTACGGCGCCGTCCTCATCAATAACCTGACGGCCAGCAGCAATGGCGCCAACGGCGGCAGCGGCTATGGCGCCTGGCTGGACAACTGCAATGAAGCGGAGGGCGATTGCACCACCGTCACTCCTCAGTCGATCACGCTGACCGGGCGAAACTCTTTTTCAAGCAACATGGGAAACGGGCTCAAGATACTTAGCCTTGGGGCGATCAGGGTTAATAATGTGGGTGCTACTTCCAATAGCGGTACCGGAGCTATCCTGAATAATGACTTCGATGGGGCGGTGGGTGGTATCACGATTACGGGAACCTTCAACGTCTTTAGCAATAATGCGAATGGGCTCGAAGTAACCAGCAGGCGCGCCATTAGCAGTTCCAATTTGGAGGCCTCGTCCAATACCGGTTTTGGCGCCGCTCTAAGCAATTACGCTAATCCGCCATCTCCCCAAAGCATAACCATAACCGGGTACGCGGTCTTCGATGAAAACGATAGTAGTTATGGATTGTTGGTGAGGACCTTAGGAAATATCGCCACCCAAAATCTCAGCGCTTCAAACAATGGAGCGCAAGGTGCCATCCTCGATAATGCCGAGGCCGGCGCGGCCGGCGCCGTGACGTTGACAGGAATTCAGACCCTCATCGGCAATGAAGGTTCTGGCCTCGAGGTCACCAGCAACCGGGCGGTGACCATCAATAATCTGAATGCTTCCTGGAATAACGGTTTCGGCGCTTCCATTGCCAACACCGCTGCCAGCCTGTTGTATGATGTAAGACTCACGGGAAGCAATACGTTCAGTGAAAACGACTTGATTGGGCTGGATGTCCACACGTTCGGCGCCATAACGCTCAACAATATCACGGCAAACAAAAATGGTCTTGATGCCCTGGATGATTTTGGCTATGGCGCCTATTTGGACAATCAGACGGGCGCGACTATAGCCAAACCGATTACCTTGACGGGTGCCAATAGCTTCGATGAGAACTTCGAAGACGGATTACTGGCTCTATCCCTGGGACCGATCAAAACGAATTCGCTTTCGGCAATTGGGAATAGCGGGGACGGGGTTAATCTGGATAATGAATTGGGAGCGAACACCGCAGGAATAACCTTGTCTGGAATAAATAATTTTCAAGATAATGTGGGCTTTGGTCTGGTCGCGCGAAGCGTTGGCTCTGTTTCCTTAGCCAACATTACCGCGGAGCTGAATTTGGGCGGTGGGGCTAAAGTCGATAATTCCGAGGCGGAGGCTCCCACCGATGTGACTCTTATTGGGGTTAACTCTTTCAACTACAACGGAACGATGGGATTGGATTCCGGATCCGGCTTAGTAGTCGACAGCCGGGGCAAGCTCACGCTGAGCAATGTGACTGCGAATGGGAATTCGTCTTATGGCGCCTTGCTGAACAATAAAGACTACGCCACAGGGAACCCGTTAGTTATGCTATCCGGCGCGAATTCGTTTTCCGGGAACGGCAACACGGGATTGTCCATCGAGGCCGCCGGTGATGTTTCTCTCACCAGGGTGGTTGCGGACAACAACGTTGGAGACGGCCTCGCCATCGTCAGCTTAAAAAACGTTACTCTAACCTGTGGAAGCATTACTAGAAACCAGGGAACGGGTCTGCTCATTTTCGCAATGACCGGTAAGGTAACCCTAAAAGGCGTGTTTGCTTACGGAAATCTGGTCAATGCCAACCCATCTGCTGCAGACCTGGTTGTGGCTAGGAGCTGTCCTTTGCCCTAAGAACCTTTGGCTTTTATGCCGATTATTTCACAGGCTGGGGGACAAATGTACCTATGTGAATAGTTACATACGTACCTTGCTTTTCTGTAAGGTCTCGATTAAGCTTGGCCCTAATCATGCCCACCGGGTGGAAAGGCAGTTTTGCATTTCAATGTGCCCTGAAAGTATTTAAACGCCCCCTCAAGACAGTCAATCAGCTCAAGGAGCAAACATGAAACCAGCCTTTTTGCGCGTCCTGACCAGCGCCATTCTCTTGGCGTTCCTATTCGCCGCGGCGCTGCCAATCAGCGCCTTGGCCGACGAAGGCACGCCTCCGCCTCCCACGGAGGAATCGGCGCCGCCGCCTGATGACGGCAGCGAGACGGCAGCGGAGGAATCCGCGCCTAGCGAAGAGGTTGCCCCCGAGGCTGTGGAGGAAGCCGCGCCTAGCGAAGAGGTTGCCTCCGACCCTGTGGAGGAAGCCGCGCCTATCGAAGAGGTTGCCTCCGAGGCTGTTGAGGAAGCCGCGCCTAGCGAAGAGGTTGCCTCCGATCCTGTGGAGGAACCCGCGGTGAGCGAAGAGGCCGCCGTCGAAGCCGTGGAGGAACCAGCGGCGAGCGAAGAGGTTGCTCCCGTCCAGAGTACCGAAGAGGTTGTCCCCAGTGAAACTGCGGCAGAACCCGAGGTCGTCGAGGAACCGGTGGTTGATGGAACAGCCATCGAGGATCCCGGCTTGCTGCTCTCCGATTTGCCGGAAGGCACTGAAGTGGTGGTGCTGGACGAGCAGGGCGAACCCCTGTCCCTGGCCAGCGAAGAAGCTGCCGAAATCCTGGCTACCGGCGACCCCAAGTGGTGTCCGGCGGGTGTTACACCCGGTGGGGCTGGATGTTCAATTGGTTACCCTTCTCTTTCTGCTTTGGTAGCCGGTTTTGTTCCCACGGGCAATGGTGTCATTTGGATCGAAGCTGGAGCTGACTCCGGCGTTGATGTGGAAATCAACGGCGCCGGCAATTGGGCAGCCGCTTCAGGTTTTGCCCTGACTTTGAAAGGTGGTTGGAGCGGGGCTAACAACACAGTGACTGACCCCAACAATCCGTCGGTTTTTGATACCTATATCTGGATCTATAACTGGGCAAACGCTGTGACCCTCAGCGATATCGTCATTGATTCGACGAGCAGTACGGGTTTGTTGGTCGATACCTCGGGCAAAATCACATTGACCCGCGTGGAAAGTAGCAACAATGATGGCGATGGAGCTTACCTGGATAACGATTACGACAATGCAAAGGATGTAGTAATTACCAACAGCGTCTTTTCTGGCAACGGCAACGAACCCAGCTGGGGCGGTAACGGCCTTACAGTTTATTCAGACGGCAAAATTACGCTGACCAATGTCACTGCCAGCGGGAATCTAATGTCTGATTGGTACGACAATGGTTTTGAATGGACCGCGGATGGCGGCAATGGAGCTGAGCTTAACAACTGGGATGGGAACGGAATAGTTGTTACTAACAGCACCTTTGAATCCAACCAAGGAAATGGGCTGATCGCCGGCTCGAGCAAGGGGATCACATTAAATGATGTGACGGCCAACTACAATATCCAATCTTGGTACCATGATCTCGGATCCGATATTTGGTATTCGCGCGGTGGTGAGGGGGCAAACATTACCTCGGATACCTCGATAACGGCCAAGGACTTTACTGCAATCGGAAACGGTTCCTACGGCGCCTATCTGAACACCTGGTGGGCACCCATCTTGGCGCCGATAACCTTGACCGGCAC
>CAYJMC010000087.1:0-5179 GCA_964371335.1 uncultured Anaerolineaceae bacterium
AGTGCGGCCACCCGCTGCTGTACGCTGGCATCGCCTTCGAGTAACTTCACCGCCAACCAGCGGGATGAAATATTCGACGAAGGTTGATTGGCAGAGATCGCTGCTTGCAGTCGCGCGAGTTCAATTTCGATTTCGGTTCCGTAATCAAGCTGGAATCCGGAAGCAAATCTCCCTAATCCGTCTTTGCGAGGGCGGTTCCCGCCCGAAGCAATCCCCAAGATCGCCTGCGAGCTAATCCGGGAATTCATCGGAAAGATCCTTCCATTCCGGATTATGTCTATTAATTAAGTCAATCTTCTTTTGCCGGGATCCACCTTTGATGTGTTTTTCCCTCGTTATGGCTTGCTCCATGTCCTCGAAAAACTCAAAATAAACTAACTTCTTAGCGTTGTATCTTCCAGTAAATCCATAACTGGGATTTCCCGTGTGTTGGTCCATGCGCTTGGCCATGTCACTGGTCACACCGGTATAAAGGACTGTGTTGTGTTTATTCGTCAGAATATAAACACAAGGATTCTTTTCATATTTCATCTTGTTCTCTTGGCTTGGGGATTGCTTCGCCCGCCAGAGCGGGCTCGCAAAGACAGGCGGGGTTGAGTCGCGCGATCTTCAATAATTCCTGGCGCAACTTATCCATGCCTTCGCCGCGGCTGGCCACCGTCGCGACGATCGGCGCGCCCAGCGTTTCGCCGAGTAATTGCTTGTCGATGTGCAGGCCGCGGGCGGCAGCCTGATCGCTCATGTTCAGCGCCACGATCACCGGCACACCGAGTTCCAGCAATTGCACCGTCAGGTAAAGATTGCGTTCCAGATTGGACGCATCCACCACGCAGACCACCGCGTCGGGCTTTTCAGTCACGATGTAGTCGCGGGCGATAATTTCCTCCACCGAGTATGCGCTCAGGCTGTAAATGCCGGGCAGGTCCACCAATTCGACGTCGAGGCCATCCAGCGCGAACCGGCCGACCTTCCGCTCCACGGTTTTACCGGGCCAGTTGCCGACGTGCTGACGCCCGCCGGTCAGCGCGTTGAACAGGCTGCTCTTGCCGGCGTTGGGGTTACCAGCCAGCGCGACGCGCAGCGTTTTTGTTCCGTTATCGCTGCGCGATTTTGTCGCCGGTGGTTGTTCGTGACAGGACGAGATTGGTTTTCGCAAAGCCGCCTTCGGTAGGGGCGGGGTAACCCCGCCCTCGACAAGTAAGGGCGAGGCTTCCTCGCCCCTACCGAGATTGCCTATGTATTTATGCAAGCGGTGCCTCCACCAATACACACTCGGCTTCGCGCTTACGCAGCGCTAGGTGGTAATCCTTGATGGCGTATTCCACGGGGTCTCCGAGCGGCGCCACGCGCTTCACCTCAATGCGCTCACCGCGCACCAGGCCCATCTCCAAAAAGCGCTGGCGTGTCAGACCGGCGACCGTGATCTTTACGATGACGCCCGATTCCCCAACTTTCAAATCACTCAATCTCATCGCGTGGGCTCCTAGTCGATGTGTTCCTTGACGGAAACTTGCGCGGCCGTCTCGCCGGTCAGGTTGATGTGCGCGCCATTGATGTCGAGCAATACATCCCCGTGGCTGCTGATTGCCAGTAAGCGTAGGACGGTTCCTTCAACAATCTCATTGGACGCCAGGAACTCGCGCAGGATCTCGTCACCAATATTCGCCACCTCGTAAATGCGTCCGACCGCAGCTTGGGCAAGCGGTTTCTCGAAGCTTTGCCCGTCATCCTCTGCGGGAGGGATCGGGAGTCCCCGTGAACTGCGGATGGGGTTGCCCAAGAACGCAGCCAGGCGCTCGGTGACCTCTGCGCTGGTGATGTGTTCCATGCGGCAGGCTAGCGCGTCGGCTTCGGCGAACGGCAGACCCAGGCGGTCGACGAGGAAGAGTTCCCACAGGCGCCGGCGGCGCAGGGTGCGATTGGCCAACCTTCGGCCTTCGGGACGCATGGCCACACCCTTGTAGGGAACATAGTCCAGGATGCCCTCCTGCTCGAGCTTGTGCACCATCTGATTGGCAGAAACGGGCAAAACAGCCAACTCCTCAGCCAGCAGGGTAAGCGGCACGGGGCTCTGGACGCCGCGCTCGGCCAGCTTAGCCAGTGTAATCATGTACATTTCCTCGGCTTCGGACATGTTTGGGTGAGCCATATCAACCTCGCCAATTCTTATGGTTGACCTTAACAATGCCCCGATTTGCCCTTTGTGAGAACCTGCACATGTCCCTGGCTGGCAGGGCAAATGACCCATAATAAAGAGGCCGCCCGGTTCGGGCGGCCTTTGCGGGCTGCAAACCAAGGTCTATGTGTAAGTTCATTTGCGCCCACGAGATCCCGATTTAGGGATAACCCATGGCCGAGCCACAGGGAGCAGCCAGCTTGGGGATTGCTTCGGCGCTTCGCGCCTCGCAAAGACGGATATTTGGTTTTTCGCCAACAACTCCCTGTTTCTTCTTCATCCTTTATCCTTCACCCTTGATATTCGCCCCTGCCACTGCATCCGGATTGGCCACAACCGGTGTCGTTCCTCCGGCTGCCGGATTGAACCCGTCGCCGCTCACACCAGAGAGGTTGTCTGTTTTTTCCTTTCTCCCTTCTCCTTTATCCTTGCTCACCTCCTGCTCGATTTCTCTTTTCGCCCGCGCCAATCTGCGCTGCTTCTCGATCTCCAGCTCGACCGCCTCCAGCTCCTCGGCGGCCGCCTGGCGCATCACCTCGCGGGCATTTGTCTCGCCGATCTGCTCCAGCGCTCGTTCGCGGCTGTAGCCCAGGTCGCGCACCGCCATGCTGGCGGCGTTGATGCGCGCCATACGGTCGGTGGGCACGTCAGCGGTAAGTTCTACATCCACCACCAGGCCGGCGAGTTCCTTGGCGTTCACGCGAATCTGCTCGCCGCGGCCACGGCGCCCATCCACCGCCTCCAACGGCTGGCCGCTGTGCTGCAGCCAGTGCAGCATCAGGGTGAAGATTTCTGCCAGCGCGTCTTCGGCTAATTCCTTATACGGGGTCAGGGCTTTGATGCCGCTCTGCGTGGCGAGGTTTAGCGTGGCGAACGCCGTGCCGCTGGGGAAGTCGCCCGTTTGCAGCACCCGCGGCACGGTGCTTTTGCTAATGCGTTCACCCACTCGCTGAGCGATGGCTGCCAAGGACTGGTCGAGGCCTGGCGGATTCATTGCGTCTAAAGTGTGGCCGGGCGGCACATGCACCACTCTGCCCGGCTCGCCATAGTCCACCTCCACAGAGTCGCTGGGGCCTTCGATCTTCATGCGCGGCGCGGCCGCGTAGGCAATCACTTCGGAAGTCATCAGCGTCTCTACGATATTCTGTGTGTCCCACTGCCCGGCCGCCCAAATGGAATAAAGCAGGGGAATCCGTTGGCTGCCGCCTTCTGCAAGCGTGGTGCCGCCCACTTTGGCCGCCCAAGGCAGGAAGCTGAGGCCGTGCTCTTCGCGCATTATCTCCACGGCACCGGCTTCATCGCTGCCGGCTGGATCGGCGAGCGAAGCGCCGTCCGCCTGTGGCACCGCCCACACCGCGCGCTGCTCCAAATCCATATAGTCATAAACTGTGCAGTGCGTGAATTGCAAACCATTGCGAGGAGCCGTACGGCGACGAAGCAATCCCCTAGAGCGCTTACTTACAACCTCCGATAACCCCTCAGCCCTTTCTCCCCAAAACTCCACCGCCTCCTGCACCGTCATCACCTTCTTCATCAGCACCGCTTCTGGCATCCAGTCGGAATAGCGCACGTGCACTTGTTGTGGATTCCTCACGATGATGGCAAAGGGTCCGAAGCGTTTGGCAGCATCCAACCTAAGATTGCTTCGCCCACTATCGTGGTCTCGCAACAAGCTTTCAACCTTAGACTGTTTCATCGCCTCTATTTGCTGAGGTAAATAAACAACCTGCGCCACCACTTCGTCGTACAGCAGCGCGCTGAACACCACGTCGCGCAGCGCGCTGGCCCGGCGCCTGCGGCTGGCATTGCGAAAATTCCAGCCCAGGCCGCGCTCGATTTGTTCCGCCCGAGCGCGGCCACCCTCTCCCGCACCCAGGGGATGAACGGTGAGCCGCGGCGCCACCGAACTCAGCACGCGCGTGCCGGCGCGGATGGCGTCGTGCGGGTCGGAACTCACCACCTTGTGGATCCACTTCAGCCCGGCCACCGTGGGTGGCAGCGCCCAGCGCGCCTGCCACATGTCGTCCATGGCGCGCAGCATCTGGTCGCGCTGGCGGTCGGCGGCGATCATTTCTTGGGCGTTGGATTGGAAGGTATACAGGTCTCGCATGATGCACCCCACTGAGGATAGTTGAATTCAGCGCCTAATTAATGCACAGATTTGGAAAAGCAGGTGTGGAGTGGGGCCTGATGTCAAGCAGTTGGATAAACTGCGTTCGCTGCTAGGGGGGGCCGTCTTATGCTAATCGGAATGCTATCAACAGTTCAATGTCCTGGTCTT
Organism: uncultured Anaerolineaceae bacterium; assembly: GCA_964371335.1. Taxonomy (GTDB): domain Bacteria; phylum Chloroflexota; class Anaerolineae; order Anaerolineales; family UBA11579; genus JAMCZK01. The sequence goes on from CAYJMC010000087.1 coordinate 4,458, forward strand.
GCACTGCGGGGCGCAGTAAGCAAAGCGGGTCCAACGACCTTTCGATAATGATTTTGCTCAACAGCAAAATCGGCCTCGATGAAACCGTAGGGGCGGGTCTTAGACCCGCCCAACCAAGAGAGAGGGTCTGTGATCCTCCCCTACGAAATAAAAGAAAGGTTCTCAGTTTAGTAAAAAAGTCTGGCTAACCCATAAGATGGCCAGCGAGTTGAACGCTTGTTGCCCAATCTTGCACTGCTGGGCTGGCCGCAGTCCGTTCCTCTGAACACAAAAGGGCAGCCGATTGGCTGCCCTTTTGTTTTAGATTGTCTTTCTGCTCTTAGTCGTGTAAACAAAGCACCGGATGCAGGCTGTCCTCAGACCCGCTGGGTGTATAGGAAGCCCAGCACAAGAAGCTGCCATCAGCCTGCGCGGTGCAGGTGGTCGGCAACTCAACGTGCGTCCCATCAGGTAAGGCGACAAACACAGACTGCTCCACAGAGGATGTGAAGTAGACTGTGACTGTGGGCAGTGGGTCGCCACTGGGGATATCCAGTTGGACTGCGGCACTCACGTGCTCCATTTCAACGCCATAGATCTCGAACATGCCTTCGGGATCCGTTTCAAGAACAGTCACAAGGATGTCGCCGGTCCACCCGGGAGTAGCCAGGGTAATGCCCTCTTCCTGCCATAACCAGCCACCCGTCACCGGGATGATTGGGCCGCCAGTGGTTGTAGTTCCG
>CAYJMC010000088.1:0-5022 GCA_964371335.1 uncultured Anaerolineaceae bacterium
GCGCCGATAACCTCATCGCCTACCTTCTTATCCACAGGGAGGCTCTCACCGGTGACCAGAGATTCGTCGACCGTAGAATATCCCTTGATGATCTCTCCATCCACCGGGATCTTCTCGCCGGGACGGACCACAACTACATCGTCGACAACCACTTCTTCGACCGGGATTTCCACTTCCTTTCCATTGCGCAAAACGTTGGCGGTCTTTGCCTGCAGGTTTAGCAGTTTGCGAATGGCCTGGCTGGTTTGACCCTTGGCGCGCACTTCCAGCGCCTGGCCGAGCACGACCAGGGCTGTGACGATTGCGGTCACGTCGTAAAAAGGAGTGGCAGTACCTTCTGGAAAGATGCCCGGGATCAGCAGAGCTACGGTGGAATAAATCCATGCGGCGCTGGTGCCCAGGGCTATCAAAGTATTCATGTCCGCAGAGTGGCGCTTCAACGCCGCCCAAGCCCCGGTGAAAAACTGACGTCCCGAATACGCCATGACGGGCAGAGTGGCGAGGCCAGAAAGAACGTATAACCAGCGAATGAGGTTTTCCGATGCTTCACGGATAAACAAGTTTGGCAGGTAGAGCCAAGGCACCTCAGGGTAAGCCACCAGCATGACTGGAATGGAAATGGCGGCTGCGAACCAAAATTTGCGCACCAGTGAACGGTATTCTTTTGCGATAGCTTGTGCTTCCTGATCCGTGTCAGGATCAGCCAAGTTGTTAAGCGAATGGGAATGGGTTGTCACCTGTTTATTTTTCCCAATCGTAAGGTTTGATACAGTCATCATTCATCTCCATATAAGAAGGATTTTGTATACGGGAGTAGTCTACGCTTCGGAACGAGAAAGTCACAGAGTGGTTTCGTCCATCTATTTATAAGCAAAACGGCGGGTGCCCGGTCAGGTAGATTGGCCTATGGCAGGGCGAGTTCGCTTTGTTGAAAATCAGGTAAATTTAGGGCAATGACGGAAACAGCAATCAATCGAAGTAAAACAAAGACCGGCGGTTTGGCTGCGGCATTAGTGCGGAACTGGTTTGTCATTTTCAGTGTTGTTTACGGCGCTTTCGTGTTCTTGCCATTCCTGGCTCCCGTATTCATGAAACTCGGCCTGGACCAATGGGGAAAAGTTATTTATACGTTGTATTCATTCGTGTGCCACCAGCTGCCGGAGCGATCCTGGTTCTTTTTTGGGGCACAACCCTCGTATTCGCTGGCTGCAATTCAGGCGGCCTGGCAGAATACCAACGATCCCATAATCCTCAGGCAATTCATTGGCAATGCCGAGATGGGGTGGAAAGTTGCCTGGTCGGATCGGATGTTTTCCATGTATGGCGGTGTGCTATTTTTCGCGTGGGCCTGGTATCCATTTCGCAAGCGAATCCCAGGATTGCCGGTGTGGGGATTTATTGTGCTGGCCCTGCCAATGTTCGTGGATGGCATCAGTCATATGATCAGCGACCTGGCAGGCATAGGCCAGGGATTTCGAGACACCAATGTCTGGCTGGCGCAATTTACGCAGAACGCCTTCTCGCAGAATTTCTATATGGGTGACGCGCTGGGCTCACTCAATTCGTGGATGCGGCTGATAACCGGAGCCCTGTTTGCGCTCGGGGTTATTTGGTTTGCATTCCCAAAAACGGAAGAGTCCATTTCTTAGTTAGAGAAGCGGACTCGACAACTTGCTACGCGCAGTGCAAAAAGATTTCCCCGCTGCGGGAAAGATTTGCAATCACTTTGTTCGCAATGGTTTTATCTTTAGCAATGACCTGCCTGCAAAAAACAAAACGATGACCGCCAACGCTGCGAGAGAGATTAACTGGGATTGGTTGAACCCAAATGCGATAATTTTATAGGCGCTGGTGAAACCAAGTAGAAATCGCTCCAGGCTGTAAAGAGTCAAGTAAACAACGAACAAAGAGCTGTCGGAAAGCTTGCGCTTGCGTAATTGCCAGACCAGCCCAAAAATAGCCAGGTTGGCAATGATCTCATAAACGGGCATGGGTGTGTAATAAACCCCCAATTGCGGCACCATGGCATTCGGGTTGGTATACGCGATGCCAAACGAGCCATCAGTGGGCGGTCCCATGGCGTCGCCGGTAATGATGCAGGCCACCCGGCCTGCGGCTTGAGCCAGTACTAATCCGGGTACAAAGGCATCCAGCAGGCGCGGCAGAGGCCACTGGTTCAGCCGCGCAAGCGCCACCACGCCAATCAGCCCGCCAATGACCGCGCCCCAAATGGCCAGGCCACCTTGCCAGAAATACAGAGCTCGAATCGGGTCGGCCGCGTATTCATGGGGCCAATGGTCGATCACATGGAAAAGGCGGGCGCCTAGTAACCCTGCCAGCATGATCCAGATAGCGGCGTCGTAGATTTTCTCTTTTTTGAACCCTTTTCGTTCCGCTTCGCGACCGGTGAGCCAAAGTCCAATACCGACTGCGGTCACCAAAATTAGCCCGTACCAGCGCAGTGCAAAGTGCCCGATAGTGAAGATAATGGGGTCAATACTGATAGTTATCATGGAGATTCCTTAACCTTTTGGAGAGCAAATTAATCTTTTGGCGGCCTGTCGTGGAACAATCGCTGGTGAAAGATTCCCCAACAAGCAACTGTGAAAAGGACCAACAAAACCACGGCGGTCAATGCCGCGATCTTCAAACCGAATGCCGGGGCCACGATCAGAGCAATCAGCGGCAATGAACAAATCCACAATACGATCGCCAGCGCCAGATCTTCCGAGTCGAATTTAGGACGCGTGAGCATGACGTACCTTAGATGGTTGCAAGAATAATTAGACCCATGACCACGACGCCTCCGCCCAGCACCAAGCGCACCCATTCTTTGTGATGAACGTTCCAGTGAGCGATGCGGTTGAGGGTAGGCCGTGATGCAGCCAAAAACAGGATGGCGACCAAAGGCAACACGAAGACCAGGTTGTACAAAACAAGGTATCCGAAACCAAGCAAGGCCGTCGGCTGCAGCGCCAGCAAGCTCAGCACGCCGAGATACACTGCTCCGCTGCACGGCACCGTGCACAGCCCAATCAGGAAGCCGCCCACAATGAGCGCTGGAACGGTGGCTTTCTTCGCCGCTTGGCGAGCCACAGTGCCAATTTGACCCGGCGCTTGCAGGCGCCAGCCCCAATCAGGCAGGAAGTAATCCTTCAGCATCCACAGGCCGAACAGAATGGCAAACAAGGCACCCAGGCGGGCCGGCAGATGCTGGCGAGTGAACAAGCCAATGGTTTGCAGCAGCCCAACGCCCAGCGCCAGGTAGGTCAGGAAGATCGCGGCGATGTAGATTCCCCCTCTTCCTAACAGACGCAGTCGCAAGGCATTCACACTTTGTTCACCAGCTTGAACCGTAGCAAGCATGGCGGTAATGAAAAGCAACAAGACCGTGAACGCGCAGGGATTGATCCCATCGATGACACCGGCAACCAGCACAGTTGGCAGCGTGATGCTGGGCAGATACACCTGCATGGCTTCGGAAGCCGCCGAAGGGTGCCAATAGCCAGTGAGTGCGACAGCGCCCAGCGCTACCACACTGAGGACGGAAAGAATCAGGATTTGCCGTGGTCGCGCCATCTTTATCCTTCCGCGATAAAGGAGCCATTCATAGTAGGGTTGGCACGGCCGCCGCAGCAGATGTCGCAGTAGAAGGTATAGGTGCCAGCTTCTTGTGGTGTGAAAGTTGCATAGTTTGAACCCAAGGCAGGCGCAATGATATCTACGCCTAGTTCATCCACTGCCCATTGATGTTTTCCCCCTCCGTCGGTGTGATGGGTGTTGTCAAGACTAGTCAGCCGAATGGTCACCGGCTCGCCCACTTTAACGCGGATTTCATATTGATCAAAGCCATCCATTGCAGCTTCGACCTCGATAACGTTTCCCGCCATGGGGGGTGGACCGGGTTTGAAAAACGCCCCCACTAACAGGTAACCGGCAATTCCAAGCACACCGATGACGATTAGGCCAAAAGTGAGTTTGCGGGTTTGTTCCTGGCGTTGGCGAATTTGTTGATGCCGGGCGCGAATTGAGCTGTTCATATTTTCTCCTTTTATGCCTTATCGTTGCCAGGTAAAAATTCTTTCCGGCGCATCCACGTTAAGGATGGTAAGGGTGAGTCGATTTGCCCCATCTAAAACCGGATTGCCATTCACGGTTGCAGGGAAAGAGAGCGTCCCGCTTACATGATGGCCGCCAAGCGGCCCATCCCAAACCAAGCCATTAACGCTCAAGCCCGCATCTGTGGCCAAAGTCGAGAGTGCCGCCAAATCCATATTGAGGTCAACCGAGTGGGTTTCCAAGGCCACATCAAACTCGATCACGTCCATGCCGGCGGCAACGTTTTTTCCGGTGACCGTTACACTCACTGCCCCCTGAGCGTCCGCCCGACTTTGGCCAACCAACCAGGAAAAACCGCTATCCTTTTCCGGGACAGTCTGCGCCTGCTCCTGATCGGTGGTGTCAGCAGACGTAGTTTCCGTGGCGGGGAAAGAATTAATCGACCCGCAAGCCGCCAGCAAGAGGCTAATGGAAAGCAAGGATACTGAAAGTGTTTTTGTGCGCATGATTTTAGGTCGTCTCCGTTTTTAGAGTGAGATGCTGCAAAGCTTTCCGACGAGCCTTGAACAAGATCACCAGCATGACAATGATTCCGAGCAGCGTGGTTCCCAGCCCAAGCAACATGAAGGCTTGCTGGTAATCAGCCAGGAAAGTGGCCGCGGCGGTCAAGCCCAGAATAGGCAACACATCGGTAATGTGGTGAGCGCAGCATGCCACCATGGCCGCCGTGCTGGTAGCGCCTCCGGCGCCCGTCATTGCGCCGGAGGGACCCATGGAATTCACGGGAATAAAAAGCCCTTTCTTCAAAACGGTGTAAAGGGCAACCTGGATTCCGAAACCGAGAATTAGCGGGATGACAATCCAACGATCTTGCCAAAACAATTCCAAGGCGTGCTCTGGGCTTTCAGCCCAGGAAACGATGCCAAAGTAGACGCCCGTCAGGAATAGGGCGCCCAGCAAGCC
>CAYJMC010000089.1:0-2205 GCA_964371335.1 uncultured Anaerolineaceae bacterium
CCATAGAACCTACCACCACCCTTACGGTTGTCTTTCCCCTTTCGCCGCACCTCGTCAAAGCGAGCCGGTCGAAGGCAGGCGAGTGACTCGAAGGGCAAATCAAGCCTATTAGAAAAGGATCATCTTTATGCGGGGGGAGGTTTGGAGGAGCCTGTCCCGAGCGAGCCTGTTGTTTTACAGGCGACGAGGGAACAATGCAATCGTCCCTCCAATGGGGTTCGGGGCAACGCCCCGAAAAGAAAAGGAATTAGCAATCACCCCATTGCGGTTTGATTGAACCAATCAATCATCTCGCCACCGATTGTGGGGCAAAAACGAAGTACCGGGGGAAAAACACAGTGGAACCTGCCACCACGCTTACCGACGATCCGGACGGTTTCGCGCAGTTCTATCGTATGCTCTTCCGTCGCGATCTCCCGCTTCCATGCCTTCGCCTGGGTGCGTCGGCTCTACGCGGCACGCGCCGCCGGTAAAGGTTTCGTTATCGAAGCCTTTCGCGGCTCCTCCAAAACCACCTCCATCAGCATCGCCTTCCTCGCCCAACATGCGCAGCATGTACGCATCGGACTCAACCCACACGATAGCTTCCTCGTCCTGCAGGCTACCGCAGCCGCCGCCCGAGCTACCTGCCGCCAGGTCGCCGATCTCATTACCCATAACCCTGGCTGGCACGTCGCCTTCCCCCACGTCGTCCGCGACAAAGAAGGCGGCTGGAGCATGGCGAACGGTTACGAAGTCAAACGCGACGACATGGATTACAACCTCTGGCGTCAGCTCTGCGCCGAAACCAAAGGACGGGATCCGTCCTTCATTGGCCTTGGCTATCGCTCTTCCTTCGTCGTCGGACTTCACCCCACCGGCTACGTCCCACTCCCGGTTTACGATTACCTGGAGGGCTGCTGACTCCATGCCTTCGCCGTCATCGACGAACCCTTCCTCACCGCTCCCAACAACCGCTGGGATACCTTCGTCTCTGCAGCCCAAAAGATCGACCCGCGGATGATCACCGATCTCGAAACCGCCTTCCAGGCCGTCAATCCTCGCCAGGACCTGCTGGCTACATCGAATGTGCCTGCGTCGAGCGCCTCACCTATGGCGAACACAGCAACCGCAGGGAAACAGCACACCCAAGTTTAATGGAGAGCCTGTCCCGAGCGAGCCGCGGAGCCTGCCCTCAAGCGAAGGACGGCGACGAGAGAGGCCGGGGCAGAGCCCCGGTAAAAGAAAAATGGCATCAATCCTTGCGGTTTGATCTAAAATCACCGCCCTGAATAGCACCGCCAGCAGTGCGATGGAGCAATCTCCACCTCCGACTCCTGTCCGGTTGCTTGACGAAAACACCAAATTCCACACAAAATCACAAACCTGTGTCATTAATGAGGACAAGGGGGTCTGGATAATCCTGGAGCCCGAAACCGAAATTTATAAATCTGAAATCGAAAATCATAAATCATAAATTCATTTGTGTTTTTACTGCCATGCTCACCTTGGAAATGCTCTTCGCCGTCCTTCATGGCCTGCCCGCCGATCACCTCGACTACTTGGACCGCCCTTGGTACCTCCTTGCTAAGCGGATTGAGCGCGCCATGAAAGAAGGCCAGGACCCATACTCTGCACTTCATTCTGCCCTTGTCAACTCTCACGAGTGGGAACGCCAGACCTACCTCCGCGCCTACCTTCAAGAGGAGCCCGTCATGGCCTTGCCTGATCTCACACCGCGACAGAAAGACGCCCTCATCGCCCTGCGCTACGCCGGTGCCTGCTCCCTGCAGCAGCTCAGTCGCATCTTGGCACTGGATCGCTCCTACACTCGCCGCCTGCTGGAAGTCCTGATCGAAAAGGGCTATGCCATCAAATACTTCCGTCGTGAAGGAACATACTACCTGGCCATCTCCTCTCCTATGAGCGACCAGGCCCGCTCCCAGATCGCCGAACTAATGCAGGCTTTCAAGCAAGCCCTACTTGAACAGAGCTCCAAGATGTCTTCCTCGCTAAAGGAGCCTGTGGACCCTGCCGGCGTGGCCCCCGAGTCCTCCGAGTCCCGCGTGTCCCCCAAGTCCCGCGAGTCCGCCGAGTCCCCAAAGTCCCACGAGTCCCGCGAGTCCTCCCTATCCCCTGAGTCCCGCGTGTCTCCCCAATCTTCCGAGTCCCGCAAGTCCAGCCAGTCCTGCAAATCCGCCGAGTCCCCGAGGTACGCATGACTGC
>CAYJMC010000089.1:2305-4813 GCA_964371335.1 uncultured Anaerolineaceae bacterium
GGGTGAAATCCACTTCATACTTGCCCTTGACAATACTGTGTAGTACATAGTATAATGCCGCATATGGTAACCCAAGAGGAATACCCTGCCTTGTTGGAAAACCTGGGGCTGGAGCTGCGCCGCGGGGCGTTGATCCTGGCGGTGCTCAGCCAGCTTGGGCGCAAGCAATACGGCTACTCGCTCAAGCAGCAGCTGGACGCCCGGGGTCTCAGCATCCCCGAAGGCACGCTCTACCCGCTGCTGCGCCGGCTCGAAGGCCAAGGGCTGCTGGATAGCGAATGGGAGCTAGCCGACGAGTCCAGGCCGCGGCGCTACTACAAGATCAGCGCGCAAGGCGAACAGGTCCTCAAGGACCTGACCAAAGAATGGCAGGCCATCAGCAAAGCGTTGAGCGGTTTACTGAAAACTGGAGGAAGCAAGTGAGCTACGTTACACGTAAGGGAAATTTAATAGATCGATATGTAATGGATGTCGGCCGCCGGCTGCCCGAAAAGCAGCGCGCCGACGTGCAGATGGAGCTGCGCTCGGCGCTGCAGGACGCGCTGGATGAACGCAGCCTGGACGCGGACAACCCGCAGGACGAGCAGAAAGTTGTTGAGCTGCTCAAGGAATTTGGCAAACCCGCGCACGTCGCTGAAGGATACGGCGCGCGCACGCACCTGATCGGGCCGGAACTGCAGCCGATCTATTGGATGGTCTTCCGTATCAGTGTACTGGTGATCAGCATCGTTCACCTGGTGCTGCTGACCATCTCTGTCTTCAGAGGGGCGGAGATCGGGCTGGTAACCCTGCCGCTGCTCGGCGACGCCGTCGGAAATTACATCAACAGCCTGCTGATCAGCTTCGCAGTCATCACCATCATCTTCGCCGTATTGGAGCATTTCCTGCCCACCTTGCGCGAAATGGCCGGGCCGGATGCCGCACCCAAAGCATGGGATCCGCGCACCTTGCCGGAGATCACTCCGGATCGCGATGTCGTGGACCGCATCGAACTCATCGTCGAGGTCGTCCTCAGTGCCGCCTTCATCACCGTGATCAGCTTCCTGCCGGGTTGGCAATTCACCGGCGATCTAGCGATAGTCGGCGAACTGATCGCTGCGGTCGCGCCGTTCATCCCCTGGATGATCGCTTTGTCCATCGTCCAGATCGGGATGGATGTCTACCTGCTCACCCAGGGGCGCTGGCAGTTGGCAACGCGTTGGGTTGCCTTCGCGCATGCCGCCGGCGAAGCTGTGCTGAGCGCCGTCATCCTAAAAACTCTGCAAGCCGCGCCCATCACCTCCGTAGAGCTTGTGGATACCATCGCCAGGGGAGTAATCATCGTGGTTCTCATCATTCAAATGTTCGAAGTTGCGCTGAAGCTGTACAAGGCGCTGCGCCCGGGGATGCCGCTGCCCTGGGAGACCTGGCGCATCGAAGAGGACATCGAAGAAATGGGCGAAAGAGCCGAGCAATTCGGCAACGCCATGGAGGAAAAGTTCAAGAGGCGGGAAAATAAATGAGCGTACTTAAACCATTGCAAGGAGTGGCTTGCGAAGCAAGCCCGACGTGGCAATCCCCAACAGCGATCTCGGAGATTGCCATCCATTCGCTTCGCTCAGGACAGGCTCCGCTTCGCTGCTCGCAATGGTTTAAACAAAAGAGCGGGCGACTTGCCCGCTCTTTGCGCTGCCAAGTCGATCTACAGGAAGTTCACTCCGCCACTCAAGGCCCTCTGGCTCTTCAGCATGCCGGAGATCTTGTTGTGGGCGTAGCTGGCGATCATCGGGATCAGCAAGACGATCACCGCCACCATCAGGAAGGTGGAGAGTCCCGGTTGGCCGCCTTCGATCTGCTGGCTGATCTCGAATAGGAACATAGCCAAGGAAAAGATCACACCGAAGGCCGCCCAAAGCGTGGCCGCGGCCGCCAGCAGGAAACCGCCTACGGTTCCCGCGCCGTTGGCGGTGGATAAAGCCTTGTAGGCCAGCGGTCCGCCGGCAACCAGTACGGCAAAAAATAAGCTAAGGATTGGGAAGGATGATCCCGCCCCGCTCCCGCTGCTGACGAAGGCAAAACTGGTGAGACTGATTGTGCCCAGAATTGCGATCAATCCCGTAAAAGTCGAGAGCCAGCTTTCCTGGAAGTCAAAGGTGGCATCGGGCAGCGGGTCTTTGCCGGTGATACCCGAGCCGCGTTGCAGCCAGGCGCTCCAAACGACCACGACAGCCAATGCCAGGCCGATGGCTAACACCATGACCAGTTCCGAACCTGTGTTCATTACTCCTCCTAAGATGGATGGATGAAGACAGTGCGCAGTATACACCCGCTATTCAAAGGGCGTTGGCGCGCCCCTATCAATCGCGGTATGCTTAAGTTCCTTCATGTTCTCTACGCACGCAAAAGAGGCGTGCTAATGGAGTGTGCTACTCGGCGGAGTTTATCCTGAGCGAAGCGAACGGACCGAGCACGCAACTCCAAGGTCAATTACCTGAAATGGAGCGTGTAAATGGATATACGTGGGAAGAA
>CAYJMC010000090.1:0-4567 GCA_964371335.1 uncultured Anaerolineaceae bacterium
ACATTTCGTCTTTTTGATTTCATCCCTGCCGAACTTATCCATGATTTGGGTCAGGCCGTGATCGCCATCGTCTTCGTCGCTGGCCTCGCCGGCGCAATGAACATGGTTCGCCGCGTTTCCAAAGCCAATGTCTTCCCAAGCGGCAAGCCCCTGAATTGGTTCGGCGCGGTTTGGGATGCTGTGGCGGTCAATGCGCTTGGCCAGCGCCACTATCGCAACGATTGCGATACGGCCGCGCAGCAACCCAAGTGGTACCTGCGCAAATGGTTCTTGCATGCCTCGATGATCTGGGGCTTCCTGGGTCTGCTGGCGGCCACCATCTTGGATTACTCGCTCGACCTGCTCGGACTTAAACCCACCGGCGCACCGGTTCCTCTCTGGTACCCGATCCGCATGCTGGGTTCGCTGGCTGGCTTGCTTCTTACCTATGGCGTCACCGTGGTCTTGTGGCGGCGGGCGCGTAAAGCGGAGGCTTCCATGAAGATGTCGAATTACACCGATTGGTCTTTCCTGGCGATGATGTGGCTTTCGGCGGTCACCGGTTTCATCCTTGAAATCTCGCTGTACCTGCCCCAGCCGCCAATCTGGGGATATTGGATGGGATTGATGCACGTGGTCTTGGCCATGGAAATGGTCTTGTTGGCCCCGTTCACAAAATTTGCGCATGCCTTCTATCGAACCGTGGCTCACTACCTCTCGGCGTTGAAACCATTGCCGTCAGCGGTTCCTGTAACTGTGGAAGCCACTAACTAACCAATGAACTACCTGACTCGCTAACCAGGAGACGAAATGACGGAAAAACTGATGATCGTTTGCAACGGAGATGAAAGTAAGAACATCATGCCCACACTTATTTTTGCTGCTTCTGGCCTGGCACTGGACCATGAAGTGCACATATTCCTGACCCCGGCCGGCTCCAAGTGGGCGCTGAAAGGCGAGATCGAGAAACTCGGGCAGCCTAAGGGTTTGCCCGATCCCCTGAAGCTGTTCAACGATGTGTTGGATCTCGGGGGCAATATTGTGCTCTGCGTTTTGGCGCTGGAGAACAAGGGCATCGATCCGAAGGATGTGCGCGACCCGCGCATCACCATCGGGGAAGCGCCGCCCTTCCTCATGGCCGCTGAAGGGGCGGGGTTGACCTTCACTTTCTAGGTAGTGTCCATTGCGAGCGGAGAGTACTTACTCGCGAGGAGGACGAATGAAAAAGAAACTCAAAATCGCGAAAACTCTTGATGTGCGCAAATTACTCTGCCTCTCCCCGGACATGGATACGTTGGCCTGTCTTGAAAAGATGGTCAAGGGCCAGATCCTGGAAGTAATTTGCGACCATCCATTGGCCATGCAACGATTACCGCGCAACCTGATCAGAAAAGGTCACAGGCTATTCAATATCCAGCGCATCGAAGGGCCAACTCATCGCATGTTCATCGAGGCGTTCGGTCTCACATAGCGATAGCGAGTCCTTCGCGAAGAAAGCCCTGATTAGTAAATCACTTTGAGCTAGGAGAATTATGACCGACGAACCAAGGAAAGCTTGCTTTCCGCAGTTGCGAGAGCCTGTCCCGAGCGAGCCGCTTGCGGCGACGAGGGGAAGCCGAAGGCCAGAGCCTGCCCTGAGCGCAGCGAATGGGAGGCAATCCCCAAGATGGCTGCTGTTACGTATGGAGATCAATCTATGAACGACGAACTAGGCAAGATGGTGGTTGTCCTCAACCACGAGGATGCCAATTCCGTGCTGGCCTCGCTGGTGATGGCCGCGTCCATTGCCACCAGCGGCGAGCAGGTGCTCTTTTTTGTGCAGCCAGGCGGCGCTCGCATGCTCGCCAAAGGCGAATTGGAAAAACACCAGGGCCTCAAAGGCCAACCCGATCCCATTCACTTATACGAATCCATCCGCACGCTGGATGGTCGCTTCATTCTGTGCGAATTGGGCCTGGATATCTGCGACATCAAGAAAGACGATCTGCGTGAAGGTGTAGAGGTCATGATGGCCTCCTCCTTCATGTTTGAGATCGAAGGCGCCAAGCTGAGCTTTTCCTATTGAAGGAGGAAGGATGTCGAATACGATCACAGCCACCAAAACCTTGGACGTGTGCGGGCTCATCTGTCCCTACCCGGACATGGATACCCTGGCTACCCTGAAGAAGATGGGCAAGGGCGAAGTCCTGGAAGTCATACTGGATTATCCATTGTCCCTGGAACGCATCCCGCGCAACTTGACCAAGCAGGGCCACAAGTTGTTGGGCGTGGAACGCATCGATGGCCCCAAGCATCGCATGTTCATCGAGGCTTACGGACTCAAGTGACGCTCTTTCGTCATTGCGAGGAGGCGCTGCTTTGCAGCGCCGACGAAGCAAACCCCAACACCATCTTGGAGATTGCTTCGGGTGTTGCGCACCCTCGCAAAGACGAATCTACTGGACCAGTATCCAGAATTTATCCGCGTCGATCGGTTGCTGGAGCCGGCCGACATTTTAGAGGAGATCACATGTCCCTTATCGTTCTTTCAGGTTTGGGCGTTGGCCTGATATTCGGCTACGCTCTGCAGCGCGGGCGCTTCTGTATGAACTCTGCGACGCGCGATTCCGTGCTGCTCAGGGACTACACTCTGCTGAAGGCAGTCGGTGTAGCTATCCTGGTCGAAATGATCGGCTTCGCGCTCCTGGATGTTACCGGGGTCGCCGCTATAGCCCCAAAGCCTCTCTTCTGGGGCGCCAACCTGGTGGGCAGTTTCACCTTCGGCGTAGGCATGGTACTTGCCGGCGCGTGTGCCAGCGGCGTCACTTACCGTACGGGAGAAGGCATGGTGAGCGCATTCGTAGCTGCCATCGGTCTGGCAATCGGGGCCTTCTATACTGCTAGCGGATTCATGAATCCAATCGCCAAGACATTGCAGGAAAGCACAACCATCAAGATCGGGGAGGGCGCTAATCCCACACTGGCCAACATCCTTGGTGTTCCGTACTATCTGCTGGCTCTGGGCATCGCCATCGCCGCTATCGTCGTCTGGGTGCTGCTTGCCAAACCGTTCAGCTTGGAAAACGCGGCTGCGCGCAGCAAGGCAGCCAAGGCTCAGAAAGGCACAAGCCATGGCTGGGGCTGGTTGACCACCGGCATCGTCATCGGCTTAATCGCTATCGTGGCCTTCCCGTTATCCGTGGCCGCCGGACGCAACTACCCGCTGGGAATCACTGATGGATGGATCGGGCTGGTTAGAGGGATTTTCCTGGGTGAAGCCTTTGGTTGGTCAGCTCTGCTTATCGTTGGCATTATCCTAGGCGCAGGGGTTGCTGCCTTGATTAATCGCGAGTTCAAGTTCCGTGTTCCATCGGTAGGTATGCTGATCCAGGTCTTCATCGGCGGGTTGTTGATGGGCTTCGGGGCAGTATGCTCGGCGGGCTGCAACATTGGTCACATTCTCAGCGGTTTGCCACAGCTGGCGATCGGCTCGATGGTGGCCGCCCTGGCCATTCTGGCTGGCGCCTGGCTAACTGCGTACCTTATTTTCAACGTGTTCCGCAAGAGCCCGGCTGCGTAATACGACTGCGTTTTTAAACAGGCGCCTCGTTAGAGGCGTCTGTTCCTTTAACCACTATTCGAATTAAGCTAATTCTAACTGCTCGGGCAGCGAAAGCAAGTCCGCGTTTTCTGGCGCATGGATGAAACTCCAGAAGACGTCGCGCGGGCGGTGGGGGGCACTAACGCGTTTGCGGATCATGTACACGGATCGCTGCAAGTCGAGTTCTTCGACCTGGACTCGCCCAATCTTGCCCTCTTTGATCAGGTCAACAGCGGCAAGCCCGGAGACGAACGAAATGCCATACCCGGCTGCCACCGTTGCCACGATAGCCTCCGCATTTCCCAGCTCCATAAAAATATGTAAATCATCCAGGCTGATATCGTGCTTGGCCAATTCCTCCAACACTACACGCCGCGTCCCCGATTCCTGCTCCCGCAGGATGAGCGGTTCTTCGAGCAATTCCTGTGGCTCTATGGAATCGCGCCCTGAAAATGGGTGACCTGCCGGCACAATAAGCGTGATGTGGTCTTTGAAAAAAGGTTGCGATTCGAAGTTCGAATCGTTGAGCTCGGAACTCACTACACCGATATGGGCTTCACCTTCCATCAGGTCCAGGGCGGCGCGCTCTGGCCGGCAGGTGAGAATGCGAGCCTTAATGGAGGGATGGTGCCTGACGAAGCGGGCCACGATCTGCGGAAGAACGTACTTTCCGGCCGTGGTGCTGCAGGAGATGCGTAAGTCCCCTACGATTTCCTCCTCGAGGGAGCTCATTATTTCTTTGAGGTTGACCGAATCGTGGATCAGCCGCCTAGCCCAGGGCAAAAGCACCCGTCCGCCTTCGGTAAGCTCAAGGCCGGTGCTGCTGCGCTTGAACAGCTCCACGCCCAGTTCTTGCTCCAGGGTCTTGATTTGGTGGCTGACACTGGGCTGGCTGAGGTGCTGCTGCTTGGCTGCCTCCGAGAAGCTCAGGCTATCGGCCGCACAAAGGAAGGTTTCGATCTTTTCGGTATCCATTGCTTTCGAACCCTCCTAAAGTATCCGCCGCCA
>CAYJMC010000091.1:0-4358 GCA_964371335.1 uncultured Anaerolineaceae bacterium
TCCAAGGAGGACTCAAATGGCCGCACCCAATGCATCGGGTCAGTTCAAAAACAAGGTCGCCCTGGTTACTGGCGGCGCCTCAGGCATCGGCGAAGCCTGCGCCCTCACCTTTGCGCAGGGCGGCGCCAAAGTGGCCGTTGTGGATCTGAACGACGAGCTCGGCGAAAAAACCGCAGCCGCCGCCAGGCAGGCGGGAGCGGACGCCGTTTACCTGCGCGTCGACGTATCCGACCCGGCCGCGGTCGAGAAGATGGTGGCGGATACGGTAAAGGCCTTCGGCCGCGTGGATATCGCCGTGAACAACGCCGGCATCGGCGGGGAAACGAATCCCACCGGAGCCTACTCCATCGAAGGCTGGCGCAAAGTGATCGACATCAATCTCAACGGCGTGTTCTACTGCATGCGCCACGAGATTCCCCAAATGCTCAAGCAGGGCAGCGGAGTGATCGTGAATATGACCTCCATTCTGGGGACGGTGGGCTTTGCCAATTCCGCCGCCTACGTAGCTGCCAAACACGGCATCCTTGGGCTTACCAAGACCGCCGCGCTGGAGTATGCCAAGCAGGGCATCCGCATCAACTCGGTGGGGCCGGGTTTCATCAAAACCCCGCTGCTAGATTCGCTGGACGAGCAAACCCGGGCTTACCTCAGCGGGCTCCACGCCATGGGACGCATGGGCGAGGCGCAGGAGGTCGCCGACCTGGTCGCGTATCTCTGCTCGGACCAGGCTTCCTTCCTGACCGGCGGCTACTACCTGGTGGACGGGGGATACACCGCACAATAATCTCAAGGTGAGGTCCGCGCCCTTCTGTTAGCCGCCCTTCCGCGCCCGGTTACGATGCTAGAATCAGGGCGACAATCCGCGCAGTGTTTTCAGGAGGACTCGGTATATGAAAACTACCCGCCTGCTCACCATTCTTTTCACTCTCGCCACCATCGCCGTCAACGGTCTGGCCAACGCGCTGCCATTCAACGGCCAGACCACCGCGGAGATCTCCAACCGCTTCCCCATCTTTTTCGTCCCTGCTGGCTATGTCTTTTCCATTTGGGGTCTCATCTATCTCGGCTTACTGGCCTTTGCCGTCTACCAGGCCTTGCCCTCTCAGCGCAAAACTAAATTGCTGGATGACATCGCCCCGCTGTATTGGCTGGCCAGCATCGCCAACGCAGTCTGGATCTTCCTCTGGCACTACGAATACTTCACCCTCACCATCTTCGTGATGGTCGTCCTGCTCCTTTCCCTCATCGCCATCTACCGCCGACTGCGCGCCGCCGCGAAACCGAATGCCGGCTTCCGCTGGTGCGTCCAGCTACCATTCAGCATCTACCTCGGCTGGATCTCCGTGGCGACCATCGCCAACGCCACCCAAGTGCTCTATTTCCTTAATTGGGACGCCTTTGGGCTCAGCGGCGAACTCTGGGCAGTCATCATGCTAATCATTGCCACGCTGTTGGGCTTAGCCATGCTGCTGCGCGAACGCGATTGGGCCTACGCGCTGGTCCTCGTCTGGGCATTCGCCGGAATCGCTGTCGCCCAGGCCGGCAGCACCCTGGTGGCCTACAGCGCCTGGATCCTCACCGCGGCCACTGCCCTGATGATCTTAATGACTCTCGCGCGGAAACCAACCGCGGCCTGAAGCGGGATCCGCGAAACATAAAAAACGAGCGACCGCATCGCTCGTTTTTACTTTGAGGTTCAGGAAGCCCCTAAGCGCTTTCTCCGCTTGGCCTTGTACAAGGCCACATCGGCCAGTTCGATCAGTTCGGTGATGCCGCGGATCGGCGGCTGGTGCCCATTCGTGGAGGCTAAGCCGAAGCTGCAGCTCAGCGGCAGCTGCTTTCTGCCGGCCTTCACCCGTTCCTTTTGAACCGCGCCTTCCATGCGCCGCGCAATCATTTGGGCAGCTTCTTCCGAGGCGCCCGGCAGCACGACCATGAACTCGTCGCCGCCGTAACGCCCGAACCAATCATAGGGCCGCTTGTGCTGGTCCACCACCCGGGCCAAGGCGTTCAGCGCCTGGTCTCCAGCGTTGTGTCCATAGGTATCATTGATCTCTTTCAACCCGTCCATATCCACCAGCATCAGGCTCATCGGCTGCTGCTCACGCGCGTAGCGTTCCCATTCCGCTCGGGCATGCTGCAAGACGGTCTCTCGGTTCAAGATTCCAGTCAGCGGGTCGGTGCTGGCTTTCACCACCATATGCACCAGGGTACTCTTCATGCGTTGTTCTTCCATCACCTTTTGGGTCACGTCGCGGCCGGTGCTCTGGTAATGAAGTGGCTTGCCATGCTCATCCTTCACCAGTGAGAGGTTTGTCTCCAGCATCAATTCGTCACCGGTCTTTGTGACAACCCGTCGTGTGGTGGGCGCCAGAAAATCCGTGCCCTTTACCGCCTCCAAGCGCTCTTGCACGTCCCGCCACTCATCGGCCGGAAATAGTTTTTGGACGGGCAGGTCAACCATTTCCTTTGGTTTATAGGCCAGCATATTTGCGGCCTGCTCATTCACTTCAATGAGCCTCAGATTCAAGCCAAAGATGAACACAGCATCAGTGGTTTGCTCGAACAGTGCCCGAAAGCGGTATTCACTGTTGGCTAGATTCAGCGTGAGCGCTTGAATGATGCGGTTCGAATACAAGATCGTTCCGGCAGAAATCAGCAGGATGGCGGTTTGAAGCGAAAAGCGGATGACCGGCGTGTCGTTGAGCACCAACTGCGACAGTTGCTGCGTTTCGGCAAAATAGATCAACGAAAAATTGAAGAAGGTAGTGGCTATTACGACGATCAAGGTGAACCCCGTCGTTGTTACCAGCGCAGCCACCACCACTACAAAAGCCTGGGCGACCAGGGCTGAACTGGCAATTCCGCCCGAAAAGAAAATGGTCACCGATGTAAGTATGCCGGAGCCCAGTATCAAAATAAAGGACGCGGGATTCAGGCCAAAATACACCCAGACCAGCCAGACTCCTACCTGAAAAAGTAGGGCAGACAATACCAAGATGACATCGATTGAAAGTCCGGGGCCAGACAAGAAAATAATGGTGGCTAAAACAAGGGTTGCGGGAATACCCAGTGAGAGTATCGCCCCCAGCAAACGCGCACGCCAATTATCCCCCAGCCCCTCATAGTGCGGAAACAACCTTTGGAGCCTCAAGGCGAGTGGCCCTTGCAAAAATGTTGGCCGCTATTCTAATTCATTTCTCAAACCTGACAAATAGTTCAGTTATCCTGCGAATAAAAACGACACCAGCCCTTGGCTGCTACGATATTGTTAGGTCGGCTCCTACTCCAATAGCTTCGCCACTACCTCGGGATGATCCAGGATCCCCGGTCCCATTTTCACCAGCCTATTCAGCAGCTCTTCCCATTGCGGCTCGCTCTTGAACAAGGGAGCCAGCAATGCCCTGGCCTCTTCCACCAGGTTGTGGTTATCAGCCAGCACCAGCGCCTGCCAGAAGGTCATCTCCGTGGAGTCGCTGGTCATCTTGCGCGCCTCGGCGAACTTGGCCTGCATTCCATTCAGGTCCTTGGATTTAGCCAACTCTTCGCCCTGGTCGGAATGCAGGTCCGCCAGGCGCATGTTCACCAGGCGGCGCAGCTCCTTGATCGGGTTCTGATGTTCATCCACGCGTAGATCCAGCACGCGGTTGGCCCAGTGCGGCTTGGGTTCGCTGCCATAAATGATCATCGCCGCCGATTGCGAGCCGCGGATATCGCCGCCCTCGGCTTCGGCGGCTTCCATGGCGGCCATCATGCGCTCCGCCAGATGCCCTTTGCTCGCCTCGAAGGCCGCCGCCATAGCAGCCGGGACCGTGTCCTTAAGCATCATGTTGGCTTGCACGCTGTAGTGAGTTCCTGTGCGGTGCCCGAAGAAGGGAATGCATCCGGGACCGGAATGCACCGCTACTTTTCCTTCTTTGTCCACCAGCGCCACCTGGCGCACCTGGGGACGCTCGTCGCCGGCAATCAGCGCCTTCAACGCCGCCTCGGCGCTGTAGCCCTGAGCCATCAGTTCGATGCCCATCGGCCCGAAGGCTATATTGGTCAGTGACTGGGTGGCCACCGCGCCCACACCGGCGCGGATCCAGGGCACCACTGCGCCCACACTGGGCTGGTGCGTCTGCACACCGACGCCGAACTGCTTGGTTTCAGGATCATAGGCAACAATCGAGTAGGTCATGGGACACCTCGGAAGAAATTAGACCATGAAAAAAGCGGTCAGCGGTCAGCTTATTAGCAATTAGCTTTTAGCTTTCTTCCGTTCTGCTACTCTGCGGGAGAGGGGAAGTGGTGAGGGGCGACTTCCTTGACAAAGCCCCTCAATTTCAAGCTGGATTTCCAAAACCGTGCATTAATAG
>CAYJMC010000092.1:0-4167 GCA_964371335.1 uncultured Anaerolineaceae bacterium
CAGTGCGCATATCGCAGAGCATGTCCCAGTGCAATGCGGATTCGTTCTTGCCGCCCGTTTCCGGGTAACTGGCCCCCAGGGCCAAATGAATGGTGCCACCGATCTTCTCATCGTAGAGCATCGTCTTTGTGAAGCGGTCGATAGCGTAATTGGTTCCGATGCCAAATTCGCCCAGGAATCTGGCGCCGGGATCCTGGTCGATCATCTTTAACAAGTAATCTTCATTTTTTTTGGCGCTGGCCTTTACCACACAGCCATCCTCGAATTCCAGTCTCACGTCGTCCACCTCGCGCCCCAATCGAATAGCCGGGAAAGAAAATTCCACCCATCCATTTGCGGAGTCTTCCACCGGGCTGGTAAAGATCTCGGAACCCGGCATGTTGTGCCTGGCGACCGAATTAATGAAGGTGCGGTCTTCTATCGACAGTGTCAGATCAGCATGCGGGCTGTGCAACTCTACTTTCTTTTTTCCTTTTAACCACTCCACCCAGCGCGCCTGGTTGGCTTCTACCTCGTTCCACTTGGCGACTGGATCCTCCTGGTCGGCAAAACAAGCCTTATACACAAAATCCTCAAAATCACTCAGGCTCATGTCGGCATCCTGGGCATAGGCCTGGCAGGGGAAATAGGTGAGGTTCCATCGCAGCTCGCCCGACGCGCTGCGTTTGAAATAAGCATCCATGATGCCTTTGCGCGCCGCTGAGCGGATCTGCTGTTTTTTGGCGTCCACACCGGTTAGGGCGCGCGTATTTTCCGTGGCTTCGATACTGATGAAACTATCCGCCTCCTCGAACGGCAGACGGCTAAATGGGGAGATCCTTTTCAGTTGGTCCTCATTGGCCTCCTCATAAAGAATCTGGGTTGTCGATTCCACGCCGGTCAGAATATCTACATATGCGCCCGCACGGACGGCATAACGATACACCTCGCGAATGAGGGGTTCCGCAATCGGGGTGCCAAAGATGATGAGCCAATCTCCAGGTTTTGTCTTTACCGAATATTCCACTAAAGTTTGGGCCAGCCTGGCTACACGAGGATCGGACATTTTCTCTCCTTAGTGCACGCGCAGATTCTAACTGCAAACCACCCTTCGCTTTGCTCAGGGCGGGCTCCGTCACAGAGGCACAGAGATTTTAAATATTGAAGCCCTCCGTGTTTCCGTGTCTCCGTGGTAAATCATTTGCAGTGAATTAGAATACCAAAGCATGATACGTTCAGTTCGCAACCCCAAGGTGCAGGAGATGCGCGCCTTACAGCGGCTCCCCAGGCGCCGACGCGAGAAGGGTGCCTTCGTGGTGGAGGGGGCACGGCTAGCGCAAGAAGCGCTGATGTCTGGATGGACGGTAATCGAAGCGCTCTATACAGAGAGCGCAACCGAGGCAAATCCGGAGTTGGTGCGCGCCCTAGTGGCGCGCGGCAATGCCGATCTGGTTTCCGAAGCGGTAATGAAAGCTGCCGGCGACACCAAGACCCCGCAAGGCGTTCTGGTGGAAATAGAATGGCGACAATTGCCATTGGTCAGCCATCCCAGCCTGGTCCTCATCCTGGACGGCATCGGCAACCCTGGCAACTTAGGCAGCTTGCTGCGCAGCGCCGCCGCGGCGGATTGCGACGCGGTGTTGTTGGCGCCCGGTTGCGCCGACGCATTTTCGCCCAAGGTCTTACGCAGCGGGATGGGCGCCCACTTCAGGCAGCCAATCCAAAACCTGGGTTGGCCGGCAATTTCCCAATTCATAAAACAGCACAAGCTGGACCCGTTTCTCTCCGAAGCCTGGGAAGGCCAACCCTATACTGAAGTCGATCTCGCCAGGCCGTTTGCCCTCATACTGGGCAGCGAGGCGACCGGCGTGAGCGATGCTGCCAAAGGATTAGAACCGACACCCATCCAGATCCCAATGCCCGGTCGCATGGAATCACTCAACGCGGCCATCGCCGGCAGCATCATCCTTTTTGAGGCGGTGCGGCAGCGAAGTGCCCGGCATGGATAAAACCATCAAACAAGCTAACCATTGCGAGGAGGCGAAGCCAACGAAGCAATCCCCAAGACGGTGTTGGGGATTGCCACGCCAAGGAGCCTGCACTGAGCGAAGCGAATGTGTGGCTCGCAATGGTTTGAAAACATCATGAAGATTCGCTCTATCACTTCCTTCTTCTCGCCCAGTCGCGTCCCAGAAACCGGCATAGCGCAGTTGGGAAAATTCTCTCGCGAGGCGAAAGCGGTCTTCGAAACAGCCGGCTACGAAGTGCAGACCGCCCGCCTGGCCACCACGCCGTTCTCGCGCTGGGTCAAACCCCTCACGCAAAGCCGCGCCGTTGAGGCCGCGGTCGCCATTGAGAAGGCTGCTGTCAAGCATGGATTTGGCTATGTTGCGCTTGGGCCTGCGTTGGCCGAACTCCCCGAAAGCTACAACTTCATCTCCGACATGCTCTCGGCGACCAAGGTCGCCTTCTTCAGCGCGGTGATAGCCGACGCCAAACACGGCATCTCTATGGCAGCTGTCCGCCATGCCGCGGAAATAATCACGAAAGCTTCTTCACGGGAAGCGAACGGTTTCGCCAACTTACGTTTCGCAGCGCTCGCCAACGTCCCTCCGGGTTCACCGTTCTTCCCGGCGGCATATCATCGCGGAGGAAAGCCCGCGTTTGCCATCGCTACCCAGGCAGCCGACCTGGCCGTGGATGCATTCACGGATGCCAGATCGATCACAGAAGGCAGCCAACGGCTGACGGAAAGCATCGAAAGGCACGCAACAAAATTAACGAAGGTCGCCGAGAAGCTTGCGCTCAAACACGGAATTAAATTTAGCGGGATCGATTTTTCTCTGGCACCTTTCCCAGAGGAAAGCGAATCGCTGGGAACAGCCTTTGAGCGCATGGGGATTCCGATGGTGGGATTGCAAGGTTCCCTGGCCGCGGCCGCTATTTTGACCCAAGCCATCGATGACGCCGAATTCACGCGTGTAGGTTTCTGTGGATTGTTATTGCCAGTGTTGGAGGATTCCACCCTTGCCAAACGAAATGCAGAAGGCGCGCTGTCCGTCAATGATCTATTACTATATTCCGCGGTCTGCGGCACCGGCCTGGATACGATCCCGCTGCCGGGCAATACCAACGTCGAACAGCTTTCTGCAGTGCTGCTCGATATGAGCGCGCTGGCCCTGCGGCTGGACAAGCCGCTCACCGCACGGCTGATACCTATTCCTGGCAAGCAAGCCGGTGATGAGACCCATTTCGATTTCCCCTACTTTGCCAATAGCCGAGTGATGTCGTTAAATGCACATGCCCTTCGGTCATCGTTTTCAGAAACAGAAAATATACAATTGAGGCGTAGATAGTCAACACTGGAGGCGAAGCATAAGTTCAGAAAAACGGCCGTAAAAAATTACGGCCGTTTTTTTAATGCGCACCTCGGGTGCAGTGCTTTGCTAGGTTTTATTGCTATGTTTGGCAGTGCTGACGACTTGACCTCGAACGTGGCCTTCCTTCATATGAGATAACCTCACGGACTTCACTCAACGCGTAATACCTGTTGATGCCCAGCGTATGCGAGCGCCGAGGGTGTGCGGCATCCGACAATTGCCGGAGCTTCGCGGATCAATCCGTCGTTCTCAAGCGCCTCTACCATGAAAAGGGCGTAATCCACGCGGCGCGTCCTGTTGCTCTCAAGGATGGATCACCCACGTGCCGACTCCACACGGGCAGGCCTTGGCTTTCGCCCTCTTCAAGGTCGCTGCCCCGCACGACCGTCCAGCGGGTGTCGCTGGCAAAAATCCTTCGACACGCCTCCACTTGGTCGTCGATATCCACGACAGGAAAAAGCCGTGTGAGCCAGCGGGCCAACTTCTCCTCTGCTCTAAAGGATGGCGAGTACACGTCCTTGCCATCACGTGTGATATGCCAGCCGCAGGAAAAGATGAGACGCGCGCCCTGACGCGCATGGTCAAGGACTGCCTGAGCCGTGCCCGACGAGTAATGGTCGGCCCCCCAAGGAACCAGCACGGTAAGCACCCCATCACATCCAGCGACTGCTTTCTTGATAATCTCGCGGTCGTTCGTTGCACCAGGAACGACCGTGATGTGTCCTTTGAACTCGTCGAGTTTGCCAATACTGCGCTCCCGACAGACGCCAACCACCTCGTAGTCCCGGTCAAGCGCGTGCTGCACCAT
>CAYJMC010000093.1:0-4075 GCA_964371335.1 uncultured Anaerolineaceae bacterium
CCAACTGCCATCAAGAAGAGTGATAACAGCGCGATAACAAGCATGGCCGGACTCCCCCAACGACCGAGCGTCCAACCTGGGTCACGGACTGGTCCGGTTCGCTGCGCTTGCCGATACACGGGGATCGTGATGAGCGCGACCACAATTGCAGTGGCGCCGGCAGCCAGGCGTAGCCATTCGAGGAACTGCCACACTCCAACCCATAGGATCAGAAGCGACGGGAGTGTGGCGAAAACCCAAGCCAGCCTGCCTGAGATGCCGGTCCTTTCCCGGAGGATGTCTGCGAGTGCAAGCGACACCGACCAGTAGCTCGTAACCAGGGCGAATATGATGAAGAGTGAACTTATATAACCTGCCCAGGAACCCATGCGCTCGGTGATGCCGGTGATTGCGAGCTCGGTGACCTCGGTCGAGATCCCCAGAGCGATCAGGGCAATGATTGCAGTGAGCAACCCGTTAATTCCGAGTCCGACAAGAATCACGCGCACCGTCGCGCGCCGGTCGGAGCCAAGACCTTTCACAACCTGGGGCACGCTGTAGAAGGTCCATAACGCGTACATGACCATCCCGTAGAGCGCCAGCCACTGCGTTCCCGAGCCCGAAGGGCCAAGCGGAGCATGAAATGGCAGAGGAATCGCGCCGACCCCAATTGCGGCTACAAGGCCAACCAGAGCGAGAGTCCCAAACCGCTCAGCAATTCCAACCGCTTTGAGACCGAAGAAAACCACGCTGGCTGAGATGATGTAGACGAGAAATTCAGCGAGGCGCTGGTTAATCCCCGTTAGATTGGTCACGATCTCTCCCGCGCCTGAGACATACGCTGCGAGATTGGCTAAAAAAGCGATACTTAGGAATGCGAAAATCATCCATAGGAACCAGCGTCCGATGCGACCGCGCAGCACGTAGAGTTGCATCAGCTCTATGATCTGGAGATCGCGCCCGGTGCGGAACAACACTTCGGCAAGCATGAGATGGATCAGGGAACTGGCCGCCCATGCCACCGGCAGGATGAGTGCGAGGCCAACCAACCCCACGCGTTCAGCCAGGAAAGGCACAGCCATGATCCCCGCGCCAACGCCGGCACCCACCATGAGTGAGATCGCTTCCCATTGACTGAGCAAATGATCCTTCATCTTTTTTTCCTTCCTTTTGTACTAATCATAGGGTCGCGATCTCGATGTAGGGGAGCCGCCCTTCCAACAGGGTGAGCGGCTCTTCGGACCATGAGACCGCGAACAGATCGCTGCGGTAGGGAATGTGGAGATACCTGCGGGCGACGGCAAGGAGAGGGTCATTGTCCGTTAACCCGAGCATGAGAAAAGCCTTGCCAAGCTCGTGCGCCCTCCAGACGCAGGCGGAGAGCAGTACACGCATAATAACGGGATCATCGTTGGCAACACAGATACACGCGGCGAATGCAAGCGGTATCGCCTGACCTGGAGGGGTAAGCGCCTGTGCCCCAAACATTCGCGCGAAGAGGTTGTAGATTGGACGCAAACGCCGCAGCGCCGGCCCATAGGCGTCGACCACATCCTGCTTGTACGCGGCCTGGTCCCAGACAGCCATCACACCCACGATGGCAGCACCCTCACGGCGCGCCACCATAATATCCTGGGGTCTAAGCCCGCGCAATCTCTCTCCGCCGGTGAAATCCTCGAGCGTATAAGCGGGAAAGAATTGCCGGCGGGGACCCTGGTTGCGCAGGAATTCGATAATCTCTCTGAGTGTCTCGGGCGAGCCTGGTTGCACATCAATCCCTGGCACGCGCAACACCCGTTGTGGTCGCAGAAGGATTGCACAGGTTGTGAGCCCGCAGATATGCAGAGTGTGCGGACTTCCGGGCAGCCGGGAGTCCGCAAATAGTTGGCGGGCACGAGGATTCTCCCCTGCGATCACGCCCAGATAGATCAAGCCGGGAGGGCTTGCATCCCTGAACATTTTCGCCCCGCGCTGAACGAGCCAATTTCCGCGGAAACCTGGGGCTACGCGGATCTGACCGATGTAGCCGAGCGGTGACTCCCGCCCATTCAGGTAAGCCGGGTGCTCTGCGCGGCAGGCAATCCCAGCCAGCTGTCCATCCAGACGATGCCGGGCCACCAGCACATCACATGGATCACCCATGATCGTGGTACCGAGGAAATAGTCCGGTTCGCGAGCGAAGCGCAAAGCTACCGCGCCTGGCATCGGTACCGAGCCCACCAGGGCACGGATCTCGGGCTCATCGGATGACATTGCCCAGCGGAGATCGAAACCGGTTTCGTTGCTCATCGGGTTCCCAGGCGCATGCCTTGCCGCTTGAACGCCTCGCGACGGAAAAGAGGGTTGTAAACAACATACGTGGCAAAACGGAAGGGTGTGGCAAGATTGGTGCGTAAATCCAAGGCGCGTTTGAGGATCGATGCGCGGCTGCTCCATCGCCGGCGGCAAGCCCAAGCAGCCTCAGTCAATTCGTCGGCGGTCATCTGCTTTGGTCGGAAGGCCGCATGGTTGAACCGGTAATCCGGGTGGAGCCACCAGCGTCCATCATAGAGCAGCCGCCCTTCGGCTTGCAAGCGTTTGTAAAACGGCGTGGATGGGTAGGGCATCAATACATTGAAGGCGGCGAAGGTGAAGTGGTTGGAGATCCCCCACTCACAGGTTTCGAGAATCGACTCTGCGGTATCCTGTTCATAACCGAGCGCGAAGGCTGCCCACGTTTGCAGGTGATTTGCACGCAGTGTCGCGGTCACTTCGGTGTACCCGTCGAAGGCGGCAAGGTTCGGGGCTTTGCGCATCTTTCGCAGATTCTCGACATTCAGACTCTCGAAGCCGATCACGTTGCCAATGCAACCGCTTTCAACGAACAAACGCATCAGTTCCGGGTCGCGGGTGTGATCGACACTGACCTGTGAGACCCAACGAATCTTGAGGGGAATCAGCGCATGGAGCAGCTCCTTGGCCGCCTCCGGGTTGGCTGTCAAATTATCATCTACAAAGAAGAGATCCCGACGCGGCTGCGCGGCGATCTCAGCCACCACCTCGGCGACGGGCCGCGTGTACTGGCAATGATCGAAGTATTCGCCGACCGCGCAGTATTCACAGTGGTAACGGCAGCCGCGGCCAAACTGGATCAGGCTCACAGGCAGGTATTTCTTGCCGGCATACAGGTCGCGCCGGGGCATCACGCCCGGCTGGGGAATCCCAAGCGCGCCATCGTAACGCGGCCGCAAACGTCCCTCGTGTGCATCGGCTACTACTTGCGGCCAGAGCGCCTCGCCATCCCCGGTATAGACGGCGTTTGCATGCTCGGCCACTTCGTCGGGAATGAGCGTCGCGTGCATCCCGCCCATCACTACCGGCACCCGGCGCGCCCGGTATTCGGCAGCGATTTCGTAGGCGCGACGCGCGGTAAATGTTTCGATGTTGATTGCGACCAGGTCGGTAGGCTCATCATAGTCGATCTCATCGATGCGATCATCGAACAGCCGGCAATCCACACCTGGCGGAGTCAGTCCCGCCAGAATACCGAGGGACAGGGGTTCCATGCGCCCCTCATCAACGAAGCGTTCGCCGCTATCCAGGGAACCAAGTGTTGGCTTGATGAAGGTTACTTGCATGGTGTCGCCTCCAGAGACAATCAATTTAGGTTTCAGTTACACCGAGCCAATTTCGACTCTCTCCAAGCAAATGTACCTGTCAGTATCCTGTCCATTGGGTCGTGCAGAGAATATTGTACCAAGTAACATCTATTGAAGAGCGCACGGCTTTTTGTCCATACCATCCCGATGTTATGCCTAACAAGCAGCATGAGCGGGGCAGAATCCCCGCCGTTCAGTCGTACCTGTATGCAATATTAAACACAGGAAAATAGAAGCAAGAGTAATCATGGCAAAGAAATTAGCGGCGCTTTTATCAAACCGAGTGGCAATCCGATGAAACTTCTTTCGGTGATTGATGAGATGCTCATCCAATAGGGTAAATTCTTCTTGACCCAGAACATTAGTTCTACTATAATCTCCGCCGTGTCTATCTGGGATCGTTTCCTGTACCTGATAGGCTTGCGCCAGACGTCCGGCCCCCGCACCTACCACGTGGA
>CAYJMC010000094.1:0-3984 GCA_964371335.1 uncultured Anaerolineaceae bacterium
AGCTCCTGCTCCAGCCGCCTCACAATGCGCTGGCGCAACTTGGCGACTTCCTCGTCAGTCAGAGTGCGTTCGGGGTGCTGGTATGTGAGCTGGTAGGCAAGGCTCTTTTTGTTCGCTCCGATCTGTCCGCCGCGATATACATCGAATAATGCCAAGCCAGTGAGCAGCTCGCCGCCCGTTTGCCGGACGAGGTTCTCCACTTGGCCTGCGGGCGTGCCTTCGTTGACGATGAAAGCCAGGTCCTCAAGCACAGGCGGGTAGGCGGGCACCGGTTGGGAATCGAAGCGATCGGGAACCAACTCGTATAGCAGGTCCAGGTTGATGCTCGCCGCCTCGACGGGATAGTCCCCAAAATCGTATTGGGCCTGCACCTGGGGATGCAGTTCACCCAAGACGCCGAGCTGCCGTTCCCCAATCATCACCTTCGCGCATTTCCCAGGATGGAAGGATGGGTGTTGCCCAGTTTCGTAACGCAGGTCCCAAAGCCCAAGTCCGTTCAGCAAACTACCTACCATCCCCTTTATGTCGTAAAAATCGAACGGTGTTGTTTCTGCGCTATCCCAGTTGGCTACTCCACGCGGTCCGGTCACCGTCAGCACCAATCTCTGCAATTCATCGGGCAGAGGTCCCGCCTCTGAGGCATGGAATATAGGGCCGATTTCGAACAGAGCGATCCGGTCATGCAGATTGGCATTGCGCTCCACGATTTCCAAAACGCTGGCCAGCAAGCTCTTGCGCAATACAACCCGGTCCTGAGAGATGGGATTGAGCAAGCGGACGTACGGCTTGTCATCCGGCGTGGTCCCCATTGGCAAGCGACGAGCTTCCTGTTCACCCGTGGTCAGCCGGTAGGTAATGATTTCCTGCAAGCCCATGCGCGCCAGCAGGTCGCGGATGCGCTCCTCGATTTCAAGGGTGCGGTTACTGACTTGCGGAGGGATTTCATCGCGCATGCGCGTGGCCGCGATCTTTTCGTAACCATAGATGCGAGCGACTTCCTCCATCAGATCGGCCTTCCCGATCACCCCTTCGCCGATATCCAAGCGATGATCGGGGCTAGTGACCACCAATTTCTTACCTTTTGTTTGCACCGCGAATTCTGAGCGGCGCAGGATGGCTGCCAGCTCCTTGGCCGTCATCGCGACGCCCAACCAACGCCGGGCGTCTTCGGGCTCGATTTCAACCACCGAGGGTTTCGCTGGAAGAGGATATTTATCCACCAATCCTTCATTCACCACGCCATCCGACCACTGGCGCATCAATTCCAAACCACGGCTGACGCCGCGAGGCGCCATGGCGGGGTGTACGCCGCGCGAGAAACGATAGGCGGCTTCAGACGAGAAACGTTGCGCGCTGAGGGTCTTGCGGATATTGATGAAATTCCACGCAGCGCCTTCGAGCAGCACGTTGCGAGTCCGGTCGGTGACTTCGGTTTCCGCACCACCCATGACACCGGCGATGGAAAGCGAGCCGGCAGTGTCGCACACCATCACAGTAAATTCATCCAGTTTGCGTTCGACACCGTCCAGAGTAGTCAGCTTTTCGCCCTTCTTGGCTGTGCGCGTGATGATGGTCGGCGCCTTGCCTCCAGCGCGCTCCACCAGGACGTCATAATCGAAAGCATGTAGCGGTTCTCCCAGTTCCAGCATCGCATAGTTGGTGGCGTCCACAATGTTGTTGATGGGACGCATGCCAGAAAGCCGCAGGCGACGCTGAACCCAAGCAGGGCTGGGCCTGATTTCGATATTCTTGATCAGCCCAAGGACGAAACGCGGGGTAAGTTCGGGCTCCCGAATCTCTATTTTGGCTTTGCCTTTTATCGAAGGTCCTTCAGTTTTTACCTTGACCGGCATAGTCTTGAGCTTCCGCCCGGTCAGCGCGGCGATCTCCCGCGCCACTCCATAAATGTTCACGTCCCGTGCGATATTAGGGGTGATGGCGATGTTGAAGACGGCATCGCCCATGTAATCAGCCAGCGGAGTGCCCGCCTTGGCGTCCGCCTCCAAGAAGATGATGCCTTCCTGTTCTTCGGAAATTCCTAATTCCTTCTCGGAACAGACCATAGAATACGATTCGACACCGCGGATTTTGGCGCGCTTCAGCGTGGTCTTCTGGAAACCCGGTTGATGCCCATCATAGATCTCGGCACCTTCCTTGGCATAAGCAACTTTGAGCGGCTTCTTCAATTCACCTTGGCCTTTGTATTCGAACAGGTTAGGCGCACCAGTGAGCACGGTATGTTCTTTCTCACCGTCGAACAACCGGCAAAGGACGAGCCGGTCCGCGTTGGGATGCGGCATCACTTCGCGGATTTCGCCAACCACGATCTTCTCGCGATTCCAGGCAAGGCCGCTCAGCTTAGTAACCTGCAACCCGGTGGGAATGGGCAGACCCACGTATTGGATCTCTTCGACTTCAAGGCCACCCATGGTGAGGGTATGGGCCAAATCCTCAACGGGAATTCCATCGAGGTTCACGAAATCTTTGAGCCAGGAAAGCGGTACTCTCATGAGAACTGCTCCAGGAAACGTAAATCGTTGCGCCAGAAGTAACGGATGTCTTCGATGCGATAACGCAGCATGGTGAGACGCTCAGGACCCATGCCGAAAGCAAAACCCGAATGCCGTTCAGGATCATAGCCGCCGTTGCGCAGGACAATTGGATGCACCATGCCGCTGCCAAGAATTTCTAACCAACCGGTATGCCTGCACACCGAGCAGCCGGCGCCGTGACAGACAAAACATTCCACATCCATTTCAGCGCTTGGTTCGGTGAATGGGAAGTGCGAGGCGCGGAAACGCGTGCGCACATCAGCATTGAAGAAACGCTGCGCAAAATCGGTTAGCGTTCCTTTCAGATCGCCGAAGGTGATGTGTTCACCAACGGCAAGACCTTCCACCTGCGTGAATTGAATTTCGGACCGCGCGGTGATCTGTTCGTAGCGATAACACATACCGGGCAGAATGATGCGCACCGGCGGTGGATTTTTCGGATTCGTCGCAGAATATTCACGCATGGCGTGGATTTGTCCCGGGGATGTTTGGGTTCGCAGAAGCACGCTGCTTTCGACCGAACCATCGTCTATGTAAAATGTATCTTGCATATCACGGGCAGGATGATGGCGCGGAATATTAAGCAATTGGAAATTGTATTCATCCGTTTCCACATCGCGGGAACGATAGACCTGGAAGCCCATCTCGGCAAAGATGGCGTAAATGCGCCGCAAAGTTTGAGTAACCGGATGCAAGCGCCCCAGGGGGATGTTGCGCCCAGGCAGAGTAACATCAAGACTCTCGCCTGCCAATGATTGCTGAAGTTTTAGCTGGCTTAACTCAGCCTTGCGCGCTTCAAAAGCAGCCTCCAGCGAGCGCTTAACTTCATTTATGGCCTGGCCGACTTTAGGGCGTTCTTCCTCACTCAGGCCAGACAGCTGCTTGAGGTTCTGCATCAATGCCGATGAACGACCCAAGAAAACAGTTCGCCAATTTTCCAGGGCAGCTTCGTCGCGTACAGCTTTCAGCGCGTCCTGAGCTTCTCTTCGTATTTTTTCCAAACTCTCCAGCATCCAGCCTCCAGAATCAATTGTAAATTCCTTTGCAAATGACCGGCTACCAATTGCCAGTCATTAATCTCATCTTTGTTTTTACTCCATTAAACAAAAAACCTTCGTCCTCTGCAGGACGAAGGTCTCACGAACCTCCGCGGTACCACCTGGTTTGGCGACGTTTGCCGCCCACTCAACCCAACGGCCTTTCGGCGATTGGCGGCTCTTCTAACGTGGAGCGGGCGTCTCCAGCTACTAAGCGACCTGCTATTTACTGGAGCGGCTCAAGAGGGAACTTCGGCGACTTTCCGCAGAGTCGGGGTTTCAGTCCTGCCCCGGCCTCCCTGGCAGCCTCCAGCCGCGTACTTTCCTCTGTCTCAGCCTTTGTGATTTGATTCAGAGTAATTATCCCCAAAAGAAAACCGCTGTCAAGTATTTGG
>CAYJMC010000095.1:0-2271 GCA_964371335.1 uncultured Anaerolineaceae bacterium
TTGAAATAGTTGTGGTGATATTCCTCTGCTTCGTAGAATTCGATGAGTGGCTTTACTTCGGTAACGATCCCGCCGCCGATTTCTTTATTTAACTCGGCGATAAATTTTATAGCCGCGTTCTTTTGCTCTTCATTGGCGTACAAAATAACGGAACGGTACTGGGGGCCGATGTCGTTGCCCTGGCGGTTCAGCGTGGTTGGGTCATGGATAGCGAAGAAGACCTTGAGCAAATCCTGGTAGGAAATTACATCGGCCTTGAACTCCACCTGGACGACCTCGGCGTGGCCGGTGCTGCCGGTGGTCACCTGCTCGTAGCTGGGATTGGCAGCCTCACCGCCGGCGTAGCCGGGAACGGCGCGCGTCACGCCTTTGAGGCGCTGGAAGGCCGCTTCGGTGCACCAGAAGCAGCCGCCGCCGAAGACCGCGGTCTGGGTGGGCATAGGACAACTATATCCGCTGGAGATTTACTTGGATTTCAACTCAGCGAGGATCGGTTCGTAAAGCCGGTGGTAGTACTGAGCTGCAATCCCCTCCCAATCGTAAGCGGTGATCTTGCGCAAACCCGATGCAGCCAGCTGGTCGCGTTTGTCGGGAGATTCGATCAGTTCTGATACCGCAGCAACCAGGCCGTCTACATCCTCAATATCTACCAGCACGCCGTCGGTTCCAGGCTCCACCACATCCGGGGCTAAGCCGACTTTCGTGGTGACTAGCGGGATTCCGGATGCCAGCGACTCCAAAACGCCTTCAGGGCCTCCCTCCTCCCTGGAAGTAATTAAATAGAGGTCCAAAGCATGGTAAAGAGGGGGAATGTCGTGGAAATCTTCCTTATAAAGATGCGCGTACGGGACACCCATGGCTTCCAGGCCCCGTTTCAGGTAGCCGCGCGCCGGGGCGCTGAGCAGAACAAACACAGAGTATCGCTTGTTCAAACGCTCAAGCGTTTTTAGAAAAATATCAGGGCCTTTAATCAGTTTGGGTTCGTTACCCTCCTGCATTCCCTGACCATCTTTATGAAACGAGCCAATGCAAAACACTTCGTCGCCAATTCCCAACTCCTTGCGGGCCCTCCTGCGATCTTCCACCGATGCTGGCCGGAACCTCTTGAGGTCCACCCCGAGTGAAATGCGAACGATCTTTTCGGCGGGAATTCCCCATTCCAGTAGCCGCCGTTCCATGATGCGGCTGGCCGTGTGTATTTTTTCAAACGTGGCCTGCCTGGCAAGCAGCTTGGAAATCGCCTCGGTGAATCCCGGGTTGTCTTTGTGGCCATGAAAGATGGTGCCGATGGTCCAATTTTGTTTGTGATGGGGCGCATCCACGTTGGCCACTAAGTCCCATAAGGAACCGTAATGCACGATCTGATTGCGCAATTTTTTTGCGGATCGAATGATTTGAGCGCTCAGTCCATGGTTTTGCTGGACGTAGCTCGTCACATAATGCCCAACCCAATCAAGCACCCAGTTCGTTTCGGGAACTATGTAATACAAACCGGGAGATTTTCTGTGGCCCAGGTTGCGAAGCGGGTTTTGGAAAAATAGTTTAGCGGCTGACTTCATTGCCTTACTATATCCGACCGCCGAAATTAGAAGCGGCTATTTCGATTTCAACTCCGCCCAGATTTCGCCCCAGCGAACTTCCAGATGGCGTATGTCGAGGCCGGCTTGCTTCATTTCTTCATTGAAGCTTTCCAGGGTGTATTCCGTTTCATGGGTATGGTCCAGACGCCATTCGAGGCCAAGTTCGCGCTTCAGGCCAGCGCGCCAATCGCGCTCGAAGAGGGGTACGCGCACCAGAAAATGGGTAGCCTTCGTTCGCTTTTGGAGGCTGCTGAGCAAGTCCACTCGATCTTTGAGGTGTTCGAGCACATTCGACATCACCACCACATCGAACGCATGCGGCGGCACCCAGGTGTACACGTCGCCTTCGAGAAATTCTATGTTCGGGTGGGTGTTTCGCCGGCGCCCTTCCTCCAAACTGGGGGCATCGATATCGATGCCGGTGACCTTCGCCCCGGTTCGATTGACGATCTCAAAGGCTACTTCGCCGGTGCGGCAGCCAACGTCCAGCACGCGGTCACCCGGGCCGATGCGCTGGACGAAGAAATCGTGATAACGCGTGAGGCGATGTTTGGGGTGGACGCCGCCTTCGTAGAGCGTGGCGGCCTGGCTCTGCAGCGGATACAAGGCGTTGTCGAGCTCGAGAAGAAAACTGGCCGCCTGCCTGGGTTCCAATCGTTCGGATTTGCGGGTGATGATTTGCAACAAGATG
>CAYJMC010000095.1:2371-3980 GCA_964371335.1 uncultured Anaerolineaceae bacterium
AATCCTTCCCTCTTAGTCCCTCGTCTTCGTTGATCGAAACCCAGGCAACCATCTCGCCGATTTCGAAGCGGTCTTCATCCAGCCATTGGCGCAACGACGGATAGGTGCGATTGAAGCGCGAGGAAGATTCGCCGGACGATTCTTCCTTGATCATCGCAGTGATGCCTTTCAACCGCTTCACCCACCTGGCCATGTTCTTAGGGGTCAGGTCCACCCAGCCGTGCTCGGCGTCTTCGGACTTCAGCACCGGCCCGCGCAGGATGCGTTTGCCATCTGCCAGCAAAATGGGCAGGCCGATGGAAATAATCTGCTGGCGTAGCTTTGAGTCGCTGAAAACCAGCGACTCAAGCTTTGCCGACATCTGTTCGGGCTTGTCTTTCAACGCGTTGCTGACCTTGTTGCCATAGGCCCGCTTGAGCAGAAAAGACTCGTACAAAAGCTTGGACATGCGCGGCGGCCCAAGGATCTCGAAGGCTACCGACTCGCCGTGCTCTACGCCCAGCTGGCGCAGCCGCTCCAATGCGGCGTCGCGCAGGGCGCCGGCGCGGAAGGTGGGGCCCATCACCGAGCCATCCAATGCGCCGATCACATCGCGGCCCGTGTTGCCGCCCATGATTTCGCGCACCACATTGTGGGCGATCTCCTCGGGAGTGACGAACTGCATCTGGCCGTAAGCGGTGATGGCGGCGAAGTCGCCGGCTGCGAAAAGCCCGTTTTCGCCGGTATTAATGTACACGGCTTCCAACTTTTCGCCGGTGGGTTTGCCGAACTCGCCTTGCGGTTTCAAGTTGCCCACGTCCTCGATCGGCAAAGCCTTATCGGGCGGGCAATCGTAGAGCAGGAAATCCTGCCCGCCGCGGCGGATAGGTCCGTAGCCGATTTCTTTCCACGCGATCAGCGCGGTGGGCTTGATCTCTTTGACCACTTCAGGCCCGCCGGGAGTGCGCGCCATCAGGAAAGTGAGCAGCGTTTGTGCGCCGGCCAGCGCGGCCTTGGACATCAGCACGCGGGAGGGCTTCTCCTCCCCGTGCGTATAGGGAATGTTCAGGCCCATGCCGCCGGTGCCGCTGGTGCCTACTTTGACGTAGGCTTGCGTATCGGCGCGCAGCATGGATTCGTTGAGGATCTGGATATGGCGCACGAGTTGGGGAATATACAAAGCGGCCAGAAGATGTTCAACTTCTTCCGGCCACTTGGTGCCCCCGTTGCCTTCAGCGATCAAGCCTTGCAGTTTGCGCGCCCAGGCATAGATATTCTGATAAGCCACCGCCGTGGAGGTGTTAATGCAATCGACAATGATCTGGGCGGGGGCGCCGTCCAGTCCTTTCGCCTTGCCTTGAATGATCTGATACAGAAGCGATGCTTCCAGGATTTCGTCGTTGAGTTCGTCGACGACGTCGCCTACCAGGCGTTTGCGTTTGGCGGGGTCGGCCATGATGGCCGCGCGCGAGCTATCTTTTTGAGTTTGCCACTCCGCGCGCAGGAATATGTCCCCCCAGGTGGAGAAGAACTTCGTTTTGCTCTTGGGAAACTCCGCCTTGAGCGCCGCCACGGCCTGTTCGGCTTCCTCCTTGCGGAGCGAGGACACGACCAGCCGCGCCGGTTCGTG
>CAYJMC010000096.1:0-3663 GCA_964371335.1 uncultured Anaerolineaceae bacterium
TGTTGGGTCTGGCGCCCGAAACGGCGGTAGGTTTCGTCAGCGGGGCGACGATGGCAAACTTCACTGGGCTGGCTGCCGCGCGGCACGCGCTGCTGGAACGCAAGGGATGGAATGTGGAAGACCAAGGGTTATACGGTGCGCCGCAGATCAAGGTGGTAGTGGGCGCCGAGTATCACGCCAGCATGCGCAAGGCATTGGCATTGATCGGATTTGGGCGCGAACGCGTGCACAAAGTACCTGTGGATAACCAGGGACGGATGATTACCGAGAAATTGCCTAACTTGGATGATATGACCATCGTGTGCGCCCAAGCAGGCAACGTTAACACCGGCTCATTCGACGACCTTCAGGCCATCAGCGAAAAAGCCAAGGCGGCGAATGCCTGGGTGCACGTGGACGCAGCCTTCGGACTGTGGGCGCGGGTAGTGCCAGAGTTATCGCACATGATTGCCGGCCTAGAGAATGTCGATTCGATCGCCACCGACGCGCATAAGTGGCTCAATGTGCCCTACGACAGCGGGCTGGCCTTCGTGCGGGATCGACAGGCGCTGATCAAGGCCAACGTGAGTTCTGCCGCGTACCTGATAGAAAGCGGCAAGCGCGAGAATTACTTCTACGCGCCGGAGATGTCGCGGCGCGCCCGCGGCGTAGAAGTCTGGGCGGCGCTGCTTTCACTGGGGCGCAAAGGACTGGCGGATATGGTGGCACGCGCCTGCAAGCAGGCGCGGCGTTTTGCGCGCGGTCTGGAGGACGCAGGCTACGAAATCCTCAACGACGTGGTGCTAAACCAGGTGCTGGTTTCTTTCGGCTCACCCGAAAAGACACAGGAAGTGATCCGACGGATCGGAGAGGACGGAACCCTGTGGGCAGGCGGGACAAGCTGGCAGGGTCACACAGCGATGCGGATCAGCGTCTCATCGTGGGCAACCACGGACGAGGACGTGGAGAGGTGTCTTGAGGCGATACTTAAGGCCGCTCGCAGCGTATAGATTTGGTTCTCGCAAAGAGGTAGTGTTCTAAAGTAAGGGATTTCTCAAATGAAAAGGCAAATTTGCCATAAGGGTGGCCCTAAAAAGAGGACGCAAACGGGGTCGTCTGCGGCTTCTAATTAGCATGCTTTAGGGTTATTCGTTCCCACAAAACCGAGTTTCCAAGATGTATTGCGCATCGGCTCGGTCTATCTCACTTTCATGTTCCGTAAAGAAACCAATAGGAGCATGATCGGCCATCCAAAGGTCAAGATAGTGTTGCACCGCCCAGGAGGGTGAGATCGTTAACGGAAACAGATTCGCAAAGATGCACATATCCTTCATTATGTCGCGCTTCATGGACAAACAAAATCATTAAACCGCGCACGCCTCCCCCATACCAGCCAGTAGCCATGCGTCATCCTGCGTAGCTACTAGTTCTTGAACTTGAATAACAACAATGCCCCTTCATCATCGCAGCAAGTGCTGTATACCGCTTCTGGATCATAAACAAAACCATTTACAGTTTGAGTGAACTAATCGAACAAATTGAGATCGGTCCAGGGTAAAGGCTGGTCAAAGGTGAGAGCCTGCATGACCCGAAGGATGTTGTAGACATTCTTCTTCAATAGAGTGAAATCTTCGGAGCCATCGGCCGCTAAACAGACCAATCCTGGGGAGGTTGGATCGGCGCGGAAAACAAGCTGCGTACGCGAGTTGATATAAGCGACTTCTGCAGATGATGGACAGGACTGCATCAATTCGTCTATATCGAATACATCGATGGTGGCAGTAACCGAGGGCAAAACATCGCCAGCAACGGCACCTGGCGATTCTTCAGCGGAGGGTACGCCGGGAGATGAGCAGGCCTGTAAGGCTAATAACCCGCCAGCCAAAACCAAATAGCAATCCGTCGTTTATCCATGTGGCGAACGAAGACTGTACCAAGCTAGCAGTCCAAAAACGCCAGCTCACAAGCCGGCAAGCGATTGGCAGCAGGCAACCAGGAAACCCTTCTTTTCATGGAGCTATTAGTCACACGATTTGGGGAGATGTGGCGGGAACAGGAGCGGGTGTTAAGGAGGGTGAGATGAGCGCTAATTACTGGTCCCGCTTCCACTCCCGGGAGTCTTTGCGCAAGGCCTCCAGTTGGCGCCAATGATTTTCGATGGCGGTGCGACCCTTTTTGGTAAGTTCGGCGACGGTATTGGAGCGCTTAGCGACGAATTGTTTTTCCGTCCGAAGCAATCCGGCTTGCTCCAGCTTGGACAGATGACCGGAGAGGTTGCCTACGGTGAGGCCAGTGAGACGCTGCAGGAAGATAAAATCGGCCTTTTTGCAGGCGGACAAGGCAGTAAGTACTGCTAAACGAGCAGGCTCGTGGATTAGGCGATCCAGGCCGGCCATTTCCTGGAAGACGCTAGCCACCTTCAGCCTCCTTTGCCGGGAATTGGCGCACGAAGTTGAGGTGCTCTCCCACGCTGCCTAGCAGAAGAATGACGCTAGTGACGAGTAGTACAAGGAGGAGGTGTGAGCGCAATCCGAAATGCAACCAGATCTTGTCCGCGACGAAGAGCGGAAGAATGCTTACGGCAAAGATAAGGATGAAGCTTATGATCGATTGCCACAGGAAATAGGAGCTGTTACCCAGGCGGTAAAGGCGCACATATTCAAGGATACAGCCTGCGGCGAAGATTAATCCGACCGCGTTAACCGGCAGGTTATAAGTGATATCGATAAGAAAGGCAGCCAAACCGGCGAGGCCAGCCAAGCCTGCCGACAAATAATCCACGCGCTTCTGTTCAAAGGTCCCTTCAACCCTGCCATAGCGCGTACGGTAATAGCGGTTAAGCAGCCAATATAGACCAGCCGCGGCCAATCCAAAAGAGATGGGAAGAATCAAATTGCGGCTTAGCCCAGAGGTGTAGTTCACCCACAAGACAATCGCCAGCAAGAGGAGCCCCACTGGAAAGCCCTTTAAACCCTGGCTACGCGAATATCGTAGAGTCAGAAATTGGATATCCCGGGCATTGCGCATATCATCCTCCGACTTCGTATCACAGACTACTTCGCATCGCAAACTCATTCGTATCATACACCTATCGGAGGCCCCTGTCAAGAGGCGCGTGCGACCCGGTGGAGCTTGTCAGAGCCATTACTAGACAAACAATCCCGAACGGATCGCGGGAAACCATGGCGGAATAGAAGTGGAGAAACTAGGTGTACTGGGGATGGTGGTAATCGGTGTGACGGTTTGGGCGTGGCCCCAGGCTTCTCCAGGCTAAGTTACATCCCCGAACGTCCATCGCCGGTTGACAAAGTAATTCCACAGCAGCACGACCCCTATTGCCCCGGCCAGCGCCAGGTTGTGCGCAAGCCAAACGGTGTCGATCCCCAAGGGCAGCAGGCGGCCAGCCAAGAAGGCATCGAAGACCGTGCTGAAGGCAACGAAGATGGGGGTACGGATGATGAGGCCGATTACATTGACCAATACGTACTGAGCAAGCTGGACACGCAACCGCTTGGACCGCGAGTCCCGAAAAGTCCAGTTTCGGTTGAGGATGAAATTGCTGGTAACCGCGGCAAAGAAGGAAATGCCTTGTGCCAATACTTCTTCGAGACCCAACAGATAGGCAGCCAAATTGAAAATCGAATAATCGACCAAGGTGCCGATAGCCCCAACGATGGCAAATTT
>CAYJMC010000097.1:0-3577 GCA_964371335.1 uncultured Anaerolineaceae bacterium
GGACGGGATCCCAGCCCACCGGGGAGTAGGCGACGCCTTCCAGCAGCGTGTCGGCAATTTCAGACTGAGAGGTGCAGAAATAGCGGCAGTTCAGATTTTGCAGCGGCACGATCTTGATAAGATTGGGCGGCGGGGTGAACTGGGATTCCCCACTAAGCTGGCTGCCCTGAACCACCTCTACACATTCCGAAAACTCGGATGTATTATTCGCAAATGTCGCTGTGGCAGTGATGAAATAACCGGGAGAGACCGTTTCGGCAAAGCTGGCCAGGAAACTGACGTCACCGGAGCCATTGGTCATTTCGTTCGATTCGCCGACAAAAGTTTTCCCCTCACCATGGCCGGAAGGATCATCACAAGTCGGGCTGGCGAAGAATTGAATGAGGAAATTGGTGTTGGCCAGCCCATCGTCAATATCACCAGTGATGGTGATAGAACCGCCGAGCGACAGCGCCGTGTCGAGGGCGGGGAAATTCATCAAGTTGTTCGCGCCACTATCCGTGTCGCCCGCATCATTAAGTGTGATTCCATAGAAGCCATCACTCGGATGCAAGTTGATGCCGAGGCTGCCGTTAGAGAAAATCGAGTTATATAGAATCGGGCCGTTGATGGGATTAACGCCAAACCCACTGATCTCAACCCCCTCTGCCGAATTGAAAGCAATCACATTAGCCTTCTGTGGGGTCCCACCGATCGCATTGCCGTTAGTCCCGCCGATGTTGCTGGCATTGATCTCGATCCCCTCCTGCCCGTTCCCCAATGGCGCCGTTCCGTTTTTGTCAGTTCCGATGAAATTCCCCGCGATCTCATTGGAAGACGCCACGATGATGACGACGCCCCCGCCCGCATTGGCGCTGATCACATTGGCTTCGAGTGAATCTGCCTGTCCATCGCCATTCGTACCGATTAGGTTGGCACTGGCACCGTCTGAAATCTCGACGCCAATGACATTTCCCAGCGCTGTGGTGCCAGCCGCATTGGTGCCGATGTAGTTGCCCGCCACGGTATTGTTGTTGGTTCCCTGACCACCGATGTGGATTCCTCTCGTCGCGTTGCCACTGATCACGTTGCGTTCGGCAGCATCACCCACGCCGTCGCCATTGGTGCCAATCACGTTCGCGTTTGCCCCATTCTGGAGGTGAACGGCGCCCACTGCGGCAGCATATGCGTGGACATTTGGGATCGCCGTGGAACCTGTGACATCGGTCCCGATGAAATTGCCGGAAACCTGGTTATCAGACGCCTCGGAGATCACCACGCCCATCCATCCATTGCCGCTGATCACGTTGGCTTCGGCGACGGAGTTGCCGACGCCATCGGTTCCTATCAAATTATCTTGTACTGGCAGATTGCTGAGTGAAGATTTGCTAATAATTACACCGTACTGTGAATTTCCCAGGCCGGCTGTTCCGGCAGCATTGACGCCGATGTAATTCCCAGCAACTACGTTGTTGCTCCCTTGGATGGCGATACCGGCTGAGCCGCCTAGGTTGAATCCGTTTGCGCTGATCACATTGCGCTCGGAGGCATCGGCAACCCCATTTCCGTCGGTGCCGATAAGGTTGCTGTGTCCTACCAGGTTGATCGAGACGCCGTGGTACCCATTGCCCAGCGGGGACATTCCGTCTGCGGTGGTACCGATCAGGTTTCCAGAGACTCGATTCTGGTACGATGCCAAAGAAATTCCAGAGCCACCATTACCGCTGATTAAATTGCTTTCTAGCACGTCAGATATCCCATCGCCATTGGTGCCAATCCGGTTGCTGAAACCTGGTTGTCCTCCTGCGCCCAAAGAAATCCCTGAACTTGAATTTCCCAAGGCCACTGTGCCATCAATATTGGTGCCGATGTAGTTTCCAGCGATCACATTGCTGACGCCTATCAGCCAGATTCCCGGCCTCCCTATCAGGGCTCCATTTCCACTAATAATGTTGCGCTCCTGATCATCCCCGATACCATCCCCATTGGTGCCAATGACTGTGCCCGATGTGGTGTTGATAAACAGGCCGCTTTCTCCGTTTCCCAAAGCGGCCGTGCCGGTGATATTGGTGCCGATGAAGTTGCCTGCGACCAGGTTATTGTTCGAATACTGAATCACAATTCCGTCAATCTCATTCGCGCTGATCACGTTCGGGGCGCCACCTGAACCCGCGGCATCGACGCCAATCACGTTGTTGTCTGACCCATCGCCAGATACACCGGTCATGTAAATGCCTGAGCCGCCATTTCCCAACGGAGACTTACCGTCAACAGTGACGCCGATCAAATTACCCGTAATATGGTTGGAATCAGAACCGCTGATGTGGATGCCAGAACTACCGTTCCCGCTGATCACATTGCTTTCCGGGTTGCCCAGGCCATAGGCAAGACCATTCCCGCTATTGTACAGAGTGCTGATTTCCTGTGGGGTCAGGACCCGTTTCCAAAAGCCGAATTCGTCGATTAGACCATCCCAAAAACTAGTTTCGCTTGTGTTCTGAGCGCCCATCCTGAAGTTCGCGCTTTTATCGGCAATCACCCCCGACGTTGCCGCGGTGTCGGCCGCACCGTTGTTGATCTGGATTCCTACCTGGTTGTTTACCGAGTCATGCCAACCCGCAATGAAATACCAGGTGGCTAGGGCAGGGGAGCCTAGTTGGTTTGCCACTGCTGACCCG
The DNA here is from genome assembly GCA_964371335.1 of uncultured Anaerolineaceae bacterium. GTDB lineage: Bacteria > Chloroflexota > Anaerolineae > Anaerolineales > UBA11579 > JAMCZK01. The sequence goes on from CAYJMC010000097.1 coordinate 2,658, forward strand.
ATTATCGTTCCCGCGTTATCGAATACTTGAAAGACAAATCGGTTGGAGGACTGCTGAAAAAATAGGCGATATTCTCTATTGGTTGCGCTTTCGTGCTTGCTAACAATATTCATATTACTGCCCGTCTTGCTTTCAAGCATCACCCAGCCGGCAAAGGTGAAGTCAATATCTCCTGTAGAGAGTTCAGCATTATCCGCAATTTCGAGAAATTCGCTGCTGCCTTTTTCAAAATCAGCCGCGGCCTTGATTTTTCCAGGGGCCGAAAGGACGGTGTTGTTGTCGGTAAGGCTATTTGCGCCAACACTGTCGTCCCGGTTTCCATTGGCTTCATCCAAATTCCAATACGCTGCATGGTCGGTAAGGTCAATGTATGAGCTCCCTCCGCCAGAATAGGTGCCAATCAAATTGTCATGTGCACCATTGACAATATAAATTCCAGCGTTTGTGTTGGGATTGGCTGTGCTGCCATCGGCATTTGTGCCGATGTAATTGCCAACTACTGTATTCCCGAAGGCACCCTGCCCATGTATATAGATTCCTCTGCAATTGCCCCCAATCACGTTGCGCTTTGCGGGATCCGGTTCGCTATTGACGATGGGGCCGATCACATTGGATTTTGCATCACCGCCCCAGCCGTCTATATCGATCCCAGTCCCAAAGTTAACGATGGTCAGCCCTTGGATTTCATTGGAATCCGACTCAGAGATTTCCAGACCTGGAAATCCACTGCAGTCCCCAGGCTGTCCTCCATCCAGGGTAACCGTGCCCTCGCCCCGTATTTTGATTGCCCCGCCAGTCAGAGCCGGCAGCGCGGTGGCCGGGGTTATGGTGCTGACGTTTTCAAATGTAATAAATGCCCCGTTACTGCCGGCGTTGGCTTCCATGAGCGCCGCCCGCAGAGTGCAGGTGTTATCGGCGGT
>CAYJMC010000098.1:0-3535 GCA_964371335.1 uncultured Anaerolineaceae bacterium
GCTTCGTAGATGATGGGGCGGCAGGCTTCGTTTTCATATCTCCCCGTTTGCACTCGCAGCAACTCCGTTGCGATCTGGTCTTCCAACTTCGGTTTGGCTCTCAGTAACCGCAAGGACCCTTTCACAACGCACATGGCGGTGATCAGGCTCGGCCCACTAAGCGGTTCAAAATAGTCGTCCAGGAAATGATCGATTTTGTCTTGCGTGTCCACCCGGGCAAGGTTTGCCAGAATATAAACGAGTTCGTTCTGGATAAACACGTCCGAGCTGCTCAGGAGATCGATCCACAAATTGAAGTATGGATAAAGCAGCTGCGGATGGGTGCGACTGACAATGCGCAGCGCTCTTATGCACGCGTATTTAACGCGCGGTTTTTCAAGGTAAATGCTGTCTACAACGGTGCGAAGCAAACCTGTATCCCCCAGCAATAATCCGGCGATTTGATCGGCATCCAGCTCTTGTCCTTTGAGCTTTTGGCGCAACTCTTTTACTAGCATTATTAGGCGATATTGCTATGGACGTAAGTATAGCCATCCGCGTTACAGAGTTTGCCCTACAGAGTTGCAAAGAGTCAGGTGCCTCCCCTTACGTTCCAGTTGGTGCGGCGTCGCCTACCGAGGTAACTACGCCTGTGGTGAATGGAACGGAGCGGCGGACAGCGTCGCTGACCGGGCAGTGGAGTTCGGCCCAGGCGGCCAATTCCTGAAGCGCATCCTTGCTCGCCCCTTCGGCCGCCAAGGTGACTTTGGCCTGCATCGAGAGCGGCCCCGCCGGCACGGACTCGTCCATCCCCAATATGCCGCGATCGTCCGATTCGCTGTCCACGATGACCTCGAGCCTGCTCAGCTTCACGCCGGTTTGCGCCGCGCGCATGGCCACCAGGCTGCCGATGCAGGCAGCCGCGGCGGCGCGAAACAGCCAGCCGGGGCTGGGGTCGGCGCCCGCGCCGCCCACGCCCTTGGGCATGTCGGTGAGCACGTTGCGCCCATCCGCATCGCTGACCCGGAACCTGAGCCCATCCTCCAGCTTGGCTACCGCGGCGCTGTCGGTGTAGCGCGCCTCATCGGGATGCGAGGTCAGGTAAGCGATGGCGGTTTCGACGGATTGTTTGATCTTATTGGTGGACATGATTCCCTCCAACAAATTTTCACTCTGCGTGCTCGTGGTGCTCTAGTTCTTCGTGCTCTTCCTCGTGGTGGCCTTCACCGACTAGAGAGGGAAAGAACGGCTCAACGGCGAGGCTTACTTCGTAGGTGACCACGCCGACAGAGAAAGCCAGCAACAGCGCCGTCCCCGCCATGCGCGCCATGGAATGCTTCGCCAGCCCGACGATGCGCCCCTGCGCGGCGATGGCCACCAGCGCCACGATGCCGGCGAGTTCGCTCAGCTTGCAGGCGATGCCGCCCATGTCGATGAGGCCCACTTCATGTTCAAAGGGCGCAGGCATGTAGCGGGTGATGATCCACAAGACGACCAGGCCGCCGGCCAGTGCAAGTCCGGAGTAGTACATGGGTTGGGCGGGGTACCGCAAAAACAGGATAGCCCAGGCGATCTCGGCGACCCCGGCTAGCGCAAAGAAGATGCCGTGCGCGGGCGCGTGGGCGTAATGCTGGGGAGCCAATATCAAATGAATAACTCCTGCGGCTGCAATGGCCAAACTTGCAATCTTGTTCAAGCTGTCTCCTATAGGCGCTATTTAGACGTGCCTGGTTATATTACCCTGTCAAAGATTGTTGTTACCACAATGGTGGGGTACCTAAATTGTAAATCAGAAATTCTTTTGGGTCTTTGTCCATCCCTTATCGCTTAACGTCATCCCTGCGTTTCCAGCCTCACTTCCATGGCGCTGCCCACCGCGTCCGTCACCGGGCAGTGCTCCAGCGCCCACTCCGCAAGCTCGCGGGCGATCTCTTCGCCCGCGCCTTGAGCTCGTGGCAACGGTAGCTGGGAAGGCGCTTTTCTTTTAGCCATAAGCCAAGGAGAATCAACAACAGGATTGGCAGCGACCAGCGGGGCAAACTTATCGACGAAGCGTTAAAGAGTTGTGCAGCCGCAGGACCCGGGGTGGCGGTAGCGAAGCTGGAACTAAAGCCAGATTGAGATAATTTTTTAGCGGCCGATCCTTTGCCCGGTTCATCGTCATCCTCGAGGAGTGTTTTCGTTGGAGAGCTGGTGGCCGTTAGGCCAGGATCAGGCGTTGCGGTTTGGGTCGCAGCTTGAGTCGCTGTATTTGTTGGGTTGTTAGGCAGGGTATTGGCATGCGTGTTCAATGACGCGTTTGCCGGGGTTTCGGTAAGTGTGCGGGTCGATGTATTCAAAGGCGTCTGAGATGGACTATTCGTTGGTGTGTCCGTGCTTGTCTGTGTGGGAGTCTCGGTCGGAGTAATAGTCGGCGTGTCTGGGATCTGCGTTGAAGTCACGGTGGGAGTATTAGTTGGTGTGTCGCTGGGGGTCTGGGTGGGAGTCTCGGTGGGAGTATTGGTCAGCGTAACGGTGGGTGTCTGAGCGGGAGTGCCAGATGGAGTATCGGTGGGAGTATTGGTCGGCGTGTCGGTGAGGGTTTGAGAAGGGGACTCGGTTGGAGTATTCGTCAGTGTGTCGGTTGAGGTCTGAGTAGGAGTGTCAGATGGAGTATCGGTGGGTGTCTCTGTCGAGGTCTGAGTAGGAGTCTCGGTTGGAGTATTGGTGGGCGTGTCTGTTGGGATCTGAGCGGGAGTGTTGGTTGGAATATTAGTTGGTGTGTCGGTAGGGATTTGAGTGGGAGTCTCAGTTGGAGTATTGGTGGGTGTGCCGGTGGCGGTCTGAGTGGCAGTCTCAGTCGGAGTAACCGTTGGTGTGTCGGTAGCGGTTTGAGTAGGAGTGTCAGATGGGGTATCCGTCGGCGTGTTGGTAGGAGTCTGAGTGGGGGTCTCGGTTGAAGTATTAGTCGGTGGCTCGGTCGGAGTATTCGTCGGCGTCACAGTAGGGGTCTCGGTGAGAACATTGGTCGGCGTCTCGCTGGGTATTTCTGTCGGTGTATTGGTTTGTGTTGCTGCAGGTGTAGAAGTTAGCGTTGGGATTTCCGTTGGGGTATCTGTAGGGGCAGCCGAAGGAACATCAGTTGGGCTGGCGGTGGGAGTTTCTGTACTGGTAGCTGTGGCAACAGGATTTTTTGGGGGTTTTGTGGCTTTCGGCCCTGGCGTTCCGCCAGGCGCATCGAATGGTCGAGCCTGGGCCGGGGTGACTAAGACCGCAAGGAGCACACCGGCCATTAAAACCAGGAAGGCCACGGCCCACAGCCGAACATAAGCTACCGATGAACCCCTCATTTCAAGGTAGCCTGTAGGGGTTCAGGTCAGATGGAATAGGCGAAGGATTAGTATGTGTGTAAGCCGGGTTGGCGAAAACCAGACATACAACAAAAATGGAAAAAACGCGCATCAACTGCTGCTTCACGTTTTCCTCTGCTGTATAGTTAGGTTTTAGTTAGTTATTATTTACTCCTCGCCCTATTACAAACCTATGAGTACAAGCTCTTAAGGATTTGGAAAGGAAG
>CAYJMC010000099.1:0-3367 GCA_964371335.1 uncultured Anaerolineaceae bacterium
TTGATCATTGCGGTTGGCGCGTATTTCCTGTTCTTCGCCAACCAGGGGGGCGGCGGCGGGAACATCATCATCCCTGTTCCCACACTCGCGCCCTAACTAAAGGGAGGAGTAGATGGCAGCGAAAAAATCGGGCAGCACCAACGTCCTGATCGTCGCCCTGATACTCATCGTCATCGCCGTGGCAGCTTACTTCATCTTCTTTGCGAACGCAGCCGGCGGCGGTGGCGGGGTGGCGACGGCTACGCCAACGATCACAGCCACGCCACTGCTCGAAGTTGAAACAACGACACCTATGAGCATCGCCACGTCCACGCCCTACTGATTCTTCCGGCGTGGGAACAAAAAACAAATAAGACCCGCATGGGTCTTATTTGTTTTTTGTTGGTGACAGCTGCAAAAGGATGAGCGAGTCGCAGCCTTGCAACGACAAGTTAAATCTAGGATGCTTTTGTTTTTTCTTTCAGGGTTTCCACCCACAGACTGCTTGCCAACTCGTATCCGATGACCTGGTCAGTGCGCTCGAACTGCAGGCGCAGCGGACCGTTGAACGGGGCGCGGCTCACCAGCGTGAACTCCACGCCGGGTCCAGCATACATTCTTTATTGCCCAACTACCTATTGCACAACCGCCAGGCTGGCAACCATGGCGTCTGCATCCTCTAGAAAAGAGTCAAACTGCCCGTTTTCAGCTTCAAAGAATATGAGCAAGATCACTCCGTTCACATCCAATGCGGTAAAACGCACCATGGCCTCCGGTGTTGAAGTCACCCAAAATCCGCCCAAGACGCCCTCTAAAACAGAAATATGCTGAACTCCGGGGGCGATATGCTGATCACGACTTCCTATTTCATTCGGATTAGGAATAGCCTGGGCATCCACGCGGAAACCAGTGAAACCGGCAACAGTCACTTCTTCGGGGTTTCCGAAAATAAACTCAGGCGAGTCGAGCACATCTTGCTGCAAATCTGGCAACGCAACAGTGGCGGGGATCACATTGAACTGAATGAATTCGCTGGATTCGCCCAGTTCGTTTTGGCCGCGGGCGATGGCGAAGGCCCCGACGCTATCATCGCGAATCACGCCCCAATCGGCCGGGACAACAATAGTGAAATTCATTCCCATCCAGGCCGGCAAAAGGTAGGTGCCGGGATCTATGGGAGCTGCGAGACAGCAAACTGCCTCAGGAAATTCCTTGGGAGAAAGATCCGCGGTCGCAGTAACGGTTGGCGGTTGAGACGTGTTGGTGGCGGGCGCAGAGGTAGCGCTGGGTTGAGGCGTTGTGGTTAATGCGGGCGCGGGATTGCAGGAGCTGAGTGCTAAGGAAATAATGAAAACTGAAAACGCGAGTTTTTTCATGACAGACACACTCCTATTCCGAATTTTCCTAACCTCTTCCACGAAATTATAAACATGTCTATGCCTTTGCCTTCAATGTTTCAACCCAAAGGCTACTTGCCAATTCATACCCTATGACTTGATCGTTGCGCTCGAATTGAAGGCGCAGCGGCCCGTTGAACGGGGCGCGGCTCACCAGGGTGAATTCCACGCCGGGCAGCAGGCCCAGGTTGGCAATGTAGCGCAGCTTGTCCATATCGTGGGTGCGCACGCGGCTCAGGCGGCAGCGGCGGCCTGGTTCCAGGCTCACCAGCGGCGCATCCTTGGGATAGTTGATCTTGCCATCTTTGGTGGGGATGGGTTCGCCGTGCGGGCAGCGAGTCGGGTGGCCGGCAAGTTCGTCCATGCGATTTTCAAGCTCAGGGTTGATGCCGCGCTCGAAGATGTCGGTCAGTTCGTGGGCAGAAGCCCAGTCGTAGCCCATCACTTTGACCAGGAAGACTTCGCCCAGGCGGTGGCGGCGCAAGGCGGGCATGGCGATGCGTTCGCCTTCAGCGGTAAGGCGCACGCCGCGATAAGGCTCGTAGGTGGCGTAGCCGCCATCGGTGAGCCGCCTGATCATGCGGGCGATGGCCTGCGGGGAGGATTCGACGTGCTCGGCCAGATGGGAGAGCGACACCTTGGGCACATCCTGCTGGATGCGGAACACCTCGGCGGCGTAACGCTGCATGGCGGGGCTGACTTGCTTATCGGCAGACATATCTCTTTGGCGAATACCGCTACTATTATACTGTTGTTAAGTGTGTCTTAAACGGGGGTGTTAATATGAAAGATTTGATACTAATTAAACCGTTGCGAGCCTGCTCAGCAGGCGTGGCAATCCCCAAGCCAGTTTCCAAGGCGCTGTTGGAGATTGCTTCGTCCGCTGCTCATTGCTTCGCATGAGCGTGCTCCTCGCAATGACGAACAGGAGCGAAAATAAAGGCTTAACAAACCAATAATCCGCAAAACAAACTTCGAGCGTATAATCAAATTTCGAGGTGCGATGACCCGCGAGACCCTGGAACGCAAACTTCACGAACTCAACGACGAAGTGCTCCTGCTGGGCAGCATGGTAGAGCAGGCCACGCTGGGCGCTGTCCGGGCGTTGCGCGAGCGCAACCTGGCCGCCTCCGAAGAGATTTACAACGGCGACGAAAAAATCAACGCCAAGCGCTTCGAAATCGAGGAGCGCACCATCACCCTGATTGCCACCCAGCAACCCATGGCGCGGGACCTGCGCATCCTCACCGCCATCCTTGAAATCATCACCGAACTCGAGCGCATGGGGGATTACGCCAAAGGCATCGGGCGCATCAACCTGATGATGGGCAGCGAAAGCCGCCTAAAGGTTTCCCCTGACCTGCTGCGCATGGCCGAAGTCTGCGTGGACATGCTGCACCGCGCCCTGGAAGCCTTCGTCACCGGCAATGTGGAGCTGGCGCGTTCAATACCCAGGGACGACGACAAAGTCGACGAGCTGTTCAATTCGGTGCAAACCGAGATCCTGCAGCAGATGATCAACACGCCCAAGGAGATTCACACCATCAACCATTTGCTGTGGGCCTGCCACAACCTCGAACGCCTGGCCGACCGGGTCACCAATATCTGCGAGCGAACCGTCTTCATCGCCACGGGCGACATGCTGGAATTCGACCGCTCCGACGATGAAAGACGAAAACAATTCCAGGGGGGATTATGAGGAACGGGCAGGTTTGAAAACCTGTCCCTACATAAAAACTCGTTTTTCATTTGACATCCTAGTGTGGATATGTCATACTCTGCCCGAATAAATCCCCCTCTCTTCGCTATCTCATCGTAGAGGAGGTGTTGCCCATGAGTAGTAGTCCCAAACATAGCGCTGCGGCAGCCCTCCTCGCTGAAAAGCGATAAAAGCTGTCGCAGCGCGCATACCCCAAGGAGCCACAAGATGGCTCTTTGGCTTTAACCAGGGACCCTTCATAAACATAAAGCCTCACCACAAAGCCACAAAG
>CAYJMC010000100.1:0-3205 GCA_964371335.1 uncultured Anaerolineaceae bacterium
AAGAAAGAACCTATGAGGTACATGTTGAAGAAGAAACAAGTTCGTCTGGCTTTACTAATTCCAGTTTTGGGGATCCTCTTGGCAGCCTGCTCACCTGCCGCGACGCCGGCACCGAGCAACACCTCGGCGCCGACTAATACTGTCGTCGCACCGACCGAAACCTCCGCCCCGACCGAAGCTTCTGCCCCGACCGAAACTTCTGCACCGGAGAATACGTCTAGCAATTCCCTGGTTGGCAAATGGGAAGGCACCGATGTGGAACTGGGGGCGCTGACCATTGAGTTCAAAAGCGATGGCGTCTATGAAATCACTGCCTCAAGTGGGACCTTTCTTGCGACCTATGAGATGGTCGATGACAATACCTTCATCCTCATTGATCCCTCGGGCCTAAGCGCCACTGTCGACTTTGTGCGCTCGGGTGACACTCTGACCATGACAATGACCATGGATGGCAGCACGCTAGAACTCCACAGGGTGCCTTAACCAACAATTGCTCATCTCGTCGGGTGCGCCCTCGTCACCTGTGGGCTTTCGGCGAAAATTATTGCAAAATAACGCTGCACATGGATGGCGCTCAATAGATCCAGCTCTGCTATCTTGTCAAAGTAGCAGAGCTTGACTTTTGCGAAGGGTCGCATATTGCGCAACAATTTGGAAGGATGAAATGAAAAAACAAAACTCTTTATATTTTGCGTTAATAATAATTCTCATCGCAAGCCAGGCTTGCAGTGCTGGGGGCACAACGCCATTAGCTACAACAGACGAGCAAACAAGCCCCCTAGCCGCGACAATCCCGGCTCAGGAGACGGGCAGCATTGATGGTCCTCCGGGTCCCGAGACGATTGACCTGACAAGCTCTGCGCTGTATGTCCAATCCAGTGCGCCGGAATATAGATTTGAAAGCACGATCCACTATTCGGGTCTGGATACAGCGGGAGTCGCAACGGAAGTTACGGCGTTCATGGCATTGGAAGTCCAAACTCAGCCGCAACCTGCGCAACGCTTGGTTTTAGATTATGGCACCGGGTCGAGCGAAACTACTGCCATTGACGATGGGGTATTCATGGTCATTTCTGGCGAGTGTTCTGCGTTCCCCGATGCAGGATCGCAAGACCAATCCGCATTCATGCCCGATCTTCAGGAAGAGATCACCGGGCAGGCATCGCGCGTGGAAAGCGGGATCGATGTCAATGGATTTGTTACCGACAAATATGAACTCTCCAGCGAAAACTTAGTCACGGGCGATGAGTTGATCAGCGCATTTGTGTACGTGGCTCGAAGCAGCGGTTTCATTACGCTGTTTGAATTGCAGGGACGAACGAAAACAGATTTGCTAACAAAAACAGATTTGCAGTGGCTTGACCCCGATCAAATGGCAGACTTCATTAGGACAGATAACTATATCCCCGTGGAGGATGGCTCGCTTAATATTGCCATTCCTGCCAGCTGCGAAAATCAGGCTGGATTGGCGGGCGAGTTCCCCGTGATGGATGGCGCAACAGGTTCGTCAACAGGTCCAGAATTCGTGTTCTATCAAATTGAAAAGACGGCTGCTGAAGTGGCGGATTTTTATCGTGCAGAAATGCCAAGCCGCGGCTGGGCGCTCACAGAAGACACAACGGTTGAACGCGTGGAAACAGCAAGCGGATCTACGGGTCCCGTTGTAACCCTGGTCTTTACCAAGGATGGCAAGAACTTTATCGTGAAAGTGGATGGCGGTGGTCCAGTCACTGGAGTGACGATCAAGGAAAAATAGAATTGCAATTTGAATGCATACGGCCGCCAAACTGTAGTCAAACCTACCTATGTGTGTTCCTCCCCATCCAGTTGAGCGATTAGCGCAAGTTCTACCTGAAGGGAGCACATCGTACAAAACAAACAAAGAAGGGAACTATATGTTCCCTTCTTTGTTTCGCCGGTTATTGGCTGATTCGCAGTTCAGTTACCCAGTTGAAACGTAAGTGCGCTCTCATCAAAGAGGTTGGCCCAGTTTTGGAATGACGATTCCGTGGTGCCATAGGTGAGCACCCACACAACGCCATTCTCCTTCACTATGTATTGGACCACGATGATCAACTCCGTCATGCCCTCTTGTTCGGCAGACACCGCCAACCCGGCCATTTCATAATTGGGATGGTCCATGCGCGTCTGCGCCAGAAATGTGTAACCGGGCAACGTGCCATATTGCTGGATCGTTGATTCGGCAACCTGATCCAGCGTCATAGCGGAGGAGTCAGGGAAAGAACTAACCGCCATGTTCGTGAACCCATCACTGGCGTAGACCGGTGCATCCATCACGATCGTTGTTGCCCCGCTGGCAGCAAAGCTCTCGGGCAAGGCTAGCGTAAAGCCGTCTCCCTGGAAGGTCACCTGCCCGCTGATGGGTTCCGCGGTCGGCTCCGGCGTGGGGGGCAGCGTGGCCGTCGGGGCGGCTGGCAACGCAGCTTGCGTACCTGTCACCTGGAATTCCAGGGACGTTTTCTGTTCGTCGTTCAAATAGAGGTCTACCCGGTACTGGCCGGCAGGCCAAAGCATGTTGACCGCGTTGGCCAAGTTGAAGGTCAGGCGGGCGGCGCCGCTGGTGGAACTAACATCATCCAACTGGGTGTTGGCCGCTACACCCTCCGCGTTCACCGCAAACCACTCGGCGCGCACAACGGTGTCATCGGGGGCATTGGCCAGGTCGACGATAGCGTAGAATGTATCGCCCTGCCCATAAGTAGTCGTGCGTTGGTTGCCTTCTGTATCTTTGGACATGAAGGCGTCATCGAAATTGGCCGTGCTGAAACTGAATTCGCAAGCCTGGATAACCAAGCTTATCGCCATGAAAGCCATGAACAGCATTCGCTTGTTATTTTTCATCTCTCTCCTTGAAAATACCAACAGTAACCTTTCGTTCAGATACCAAAGTTTTAATCAGCATCCAGTTCAATGCCGAATCCGCCGATGTCGACTGTGCCGATTCGGCCTAACCTAAATTGCACACTCCTCTCTAGCGAATGGTTCGGTACCCATCCGGGGCATGATGCCGGAGATGGTGAAGGCCAGCCTTTTGGTGTTTGAGGAATAAATTGCAGTTCCACGGAAGGTTGTAAGGCTCCTTGATTATACATGCGGAGCATCTGGCGGAAGTTTCAATAACTAGCCGAACGCCTTGCATTTGGCGGGCCGTGCGCACAAGTACTTGTCTTTTATTGCGCCCCAG
>CAYJMC010000101.1:0-3007 GCA_964371335.1 uncultured Anaerolineaceae bacterium
AGGATGCCGTTGGCATCGATGTCGAAGGTGACTTCGATCTGCGGGATGCCGCGGGGCGCTGGCGGGATGCCGTCGAGCACGAAGCGGCCCAGGGATTTGTTGTCCACAGCCATGGGGCGCTCGCCCTGCAGCACGTTAACCTCCACTTGATTCTGATTATCGCTGGCGGTGGAGAAGATCTGGCTCTTACGAGTCGGGATGGTGGTATTGCGCTCGATAAGTGGTGTGGAAACGCCACCCAGTGTCTCAATGGACAGGGTCAGCGGAGTCACGTCGAGCAGCAGGATGTCTTTCACATCGCCACCAAGAACACCTGCCTGGATGGCAGCGCCGATAGCTACTACTTCATCGGGGTTCACGCCTTTGTGCGGGTCCTTGCCGAAAGTCTTCCTCACAGCTTCCTGCACGGCGGGCATACGGGTCATGCCGCCCACCAGCACAATCTCGTTGATGTCGCTGGGTTTCAGGTCGGCGTCCTTGAGCGCCTGCCTAACGGGGCCGAGGGTGCGCTCGATCAGGTCGCCGGTGAGCTGCTCCAGCTTGGCGCGGGTCAGCTTGGTAACCAGATGCTTGGGTCCGGAAGCGTCGGCAGTGACGTAGGGCAAGTTGATCTCGGTTTGTTGTAGGGTGGAAAGTTCGATCTTGGCCTTCTCGGCTGCTTCCTTGAGGCGTTGCAGGGACTGACGATCTCTGCGAAGATCGATGCCCTGATCCTTTTGGAATTCCTCCGCCAAGTAGTTGATTACACGCTGATCGAAGTCATCTCCACCGAGGAAAGTGTCGCCACTGGTAGAGCGAACTTGAAAGACGCCATCGCCCACATCGAGGATGGAGATATCGAAGGTCCCACCGCCCAGGTCATACACGGCGATAACTTCGTTTTTCTTTTTGTCGAGCCCATAAGCAAGCGAAGACGCGGTGGGTTCATTGATGATGCGCAACACTTCGAGACCAGCAATCTTTCCTGCGTCCTTGGTAGCGTTGCGTTGGGCATCGTTGAAGTATGCGGGGACGGTAATCACTGCTTGAGTCACGGGCTCGCCGAGGTAAGCCTCAGCATCGGCCTTGATCTTGGCCAGGATCATGGCAGAAATCTCGGGCGGAGAATATTGTTTACCGCCCAACTCGACTTCGATGCCGTCGTTGGCCGCTTTGTTGATATGGTAAGGCACCACTTCCAGCGCCTTGGCGGTTTCGGGGTCGTTGAATTTGCGGCCCATGAAACGCTTGATGGAATAGACCGTGTTCTCCGGGTTCACCACCGCCTGGTTGCGCGCCTGGCGGCCCACCATGCGCTCGCCATTTTTATTAATGGCAACCACAGACGGAACGAGGCGTTCCCCTTCCGCGGTGGGGATGACGACGGGTTCGCCGCCTTCCATAACTGCGCCTACCGAGTTCGTGGTGCCCAGGTCAATGCCAATGATTTTTGCCATGTTCTCTCCTCAATTATTTCGCCACTTTTACAGATGCCGGGCGCAGCACGCGCTCGCCCAACAGGTAACCCGGCCGCAGCACTTCGATAATGGCGCCAGATTCATGGTCGGGGCTTTCTTCTTGTGTAACGGCTTCATGTAAATTCGGATCGAAGGGATGGCCCAGCGGATCCATGCGGGTCAAGCCTTCGCTTTCCAAAAAGGAAACCAGCTTCTTGTAAATCAACTCAACGCCTTGCGCCCAGTCTCCGCCGGCGCCGTCCTTCGGGGCGTTCTTCAGGGCACGCTCGAGGTCATCGACAATCTCGAGATAGCGCATGATGACCCGGCCGCGCACCTCGGCGGCTTGCTGTTCCTGTTCGCGGGCCAGGCGCTTCTTGTAATTAGCAAACTCCGCCTGGGCGCGCTGCCAGCCGTCCAGATTTTCAGCCGCCTTGACTTCAGTCTCGGCCAGCTTCTCCCGCAGCGCGATCAATTCCTGGCTGCCATCGGAGGGCGTTGCAGGCCCGCCCTCGGAAACCATTTCTGCCTGGGCTTCTTCTTCGGCTGAAATTTCTTTTTCCTTATGCTTATCGTTCATTATTAGAAATCCCGATTCCCTAATCGTGGGTGCTCATGGATTCGGTCACCATCTCGCTTAGCAGTCCGGCGACGTAATCAACTGCGGAAACGGCGCGGCCATAAGACATGCGGATGGGACCCAGCACGCCGACGTAACCACTGGCAGATTCCGGCGCTCCGTAGCGAGCCAGCACCAGCGAAAAATCGTTCAACTCTTCCCAGCGGCCCTCGCCGCCGATGAGAACCTGCACGCCACCTATTTCGGCGCCCGTCATGGTTTGGTTGAGCAGCGAATCCAGCAGGGGGCGCTCTTCAAGCACACGTAGAGCGCGTTGGGCCGCGTCCGAATCGCTGAACTCTGGCTCAGCCAGCACGTTGGTCCACCCATCGTGGTAGACCTCGCCACCCAAGCCTTTTTCCAAAGCCCGGAATTCGGCCTTTGTCAGCTTAAAGATCTCTTCTGCAAGCGTGCCCATCTCGGCAGACGGAGGGGTCAATTTGGCCAAGGTGGCGCTGCGCAACAGGTCACTTAGTTGTTGAGCGGTGGCACTTAATTTTTCCTGGCTGAAGGCTTCTTTGAGAACCAGCATTTGCTGGATCACCTGGCCACTCTCCAAAACGAGCACCATGAGAACCTGGCGGCCAGCGGTGAGGATGAGCTCCAGATGTTTGAAACGCGCCTGCTGGGATTTTGGTGTGGTAATCAATGAGGCCGCCTTTGCCTGCGCAGCCAGCACGGAGGCTGCCAACCGCATCCATTGCTGGACTTCATGGCGGGCCTGGTAGAACTGGTGGCTGATGGTGTGTTTGGTGGAGGCCGGCAACTCCTGCCTATGCATCAGCTCGCCGACGAAGAAGCGGAAGCCTTCTTCCGTGGGCACCCGCCCGGCAGAAGTGAAGGGCTGGCGCAAAAAGCCATTCTCGGTAAGCTCCAACATTTCGTTGCGCACGGTAGCCGAACTCACATCCAGGCCGAAATGATCGACCAGATGCTTGGAGCCGACCGGCTG
>CAYJMC010000102.1:0-1700 GCA_964371335.1 uncultured Anaerolineaceae bacterium
TCCGCATTGGTTCCGAGTATCGAAGCGCTGGACTTGTATTCAGCCCCGGCGGGGATGGGCGCGGGCAGGGCGCCCGGCCACTCGGCGCAGGTGGATTGCAGAACCCTGCAAACACAAGGCTTTCCGGCGGATCGTGCCACTGAATGCTTCTTACGATACGAAGCGGTTATTGCCGGCGGCGGTCGAGTTAACATTTATTTTCCCGAGGGATGGGGGGATGATGAAGCGCAGCGACAATATCTGGAGGCAACTCAGCAGGCTGTTACTGAATCGGTAGGCGCTTATGACGGACTCGGACTGGCGCATCGTACCCTGTATGTTTTCTTCACCCTCTTGGACTACAGACCCGAAGGCGCATCATCCGGGCTCTTCTACGCCTCTGCAGACCTGACCCGTCCAACTGATCCTGAGACAAATTGCCTCCTGGCAGTCTACCCGTCTGGAACTCGCGCGGGGACGGAGCGGGGGTTCGATGTGTACAAACAAATATTGGCGCATGAAATTTTCCACTGCTACCAGTTCTGGAATTACAACGCAGCTTCTTTGGGAGTCCCTCACTCAGAAAATAAATGGTGGGTGGAAGGAACCGCCGAATACTTCGGTAATTATGTTTACCCTTCAGTTAATGCCGAATACGAATACCTGCCCAGTTTCGATCGCCGCTCGCCCTTTGATTCGATCATCGACATGGATTATCAGAATTTCATTTTCTTTCAATACGTGGCCAATGAGATTGGCAGTGCGGGCGTCCTTCGACTGATCGAAGCCATGCCTGAAGCAGCCGGTGCAAGCCAGGCGGATGCTCTCTCCGCGTTTCCGGATATCGAAGAGTTGTTCCATGAGTTTGGCCGAGCTTACCTGGATGGCCAAATCATTGATGCAGGCGGAGGAGCTGTTCCAGGGAACCCCAGGTTCGATGGGATCGTTTTTGACGAGACCTTTGTAGACGCGATCCCGCCCGTGGATGCGTTCATCTTGCAGCGTTTCAAGCTGATTTTTCCTGAAGAGCATCACTTCGACCTCGAGGTTGGCAGTGAGGGCGCGGAAGGCACGAACGCAGTTCGGCAAGGTACGGCAGGCGGATGGGAAGTGATGACCTCGAGCGAATTCGACGTGTCCTGCGGCAGCCGGGAAATGGTGCTGCTAACCACCACCAGCGCGTCCGAAGGGCAGTATCATTTCTTACTCGACGTGACTGTTGAAGAAGGACCCTTGTGCGATGAATGCCTGATCGGACTGTGGCAACTGGATAATGCCAGCTACGAAGCTTATTGGAATGCGACACCGGCTGGTGAGGCGGAAGGCGTGGAATATCGCGGCGTAGGGGGGTTGATGTGGGCTAGTTATGGCGAAGACGGCGTGGTGTTGAACGGCTGGACAGGTTTCACTATCAACTACACCCAATCTTTCGGCGGCACCCCGCCGGATCAGGATTTTGCGATCATCTTGAACGGCACCGGCCGGGCCTTGTATTCCGTGTTTGGCGACACGTTGAGTTATTCCAGTTCCACATCCGATTATGAAATTGTGGTGACCATGAACGGGAGCGCAGTTGGCTCAGCCGGCATCACACCCGAAACTTTTGGCGGGGATTTCTCTGGAGGCCCAATTGGGTATGTGTGTACAGATGAGACTCTGCAGTTCATTTCGGCCGATTACCCACAATTGAATGAATTGATATTCCTGCGCGCGGATTAGTA
>CAYJMC010000102.1:1800-2990 GCA_964371335.1 uncultured Anaerolineaceae bacterium
CTTATGGCTAGACAAAATAAATAAAACTCCGGAGTTCATCTCCGGAGTTTCGATTCAATGGCGAATCTTATTTAGTTTTATAAGCCCTTGACCAAGCTGGCGATTGCCAGAAGGGCAAATCCAATTGCGATTAGCCACCAAGCAACAATCCCACCGAGCGAAAAAACGTCCAATTCCATCAATATTCCCACAATTCCGACGACGACGGCGACGACCCAGGTAGTCTCTTTTGGTGCAGATAATTTAAGGTTCATTTCGGTCTCCTTTTTCAAGTGGACTGACATCGATAAGTATACAACCATTTCCAGCCTAAAAAATTTGTGAGGTTCTTCTGATAGCGTTTTCTTTGTTGTCAAACAACATTGGACTTCAAGCAGGTACTTGGTATTACAATGTATTCGATCGGGACATTGCTGTACAAATCACTTTTATGTCCCGCTTTCCCCTGAAAGGAGTCCAGTATGAGTATTTTTTCCACGATACTGAAGGCAATAGGAATTGGAGCCGACACGGAAGCTGATGTCAAAAAGACAGCGCCCAAGGAAGCTGGCCGACAACCAGATATTAGCAAATACACTGAGGTCAAGAAACTAAGTGAGGTGAATGTTGCCAAGAATATGGACGCCTTGGCTGCGGCTAAGGGTCGCGATCCCAAGGACTGGCGCGTGTCTATCGTAGAGTTGATGACCTTGTTGGGCATCGACAGCAGCCACGCCAACCGTGTGGAGTTGGCGAAGGAACTCGGGGCGCCAAATGATGTGATGGGCGGAGATTCTGCGGCAATGAATATTTGGCTGCATAAGGAAGTCATGAAGAAGATCGCAGCAAACGGCGGTGTTGTGCCGAGAGAGCTGATGGATTAACGCGGAGTATTTGAAAAAGAAAAAAGTCCGGCGAATTCGCCGGACTTTTTTATGCATCGGTGGGTATTAACTGCGCCTGCCGGTAAATAGGTTAAGCAGGAACAACAGAATGACGGCGCCGACCACCGCGGTGAGCAGACTGGGGAGGTTGAATCCGGATAAGTCGCTACCCAGGATCCATCCACCGATCACTGCGCCAACAATGCCAACAATGATATTGGCGGCGCAGCCCATCTGGTTGTTCTTCTTCATGACGATGCTTGCCAACCAGCCCGCAGCGCCACCCAGGACCACCCATCCTACAAGGCTCATAAGTTTCTCCTTTCG
>CAYJMC010000103.1:0-2988 GCA_964371335.1 uncultured Anaerolineaceae bacterium
CTGGCTGCCTGCGGACCCAGCGAAGAAGCCAACTCGGCTGCGGTGCTTACCCAGGCTGCGCAGATCTTCTCCGACAGCCTTACCCAGACCGCCGCAGTGGCTCCGCCAACGGCCACAGCTACTTCCATTCCACCGACCGCGACCAATACGCCACCGCTTCCAACCAACACACCGACCATAACAGGGACTCCGCCTACGGCGACGCCATCGCCCACGCAGCAACAGGTTTCAGGTGGCGGGACCAACAGCGGTAAGACGGGCTGCCTGAGGGCAGAACTGGGGTACGAAACGATCCCCGATGGAACCAAAATCGAGATAGGGGAGAACTTCAAAAAGATTTGGACGTTCAAGAATCTCGGCACATGCACGTGGACATCTGCATTTTCGCTGGTGTGGCAGCAAGGTGAATCGTTTGGCACCAAAGGCACCCTGCCGTTTTCTGAATTTACCGACGTGGATATTCCCCCCGGCGAACACTTAACCATAGAATTGACCATGCTCGCGCCTGATGAACAAGGAGCTTACAAAGGCTACTGGATGTTGCGCAGCGATGACGGCATCTATTTCGGTTTAGGACCCGATGGAAGAGCGTGGTTCTGGGTAGATGTGCAAGTTCAGGATTGAAACCAAAGTAATAGGATGAATTCCACCCATGTCGTAGAAGCCCGCCCTGATTAAGGGCGGGTTTTTTACTTGCACAGCAAATATTCAAAAAATCTCAGTGACTCCGTGGTTAAATCAATATAAAGAAAGACAGTGACCAAGTAACTATTAGAGTGTTAATCGTTTAGGAAGACATATGAGCGACGAACGGCAAATCCTGATCACGGTCCAATTCACCCAAGAGCAGTTAGATGAATTGCACACGCTGGCGCCTGAATTCAAAGTAGTTTCCCGACCTTTGTCGCAAGGGCAAGAATTGCCCGAGGAGGAATGGGCGCAAGTCGAGGTGCTTTATACATTCCGCGGCCTGCCCCAGCCGGAGCAGGCGCCGAAGCTGCGCTGGATACAGTTCCATCTCGCAGGGATCGAAGAGCACTTGGAGCAGCCCATTTTGCATCAAGTGAAGGTGCAGGCCACCACGCTGAGCGGCGCCAACGCACCCCAAGTGGCGGAACATGCGCTGGCTCTGATGCTGGCCCTGGGTCACCACCTACCCGAAATGATCGCCGACCAAAGTCGGAGCCAATGGGCAACGCAGCGCTCTCAGCGCTACCTACCTAAAGAGTTGATCCATAGCACGGTGGGGATCATTGGATACGGCAGCGTAGGCCAGCGGCTGGCCAGGATGCTGCAGTCTTTCGGTGTAACGATTTTGGCCAGCAAGCGTGATCTGCTGCAGCAAAGGGGATCCGATGGCTTCCAGGTGGACGGCCAGGGAGACCCGGCTGCCGATTTGCCGCGGCGGCTGTATCCCGGCAAAGCCCTGCGCAGTCTGCTTAAGGAATGCGATTATGTGGTTGTAACGGTGCCGTTGACGGGGGAAACTCGAGGGATGCTTGGCGCCAAACAATTTTCCGCCATGAAGCCCGGCGCCGTGCTGGTGGATGTCTCGCGAGGAGGAGTCGTGGATCAGAAAGCGCTCATCCAGGCGCTGGAGAAGGGGCAATTAGCCGGCGCGGGACTGGACGTTTTTGAGGAAGAGCCGTTGCCCGCGGACAATCCTTTATGGGAGATGCCGAATGTGCTCATCTCACCGCACGTGGCCGGACTGAGTCCACATTATGTAGAGCGGGCATTCACATTATTCAAAGAGAATCTGCGTCGTTATATAGCTGGGGAAGAATTGCTGAACAAGATCGATCTCGAGCGGGGGTATTGAAAAAGATGAAATTCAAGGCGGTGCTGTTCGACCTGGGTGGCACCCTGATTTATTTTGACGGCGCCTGGCACGAAGTCATGCAGTCCGCGATGCAAGAATTATTGGATCATCTGTACAAACAGGGTTTCAAACTGAACGCGCCTGTTTTCCTCGAACAATTCCGTCGCCAACTCGAAGAATACTATATCCAACGCGAAGCCGAATTCGTCGAATACACTACGGCGCGCATCTTGCGCGATATGTTGGCCGACCTGGGCTACCGCGAGGTAACGCCAGAAATGCTGGCAGCAGCGCTAAAACGCCTTTACGCGGTATCGCAGGCGCACTGGAAACCGGAAGAGGACGCACAATCCACATTGAAAACGTTGCACGATTCAGGAATGCGCCTGGCAGTTGTCTCCAACGCGGGCGACGACGCCGACGTGCAAACCCTGGTTAACAACTCCGGCTTGCGGCCGTACCTGGACTTCGCACTCAGTTCGGCGGCTTGTGGCGTTCGCAAGCCAAATCCACGCATTTTCGAAATCGCCTTGGAACATTGGGGGTTGCGCCGCGAAGACGTGGTGATGGTGGGTGATACCCTGGGCGCCGATATCTTGGGCGCGCAGAATGCCGGGCTTGCCAGCATTTGGCTCACGCGCCGGGCGGATACACCGGCGAATCGTGATCATTTGGATACGATCAAACCAAACGCCAGGATAGCGACGCTGGCGGAGTTGCCAAAGCTACTCGAGATAAAAGAAGCTGTAAACCCTAAGGCGTGAGCTTCAAGCTCAAATAAATCCAGAGCGCAGTGCAGAGTTTTCGATTTGACGGTAAATGTTTGGAATTCATAGGAATCTTGATTTGCGCGTAGGGGCAGGTTTCCATGGCGCGCCGTCTAATTTCGCTGGCAAAGACTCCCCATTCGAAGAGTATTCACGCAGGATTTGGAAACCTGTCCCTACAAATCAAGCGGATTTACGCCGAATCAGAAAAATCGCGCAGCCGATCAAAACCAAACTTACAGGAATAACTCCCAGTAACATCGGCCCGCCCGTGTTTGGCAGATGATCCTTTTCGTGCAGACCCTAAAGGTTTCCTAAATGGACGGCGCCCAAATTAGCTAGGCTCGTGAGCCTGCCATCATTCTAGTTAACGGTCAAACCTTTAGGGTCTCGCATGGG
>CAYJMC010000104.1:0-2916 GCA_964371335.1 uncultured Anaerolineaceae bacterium
GGCGGGACGCGCAAGTACGTGGATCAGTTCGTCAAGGCACCCATGGTCATGCCGAACAAGGAGTACTATTTTGGGGGAGAGGCAAAGCAAGAAGAGGTGAAGGATCTGGCGGATTAGAAGATTTCCGTCATTGCGAGGAGCAAGCTCATGCGCAGCAATGAGCAGCGGACGAAGCAATCCGCTGGCTAATTGAAGAGGGAAACTTGCCTAGAGAAATCCAACCCTGCGTTTACATTCTGACCAACTGGAAACACACTGTCCTTTATACTGGCGTGACCAATAATCTTTATAGGCGAATGCAAGAATATCGCGAAAAGAAAGGTGGACGGTTTACTGGCAGGTACAACCTCAACAAACTCGTCTACCTTGAGGCGACGGAAAGAATAGAAGATGCGATTGCGCGTGAGAAACAGATAAAGGGAGGATCAAGGCAAAAGAAGATAGATCTGATCACTAGTTTCAACCCTGAATGGAATGATCTTTATGATGAATATTTTGGTGAGGAGTGAGAATGCTTAATTTTCGTTGGCATAGTGCCATATCCAGGACTCTATTAGATTGTTTAGTAGACTGCTTCGCTTCGCTCGCAGTGACGACGGAGGATAGATTGAAGGATTGGGTGCTAACGCACCCAATCCTTCAATCCCAAAACTCATGATCAATCCCCAGTCTCCCGATAAACGAAGGTATCAGTTCATCCCCCGCGTGCTGGTTTTCTTGACGCGGGGCGACGAGGTGTTATTGATCAAGCGGGGTGCAGACCGTCAGGTCTTCCCCAACCAGTACAACGGAGTCGGCGGGCATGTGGAGAAAGGCGAGAGCGTGCTGGCTACCGCCCGCCGCGAGGTTGAAGAAGAAAGCGGGCTTCAGCCAACGGACTTGTGGCTATGCGCAGTTGTGACGATCGACACCGGGGACGCTGACGCCGGTATCGTTATGTGGGTGTTTCGCGGGGAGGCGGATGGCGAGCCAAGGGCATCGAGTGAAGGCGAGATCGGCTGGGTACCGGTCAGCAAGATCGGCGGGCTGGACATGGTAGAAGACATCCCCACCCTGCTGCCAAAAGTGCTGGCGATGAAGCGCGGCGACCAACCGCTGTGGGGATTTTATGATTATGATGACGGCAAGCTGCGCATGCATTTTCACGAGTAGTTTCGAAAGCGGATCCTTGGAATCGCTACAGGTGGAGAGATGAACAGCAAAATTCTGGCCAGATACATAATTCGCGAAACCACGGGGGTCGTCGTCATGGGCGTTGCTTTATTTTGGGCCGCCGGGACGATCAACTGGTGGCCCGCCTGGGCCGCGCTGGCTGTAATTGCCGCGTGGTCGGCGGGTACCGCAGTCGTGATCCTGCGGCGCAATCCGGAATTGTTAGCGGAGCGCCTGGGACCGCGCAAAGGCGCCAAGTCGTGGGACTTGGCGATAATGAGCATACTTGGATTGCTCCAATTGGTGCGCTATATCGTTGCCGGACTAGATCATCGTTACGGATGGAGCGCGGCATTCCCGCTTATGGCGCAGATCGCGGCGCTGATTGCTGGTGGACTGGGTTACACGTTGATGGTTTGGAGCACCTCGGTAAATGCGTTCTTTTCGCAGATCGTGCGCATTCAATCTGAAAAGGGACACAAGGTTGTCACCAGTGGCCCTTACCAATACTTGCGACATCCTGGTTACTTTGGCGCACTATTATTTGAATTCACCATTGGAATCTTGCTAGGCTCCTGGTGGGCATTTGGCATCAGCCTTATAGGCGTTGTCCTTCTCGTGATGCGCACAAGTTTGGAAGATCGCACCTTGCAGAATGAGTTGCCCGGCTATGCGGAGTACGCGCAAAAGGTGAGATATCGCCTGGTGCCCGGGATCTGGTGAGCGATGAACCCTTACTGCGAGAGCTGGCAAAATGCAGGAGGCTATGTCTAAAGGTAATTCAGGCAGGTTTTCTTTCGTAGAAAACCAATAGCACATTCCCATATTTGCGTTGGTCGAATTCGTCCAAATTCTTCAAATCCAGTTTCTCGTACTCGGTAGGGTCGATCTGGACGATGGCCCAGCCATCGTCGACCAGCCAATCGGGCTGGGCGTCCAGGGCGGTTAGCGCCCGTTTCCATAGAACGTGGTATTGCGGCGGGGCGATGAAGATGTAGTCGAAGGCGCGGTCGGGGAGGCTTGCCAACTGGGCGAAGGCATCGCCCTGCAGCAGCTGGGCGCCCTTCCCTAGTTTCGTCGTGACGAGGTTAGCGTTGATGGTCTCGACGGCAACACGCTGGTTATCGAGGAAGCGGACGAAGCCAGCGCCCTGGCTCAGGGCTTCGATGCCGACGGCACCGGTGCCTGCGAACAGGTCCAGGAACGCGGCGCCCCGGAGCGTGGGACGCAGGATGTTGAAGAGGGATTCCTTGGCACGATCAGTGATCGGGCGGGTCTTGTCGCCGGGCACGGAACGCAAGCGCAGGCCACGGGCCGTACCTGCAACAACTCGCAGAGGCTTCATAGAGTTTTTTCTGCCGAGTTGCCTTGACATTGAGGTTGGGGATTGCCACGTCGGGCTGCGACGCTAAAGGCGTCGCAAGGCACCCTCCTCGCAATGACGAAGGAAGCCCGATCGGTGATGGGGCGGGTCTTGTCGCCGGGCACAGAGCGCAGGCGCAGGCCGCAGGCGGAGCCAGCGACGACGCGAAGAGGCTTTAGAGGCATTGCTGATTGCTGATTGTTGATTTCAGATTTGAGATTTGTCCACGCACTTTCGTCGCAGTTGGCGATATCTCAATTGCCAATAATTTCGAAACCTTGCTGCTCCCACTCGATCATGCCGCCGTCCAGATTCCAAATGTTGGTGTAACCCAGCGCCACTAATGCATTGGCGGCAATCTCACTCATCCGCCCCGAGCGGCAATACAACACAATTTTGGC
>CAYJMC010000105.1:0-2835 GCA_964371335.1 uncultured Anaerolineaceae bacterium
AGCCTGCCACTATGCGGAAGATTTTTTAGGGGAGTAGACAAGCGGAGACCCTAAAAGTTTCTCGTGTTAAAAAGAATGACGGCGGCAAGCTCAGTTTGAAGAACAAGGAGCAGCTTTTGAGAAAAACCTTCGGGGTCTTTCCAGAGATGTGCAGACCCTAAAGGTTTCTCGCGCTAATATAGAATTATGGCGGGAATGATCACTTTGAAGAACAAGGTGCCAGCTTGTAAGGAAAACCTTTAGGGTCTCTTAGACATGAATCCGGTTCGTCTCCGATTCAGTCAAAATCATCCTTCGTAAACCATCTGCTATGTGCAGCAGAGACCCATTCCTGGTGTAAATCCCAATAGCCCAGTTTTCCACCAAACCAATCAAGCACAATATCCCGCTGTAATCTTGTTGGCTTTTCACCAGGAATGATCCCATAGGATGACCATTTCCAATCACGAAAATCGTTCACGAACTTATGTTTTTGCGGATTTTGATGGATATAAGCAATTACGCTCCAAAATTGGCTGTCAGTTGTGATTGGCACTCGACCAAAGGGATGTTCGAAAAGGCTTCCTGTCCTGGTGTAAACCTTGTTGATCGCTTTGGCATAAGCATTGAATAGATCGGAGAATCGGTTGCTCACGGTATTGATTTTTAGTTCAGACCCCAAGGGTTTTCCTGAAGCCTTTAGGCTCTCGATGATTTCCTGCTCTGATTTGATTCTGACCAATAAGTGAAAATGGTTCCTCAACAAACAATAAGCAAAGATCTGCGTAATGGGCTCGATGTACTTGAAAAGGAGGTTAAGGAAATGATCGTAATTCCGTTCTTGAATGAAGATATTCTCACCGTTGTTGCCGCGGTTGTAGATGTGATAGTAGGTATCGAAACTCAGCGGGGCAGGGCTTGTCATGTCAGGAGCTTCGGTTAGCGAAATATTTTACTCTGCATAACAGACCCTAAAGGTTTCTCGCGCTAATATAGAATTATGGCGGGAAAGATCAGTTTGAAGAATCGGACGCCAGCCTGTCAAGAAAAACCTTTAGGGTCTTTCTGGAGGCGGAAAGAAGTTGGCCATTCAGCCGCCTCTCTCTTGTATAGACCCTAAAGGTTTCTCGCACTAACGAGAACGATGGCGGGTAAGACGAGTCTGAAGAATGGGGTGCCAGCCTGTCAAGAAAAACCTTTAGGGTCTTCTTGTGATACAATGTAGTCACTAAAGTGACTACAAAGGGAACTGGCATGAATGAATTGAGCATACGCGAATTAAAGGCTAAGGCTTCCGCGGTATTGCGCCAAGTTCGTGAGCAAGGAAAGCGCTACATAATTACTCACCGCGGCCGCCCGGTGGCAGTGCTGACCCCGGTGTCTTCACCCGCGGACTTGGAAAAGACAGATACGGTTGCGAGCGAAGAAGAAAAATGGAGGAAGTTCCATGAATTGGGGGAACAAGTAGGCCGAGAGTGGAAATCTAAAGAGACTAGCACGGAAATTATTTCCTCTATGCGGCGCTAAAGCTATGGCCTCACCGCTGACGATCGATGCGAGTGTTTTCTTAAATGCGAACAACTCATTTGAAAAGGATCATGAGGCAAGCCGACAGCTCTTGGAAAAAATCCACCACGCCGCGCATCCAATTATTTGTCCAACGTTAGTATGGCCAGAGATTTCGGCAGCCATTGGCAGAACCTCGGGGAACTCTAAGCTTGCCCTTGAACTCACTCAAGCGCTGTCCGTTCTCCCCCACATCGCGTGGATTCCCGTGGACGAGGTTTTAGCAAAGCTGGCCGCTGAGTTGGCCGCCTCTCACCAATTGAGAGGCGGCGATGCAGTTTACGTTGCCACCGCGCATCGTTATGGTTGCGTGCTTGTTACGCTCGATCACGAGATGTACGAGCGCTCTCCTGAAGACGTTGGCACGAAATATCCCTATGAGATTTTGCGCGATTTTGAAAAGAAGTGAAGCGGCTTCATAGGCCCTTGTCGCGTTTATAAGGCGCTGGTTTTTTTACGCGTGCCCATCTCGTCTGGTTACCACGGTATCCGTGGGGACCGTAAGGCTTCCGCTCCCCGGGCTTTTTACCCCGCCATGGAGCTCGGCAGCAGTCCAGCCATGCCGGCATAGTCCCTGGCACTCGAATAGCGCCAATCTTCAGGCAGATCAACATAACCACGTCGGACTGGATTGGCGTGAATATAAGCAACTTTCTGCGCCATCAACGAGTGATCTTCCATCCGCTGGGGGTGAGAACCCTCTTGCCAGAACTGATAAGGGCGATCTTTCTTGTGTTTGAGCTTGTTAAACGCCAATTGATCAAGTATGAAACTGTTTTTACATTCCAGGTAAAAATCAATGCTTTTGCGAGCGGTAAAAGATTTGAATTTGGCTATCTCACTTGACAAATCAGCGGAGGAGGCAATGAGATGCACATGATTTTCCATGATCACGTAGGCAAACAGCGTGATTCTTCGGGATTCAACTAGAAATCTTAGGGAGTCCAACAGGATGGAGGCAATTTCCGGGGTGGTGAATAACGGTATCCAGTTCACAGTTGTGGCCGTGATGAAATAAGGGCAAGTGTCTTGATTGAGGAATCTGTAACGGGAACGCGCCATTGGATTCTGGATTATAGACGCGGAGCGTCTCACACCGGGTTCCCACGCAGAGCATGGGAACCAGAAGTAAAGCGAGGTTTGTATTGCAGACCCAAAAGGTTTTCTCCAGTTAAAAAGAGCGATGATGAGCCCTCGAGTCTAGAATAATTAGGGAAGCCACTTGGCAAGAAAAGACCTTTAGGGTCTTTTTTGTTTCGGTTTTTCATCGTAAAATCTCCCTGTTGCTCG
>CAYJMC010000106.1:0-2689 GCA_964371335.1 uncultured Anaerolineaceae bacterium
GATGCCGCTATTGATCTTCCTCACAGATGGAGCGGGGAACGTGGCCATGGGTGAGGCCTCACCGCAGAGGGAGGCGCATGATTTGGCGGACCAGATCGCAGAGGACGAAATCCGCTGCGTGGTGATCAATATGGAGCACGCCGCCTTCGACCAGGGACTGGCTAACTCGCTGGCGGAACACCTGAAATCCCCATGCTATACGCTCAGCCAATTGCGCGCCCAGAACTTATATGAAGCGGTGAAGGCAGAAATGGGAAAGGATTAGGTTATGGAATGGCAAAAGCTTTTACGGGACTTACTAATTCTTTGGGCAACAATTGACCCAATAAGCACTATCGTGATTTTCGCTGGCCTGACATCGAAGAAAAGTGCAAATCGACGTCGTCGCATTGCAATTCGGGCGATCATGTATTCAGCCTCGATCCTTGTGGGTTCAGCCATCCTAGGGCAATTCATCCTGATTGGCATGGGTATCAGCATCATTTCATTTCAGCTGGCAGGGGGGATTGTCCTCTTCCTGTTTGCCTTACAGATGATATTTGGGATTCTTCAGCGTGAAATCTCCCATGGAAACAAAGGCGATATTGCCGTTTACCCTTTGGCTATTCCTTCCATAGCTACACCGGGCGCAATTTTGGCCATGATCGTTTTAACGGATAATCATCTATTCGATATCCCAACCCAAATGGGTACAGTGCTTATCGCGATCTTCATCCTTGCTATCACTTACTTATTGATGATTCGATCCCACCGATTACTAAAAAGGTTGGGACAACCGGGTGCTGAACTGATCGTCCGTACAATGGGGTTGATACTGGCTTCCTTGTCGGTGGAATTGATTGTCGATGCCCTTCGATCAAGTGCCCTTATCTAGGCCGCCATACAATCGAGAATGGCTGTCCTGATCACCGGCGCCGCGACTGGCATTGGCGAGGCCTGCGCCTTGTACTTGGCAGAGCGCGGTTGGCAGGTGTTTGCCGGAACACGCCGGACCGTCGATGCCAAACACTTAAGAGCAGCATCTAAGAATATCGAACCGATCCAACTCGACGTAACCAAACCCAAAGAAATCATTGAGTCGGCTAAAGCGATCCGCGAGGTCGTGGGCGAATTAGGATTGCAAGGCTTGGTCAATAACGCGGGGATCGCCATTGTTGGTCCGCTGGAATTCATACCTATCTCCGAGGTACGCCGTCAATTCGAAGTGAATTTCATCGGCCAAGTGGAACTGACCCAGGCAATGTTGGG
This sequence comes from uncultured Anaerolineaceae bacterium, assembly GCA_964371335.1. Lineage (GTDB taxonomy): Bacteria > Chloroflexota > Anaerolineae > Anaerolineales > UBA11579 > JAMCZK01. The sequence continues at coordinate 1,249 of CAYJMC010000106.1, forward strand.
TCTGCTGCGCGTCGGCCGTGGACGCGTGGTGAACATCAGCTCCGTCGCAGGGAGAGCGACTAGCCCATTTGTCACTCCATATTCGGCATCCAAGTTTGCCCTTGAAGCTTTCACTGATGGGCTCCGCCGCGAGCTGATGCCCTGGAAAATGCACGTGGCCAGTGTCGAACCGGGCAGCATCGCCACACCCATTTGGGAAAAATCGCTAAAGTTCGCCGATGCCACCCGTGCCAAGTTGCCGCGCCAAGCAGAAGCACTGTATGGCGTCGCCATGGAACGAGCGCGCAACCAGGCGGTAGTCGCTGAGGCACGCGGCATCCCAGCCAAGGTAGTAGCGCAAGCCGTGCATAACGCCCTCAGCGCGCCGCGACCGCGCACGCGGTACATTGTCGGACGCGGCACGCGGCTGGCTATTTGGCTGACCCGTTTCCTGCCGGATGAGTGGGTGGATTGGGCGATCGGACGCGTTCTCTATCGTTGAGTCGAGCACCATTTTCGCGTAAACGCAACTCACGATAAGGGACGGGGATCTCGATTCGGGCGCGGTCGAAAGCCGCCTTCAGGCTTGAGATGCCTGCATCCAGGGCGCGTGGGTGGCTGGTCTTTGACTCATCGTACCAATAGAAAATGCGCAATCGAATCGCATGTTCTCCAAAGGATTCAAAGACGATATCCACTGCGGGGTCACTTAGAACTCCAGGTATGTTCTTTATCGTTTCCAGCGCCACCTGGCGCACTTCATCTAGATCGCTGCCGTAATCCACGCCGAGCGTGATCTCGATGCGCCGCCGGCGCAGGCGCGAAAAATTCACGATGGGCTTGGTGAAAATGTCGCCATTGGGAATGCGCACGCGCAACCCTTCTCCGGTGAGAAGTACCGTGTCACGCAAAGTGATGTCGAGCACCTTGCCGTTGAAGCCAGAAACTTCAATGGTGTCCCCCAGCGAAAAGGGTTTCTGTAACAACATCAGGATGCCGGAGACAAAATTTTTGCTGATGTCCTGCAGCGCAAAGCCCAAGGTGAAGCCAAGGATGCCAAGTCCAGTGAGGAACGCGGTGATGTCAACCCCAATCTGTTGAGTGGCGAAAAGCAGGGCGAATATGATGATGCCCCATTGCACGATGCGGCCCAACAGCAACGAAAGTTCCGGATCGGCGCGGCGTAAACCCAAGCCGCGATGCACCAGTGCTTTCGCCATCCGCGCAAAATAGATGCCTGCAATAAAGGCCAGCAGCGCCAGCAGGATTACGGGCGCTTGCCTCGCGATGTGTGCCGTCAGTCCATTGAAAAAATTTGCAAGTATCGTTAAGAAATCATCCATTTATGTGCTCCCTTCGCGTCGGCGTTAAGTTTCTTGCTGGCTTATAATTTCTTCATGCCCATTTTGCGCGCCGGCGCTTTTGAGGTTTTTAGCAACAGCCCCGAACAAACCCGACGCCT
>CAYJMC010000107.1:0-2641 GCA_964371335.1 uncultured Anaerolineaceae bacterium
TGTATGTCGCCAGCCCACAGAGCGGAAATCTCTCCGATCCCCTGGGCTATGCCCTCAGCCGGCTGCGCGAACATCCTCTGAGGGAAGCGCGCGGAGTCTTCCGACAACTGGCCGACCTGCCGCCCGCAGAACTGCTGATGCTGATCGACGCCACCCCCGCGCGGGCCTACGACCTCCCCTCTCGAATGGATCATCCACTCGCACAGGCCTGGAAAAAGGGGATGGGTTCCAACAATCCCCGCCTGCCGGCCGTGAGGGTCATTCTCTATGGCGAAGGAGCCAATGAATAACATGCAATTGCATTTCCTGGTCAGTTCCGATCAACGCGCATTGGGCGCGATGTTCATGCGAAACCTGAAGGAAGACATCCTGGCCTTTGTGTATCCAACGGAGGCTGCGCGTACCTTCCACACTTCCTTCTGCCCGGCCTTGCGAATGGTCGCTTTAAGCGCGGATGGGCAGGTTCTCTTCGATCAGGTGGTCCCACCCTGGAAATTTGTGAGATTGCCACCCTGCCGCTATGTGATCGAGACGGGTCCAAAGGTGGATTACCGCCCGCATGTGAACACGATCCTGTCTACCGCGCCCAACCTGCCACAGAGCGGCGCGATGGATGCCAGCCTGCGCATGGACAGCCTGCTATTTGCCTTGCTCTCGGAAGCCGTAGCCGACCTCCGCCGCATTCGCGAGGCGCATGCAGGGGAAGTCAGGCCGGAGGTCCAACGAAAAAAATTCGAAGTCTGGGAACGCGGGCAGATGGTAAGTTCAGCAGGATTTCTGCTGGATTTCTCACGCGCCTGGGACCTGCCAGATGGCGCGGTGAAACTATCCTATTCCGTATTGCGAGTCGAGGAACCCTATCTCGACCAACTGGTGGCGGCCTCGGTCGGTGGCATTCCCTGGCGGCATGAATTCCCCAATCATTGCATGCGCTGCGGCAAGCCCGGTTCGTGGCGACCGGTTTTGAATCCAGCTCCAGGCGCGCCCGTGGAACTTGCCTGGCGCTATCAGCGGCCGGAGAATGCCATTCCGATCTGCCACCATTGCACCGAGACGCTGGGCCTTCTGCGGAACCAAGCGCTGCAGCTCGACCTGGCCTGGGGGTTGTGGGGACCGCGCTTCGAGGCTTTTTGGAAGTGGCACCGGGCCATGAAAAACGGGCGCCTGCCGAAATGGGATCCATACGCCCATCCATTGTGGCCGAGCGAATTTGGCGGCGCCACCTGGGAATCCGGCAGCGGCGCTTTGGGCCATGCCGAGCCGCGCCCGCCACATGCCATCGAGCGCAGCGAACAACACATGACCGCCCTGCGGCGGGCCTTGTTCAGCAAGCCTTTTCGTGGACGACAGCCGGGCGAGGCCCCCTTGCAGAACCTATTAGACTTTCGCTTTGAGATTCCCGAAGGAGATACCCCATGGCTTTCCTTGCCTTCCTCGGCGCGCTCAGTTTGAGTGTGCTGGCTTTTGAATTGATGTCCGTCTTCCACACCGCCTTCAGTATCTTTGGCGGCAATCGCCTGATGAATTTCCAGTCCTCCGCTCCCGTGAAGAGACGTTCGACCTGGGAAGCGTTGCTGGTCGCCATCCTGCCTGGTCGTTTCGACCCCGATCAAGCCAAGAATATGGCAGATGTGGTCAGCTTGCTGCGGCGTGCTGGTTATCCATACGATACCCCCGGCGAATTCTATGCCGCGGCCATCCGCGATTTTTCGATTTTCCTTGCAGTGGGCGGATTATTGGCGGGCGCTTTGGCGGCTATGAATGTGATCACAGTAGCGCCGGTCATTGCCGCTATCTTCATCCTGTTCGGCTTACGCCGTCCGTATGTGCGAATAAAAAACCTGGCGAAGAAACGCGCTGAGTCCCTGCGCAACAACATGCTGATCGGGTTGTCCGTCTTGAGTTCGCTGTTGTCTTCGGGGGTGGGAGTGCAGGAGGCCTTGAGGCGTACCTCCTCTGTTGGCGGGCCGTTTTGCAACCTGTTGGGATTGTTGGTGGCGAGGATGGAGGTGGATGATTTTACAAAAGCGGTGGAAGTCACGCGCGCGCATCTACCTGATCCCGCCGATGTGGAAGCCAATCTGTTCCTGCGTGACATTTATGATTTCTTTGCCAACAATCGCCCGGTTTTATCCAGCGTGCAGGGCTTGCAAGAGTCCGTCCATCGTTCTGTGGTGGAGGCGACCGAGGCTCGCGCTGCCTTGGTACGCCAGCGCGCCGGCTTGTTCGGCGTGATGGCTGTGCTGGGTCTGGTGCTGGCGATCATCGCGCCCTTTATGGGGGCGGGCTTGATGTAACAGCATGCCATCCTCATCTGGAAAGCCCGGCTCGTTTCGTCCCTTGTGGCGTTCAATGGCATATTGGGCGTTCGCCCTGATCGCAGCCATAGGTGTTTTTTTTCTTGCACGTCGCCTGACAGCCTGTTGGCAGTTGACGGCCCTGCCCGGTGTCCCGCCCTCTTATTGCGCAGTCAAGTCCATACCTGCATCCGATTTGCCGGCCTTTGAAGGCGCAGGGACATCAAGTAATGAGATTTCCTCCGAAGGTACGGCGCCAGAACTGGAAATTCCCACCTGGGACGGCGGCAGCCGCATCAACCTTGTGTTCTTCGGTCTGCGGGGCGGAGACATCAGCGGGGAGG
>CAYJMC010000108.1:0-2616 GCA_964371335.1 uncultured Anaerolineaceae bacterium
GACAGGGAAAAAACTTTGTCAGGTTGGGATGACATTGAGCGGGTGGGGGTGGGGGGTACGCTCAGCATGGCAATACGGATTGGCGCCTGGATGCGCACCTTGAACCATTAGAATTAGGATCACTCATGTCCGACGTCAAAATTGAAGCGAGCTGGAAGGAAAAACTGGCTGAAGAATTCGAAACGCCCTATTTCCAGCAACTGGCTCAATTCGTGCGAGAAGAATACCAGAATTTCAGGATTTATCCGCCAGGCGGCAAGATTTTTAATGCCTTTGACAAATGTCCGTTTGACAAGGTGAAAGTTGTGATTTTGGGTCAGGATCCGTATCACGGACCTAAGCAGGCCAACGGGCTGGCGTTTTCGGTGAACGATGGGGTGCCGTTGCCGCCATCGCTGCAGAATGTCTACAAAGAGCTGAAGAGCGACTTGGGAGTGGAACCGCCGGCCAGCGGCAACCTGGAACGCTGGGCGCAGCAGGGCGTGCTGCTGTTGAACGCCACGCTCACTGTGCGCCAGGGCAGCGCCGGTTCCCACCAGGGCAAGGGATGGGAAGAGTTCACCGACGCCGTGCTGCGCATCCTATCGGAGCAGCGCCAAGGGCTGGTGTTCATTTTGTGGGGCGCGTACGCCAAGCGCAAGGGCGCGCTGATCGACCGGGCGAAGCATTATGTGATCGATTCGGCGCACCCGTCGCCGCTTTCGGCGACCAATGGGTTCTTTGGGAGTAAGCCGTTCTCGAAGGCGAACGCGTATCTGGAATCGAAAGGGCAAAAACCGATTGAGTGGTAACGCCATCCAATGCTCCTTGTTTTTGAAGGGAAAACAACACTGGTGGAGATTGCTTCGTCCGCTGCTCATTGCCTCGCATGAGCGTGCTCCTCGCAATGACGAACTAGGGAAACCATCCATCGCCGCTATCGGCGACCAGCGGATTCTTTGGCTGCAAGCCCTTTTCGAAAGCGAATAGCTATTTGGTGGACCTGGGGAAGATGCCGATTGATTGGTAATTTCAGTAGTGCTAAAATGAATTAATCCCGCAGGCCTGCTCTAGTTCGGAGGCTTATGAGATTCTCTTTTAGTCAACGCAAGGCTGGCGAAACAATACTGACGGCATTGGGTTTGATGTTCGTGCTTGCCGGGTGCGGTCTGTTGCAGCCCAAAGTCCCGGTTTCTGCCCTGAAGGTTGGGGATTTCATCCAATTCGGTCGCTATGATGGTAAACCGATCCTTTGGCGGGTGATCGAAGATTCCGCAAATCCCACTGCTGAGATAGGGAACATTGTTACGGGCGATCCTCTTTTGTTAAGCGACCAGGTGATCACAAATAAACCATTTGACGCAGCCGGTCCCCACGGGCATGTTGGGATTCGATTCGAGTATGGTTCCAACCTGTGGATAGACTCAAGCTTGCGCGCCTGGCTCAATTCGGATGCCGGAGCTGGCATGATCGAGTGGCCAAATGGGATCGCTCCAGTGGAAGCCAATGTTACCGAGAACGCGTATGCAGATGAGGCGGGATTTCTTTCGACCGAAAACTTCACTATCGATGAGTTCAATATGATAAAGCCAATTTTGCATAAATCGCTTCTTGACGGCATCGATTACTTATTAGCTGATGGTGGGACTATTGGCTATGTCTATGCTGACACGGTGGAATTATTGAGCTTTTATGACAACTATGATGAGGCTTACTTCATCATGGTTACAGATAAGGTGTTCTTACTCGACCCTGTAAAGCTCGATAGTTTGTCGAACCGGTTCGGTGAATACTACAGCACCACGCTCAGTTATTGGATCGGCGCACCGGATGCGAGCATATACACCGACAGTTCTCCTGCCAATGAGCTTTACGTCCGCGAGGATGGTGTCATTATGTATGAGAAGGCGAACAAAGGAGATGTTGGAGTACGACCTGCTTTGGTTCTGGATCGCGAGACCTTTTATTTCCTGCGCGGCGATGGAACGTTATTGGAACCTTTCGTGATCGTCAGCGATTGATTACTCGACCGTGATTAGCGCGATTGCCGTGACCGCAGCCAGGCCCCCTAAGCACCTGAAAGGGGATATTGGCGTTGAGTCTCCGCAAGCCGAACTTGGAGCGTTGGGCGCAGCAAGGAGTGCTCTTGCTGAAGGCAACGCTCACCGTGAGGCTGGCGCAGGCCGGTTTCCACCAAGAGAGGGCTAGGAGGAGTTTACGGATGCGGTCTTACCTATCCTTTCGGAGCAGGGCGAGGGGCTGGTATTCATTTTTTCTGGGGGCGTACGCCAAGCGGAAGGGGCGCTGATCGATCGGAAGAAACACCTGGTGATCGAGTCTGGCCCCCCTTCGCCGCTATCTGCGACCAGTGGATTCTTTGGCAGCAGGCCGTTCTCGAAGGCGAATAAGTATTTGGAGGAAAAGGGGAAGACACCGATTGAGTGGTAACTGACTAAGTTCGTATTACAATCCAATTCGTAAGGAGGATTCGCCCAATGACTCCGTCTATCGCAATTGTTGTTGACAGTACCGCAAATATTCCGCCTGAGTATATAAAGCAGCACAATTTCCACATCTTGCCACTTCGAGTGAACTGGCCTGGAGAGGCAGTCGAAAGCCTAAAAGACTTAAAGGAAA
>CAYJMC010000109.1:0-2547 GCA_964371335.1 uncultured Anaerolineaceae bacterium
GATGCTGGCGCAGAACTCGATGCTGGCCGGGTCGCCGCCGTGCTCTCCGCAGATGCCGACTTCGAGCGTCGGGCGCACCTTGCGGCCCTCTTCGACGGCCATGGCCATCAGGCGGCCGACGCCGGCCCGGTCGATGGTCTGGAAGGGGTTGACCGGCAGGATCTCGTCTTCGACGTATTTCAGCAGGAAGTTGCCTTCGGCGTCGTCGCGGCTGAAGCCGTAGGTCATCTGCGTCAGGTCGTTGGTGCCGAAGGAGAAGAATTCGGCCACCTCGGCGATCTCGCCGGCGGTCAGCGCCGCCCGGGGGATCTCGATCATGGTGCCGAATTTGTATTCGATCTGCACCTTGGCTTTGTCCATCACCTTCTTGGCGACGGATTCCAGACGGGGCTGGATGAATTTCAATTCGTTGACGTGCCCGACCAGCGGGATCATCACTTCGGGTTTCACTTTGATGCCCTTCTTGGTCATGGCCACCGCGGCCCTGAAGATGGCGCCCACCTGCATCTCGACGATCTCGGGCATGACGATGCTGAGGCGCACGCCGCGCATGCCCATCATGGGGTTGCTTTCGTGCATGGCGCGCACGCGGGCCAGCAGGTCTTCCTTGGCTTTCAGGCCGCGGGTTTTCTTGAGCGCCTTCTTCTCCGCCACTTCTTCGATGAGTTTCTCCAGGCTGGGGAGGAATTCGTGCAGCGGCGGGTCGATCAGGCGGATGATGACGGGATACCCGTCCATGGCCTTGAACAAGCCTTCGAAATCTTTCTGCTGGTAGGGCAGCAATTCGTGCAATGCTTCAACGCGCTCTTCGCTGGTTTCCGCCAGGATCATGCGCTGCACAATTGGCAGGCGCTCCTGCTCGAAGAACATGTGCTCGGTGCGGCAGAGGCCGATGCCTTGGGCGCCATAGGCGCGCGCCCGGCGCGCATCCGCGGGATAGTCGGCGTTGGCCCAGACCTGCAGGCCGGCGACTTCGTCGGCCCAGCCCAGCAAAGTGAGCAGCTCGTGCTGCTCCTCCAGTTTGGGCGCCACGGTGGGCAGGTTGCCTACGAACACGTCGCCGTTGGTGCCATCCACGGAGATCCATTCGCCTTCTTTAATTTGCGTGCCGTTAACCTGCATGCGGCGTTTTTCCAGATCGATCTTGACCGCCGCAGCGCCCACTACGCAGGGCACGCCGAACTGGCGCGCCACGACTGCGGCGTGCGAGGTGGCCCCGCCCTCGCTGGTGAGGATGCCCTTGGCGGCCAGCATGCCGTGCACGTCATCCGGCCGGGTGAAGGGTCGCACCATGATGACGTCTTGTTTCTCCTGCTTGGCTTTCTGCTCGGCAGTGGTGGCGTCGAAGTAGACGCGTCCCACTGCGGCGCCGGGTGAGGCGTTGACGCCGTGAGCGAATAGTTTTCCATTCTTGCGCGCCTGTTTGGCGGCTTCGAGTTCGAATTGGGGATGCAGCAGCGTATCCACCTGATCGGGGGTGACGCGCAGCAGCGCTTCTTTCTTGGTGATCAGTCCCTCGTTGACCATCTCCACAGCGATGCGCACCGCAGCATTCGCAGTGCGCTTGCCGCTGCGAGTCTGCAGCATCCACAGCTTGCCTTGCTGGATGGTGAACTCCACGTCTTGCATGTCTTTGTAATGGCGTTCGAGTTTGTCGCAGATCGCCAAGAATTCTGCATACAGTACGGGGAATTCTTTTTGCAGCGCGGCGATGGGCTGTGTGTTGCGAATGCCGGCCACCACGTCTTCGCCCTGGGCGTTGATCAAATAGTCGCCGTACATTTTGCTTTCGCCGGTGGCCGGGTTGCGGGTGAAGGCCACTCCGGTGGCGGAGTCGTCCCCCATGTTGCCGAAGACCATGGTCTGGACATTGACCGCCGTCCCCAGCGCGTGGGAGATGCCGGCGGCGTTGCGATAATCCACCGCCCTTTTGCCGTTCCAGGATTTGAAGACGGCTTCGGCGGCCATGCGCAGTTGTTCATAGGGATCCTGCGGGAAGGGGGCGCCGAATTCTTTCTCCACCAGTTTCTTGAAGGTCACGCACAGCGCCTTCCAATCCTCGGCGCTGAGTTCCACATCCAGCTTCACTTTGCGCAGTTTCTTGCGGGCTTCGATGGCGTCTTCGAAAGGCTCATCCGGGATACCCAGCACCACGCTGCCGAACATCTGCAGCAGGCGGCGGTAGAGGTCGTAGACCACGCGCTCGTCGCCGGTGAGCTTGATCATGGCAGCCACGGTCTGGTCGTTGAGGCCGATGTTGAGCACGGTGTCCATCATGCCGGGCATGGAGAATTTGGCGCCGGAGCGGCAAGACACCAGCAGCGGATTGGCATCGCCGCCGAAGAGCGTGCCGGTGGCGGCTTCGACTTTCTTGAGCTGATCGAGCATTTCTTCCCACATGCCGTCCGGGAAGCGCTGGTCTTGCTGGTAGGCGTTGCAGGCTTGGGTGGTGACGATGAAGCCGGGGGGCACGGGCACGCCCAGGCGGGTCATATCCGCCAGGTTGGCGCCCTTGCCGCCCAGCAGGGCGCGGACGTCGTCCCATTT
>CAYJMC010000110.1:0-2400 GCA_964371335.1 uncultured Anaerolineaceae bacterium
ACCAATCGATGGATCCTTCGTAGGGGCGACGCATGCGTCGCCCAGGGCGGGTCTAAGACCCGCCCCTACAAAAACAATTTGTCATTCCGATGAGGGCGGTTAGCGCCTCGTTCGAAATGACATGTAAGTGAATGTCTTGCAGAGAAACGCCGGCGAAGCAATCCCCTAGCCAGCTTGCAAACTATCTTGGGGATTGCCACGCCCGCTGTGCGGGCTCGCAATGGTTGCCCTGTAGTAAACTTCCGTCTATGGACGGACATCAGGGTTCCCTGGAAGTCATCACCGGCTCGATGTTCTGCGGCAAGACCGACGAGCTGATCCGGCGCTTGCGGCGGGCCAAGATCGCCAAGCAGAAGATCCAGGTCTTCAAGCCCAGGATCGACAACCGCTATTCGCAGGCCAAGGTCATGTCGCATGCCGGATCCGAATTCGACGCCATCGCCATCGAGAAGGCCGCCGACATCCGGGCGCAATTGGAGGACGATACCACCGTGGTGGCCATCGACGAGACGCAATTCCTGGATGCGGAGATCATCGCAATTGTGAATTGGCTGGCCGACAAGGGCGTGCGGGTGATCGTGGCGGGTCTGGATACCGATTTCCGCGGCGAGCCCTTCGGCGCCATGCCCACGCTCACGGCGCAAGCCGAGCAGGTGGATAAATTGCACGCCATCTGCATGGTATGCGGCAAAGACGCCAGCCGCACGCAGCGGCTGGTGAACGGCCAACCGGCAAACTACAACGACCCCATCGTCATCGTGGGCGCTTCGGAAATGTACGAGGCGCGCTGCCGCGAACACCACGAAGTCCCCGCCTAGCGAAGCAGTAATCCATGACAAAGATCGCACCCTATAAAGAACTGCTTTCCGAAATCCTTATCACCGAAGAGCAGCTGCAAAAGCGCATCCGCGAACTGGGCGAGGAGATCAGCCGCGATTACCAGGACGATGACCTGCTGCTGATCTGCATCCTGCGCGGCGGCGTCATGTTCCTCAGCGACCTGATTCGCCACATCACCATTCCGCACTCCATCGACTTCATGGCGGTCTCGTCTTACGGCGCCGGCGCCCGGGAATCCAGCGGGCAAGTGCGCATCACCATGGACCTGACCATCGACATCGCCGATCGCAACGTACTGCTGGTCGAAGACATCGTCGACAGCGGCAACACCATCGCGTCGGTGCTGGCGCTGCTCGATTCGCGGCAGCCGAAGAGCCTGCGGGTGTGCAGCCTGCTGGACAAAGCCGAGGCGCGCCAGGCAGTGGTACCCATTCACTACACCGGTTTTCGAATCCCGGCCAAGTTCGTTTTCGGCTACGGGTTGGACCTGGACGAGTATTATCGCAACCTGCCGTTCATCGGCGTCGTCGACCTGAAGAAGTACACTCCGCCGGACTAACCCCTCACCCCCGGCCCCTCTCCCGCCCGCGGGAGAGGGGAGAAAAACAACGAATAGGAGTTGTACGCATAAAATGGCAAAGGGTTATCTTGGCGGGCTAACCGACAAGCTACGAATGCAGGCAAAGGCTTTTAGAAAGAAGCCAACTACCGCAGAAAACACACTTTGGCAGGCACTCCGAAACCGAAAGCTAGCAGGGCTTAAATTTCGCCGTCAGGTGGCAATAGACAGATACGTAGTAGATTTTTGCTGCCTTGAGAACAAACTGGTTGTGGAGGTTGATGGTGAAATTCATGCCTCGCAAAAAAAGCAAGATAGTGCCAGAACCGAGAGGCTAGTTGATCTGGGTTTTCGAATGATTCGATTTTCCAATGATCAGGTTCTAAAGAAACTTGATTTTGTAGAGTCGAAAATAATCGAAATGTGTGTAGAGGCCTCTCCCCCTCTACCGTTCACGGGAGAGGGGGTTGGGGGAGAGGGGTGAAGCAACCGTACGCAGGCCGTTGGGTGGCTAAGGTTCGCGGTAAAGTTGTGGGTCAAGGCGGGACGCCGCGGCAGGCGCTGCTGGCGGCGAAGGCGGCTCGCGCCAAAGAAATCCCACAGGTGGAATTCGTGCCCTCAGGAAACCTCACACAATTACCAGCCATGGTGCAACGCGTAAAAGCGGCGCTGCCGCCCGACCAGGAAATCTACCTGGTGGGCGGGGCGGTGCGCGATCTGCTGCTGGGACGAGCGGTAAAGGATTTCGATTTCCTTGCGCCCGAGAAAGCTATTCAACTGGGGCGCAAAGTAGCGAACGCACTCAAAGCGGATTTCTACCCATTGGATCCAGAACGCGGTGCGGGACGGGTGATATTGAATGAAAACGGTTCTCGAATCACGCTGGATTTCATCACTATCCAGGGCGGCGACATCGACAGCGACCTGGCAGACCGCGATTTGACGATCAATGCCATGGCCATTGACCTGCGCCAACCGGATGCGTTGCTCGATCCGTTCGG
>CAYJMC010000111.1:0-2349 GCA_964371335.1 uncultured Anaerolineaceae bacterium
CCTGCCAGTCTTCGCGGCGCAGGAAACGGGAACCCAACGCTACATCGGCGCGGCCGGTCATTAGCGGCGCCAGCAAGCCGGGGATATCCTCGACACTGTGTTGCCCGTCAGCATCGAAGTGCACGACGTATTTAGCGCCTTGTTCAAGAGCGTAGCTGACCGCAGACTGCAAGGCAGCACCCTGCCCAAGGTTGAATGGATGCCGCAACCGGTGCACGTTCATATTTTGCAGATGCCGCCAGGTGTGATCCTTGGACCCGTCATCGGCGACCACCACGGAATAACCCAACTCGACGAGCGGTCGCAAAGTAGCGCGAATTACGAAGCCCTCGTTGAAGGCGGGCACGACCACAAAGATCTCGGATTTTCGAACGGAGGTGGGCATATCCTCGCGTCAGCGCGCCGGGATGCGGATGAGCATATAATTGGCTTCCGTAAATATCAACTGATAGATCCCATCGTTGATATTCAGCCAAATTTCATCGATGATCTGAGGATCCGGGGTAACCGTAGGGACTAGCACCAACGTAACCTTAGGATGACTTATCAGCGTTTGCTGATATTTCACATAATCCCGAAAGCGTTCATTGATCCACAGGCCTTCCAGATCCGGTAGCCAGCCTATCGGGTAACTGGTAATCACCGGCTCCGGCCCTTCTGCATGACTGAAATACTTGTAGAGCTTGTCGTTCAAAGTAGGCTCGAATATTTGGCGTTGCTGGCTGATCTGGCGCTGGATGATGCGTTCATCATTCAGCGCGAGCGTGCCGGCGCCCAGCGCCACCAAGCCGAGAAGCAGGATCGCAAATGCCGGAAAGCGAATCCTTGCACGTTTGCCCAGTAGGTCCTTGAAGCGCAGCAGCCATGCTTCCGCACTCACGCCCACCGTCATTGCCAGCAAGGGGAGCGCGATAGCCAAGTTGCGTATCTCATAACTAAGGAAGAATGCCCAGAGGATAGAAAACGGAAGTATCACCAAAAGGAGAAGTTGGCGGAACCTGTTATCCAGTACCAGGAGCGAGATTATGGCGAAAACATAAAAATAAACAAAATTTCCAAGCGAAGCCACAGCCGCAATGAAGCGTTCGGGTAGTGTTTGCCCTTTGTAAATGTCGGTAATGACATATTGAATATTTGAGGATGCGTTCCCGTAAATAATGCGGTATTCGATAAAGGCATACCATGGAATGACCACTACAAGTGCAAGCAGGAAGTTTTTTGCAAGTAAGGTAAGACCTTCGCGGGTTTTAAAGTTCTTATTTCTTCGCAACACCCATAAATAGGCCAGGATCGGATAAAAAGCCATGATATAAAGGCCGGGTTGCTTGGTAACCGCGGCGGCGGCCGAAGACAGTGTCCCCAGCAGTAAGGTCGAAGTAATTGCCTGCTTGTTCGTTAACTGTCGCGCCGACAGTAACGAATAGACTGCCATCAGGCTGAAAGCCGCAACCGGGATATCTACGTAACCGTCCGGGATATATTTGCCCAGGAACAGATTGATGCTATACAGGGCTAACCCGGCGCCCAGCATGTAACCAAAGGACCTGAATTTCTTGCCCAGGTCGAACAGCATTACACCGATCACCAGGGCAAACAGAGGCATGATGCTCTTGCCGAAAAATTTCACTGCAGTGGTACCAATGAATTTGTAAGCGATTGAATAGGAAACAGGAATCAATTGAGGGTATTCCCAGGTGTTGCCAGGAAAACTATTTTTTGCCCATCGAACGGCCCATGGATCCCAAGAGGCCCAGGCATCCCACGTCTGGTACACGGTGTTGAAATTGGCCACCCAAACGGAGAGCACCCAGATCATCCCGAGTATTGCCAGGGTTGCGAAAACAAAGAAAAGGGTGGCTGACCAGAAGTCTTTCTTGACCCAATCCGCAAAAGTTTTCAGCGCCGCGGGAACGGAGCTCTTGATCCTCGTCCCGCTGCCATCCAGGACCTTCATCAAGTAGCTGCGATTGAGCCAAATCAGGGCCGCAATTTCCAGAGCAAAAATGGCGAGTATTACCGAACGCAAATACAAGCCAACGCCAACCAAAATTAAGACGCCCGCGTAATTGGCTAACAGGCTGAGCATGAAGACGTAGACGAAATTTTGAATCAGGCCGCGTTTTCCAGGAAAAAGGCGGATAAGCAGAAGCCCGGGGAAAAGCAATAATTGAAAGACCGAAAGTACGCCTAAAAAAAGCATTTGCGGGGAATGTTTCCTTAAATCAGAGTGGCGAGATTATATCTCGCCACTCGTTTTCGCCTCTATATACAGCTAGCCGCGTAATTGTGCGCCTAGCTCCTGCTCCAGCCGCCTCACAATGCGCTGGCGCAACTTGGCGACTTCCTCGT
>CAYJMC010000112.1:0-2286 GCA_964371335.1 uncultured Anaerolineaceae bacterium
CTGGAGGTGGCGCGCATGGCGGTGGATTGCCTGGCTTTGGTGCGCGAAGCCGCGCGCCTGGGAAACATCAACGCCATCAGCGATGCGGGTTCGGCCGCCGCCCTGGCGCAGGCCTGCCTTTCAGGCTCGGGTCTCAATGTGCGCATCAATGTTCATTCGTTGAAGGACAGTAATTATGGCGCATCCTTGCTCAACGAGCTGCGCACTTTGGAGAAGCAAGCTTCTGATTTAGAGAAAGAAATCCGCGTCCAAATCCAGACAAGAGGGGGCTTCGAGGTCAGTTGATCTCATGCTAACAACTCAACAAATCCCGTCTTTGCGAGCCCGCGATAGCGGGCGAAGCAATCCCCAAGTTGGCATCCGAGTTTGGCTTGGGGATTGCTTCGGCGGCGTTGCTTTGCAACGCACTCCTCGCAAAGACAGATGGCGTAACCTTCGCAAGGCTTAAGCCCTACAAAGATGAAGAATTCGATTGGTCGCCTAGTTGTTTTAGCCTGCTTCGCCGCGCTGCTGGCAAGCTGCAACCTGCCTGCTTCCCCAGCTCCCAATCCAGCTCCTGCGACGGCGACTCCGTTTCAGCCTGTCATCGGACCGCAAAGCCCGTTAGGCATCGTGCTGGAAAAGGCGGAGGGAGAACCCGCCGAAGCTGCCAGTTGGTGGCTGTTGCCTGACCTGCCGGCGGGTTTCCGCGACTCGCTGGCGCTGCCTGCCGGCGCCAGCGTTGTGGATGATCGCGACCAAGCCCACCTGGTCCTCTCAGTCAACGAAGGCGAAATTGTCAGCCAATGGATATATGCCATTGTTGCTCCGTTTCCGACCATCAGCGAGGAGGTGAGCTTCGAGGATATTCAGGCTGCCTGGCAAGGCGAAGGCACAGGGCCCTTTGAGGATTCCTCGCTGATGATGAGCCCGGAAACTGAGGCGGCCTTTACCGCCCTGTGGGGTGAGCCTGCCCCGGGCGCAGTGCGCGTGGAAGATTCAGAAGCCTTGCTGGATGCCGCATGGGCAGCGCAACCTGCCTGGGCGCTGATCCCCTTCGAAGAAATCGCCCCCAAATGGAAGGTGATCGCAATCGATGGCCAATCCCCTATCTGGAAAGACTTCGATGCAGCAAACTATCCGCTCTCGGTGCCCATTGGCCTTAGTGGCGATGAGACTCTGGTTTCCGAAGCATTGCCGCGCTTCGGTTCCGAAAACGAAACCTCAATTGCACCCTCTAGCAACCGTGACGAGAACAAAATGACCACGGTCATTTTGACCGGTGTGACCGCGCTGGTGCGCTCCACCGCCTGGGAGATGAATCGCAAAGGGATTACCTACCCCGCAGAGGACATCGGTGAACTTTTGCGCGAGGCTGACATCACTCATATCAGCAACGAGGTTCCTTTTGCGCAAGATTGCCCGCCCCCGAATCCCGTCCAGCGCGAACTTATCTTTTGCTCCGATCCCGACCACATCGAATTGCTCGATGCAGTCGGTGTAGATGTCGTCGAATTGACAGGCGATCATTTTAACGATTGGGGACCGGACGCCATGCTTTATACGCTGGAGCTATACAAGGAGCGCGGCTGGCCTTATTACGGCGGTGGAGCAAATAGCGAAGAGGCGCGCCAACCCTACACCCTTGAGCACAACGGCAACAAGATCGCCTTTATCGGCTGCAACGCCAAAGGCGGAAATTATGCGTCCGCAACGGATAATTATCCGGGTGCGGTTGATTGCGATTACGATCTAATGGAACAGCAGATCCGAGACCTGGTTGGCGAAGGTTATCTGGTGATTGCTACATTTCAACACAATGAGGATTACTCCTTCATCCCACAACCTCCACTGGTCCGCGATTTTGGACGGGTCTCGGCGGCAGGCGCCACCATCGTCAGTGGCAGCCAGGCTCACCAATCCCATGGCCTTGAGTTTCCGCGGGAGGATGCGATCATCACCTACGGGCTGGGAAATCTCTTCTTCGACCAGCGCGGTGTGGTAGCCTTTGGAGACCAGGCGCTCATTGCTCGCCACGTGATTTATGATGGCCGCTATATCAGCACGGAATTATTTACCATTCAATTTGTCGATTACGCCAAACCGCGATTTATGACTCCCGAGGAGCGCGCAGACTTTCTTTCGCTTATTTTTAGAGCCAGCCGTTGGTAAACCCCTCCGTCATTGCGAGGAGGCGTTTTTTGAGCCGCTGCAGCGGCGAAAGCCGACGTGGCAATCTCGAGTGAAGGATATAGCGAGCAGGTCAACTCTGACGTACACTTTGCTCCGCTGACTGGCGATAAGAGA
>CAYJMC010000113.1:0-2171 GCA_964371335.1 uncultured Anaerolineaceae bacterium
GACTTATTTCTATACCGAAGACGGGGTCTTGACCGCTGTAGATGGGGTGGATTTCACCGTGGGAAAGGGTGAAACCTTTGGCCTGGTGGGCGAATCCGGTTGCGGCAAGAGCGTGACGGCGCTCTCGATACTGCGGCTGGTCGATCCCCCGGGAAAAATCGTAGACGGTGAGGTGTTCCTCGAAGGCGATGATTTGTTCCTGAAGAAGGACCGCGCAATGGTGAAGATTCGCGGACAGCAGATTTCGATGATCTTCCAGCAGCCCAAGAGCAGCCTGAACCCGGTGTTCAGCATCGGCGATCAAATCGTGGAAGTATTCCAGATCCACGAGAAGATGGATAAGGCAGAAGCCTGGCAACGCGCCGTGGAGCTGCTGCGCCAGGTAGGCATCCCCGACGCGGAGCGCAAAGCTGGCGCGTACCCGCACGAGCTTTCGGGGGGACAGGCGCAGCGTGTGATGATCGCCATGGCTTTGGCGCTCAAACCGAAACTGTTGATCGCCGACGAGCCCACCACCGCACTGGACGTGACCATCCAGGCTCAGATTCTGGATCTGATCCGCCAGCTGAGCGCACAGACTGGTACCTCGGTGATCTTGATCACCCATGATCTGGGCGTGATCGCCGAGATGGCTGACCGGGTGGCCGTGATGTATGCCGGTCAAATCGTCGAAGAAACCGATACAAAGACCTTGTTCCGCAAACCGCTGCATCCTTATACGCAAGGCCTTCATGCTTCCGTTCCCATCCTAGGGCAAGTGAAGGAACGCCTCGAAACCATCCAGGGTTCGGTGCCGAACCTGATCGGCCTCTCCGGCTATTGCCGCTTCGCTCCCCGCTGCAAAGCCAGAGAGGAATACAAGCTTGAGATTTGCTACAACGTTGAGCCAAACCTGATCGAGATTGAGCCGGGCCACAAGGTGCGCTGCTGGCTGTACGAATCTCACGCAGACCACAAGGCGCCGCTGCGACCATGAGAACAACTTTGTCATTTCGAGTGAGGAATCTTTGCGCCTTCCTTTGGCGCCCGAACGAGAAATCCCTTTGCAATCGGATTCCGGATGCAGGATCCAAAGGGATTCCTCCTCGGGCTGCTGCCCTCGTCGGAATGACAATAGTGGGTGGCAACCCAACTAATTACCAAATATGATTGCGGCCAAATCCACCTCACTCGAAGACCTTGTCGAGGTGAAGAACCTGGTCAAATATTTCCCTGTTTACGAGGGCTTGTTGCGGCGCAAGGTGGCGGATGTCAAAGCCGTCGACGGCGTGAGCTTCACGATCAAAAAAGGCGAAACACTAAGCCTGGTTGGGGAGTCTGGTTGTGGAAAGACTACCATCAGCCAGACCATGCTTCGGCTGATCGAGCCCACTTCGGGCGAAGCGCTGTTTCGCGGCAAGAATATATTCGAAGCCAGCGGCAGGGAACTCAAAGCGTTGCGCCGCAACATCCAGATCATCTTTCAGGACCCATTCGCTTCGCTGGATCCACGGCTGCCGGTGGGTGACGCGATCTCTGAAGGGCTGGTCATCCACAATATCGGGAACCGCCAGGAGCGGTTCGAAAAACTGCTGGCTACTTTAAAGCTGGTCGGCCTTGAGGAGTATCACGCCAATCGTTATCCCCATGAATTTTCCGGAGGCCAGCGCCAACGCATCGGCATCGCCCGGGCATTGATGCTGGACCCCGAATTCCTGATCCTCGACGAGCCCGTCTCGGCGCTTGACGTTTCCATCCAGGCCCAGGTGTTGAATATCCTGAAGGATCTGCAGGACAAGCTGGGCCTGACCTATATGTTCGTGGCCCACAACCTGGCGGTAGTGGAACACATCTCCGACCGGGTGGCGGTGATGTACCTTGGGCTCATCGCCGAAATCGCCTCCCGCGACGATTTGTTTGGCCAGCCGCTGCACCCCTACACGCGGGCGCTGATGTCTGCCATTCCCATTCCCGACCCCGAGCGAAAGCGAGAGCGCATCATCCTGAGCGGCGACGTGCCCAGCCCGCTGGACCCGCCTTCGGGCTGCCGCTTCCATCCCCGTTGCCCCATTGCGCGCTTGCCGCATTGCTCTGAAGAAGAACCACAGTTGCGCGAATTACGCCCGAACCATTGGGTAGCCTGCCACTATGCGGAAGATTTTTTAGGGGAGTAGACAAGCGGAGACCCTAAA
>CAYJMC010000114.1:0-2120 GCA_964371335.1 uncultured Anaerolineaceae bacterium
GTATTAATCTGTCATTCCGATGAGGGCGCCTTGCGGCTTTTTAAAGCCGCAGCCCGAAGAGGAATCCCTTTGAATACTGGATGCTGGTGATTAGCATCCAACATCCGATTGCAAAGGGATTTCTCCTTGCTACCGCTCGTTCGAAATGACAAAGGCGGCGGATTATCGCCTTTGTCTGGGCGCATGGCCTGCGCCTACGGCCATTACGGTGGAGCTTTGTTCAACCTGCCAGGCTAATATGCAAAAAAAATAAATACTTTGTGCCCGGAGCCTGTCCCGAGGAGCAACATCGTTGCGACGAGGGATGTCTTTGTGGTTAGTGTTCTGAACTAATCGGCTCTGCTATACTCGATTCGAGATTAAATGGCTAAAACCATGGCGCGCACACCTAAAAAAGGCGCTGGCAAGCGCAAACCCGCCGCTCCGCAGCCGCGCGTTTGGCCGGCCATCGTCAATTTCTGGCAGGGTATCTCGCCCGATCGCAAGCTCGACGCGCTCGGCGTACTTATTGCTTTGCTCGCCGGGCTCACCTTGCTGATGACCATCTCCGGCACGCCGGGCGGCATCGGCGATGCTTACATTCGTTTCTGGCGCCGCACGCTAGGTTGGGGAGTCTACGTCTTTCTGCTGGCGCTGGTGGTGCTGGGCATCTGGCTGGTGCTGCGCCACTTCGAGCGCATCCCGCCGTTGCGCCTGCGCCCGCTGATCGGTGCAGCTTTGTTGTTTGGCAACCTGCAGCTGTTGCTGCACGCCTTCTCGTTCCCTCCCGATGCGGAGGTGGCGCGGGCAATGGCCGCGGCCGGTGAAGGTGGCGGCAGCCTGGGCGCGGCATTCTATTTGTGGCTGAACGATGGACTTGGATCCGTGGGTATGTGGGTGGCAGCGCTGGCCTGGCTGCTGGTCGGCATCTCGCTCACCTTTGAATTCTCCCCGCTGAATTTCATCGATTGGATCACCGCGCTGTTTGCTCGTATGCGTGAACGCCGCGAGCTGGAACGCGCCCCGCTCCAACCCTATACGCCGGTGCCTAATTACGAAGCCGCAGCCCAGGGGATTGAAACCTCGCCGATGGAACCGCCACCGCAATTTGTGGAGGAATTCGAACAGCTGAACGAAGAGATCGAAATCGGGCATCAGAAGCCGGCCTGGGTGCTGCCTCCTCTCGAAGAGATGTTGGACCTCGGCGACAAGCTGGCTTACAACGAGGCGCATGAGAAACAACGCGCCGCGCATATCGAAGAAACCTTGCGCTCCTTCGGCGCCCCGGCTCACGTTGTAGAAATCAACCGCGGCCCCACCATAACCCAATTCGGCGTGGAGCCTGACTTCGTCGAGACCCGCGGCGGGCGCACTCGCGTGCGTGTCGGCAAGATCGCCGCGCTCGCCGACGACCTTGCGCTGGCCCTGGCTGCCTCGCGCATCCGCGTCCAGGCGCCGGTGCCCGGCAAAGGTTACGTGGGCATCGAGGTGCCCAACGAACAAATTGGCCGCGTGGCGATGCGCGACGTGATGGAAAGCGAAGCTTTCCGTCGCCTCAAATCCTCGCTGCGCTTCGCGTTGGGGCAGGACGTGGCCGGCAACGCGGTTGCCGCCGACCTATCAGCCATGCCGCACCTGCTCATCGCTGGCGCCACTGGTTCCGGCAAATCCGTTTGCGTGAACGCGTTGATCTGTTGCCTGCTGATGAACAACACGCCGGAAACCCTGCGCATGATTATGATCGACCCCAAGCGAGTCGAGCTCACCGGTTACAACGGCGTACCGCATTTGTTGACACCTGTCATTGTGGAGATCGACCGCGTGGTTGGCATCCTGCAGTGGGTGACGCATGAGATGGACAAGCGCTACCAGAAATTTGCCAAAGTGGGCGCACGCCACATCACCGATTTCAACGCCCGCGTTCAGCAAGATGGCGACGAAATCCTGCCTTATCTCGTTGTAATCATCGATGAATTGGCCGACCTGATGATGGTGGCGCCCGATCAAACCGAGCGCTTAGTCACGCGCATGGCACAATTGGCGCGCGCCACCGGTATCCACTTGGTTATTTCTACTCAGCGGCCTTCAGTGGACGTGGTCACCGGACTGATCAAAGCCAACTTCCCGGCGCGCATCGCCTT
>CAYJMC010000115.1:0-2091 GCA_964371335.1 uncultured Anaerolineaceae bacterium
TGGATGGTCTTGTAGTTCTGGCTGATGACCACATCCGACAGGGACCAGCGGGCCGGATCCGTCGGGCAGGCTGCAGAAGATTCATTGGCAGGGGCTTGTAAATCAACCGGCTGTTGATCTGCTTGCGTGGCGGGGACGGAAACCGGTTGTGCGCTGGCCCGCACTGGTCTCATCAACAAATAATGGCTCAGCCAGGCCTGACTTCCGGCCAGCAGCAACACAGAGAGAATGAGCAGAGCAAGGACCGTAAAGGTGCGCGGCTGCCTGCGCCCGGCTAGGTCTTGAAAGGTCAATCCATCCAGGATTGTTTTCCAAAGAGACTTCATGATTGTTGACTCCAGAAATTATTGGTCGCCGCGGGTGACGCCGTGCGCCAGATAACCAATGGCGCGCACCGTCACCCAGCGGGCGGGAAGTAGGGTTCCTGCGGAGCGGGTCCTGGCCTCCACCAAACAGGCCGGCCGGCCCAGGTGACGTCCGCAGGATACCGAGATGAGCTGGGAATCACCCGGCCGCTGGGCATTGAAATACGAGACCGCAACGTTGTTGCCGGCAGTGGTAGCCGTGATCGTGCCATCCGGCAGAACCGTGATCTCCTGCGCGCCCGCATGTGCGGCCAGGTCGGCTGCGGCCACCGTCTCCATCACACGCGCGTTGGTCAGCATGTAATCCAGGATGCCCAGCAGGAACAGGGACATCAGGGGCATCAGAATGGCAAACAGCAGGATGGATTGGCCGCGTTCGCCTCTTTTGAATTTCATCTCCACCTGGCCTTCCATGTTTCAGATCGGGAAATGAACCATTCGCTGCTCCACTCGCCTGCGCCCAGTCCAAGAAAACCATTGAACAGGGTTGGAGAGTGGAAGGAGACGATACATCTTCCAGGCAGACCGGGCCCTCTTGGCGGGTCCACCTGCACGCGATAGTTCACGCCTTGGGTCGCAGACCAATCGGCATTCAAAGTTTGCCATGCGACCTGGACGGCATTGTGTTGCGCTCGTACCAGGTCCGGCGATTGCGAGAGGAACTGCGAACAGGCATAGGCAGCAGCCGTGGCGGCTGTGCGGGCGCGGTGAACGGGAATCCAGGCCAGCAGCCCAAAAGCCATCAAGACCGCCAGTACGGCAAACAGGGCAGTCTCGGGCATGGCCTGCCCGCGCTCCTTGCGGGGATGTGGATTTCTTTTCACTCGATACCTCCTGCAGGGGGCGGGCTAGGGTAGAAGCGCCACAGGCGAAAATACGCGGCCGCTCGCTGGGCTTCGATCAAGCGGATGCCGAAGACCCAATTGCGCGAGTCTTCCACTGAAATCAAGGAACGCACCTGGCGAGGACCGCTGGGAGCGGTGTTGATGCGGCCTGCAAGATCCGGCCATAAGACGGAATCCCGGGCTCGCTCCGTGGCGGGTGTGTCATAGGAGCCTGTCGCCACACCGCTGACAAACACGCCCCAGTCCGTGGAGGCGGAACGGAAGGCGTAGAAGGCTGCGAAGGTCATGCCGAACAGCAGCAGGATCAGGGCCGGGAGCATCAAGGCGAACTCGGCCATCGCCTGCCCTTTTTCCTTCCTGCGGCGCATTTAGCCGCCTCGTGCCATGCGCAGGGCTTCGATGCCGGCCTCGAAGGCTGCCTGCAGTTCATTGCGGTAGCGGGCGATCACGGCGATGGCCACCACGCCCACCGCGCCCAGGATCAGGGCATACTCGGCAAAGTCCTGGCCGTCTTCTTCGCGCATAAATCGTTTGAATAGTTTGAACATCGGAAACTCCTTTTGAATGAAAAATAGGCGGCAGAGGGTCCCGCCGGCCGGGATGATATAGAGTTATGTAGAGGGGTGGGTGCGATGTGTCGTTATGGTGTTGTCATGAAACTGGATTTGCTCTATGCTTCTACTGCCAATTGGAGAATTTTTTCATCATGCAAAGGAAAGCCTGCTGTACAAAAAACAGAAGGCGGAATGGAAACTGAAGGACAACATGCACCCAAAGATAAAGAGGATGATCCTCTATTCTTCCAATGCGATCTTGTGGATTCTGTATGGAATTTTCTATAAGGAATATTCGGTTTGCTTTCTGATCCCCCTATTGTTAGC
>CAYJMC010000116.1:0-1869 GCA_964371335.1 uncultured Anaerolineaceae bacterium
GCGCATGATGCTGCATGTGCATCAGGGCAAAGGCGCCAAGGATCGCTATGTGCCGTTGCCGCAACAGACCTTGCTCCAACTCCGCCACTACTGGCGGGTGCACCGTCACCCGCGCTGGCTCTTCCCAGGCAATCCGCCGCCGGGCCAAGCCATGGCCACCATCACCTACCCGATTTCGCAACGTACGATCCAGGCGGCCTTTGCGACGGCAGTGAAGGCCAGCGGCATCCGGAAGCACGCGACCGTCCACACCTTACGTCATTCCTGGGCGACGCATCTGTTGGAGGCCGGCATCAATCTGCGTTTTATCCAGATGTGGTTGGGCCATAGCTCGCTCAAGACCACGGCGATCTATACCCATCTCACCCGTGATGGAGAAGGAGAAGCGACGGCAGTCATCAATGGCGTGATAGAAGGCATCGCATGGTGACGCTGGCGGAGATCTTCCGCCGCTATGGACCCGCCTATCGCACCCAGTTCGGCGCTCGTCTCTTGCCCAGCCATCTGGCGGCAATGCGAGCCATTGAGCGCTGTCGCACCCCTGCCCTCGGCGGCCATCTCTACCGCTGTCCGGCGTGT
Source organism: uncultured Anaerolineaceae bacterium (assembly GCA_964371335.1). GTDB lineage: Bacteria > Chloroflexota > Anaerolineae > Anaerolineales > UBA11579 > JAMCZK01. The sequence continues at coordinate 580 of CAYJMC010000116.1, forward strand.
GGCGAAAGTCGCTACAGCTACCACTCGTGCCGGAATCGTCACTGTCCCCGCTGCCAACACCAAGCGACGCAACAGTGGCTGACCCGGCAACAGGCCTTGCTGCTGCCGGTCCCCTACTTCATGCTGACCTTCACGTTGCCCGAGGCGTTCCGAGAGGTGGCGCGCCGCCACCAGAAATTGCTGTATCACCGGCTCTTTCAGGCTTCCGCCGCCGCCACCCAACAACTGGCTCAAGACCCGCGCTTTGTCGGCGGCGAGATTGGGATGGTCGGGGTGCTGCAAACCTGGACGCGCGACCTCTTCTACCATCCCCATATTCACTATCTGGTTCCCGGTGGTGGGCTGGCCGCCGATGGTCAGAGCTGGTGTGCTACCCGCCACCACTTCTTGGTCCCGGTCAGGGCGCTCTCGCGGCTCTTCCGCGCCAAGTTGCGCGATAGCTTACGCAAAACGCATGTGTACGCGGACATCTCGCCTGCGGTGTGGCAACAGGAGTGGGTAGTCCATTGTCAGCCCGTTGGCGATGGCCAGGGTGCCTTCAAGTATCTTGCCCCTTACATCTTTCGGGTGGCGATCGCCAACAAACGGATCCTGCAGGTGGCAAACGACCTGGTTACCTTTGTCTACCGGGATGGCGACCAGGGCAAACGCCAGACAGCTACCCTCGGCGTCACGGAGTTCATTCGGCGTTTCCTCGAGCATGTCCTCCCCAAGGGCTTCTGCAAGGTGCGTTACTACGGCTTCTTCAGTCCCGCCAAACGCCATCGCCTGCAGCAAGTCCGCCGCTTGCTCGGTGCCATCACCACAACCCCGGCGGCCGGGGACCCGCTGGGTGCGCCGTCGGCTGACTCTATCGATGTGCCGCCGATCCCTCTGGTTCTGGCCTGCCCCAACTGTGGTAAACCGATGCTGTGGGTCGCCGCCCTCCAGCCCACTGGTCGTTCCCCACCTCAACCGTCAGCCCCCAAAACAGACCGCATGTTTTGACCACCAGATGCCGCCTGCGGACCCTCTGGGCTTTGCCTTGTCGATGGTCTGGAAGGCGCGTTAGGATTGGCTGTGTTTGGTCGTATTCACTGCCGTTGTCACGGCGAAATGGGTGCTGAGGATGGTCCTGTATATCGCCATGTCCTGCAATTCCCCTCGAATGGCGCTCTTCTGCCCCGGGTTTTCACCCCGCGCGGTGTTTGAATTTCCAGAGCGCTCCCTGCGCTGACCCCTTCCGGCTCAGTTCAAGTCAAGATTATGTGACGGCTCCACCACTTCCCGTCGTGGTCTTTTCCTTGCCTG
>CAYJMC010000117.1:0-1810 GCA_964371335.1 uncultured Anaerolineaceae bacterium
GGTCACAATTGTATCATATTATTCTTGACTTCCCCGCCCGCGCCAGTGGGCATGCACGCTTTTCCTAAAGTCGGCCCACTGGTCGGTCATTGCGAGGGCATTCTTTGCCCGAAGCAATCTCTCCGCAGCAACCAGGGGATTGCTTCGCTCGCAAAAACGCTCGCTACTACTCATAACATAATTATGAGACCTCCGCTGGCTGAAGGCGGAAGCCGAATTTGGCCGCCCTGGATTGCAAACGACGAATGTCTTTCTCACGTTGAACCTGAAGATATGTTTGCAGATCGGGTGCCAGAAAAGGTTGGCCTCGTTGTAACATGTAGTAAAAGGTTCGAGCGATTTTATGCGCTGTAGCCACATTAGCTTCTTTAGCCCCAGAGCGGGCGCGAATATGGCGATAGAATTCGCTGTACACGTTTTTTCCACGACTGACCGCTCGCGCTGCCAGTCGGAAACACTGTCCAGCCCGGTTATGGTTTTTGAGGGTATGACTATACAGGATGCGTCCGCCCGAAATGGCATTGTGGGGTGCCAGTCCCAACCAGGAACAGAAATGCTTGGCGGTTGGGAAGCGGGACATATCCAGGCCGACTTCGGAGAGGATTTTTTGGAGCAAGATCTCATTCATGCCCGGGATAGCCATCAAATCGACCCCCGCCAGGGGATACAACAGGGTGCGGGCATCATAGCTGGGGGCATTTTTGCTATGCGAGTTGGGTTTGGGATCGGGAGGCAGGGGCGGGAAATCGTCCGGGAGTTCCGGCTGCATCTCTTCCAGCAAGCGCTCGATCTCCTGGTCACATTCACGCAGGCGCTGGCTGAACGATTCGAACATCGCCAGGGCCTGCTTCAAGACAAACAGATGCTCCTTACGATAGTGTCCCGTCAAGGCTTTGATCAAATCTTCTTGCGAGTGCTTGCAATTCCCGTGGCGCATTCTCGCCAGGACCACCGGATCGTGCTCTCCCCCCACGATCGCATGCAAAATTTCCAGGCCCGTTTCCCCGGTCAGATCGCTCAGCACCTGGCCCAATTGGAGGTTCATTTGCAGCAAGGCCTTTTCCATGTATTGAATATGCTTAGCGCGGTCTTCAAGCAGATTATCGCGGTGACGCAGGTAGGCCCGCAGGATGCACATCTCGGCTTCCGGACGAAACGATCCCCGCAACATCCCATGGGCATGCAACTGTTGGATCCACTGGCAATCCATGACATCGCTCTTGCGTCCCGGGGGATGCTTGATATGACGCGCATTCACCACAATGACTTCAAAGCCGCGTTCTTCCAGCAGTTCGAAGATGGGGATCCAGTACACCCCGGTCGACTCCATGGCCACGTGGGTCACCCCCGCCTCCTTCAACCAGTCTGCCAGGGCTGCCAAATCCGGGGTGTAGGTGCCAAATCCCCGCACGGTCACACCTCCCCGATCCGGAGGAATGGCGACCATGATCTCGTTGGCGCCAATGTCCAATCCGGCCGCATTGGGGAAGACAATCTGCAGAGCGGCTTGCGCTTTCGGCTGGGGAGCACGTTTTACTTTTTTCATGGGTCTCCACCTCACTTTCCAGGGGTCTTCGCCTCCAAGCCAACCAGGCCTTCGCTCTCTCTACGCTACTCAACGGGGTCTTTGCCGAGCCTCTGCAAAGCCACCAATCTTTATTCGCGGCCTGGACTGAACCAATCTCGCAAATGGGCTCTCACGCACCAGTTCGGTGCCGGTCTCGACTGCATGGAGGCATGCCGCCATTGTACAATGTTATTTCATCCTCGAATACCGCCTTTCGGCGGTATAGCCGAATCTCGCAATGAC
>CAYJMC010000118.1:0-1800 GCA_964371335.1 uncultured Anaerolineaceae bacterium
CTAGTAATCCCGCCGGGCCCAACCCGCGGTCGGCTCCTGTTCCCAGGGATACACGATGTACGCGTCGGTGCTGGCGGCGAAATAATCGGGGCGGGCATTGCCGAACAGATTGCGGTGCGGGTTGAAATGCAGCACGCTGGTAAACGGCATCCCTCCGGCTGCCGAAACCCGGGTCTTCACCGCCGTGCTGGTGCGCCCTGAACCCCATACATCGTCCACCACCAAAATGCGCCGGGCGCGCAACAACTCGCCCTCGGGAAATTGCAGGAATTGAGGCCAGACCAGCATGTTTTCCGCACGGGTTTCCAGCGTGGCGGGAAAATTCACCGCCGCGGTCAGGATCTCGCGCAACCCCATACGCTCTGCCAGCATGCCCCCCGGGACGATGCCGCCGCGGGTAATGACCAGCATGGCATGAAACTCGTGTTCGAATTGCACGATCAAGTGGTCCACCAGCCGCTGGACTTCGTCCCAACTCACCAATTCTCTGCGCAAAGTTTCTGCACTCCTCTTGCGATTGTCAAATTGTAAAGCAAAAGACTGTCCAGAAGTCGGGAAGTCCAGTGGTCGGCATCCCGGCATCCCGACTGTTTTTATGCGTTCAGGACGCTTCGGCACAAACCTTGTTGAGCAAAATTTTCTTCCTACAACAACGAAGGTGGATTGACCTCGACGCGCCAACCCATCAGCTTGACCCCGCGAATCAGGGATGCCGGGTCCGGACCGCGCAGCAAGATTTGCCAGCGGTATTGGCGGTTGAGCCGCGGGTAAAAACATGGCACTGGGCCAATCATTTCGGTGGCACTCTTTTCGCCTGTTTCAATCAAGTGCTCGATTCGCTTTGCCATAGCCCGAGCATCCGCCTCGGCTTTCTTCGCATCCGGGTTGCGATACTCCAGGCGCAGCAGCTGGGCAAAGGGTGGATAACGCAATTGGCGGCGGTGTGCGGCTTCCTGCTCGTAGAACGCGGCATAATCATGTTTGGCCGCGGCTTGGATGGCGTAATGCTCCGGCTGGAAGGTTTGCAGCACCACCTGGCCGCCCAGAGGGCTGCGTCCGGCGCGGCCCGCCACCTGCATCAGCACCTGGAAAACGCGTTCGGCGGCGCGGTAATCTGGAAGGCTCAAGCCCACATCGGCCAGCACCACGCCCACCAGCGTGACCAGGGGCAGATCCAACCCTTTGGCCAACATCTGGGTGCCCACCAACACATCCGCGCCCTGCTGGCTGAATTGCTGCAAGATGCGTTCGTGCGCGCCTTTGGTGCGCGTGCTGCTGCGATCCCAACGCAGTGTGCGCGCCTTGGGGAACAACTTGTGAACCTCGGCTTCGACCGTTTCTGTTCCTGTCCCGTAATGGCGAATCTGCGTGCTGCCGCAATGGGGGCAGGCTTTAGGGAGCAATCGCGTGTAACCGCAATGGTGGCAAATCAAGCGACCAGTAGTGGGCTTCGAATTGCGCTTCTCTAAATGCTGGGTCAGCGGGTTATCGCAATTGGGGCAGCGCAGCACATAGCCGCAATCGCGGCAGAAGACATAAGTGGCCGACCCGCGCCGATTAAGGAACAGGATGGCCTGCTGCCCATCTTCCAGGACTCGTTCGAGACCTGTTTGCAGCGAGCGGCTGAAGATGGAGCGATTGCCCCGGCGCAGCTCGCGGCGCATGTCCACGATTTCTACTGGCGGCAAATCGAGAGACAAAGCGTCTTCGTTGACGGGCTGGTATCGCATGAAATTAGAACCTTGCGAAGGTTGCGAGATTGCTTCGTCAGCCTTCGGCTTCCTCGCAACTGCGGAAAGC
>CAYJMC010000119.1:0-1787 GCA_964371335.1 uncultured Anaerolineaceae bacterium
ACCTGATCTATGCGCGGCATCAGGCATCCTGCCGCAGTTGATCTGAAACTGAACCATTTGGGCACCCCGTTATCATTGGGTGAAACTGAAGATTGCGGAGTTGCGAGCTTCGCAAGCCAACCCCATGGAGGGGTCACCCAAATGGTTACGAACAGAACCCAGCATAGCCGGGAAGAGGCGGTGAAACAAGGCCCCGGGCAGACATACCGGAAACCCAATGAAATTGGGGCTTCCACGCAGTTTGACTTTGCCGGTAAGAACCTGACGCCGTACGGAGGCCTTCTGCCGGTGGCCACGATGCTGGAGAAACTTGGCTTTCAGTCGCTGATGGAAGAAACGGTCACGGTGAAGCGGCTGACTAAAGTGATGAGTGGTTACCAGTTTCTGCTCGCCATGGTGTTGGGTTTGTACATCGGGTTCAGCCGCCTGAACCAACTGCGGTTCATTGCGCGCGATCCGATTTTTACGGGAATTCTGAAAGTCGTGCAGTTGCCGCCGCAGAGCACGCTATGGCGCTTTCTGGCAGCACTTCACGGGAGCATGGCTCAACAGGTTCTGGGAGTGCAGAGCCAGATGCGTAGCCGCGTATGGGAAGCAGCCAACGTGAAGTTGACCACTGTAACCCTGGATACCGATACCACGGTGCACACGCTGTACGGCCAGCAGATGGGCGCGCGCAAGAGCTACAACCCAAAGAATAAGGGTAAGAAAAGCTATCAGCCGATCCTGACATTCCTGGCGGAAACGCGGGAATACGTGACGGGCGAGTTGCGCAATGGCGACCGGCCGACCGGCAAGCAGATCGCTCGCCATCTACACAGCGCCGTCCAGTCGCTGCCCGGGTGTGTCGAGAAAATATACGCGCGTGCCGATTCGGGCTTCTATTGCTGGGAGGCGATGGAAGCCTACCAACAGATGGGCTGCCGGTTTATCGTGGTGGCGCGCAAGACCTCGCGGCTGGTGGCTGAGTTGCAGCAAGCGGAATGGAAACCCTCGCCGAAGACCGACGGCGATGCGGAGTGCGAGTTCGGCTACCAGCCGGACGGATGGGGCCAGGCGTTCCGCTTCGTAGCGCTGCGCTATGAGAAGCCAGCTGACGAACTGGAGGCCGGGGAGGTCGAACAGTATCAATTGTTCGAGACCAAGGGGTATACCTACCGGGTCTTCGTGACCAATCTGGAAGATCCGATCGATCTGGCGGTGTGGTTTTACAATCAGCGGGCAGGAGCAGAAAACTTGATCAAGGAGGCCAACAACGACGCGGGTTTGGCGGCACATCCCTCCCACCGGTTCGACGTCAACGGCAATCACTTTCAGTTGGCGATGCTGGCCTATAACCTGAACTGCTGGCTCATGCTGTTCAACCGGGAGGCTGGGGCAGGCATCGAGACACTACGGCACACGACGCTGGCGACGGCGCGGTTGCGGTTCCTGTTCGTGGCGGCGAAACTCTGGCGGCACGCGGGTAAGACAGGGGTGAGCTACAGCGACCACTACGAAGATCGCGGCTTGTTCCAACAGTTGATGGGCCGGCTTCGCGCGATTGTGCTGGGTGGTCCAAAATCCGCACCGGTGCTGGCGGCGTTGGCGTGAGAAACGGCATGCATAAGTTTTTATGCATGACTCGGAACTACAAGCAGAACAATGACATAGCTGGAGACATTTTCTGAAAGGCGGATTCGGGATTCCCGGAAAACGGGGGGGAAGAAGACGTTGCAGACTTACTAAACACGATCAGAGTAGATCAGAACAGCCGCCCGGCGATCGCCCCGATGCTCACGCTATCG
>CAYJMC010000120.1:0-1718 GCA_964371335.1 uncultured Anaerolineaceae bacterium
CTTCGAGTGAACTGGCCTGGAGAGGCAGTCGAAAGCCTAAAAGACTTAAAGGAAATTGAACCTGCCGAATTCTATCGACGCTTGAAGACTGAAAAAGACCTGCCGACGACTGCGCAACCCTCTCCCGGCGAGTTCATGGAGTTCTTCTCTGACATCGGGAAAAAATCAAAAGACATTATTGCCATTTTGATATCGGATAAGGTCAGCGGCACCGTAAAATCGGCCCAGTTCGCGCTGAATATGGTCGAAGATTTGAACATCGAAATAATCGATTCAAAAAATCTCGCTATGGGAATGGGCTTGATCGCTCTCAAAGCGGCAGAGGACGTGGCGGCAGGCAAGAGCTTTACCGAAGTTGCCAAGCAAACCCGAGATTACGTCGAAACCGTACGTAGCTGGGCTGTGGTTGATACGTTGGAATACTTGCACAAGGGTGGCCGGGTCAGCGGGACGAGGAAAATGATCGGTACGATTTTGGATATGAAGCCTTTACTCCATATCGTAGATGGATCCATCGAGTTATTCGGCACGGTGAGGACGATAAAAAATGCGGTCGACACCATGCTCGATATTATCGAAGTCGAAGTCAAAAACAAAAAGAACTTGTGGGTGGGAATTTCGCATGCCTCCAATCCCGAGATGGCCCAATACGCCGACGCTGAGATCCGAAGGAGGTTCAATCCGGAACTCGTAATCACCAACGAATTTTCCCCTGTTATAGTCGTTCACGTGGGCCCGGGCGCACTCGGCATTGCGCACCTGGGGGATGATTAACTTGTAATAGCTATCCCATAGACGCGCCTTTGGTCGCTTTCACCGAACAGCGGTTCTTTAATAGCAAATCTTTTTTGAATTCGAACAAGGATTTAGGGGAATAAGGGAACGACGCCGATCAATTGATAACTAAATGGTAATCAGCGCGATCGCGGTAACCGCCAGTACCACTCCAACCACCTGGAGCCGGTTCAAATGTTCCTTGGCGATCAGCGCGGCTAACAAAACAGTTACCGCGGGATAAAGGGAGACAAGCACAGAGGCGATGTCCAGCCGGCCGGTGCGGATGGCGTGCAGGAAAAAGAAATTCCCGCCCACATCAAGCACGCCAGCCAGTGCCAATAAACCCATGGGAGGCCTGGCAGGAATCAACGGTTTGCGGCCAAACATTCCGATAATTACTAGAAGCAGGATGGCAACAAAGCGGCTGGCAACCAGCGGCCAGAATACGGCCGTTTCGCCGATCTGGTCCAGGGCGGTGAAAAAGGCGCCAAAGCCGAGGCCTGCCAGCAGCGCCAACCCGAAGCCAGAAGGACGCGGTTCGTTTTTCCCATGGCTTGAAAGCAGCCAGATGCTTACGAAAGCCATCCCGAAGCCTGCGAGCTGAATCCCTCGCGGCATGCCTTCGTTGAGGCCGCCGATTACAACGGGGATGATGGCTGCTACCACTGCGGACACAGGCGCCACGATGCTCATGCGCCCGATGGCAAAGCCTTGCAGCATACAGATGAAGCCGGCCGTTCCCAGCGTACCGGCGATAATTCCCCAGATCAGATCATGAGCCGAGGACATCGGCTCCCTGGTCGCAAACGCAATGAGCGTGAGGATTAGCAGCCCAAAGACGAATGAAATGAGCAGTGTATGGAACGCGCCTATGCGCCGCGTGGCCAGCCCGCTGGTGAAGTCGCCAGAGCCCCAGGAGACGGCGGCGGTGAGGGCGAAGA
>CAYJMC010000121.1:0-1614 GCA_964371335.1 uncultured Anaerolineaceae bacterium
GTAAGCTGCGTATCGCGTTCGCCGCCGATCATGCTGCCGGAAGCATAATTGGTAGCGGTTGGATTTCCGCTATCGACTTGCATACTTTGATAGCCATCCGCAAAGCTGTCAACATTCACATCTACTGCCAGAGCCACGCCCACGATTACCAGCGCTAGCACAAGGCTGATGCCCAAGGTGTTTCGGAAAAGTCTGAAATTACGTTTCATTTTCTGATCCTCCAATCCTCGAACTCATGATGATGAATCCTTTCCGGCCGGGGACAGGCGATCGTTTCCGAATCATCCCCTCCCTGTGTGTTTCCGGGCCATAAGCCCCCACACGCCAATTTGGTGCACCGATCACTAGGGCAGAAACTTTTGTTCCGAGCCATTGGGCCAGGTTATAGTTGCGGAATAGAGGCTGTCTGCCGGAGTGAACACCAACACCATCTGCACATCGTCGGCCAGCCAGTATGTCCGGATAATGGCGCCGCCAGGCATAATCCCGCCCCGGGTGATGTTGGCTGGCTGTCCTATACAGGTTTCGATTTGAGAATACGTGTAACCTGCCCTAATACAGTGACCAACTTCATTCAGTTCCAACTGACCGAACTTGTCTGCTGCCAAAATGACCCAAAGCCCTAACGTCACGCCAGCAGTAAACACCAGTAAACCCAACAAAAAGCACCCAAAGCGGAAATTCCGAAACGATTTTTTACTGTCGGGTAAAAATAGCGATTGACTCACAGTATGCTTCAGCTCTTATCACCTAGCAGAAGGAGCAGGCCATGATTGACGGGCGCTTGATATGCTGTTGCTCTCCACCAACCGATCAGGGAACAGTATCCTGCTCAGTTTTGTATTACTCAGACAGGCTATCAAGGTATTGACTCCAATGCGTTTGGGATAAGTACGCTAAAAGGTTCCACAATGCCGCTTTCTTTTGAAATGAACTTTAGCTGCTCCACGAGCGACGTGGAAAATGTCTGCCCTCGGGGCACAATCAAATCCCCGTCTTTGGAAATTACATCCTCGTTGGCAACCATGCCATTCTCGATGAGATTAGCATAGGTCATCTTTACAACCCATTCCTCTTCAAGGATTTCTTCCATGCCAAGCGCATTTACGAGATTTGGGTTGTACTTTCGGCTATGGAGTAGCATAGTTTGAACAACATCCTGGTGTGAAGTACCATCGTGTATAGCGCTCTCATAATCAATGGCCACCTTTAAAATCTGGGCGCCCAATACCGCTTTTCGTTGTTCAGACGCCCCACCTTCTTCAAGGTAATCAGTGAACGACTTTTGCTGTTCGCGGATCATCAAGGGAATCGGTTCTATCCGTGGGATGTCTCCCAGCAATTTATAGGCGATCATGGGGTGAGAGGCAATAAGACTCTTTTCACCGTCAGACAATGGTATTCTAGAACGCGCCTTTTCGAGCACGGCGGAAGGCAGAGTCATGCAGCCAATCTGCGAGAGCATGGCTGCAAGCTCGAATCGCCAGGCATCCGAGAGTTCCAAATTCTGAACGATTCTCTTGACAACCTTGCGGATGCGCAGCGTCTGCCCGAAGGCGACCGGGTTGACTTTACTAAGTATCTCGGTGAAGAGGCGGATACTCCTGGCAAGGG
>CAYJMC010000122.1:0-1600 GCA_964371335.1 uncultured Anaerolineaceae bacterium
GTAACTGCTCAGGCAGGTGGCGGAGCGTGAGCAGTGATGCAAGATGGAATGAAGGGAATGCCAAGCAGAGCCAGGTGTAAGGAGTCAAGGACGCGCTGCCCGTGCTTGCGCGCGGTTGAGAGATAGCCGCGGATCTGGCAGAAAGCATGTGCCCCGGCTGGCGAGCGGAAACAGCCTGAGACCTTCTGCTTGACCTTCATCATGCGTAGGTCGCGTTCGGCCTGATTGTTGTCGAACGGCACCTTAAAATCGTACATGAAGGCCAGCACACCCGCTTGATGAAGCGTTAGGCGATCCAGGAGGTTCTTCGCTGGACTTTGCTTCTTGCGGCCGCGCTTCTTCGGGCCAGGTTCGGAGGGTGGGGCTGCCAAATTGTCGGTCAGCCCTTGTTCGAGTAGCTGCAGATAACGCGCGGCATACGCAGTCTGCTGGTCTACTGGGAGCAGAACTTGGGCTTGCCCCTTGGCTTCTTCGGTGGCGTGCTTGATCTCTACGAGCAAGGCGGCCATGTCTTTGGCCCACGTCTGTGCATAGCGCTCGTCGATGAAGCGCAGTTCACGCAAGTGATGGGCGTTACACAGGGCGTGAAAGACGTTGTGATACTTGAAGTAGGAACGGTAGTCATCGTGGATCACGACGCCTGTGCGCTGGGGCAAGATATCGATGGCATCCAACGCCTGCGCACCTCGCTGTGGGTGAAGTGCGTAGTGCGTCAACTGTGCGGTGCTGGTCGAATGCAGCCAGGCAAGCTTCCCGCTTACTCTGGCGCCGGTCTCATCGTGATGGGTTACCGCTTCGTCCGTGGTCAGGTACTGCTTGATCTGCTCGTTGACCGGCGCAACCTGGACCGCAGCCGCCAGACAGGCTTCCACAATCGTGCCTTCACTCACAGGCTGCGCATACAGGTCATTGATGATCTCGGCCACCCGCTCTAGCGACACGAAATGGTACTGACTGAAGTACACCATCTGCGCCTTGATCTGCGGCCCGTACTGCACCGGCTGGTTCACTCCCGCCGGAAACGGCGCTTTGCACACGTGACCGCAGTGCGGACAAGCTTTGATCTCTGCACGGTGTTCCGTTACTACCACCTGGACCGGCGGCAGATCAAAGACTTGCCGACGTTCGAATCCGTGGACAGACGCCTCGGCCAAATTGTTCTGACAGTGTGGACAACGGGCGACCGCATGCACTTGGACCTGGTCCGGGTCAGCCCGCATTGCCAATGCATGCCCCTTGTGCCCAGGTTGACCGCCGCTTCGCTTACCACTCACCTGGCGCAGACTACGCGGCGCCGGTTTCTTGTACCCATCACTGGACGGTGGCTTGCCACTGTTGCCGCTGTCCTTGGCCAACTGGTTTTCCAGCGCCTCGATCCGCTCTTGGAGCGCTTGAATGGTACTCTGTTGCTGCTGGAGGATACCGACCCAACTTTCCACAAGCTCAGCCATCAAGGCGACTACCGCATCTTCACCTTGAATGTAGGCCGTGTGGATATCTTCTCGACTAGGTAGGCGTAGTGCTTCCATGACCCTATTCTGGCCTATATCCACGTTCTTGACAATCGCAGTTTATCAGGCTTCTATGCCTGAGCAGTTAC
>CAYJMC010000123.1:0-1547 GCA_964371335.1 uncultured Anaerolineaceae bacterium
CCGTTGTCCTTTCGCGAGAGTGTACTTGCTGGGACAACTCAGTATAACAATGACATCCTTTTACTAAAGTGGCTACGCGCAGATGAAAATCATGCAAAGCATTTGCTATCCACCATAAATTTCGGAGGGACAAATGAAACGTGTTCTGATCTTTTGCCTGCTGCTGGCGCTGCTCACCGTTGGATGCGCGCCCGGTTGTAATGATGATGCATGCACGCGCATGCTGTTCATCGGCAACAGCTACACTTATGTCAACAACCTGCCGTCCACGTTTGCCGAGTTGGCCCGCGCTGGCGGGCATCCCGTTGAAACAGGCATGGCGGCCAAAGGCGGCTTGCGGCTGCTCGACCACGAGCTTTCCTCCGAGACCCAGAAGATGATCCAATCGGCGCAGTGGACTTATGTGGCGCTTCAGGAGCAGAGCCTGATCCCGTCCATACAGTTCAGCCGCGATGAAACCATGTACCCGTCCGCGCGGGCGCTGGTGAAGACCATCGAGGCCAGCGGAGGAACGCCCATCTTCTTTATGGCCTGGGCGCACCAGGGAGGCTGGCCCGAAAATGGACTGCCCAATTATGAAGCCATGCAGTTCGCGGTCAACCAGTCCTACCTGGAAATTGCGTACGAACTGAACGCCCCCGTCGCGCCTGTCGGGTCGGCCTGGATGACCGCCACCCGATTTTATCCGCAACTGAGTTTGTGGCAGGAGGATGGAAGCCATCCCAGCGAGCAAGGGACCTATCTGGCTGCGTGCGTCTTCTACGCCACCATCTTCCGCGAAAGCCCCGAGGGACTGAGTTATCGCGCCAACCTGTCGAAGGAGATTGCGGGACAACTCCAAAAGATCGCAGCCGAGACCGTGTTGAACCATCCGTCGCAGTGGAACTTGCGATAAGGGCTTGAGGGGGCAATCAAACAATTTGTTGACCTGCTTGGAGTCCGTGCTTATAATCTGCTCATTCTAATTTAATCCATTACCGTCTAACGGGCTAAACGATTTAGGCGATTAGGCGGCACTCGGCGAGTATCTGGATTGGCGTTTCACTATTCTTTGCACCAGCCATCGTCACATTTGCCATTACTACGGCAAGAAGAATTGAGTATGTCTAAAGATCGAAATCGCGCCCTGAATATTTTCAGTTACACCATTGTCGAGCTCATTGCACTTGGCTTTTCTTTGCTCGCCAGCTTATTGACTTGGAGTTACTTGCTCGGCCCGACCGATGGCAATCAAGCATTTGGACTTGGCTACCTATTCATTTTGGTATGCAGCGCGCCTTTTTGGCTGTTCGTCGCTTTCGCCAGCCCTCTGTTAGCACACCTTCTGTTTGTGGAGCCTATTCGCGGAATATGGAAGCGAATCGGATTCAGCCTTCTCGTGCCAATTTTGGCTTCTGTCGTGTTTACCTTGATCCTCTACCGATTGCTGGATCTATGATTCTAAGCCACCCAACACAGCGCACATACGACTGGTGGGACTCACCACGTTTTCGAGCATTTTTCTGGCTTCGAGTTTTTTCTGCTCCCAAGCAGAGTCCACGCCCGCC
>CAYJMC010000124.1:0-1488 GCA_964371335.1 uncultured Anaerolineaceae bacterium
GCCCAATGGCCCTAAGCCAAGCCCATTTCACCAATAAAAACAGCCTCCGTAAACCGATGGATGGGGTGTAGCGGGTGGTCGTGGATGACCGCCCATCCAGTGGCTTGTGCACGGAGGCTTCTGATGTCTTTCATCGGCTCAACCCACGCTCGTTCTGGAACCATCCTTTCGTTTGGTCTGGCTCGGTTCCAGGCCGTTTTGACGCCTGGGGACTTCAAGACGATTGCTCGTAACACGGGCTGTGCTCCCAAGAAGGAGCGTCCCCTGACTCCACAGGTCGTCTTCTGGCTCATGGCTTGTGTGGGACTGCACACGGAATCAATGACCCAAGGGCTTCTGCGAGCCTGGGATTGGGTTCGGGCCGCCTGTCCCCATCTGCCCGCCACCTGCGTCAGCGAGGAAGCCTTTTGCCAAGCCCGCAGGAAGTTGCCACTGCGATTCTGGCGGGCTCTCTGGGATCGGTTGGAGGATCGATACCAGGACCGTTTCGCCGGCGCCATGCGCTGGAAAGATCGATTCCGCGTGCTGGCCGGGGACGGCTCGGAAGTCCGACTGCCCAAGGTCCCCGCCTTGGCCTCCTTCTTTGGCTGCCCCAAGAACGGCAAACGAAAAAGCCGCCAGCCCCAAGGGCGGCTGGTCGCGTTCTGTTCGGTGTTCACCGGCTTCTGTACGGCCTTCAAGTTCGTCCCCCTCCGTTTCAGCGAGCACACCGCTCTGCGCCACTTGGTTCCCACCCTCGAGCGCAACGATTTACTGTTGCTGGACCGCGGCTTTTTTTCCCTACGCGGCCATCTGGAGCATCGTGCGGCGGAAGGCTCACTACCTCCTGCGCCTCTCGAATCAAATGGCCGCCTTGCCCAAGCGGATACGACGCCTCGGGCCACAGGAATGGCAGGTCCGATTCCGCCCCTCGACGGACAGCCGACGCCGCTGCCCCGGCCTGCCTGGAGAGTTGATCTGCCGACTCATTCGCTATCAGCGCCGCGGATTCCGCCCCAGTTGGCTGTTGACCTCGTTGATGGATGACCACCTGTGCTCCCGGGAAGAGTTGATTGATCTTTACCATCGCCGCTGGACCGTGGAAACCATTTATCGGGAATGGAAGCACAGCCTGGACATCCAGAACCTGCGATCCCGAACTCCTCGGGGCATCCTCAAAGAAGTCTATACCCACCTCATGCTCAGCAACCTGATCCGATACACCATGACCCAAGCGGCCGAGGGAACCGATCAGGCCCCCGTCGATCTGAGCTTCCTGGCGGCCTTGACGCTGGAGAGAAAGGCCATCGGCAGGATCGGCCGCATGTCCTCGGCCGAGTACGCCATCCTCTCTGCCAGATTCCTGGCGGAGATCCGAGCCGCCAAGATCCGCAAACGACCGGGACGCTCGTATCCGCGCCTCCAAGACGGTAAGGTCAAGAACAAAGGCCACGGCAAATACCAGCAACCCGCACGAATCGCGCGAAAATCAGCTTAGGGCCATTGGGC
>CAYJMC010000125.1:0-1323 GCA_964371335.1 uncultured Anaerolineaceae bacterium
CAGGCTGTTGAAAAATGCCCCGAACCGACCTTTGCGTGTGTAGTCTCACGCAGTAGATCGTGACGGGAGTTTGCGAGATGCGCGGAGCCGACGGGATGCAGGAAGCGCTCTTCACAGTGGCCAAGCTCGAGGACTTCGTGCCGGTGGATCACCCGCTGCGCGCGATCCGGATTTTGGTCAACGAGGCTCTGGCCGGGCTCAACGGTCTCTTCAATGAGATCTACGCCGACAAGGGCCGGGACAGCGTCGCGCCGGAGAAGCTCATCCGGGCCTCGCTCCTGCAGGTCTTCTACTCGGTGCGCAGCGAGCGGCAGATCTGCGAGCAGTTGCGCTACAACCTGCTGTTTCGCTGGTTCGTGGGCCTGGCGATCGATGACGCGGTGTGGGAGCACTCGGTGTTTTCCAAGAATCGGGATCGGTTGCTCGAGAATTCCGTGGTGGAGGCATTCTTCAGCGAAGTGATGCGCCTGGCCGAAGCCCGGGGGTTGGTATCCAAAGAGCATTTCTCGGTCGATGGGACGCTTATCCAGGCGTGGGCGAGCCAAAAGAGCTTCCGGCCCAAGGACGGAGCCGATGACCAGCGCCCCGGTGGCCCGGGACGCAACAGCCAGGCCGACTGGAAGGGCAGGTCTCGCAGCAACGACACCCATGAGAGCAGCACCGATCCGGACGCTCGGCTCTATCGCAAGAGCCACAACGCGGCGGCGATCCTGTGCTACCAAGGGCATGTGCTGATGGAGAACCGCTCCGGGCTGGTGGTCAGTGCCGTGGCCACTCACGCCACGGGATCGGGGGAGCGCGAGGCGGCCCTGGCGATGCTCGATGTCATGCCGGGCACTCATCCGAAGACGCTCGGCGCCGACAAGGGCTATGACACGAACGGCTTCGTGGCGGCCTGTCGCGAGCGAAACGTCACTCCTCACCTTGCTCGCAACGACACGCGCAACGGTGGGAGCGCCATCGATGGGCGCACCACCCGGCACCCTGGTTACGCAGTGAGCCAGGTTGTTCGCAAGCGCATCGAGGAGCACTTCGGCTGGGGCAAGACGATCGGGCGAATCCGCCAAACCGTCTATCGGGGCCTGCGACGGGTTGATCAGCACTTCAAGCTCACGATGACGGCGAGCAACCTGGTGCGAATGGCGCGAATGCCGATCGCGGCGCCGTACGGAGCTGCAACATGAAGGCGAAGATGACGGGTCCGCGGTGCCTGCGGCAGATCGAAGCAGGTGCAAAGCGTCAAAAGGTCGCCGCGATCGCATCGCTCTCACCTTCAGTGATCACCTTCGGCTCGGTTCATCGCCGAATTTCAACAGCCTGCTA
>CAYJMC010000126.1:0-1219 GCA_964371335.1 uncultured Anaerolineaceae bacterium
TAAGGAGAAGGATTCATGTCGAAGGAAAAATTTGATCGCAGCAAGCCGCATCTGAACGTGGGCACCATGGGGCACATTGACCATGGCAAGACCACGCTGACGGCTGCGATCACCAAAGTGGCGGCCATGCTGGGCAAAGGCGAATACCGGGCGTACGACACCATCGACAACGCCCCGGAAGAGCGCGAGCGCGGCATCACCATCAACATCACCCACGTCGAATACGCCACGGACAAGCGCCACTACGCCCATGTGGACATGCCGGGGCACCGGGACTACATCAAAAACATGATCACCGGCGCCGCCCAGGTGGATGGCGCCATTCTGGTGGTGGCGGCGCCCGACGGCCCCATGCCCCAGACGCGGGAGCACGTGCTGCTGGCCCGCCAGGTGGAAGTGCCCAGCATCGTGGTCTACCTGAACAAAGTGGACCAGATGGACGATCCGGAACTCTTGGAACTGGTGGAGTTGGAACTGCGTGAGCTGCTGAACGGCTACGGCTTCCCCGGGGACGAGACCCCCATCGTGCGCGGCTCGGCGCTGAAGGCCCTGGAGAGCAAAGAGACCGACCCCAACCACGAGGACTATGCTTCTATCCGGGAACTGCTGCGGGTGGTGGATGAATACATCCCGGAGCCGGTGCGCGAAGTGGAGAAGCCCTTCATGATGTCGATTGAAGACGTGTTCTCCATCAAAGGCCGCGGCACGGTGGTGACCGGGCGCATCGACCGGGGGCGGGTGAAGCTGAACGACACCGTGGACATCGTGGGTCTGCGCGACAAAGTGGGCTCGACCGTGGTGACGGGGATCGAAATGTTCCACAAACAACTGGATGAAGGCCTGGCAGGCGACAACGCCGGGTTGCTGCTGCGCGGCATCGACCGCGACCAGGTAGAGCGCGGCATGGTGCTGGCCAAGCCGGGGTCGATCAAACCGCACAAAAAATTCATGAGCGAAGTGTACGTGCTGAAGAAAGAGGAAGGCGGGCGGCACAAAGCCTTCTTCACCGGGTACAAACCGCAGTTCTACATCCGCACCATGGACGTGACCGGGGAGATCACCCTGCCGGAAGGCGTGGAGATGGTCATGCCGGGCGACAACGTGAACCTGCAGGTAGAGCTGGGCTCGCTGGTGGCTTTGGAGCAGGGCTCCAAGTTCGCCATTCGCGAAGGCGGCCTGACCGTGGGCGCCGGCGTGATTACTAAGATCTTGGAATAAG
>CAYJMC010000127.1:0-1022 GCA_964371335.1 uncultured Anaerolineaceae bacterium
GCACATCCCAATCCACTACGGACCAGAGGAGTTGGCTGCAGACTTGCAGGCAGTAGGACTGCTCACAAAATTGTAGCGCTGTGAATTGAAAGGGGGAGCGTGGGACTGGACGGGGAGGCAAAGGATGGTGGGAGTTGAGACGTGGTGCCCAAGATAAAGCGGCTTGATCGGCCGTGAGGATTTCGGAGAAGTTCTCCGATCCAAGTTCGCGAAGATCAGCTCAAAGGATTGCGTCCGCCCTGTCCCCGCGGTTGTCCGGGGATGGTGCACCGCCACGGATGTTACAGGCGCTATGATAATCCGGAAGAGACCCTGCTGGAGAGGATTCAGCGTTACCTCTGTCGCCCTTGCGGTCTGACTTTTTCGGTGCTGCCGCCGCATCGATTGCCTTACCGGTCCGTCCGCGCTGAGCGGCTGCAAGGGGAGTTCGACAAACGGGCGGGGATCCAAACGCAAGGCCTGGACCCTCCGCCCCGCGTCTTGGAGGCTGGTTGCCTCCAGCGAGCGTGGAGTGCCTTGACCAAGCGCGTCACCACCCTCAAAGATGCCTTCGGACAACGGGTTTGCAGCACGGTTTCCGACGGCGCCTCACTCTGGGCAAGCTTGCGTCAGTCATTCGACTCGGTGGTAAAGATGCTCTGTTTTCTTTCCGAGCACCACCGCATTTCGCTCCTGGGCAACCACCGCTGCCTGCAACCGTCTGCTTGAAGTTTCCATTGGACCGCAGGGGTTTAGCGATCCCACAAAACGGTGTTTTGGAAATTAGGGGCGGCGGCGTGAGAGGCTCCGCGCCGCATGAAAAACACCTCTCAATCGGTTCAGGAGGCCATCGCCTTGCGGCGCTTGAGCCTGGTTCAACAAATCATCGAGCTGATTCACCAGCATTGGCCCCTGTCGGCCGCGCTGGAACAGGTAGCCTCTGCTCACCCCTTGCCCGGGGATGCCGACGCTCCCCCTCAGTTCGTGGCCCAACGCACCCTCGAAGATTGGTATTACGCCTTCAAGAAGGGCGGCTTCGAGGG